>CAWUKT010000054.1:0-47743 GCA_963923035.1 uncultured bacterium
GTATTTGGGTAAAAGGTACCCCCCTCCACCTCCTTGCTACCCTCCCCCCACCTCTAACCATAATAGATATGCCATTTATACGAATAACATTGACCTCCACGGCGAATGAATTGAGCTTTTCAGCGAATTCATTGTCCTCAAACCCGAATGAATTAAGGTCAGAGGTGGGTGAATTGACCTCTGACCCGAATTCTATTTGGGTTCGAGGCAGGCCCCCCCACCTCGAAGGCGAATACCCCCCACCTCCAACCCGAATTAAATCTCATATTACCCCTTCCAATTCCGCTGTGTCTCCCATTTTTTCATTTTCACATTCCCTCCATTCTCGAATTTCCTTCCCCCTTTGGCTACTCCGACTCATTTGCATACTTCCACATTTTCCCCATTTACCCAATTCTCTTCTTCCATTTGCCCATTTTCTCCCTCCCCCCACCTTCAACCCGAATTAAATCTAATTTTACCCCTTCCAATTCCGCTGTGTCTCCCATTTTTTCATTTCCACATTTCTTCCATTCTCAAATTTTCCCTCCCCTTTGACCCTTCTGCTTCATTTCTCTGTCTCCCCCTTTCTTTCACCGATCTCCAAGCGAAATACTTTCCGGGCGAAGAATAAACAGTTTGGATATGGACCGCTTGGGTGGGAGCAAATGAAGAAACAGTTGGCTGAAGTGGGAAAAAGAAAGGGCCCGAAAGGTTTGGATCTGTAACAACGCGGTAAAATCAAGCATCAACAATGGGCAGCGACTCCTTTACCTTGGCACCAGATCCATCTCCAACTCCATTGCCATGAAAAAGACTGTTTCCCGTCCCGCCCAACGCAAAGCTCCCGCTTCCCATCCGCTCCAGGCGAATGCCATGAGCGGCACTGCAGCCGGCAAATCGCAACAACCGCCGACCTTCCAGCTCAAAGCGAGCCAGGACACGCCCGTTCAGCGGACCATCGGCAGCTATGTGCCCAACCGGACGCTGGCCTGTACCACCAAGGCCATGCGGGGACTCGGCCCCCAGCAAATGAAGATCGTCCAGCAATTGCACGACGATCCCCACAACCACTATACCATTGACCAGGCCCGGGCGATTGCGACCGGCGTGAGCCAACAATCCAATCCCTTTGAATGGGACGTGACCGGTCTGGGCAGCTATTTGACGCCCGATGCCGGGGTGCAGGACATCCTGAACAACTTCGGCCACCCGACGTCTTCGGTGGTCAAGACCTACGACGACCTGGCCAGCCGGGTCGGCCACGACGTCGGCAAATGGGGGACGGGCGCTCTGTCTCCCTCTACGGTCACCGACCTCCACCAGATGTTCGAGGCCTCCGCACCTTTGCATTTGGGGCTGAATCCATATATGAATGCCGCCTGGAACGGCAATTTGGCCAGTTACAGCGGCGGCAAAACCGGTATTCCCCTGTATTCGGTGGGCCGCTCCAAGATGACCAAGGATTTTGAAGCGGAAGACCTCGGCACGGTCGACCTGAATTCCGTCCTCAAGGCGGTCAGTGGCCGCCCCTTTGAAGTCCACCACCTCCTTTACAAGTCGCTTTACCCCCAGCACGCGACCAATACCTCCAACCTGATGCTCACCGAACGCAGCCGCAAGGAATCGGTGGAGGGGCCCGGCCAGCACGAGCTCATGCACAAGGTCTCTTCGGGCAACCACAAGAATAAGTTCAAGGTGGAGCTGGATCAGTTCAAGGACGAGTACGCGAACTGGGTCCATTCGAAGATGGGGGACAATTTGTAGGGGAATGAACATGGGGGAGGGGGAAATGGCGGGAGGAGAGAAAGGAATCGGGGCGCAGCAGAAATGAAATAGTTGGGGGGACAATTGGAAAAAGGCGCTGCGATCGGTGTATCTTTGGGCATGGACCTGGAGACATTTCAGTGGATCCTGGGTGGTTGGATCGCGTTGGCGGTTGTCATCTTCCTGATCAACCTTCGGATTGTGGCGCCCTACGGGCGGCATACGAAGCGGACATGGGGCCCCATGATCGACAACCGGCTGGGCTGGTTCCTCATGGAGACGCCCGTGCTGTTGATTTTTCCCTTGTTGTTTTTCCTCGGCCCCACTGAGAAAAGTCCCCTGAGCTATCTCTTTCTCGGCTTGTACATTCTCCATTATGCCCACCGCGCCCTCATTTTCCCCTGGCGACTCCGCACCCGGGGCAAGAAAATGCCCATCGTGATCATGTTCTCCGCCATTTTCTTCAACCTCGTCAACGCCGGGGCGCTGGGCATTTACTTTGGCTTCCTGGCCGCTCCCGTTCCGGACCGCTGGGCTTACCATCCGGCCTTTTGGATGGGCCTCGTCCTCTTTTTCAGTGGCATGGCGGTCAATTGGGATTCCGATACCCGTCTCCTGAACCTCCGCAAACCCGGCGAAACGGGCTATAAGATTCCCCGGGGTGGCCTGTTCCGTTACCTGTCCTGTCCCAACCTCTTCGGTGAAATTGTCGAGTGGTCCGGCTTCGCGCTGCTGACCTTCTCCTTGCCGGGGCTGGCCTTTGCCATTTGGACCGCCGCCAATTTGATTCCTCGCGGCCTGGCCCATCACCGTTGGTACCAGGGCAAATTCGAGGACTATCCCCCGGAACGACGCGCCATTTTCCCTTTCTTACTCTGACTCCCCATCAAATCATTCTTTGTGGATAACGCTTCGCCGAACTTGACCTAAATTTGGGCCATGAAGAAAATATTTATTTCCGGCGTGAGCCGGGGCATCGGTCTGGCCATCGCCCAACGCTTTCACCGGGAAGGCTACCAGGTTGTCGGTTGTGCCCGCGGAGAGGAAGGGCTCCAAAAAGCCACGGAAGCCATTCCCGGCCTGATCACCTACGCTTGTGACATTTCCGACAAACAATCTGTGAAGAATTTGGTTGCGAAACTGAACGAGGAACACGGCGCTTTCGACGTTTTGGTGAACAATGGCGGCGTTTTCCTGCCGGGACAGATGCACAGTGAGGAGGATGAGGTCTTTGAAAAAATGATGGCCACGAACCTGTTCAGTACCTATTATATCTCGAAGGGATTGGTACCCGCAATGGTCGAACAGGGACATGGGACCATCGTGAACATGTGTTCGATTGCCAGTGTGACCGCTTATGAACACGGCGGCTCTTACAGCGTTTCCAAATTTGCCCAGTACGGCTTCTCCAAGAGCCTGCGTGAGGAGATGAAACCCAAAGGCATTCGGGTCATTGCCATGTTGCCGGGGGCGACTTTTACCTCTTCCTGGGATGGCATGGACCTGCCCGAGGAGCGGTTCATTCCTGCGGAGGACATCGCCGAACTGACCTGGACCGCGGTGAACCTGAGTGACCGCACTGTCGTCGAAGACATCATTGTACGCCCCCAATTGGGCGATCTCTAAGGATCAAAAGCGACACATACTACGCATACATGAAATACTGCCACGACCTTTACCAACGCAAGCGACTCCCCACGGTTGAAGTGGACATTGGAGGCATTCCGGTGGGCGGAAACAACCCCATCCGGATACAGTCCATGACCACGACCGATACGATGGATACGGAGGCGACCGTGGCCCAGACCCTGAGGATGGTCGAGTCGGGGGCGGTATACGTTCGGATTACGGCGCCGAGTATCAAAGAGGCCCATAACCTGGCTGAAATCAAGAAGCAGTTGCGGGCCCAGGGTTGCGATGTACCGCTCGTGGCGGACATCCATTTTACGCCGAATGCGGCGGAAGTGGCGGCGCGCATCGTGTCCAAGGTCCGGGTCAACCCGGGCAATTATGCGGACAAGAAGAAATTCAAGGTCATTGAATACACCGATCAGTCCTATCAGGACGAACTCGATCGGATCCACGACCGCTTTGCGCCGCTGGTGAAGATCTGCAAGGAAGAAGGGACGGCCATGCGGATCGGGACGAACCACGGTTCATTGAGTGACCGGATCATGAGCCGCTACGGCGACACGCCTTTGGGCATGGTCGAGTCGGCCCTGGAGTTCATCCGGATCTGCGAGATGTACAATTACCACCAATTGGTGGTGTCCATGAAGGCCTCGAATCCCCAGGTGATGGTCCAGGCCTACCGCTTACTGTGTGAGAAGATGTTGGAGAATGGCCGGTGCTATCCGCTGCACCTCGGGGTGACGGAAGCCGGAGAAGGGGAGGACGGTCGGATCAAATCGGCCCAGGGCATCGCGGCCCTGTTGATGGACGGGCTCGGCGATACGGTCCGGGTCTCGCTCACGGAGGAGCCGGAGTACGAATCGCCGGTGGCGAAGTTCCTCGTGGACATCTTCGACGGGGCCGGATACGCAGCCCCCGATTGGTTGGGCGGCGCCACGGTTCCCGAACATGCGGCCACGCCCTTTGAATTCAACCGGATGGACAGCCGGGAGACCGTGAACCTGGGCAAGGGCCAGGTGCCGCGGGTCGTGGCCGATTACCACAACGCTCCATTGGAGCGCGACCACCTCACTGAGGCCGGTTACCTGTACAGCGCCACCCTCGACAAGTACAATTTCTCCGATATGGCGGCCGATTATATCTACTTCGGCCAGCAATTGCCGCCCTTCGAATTGCCGGGCGGCCTCAAGCGGATCGTGGACGCCTCCTTCTGGAACGACCTCCGCGACCAGCAGACCTATTTCCCCCTCTTTGATTCTCCCACTGCCTTTCTCGGTTCTTCTTCCCAGCACAGCGGATTGAATTTTGTGCGGATGAAGGCAGATGACGTGGAAAAAGCAGGAATGGAAGCGGTTTGGAGTCGGGAAAATGTAGCCCTGGTGCTGCACGCTGAAGGCAGAAGCACGGCCCATATCTGGCGCTGGATGGTGAACCGCCTCCGCGACCTCGGCAACCGGGCTCCGGTCATCCTGTCCACGGTGGTGCCGGAAACCTTTGACTTCTACAACGACGATCATTTGCCCGAGCACCTGCGCCTGACGCTGGAAGCCCGGCAGCAATTGTATGTGGCGAGCATGAGCGGGACGATGGTGGTTGACGGCCAGGTCGATGGCTTCTGGCTTCACCCCGCGAACGCGATGACGAACCGTCTGAGCTTCGGCATGCTGCAGGCGTCGCGCCTGCGGATGACCAAGACGGAATATATTTCCTGTCCCAGTTGCGGCCGGACGCTCTTCGACCTGCAAGAGACCACGGCCAAGATCCGCAAGCGGACCGAGCACCTGAAAGGGGTGAAGATCGGGATCATGGGCTGTATCGTGAATGGTCCAGGCGAAATGGCCGACGCCGATTATGGCTATGTGGGCGTCGGGCCGGACAAGATTGCGCTGTACCGCGGCAAGGAAGTCGTGGAACGCGGCGTGAAGACCGCGGAAGCGGTCGACAAATTGGTCGAGCTGATTGCCGGCGATGGCAACTGGATCGACCCGCCGTCTCAGAATTGATGGCGGAAGGTTATTCCCATTGGGGGAGGAGGGCCGCGTGAGCGGCCAGGCCCCTCGTTCGGAGGAGCAGAATGTGGATTCTGCTCCTCCGATGCTTTTTGCCCCGAATTCTCCGTCCCCTGCTTTTTCATTTTCCCCATCCCATAGTATTTTACCCCCATGTTTCGACGCCTCCTGTTTGCACTGATTCTGCTGCCCTGTTTTTATCTTCTTCCCAGCCAGATCACGACTTCTGTCCGGGGTCAGGTGGTGGAGGGCTATGTCAAAATTCCGTTGGCAGGGGCCAAAGTGACCCTGACCCATCTGGTACAAGGCCAGGAGGAGACGGAAGAGGAACCGATCAGCATCGAAACCGATGCGGAGGGGAAGTTCAGTGTAAGTGAGGTGCTGGCGGGACGTTATTATCTGGCGGTGGAAATGGAGGGCTACGAGGGCTATGAGGTGGAGAATTTGCTGTTGGAGTCGGGGAAAGAGGAGGTGTTGGCCGTGGAAATGATGCCGAAACTCTTGAAGCTGGAGCAGGTGGACATCCGGGGGACGCGGTACCGGAGGATCAGCTGCAATTACCAGGAGATTGACGTCGACCTGACCCGGCGGGTGCCGGGCGTCTTGTGGGACCCGGCCCGCCTCGTGACCCGCAGTGCCGCCGTCACCCAGACCAATGACCAGGCCAATCACATCTCGGTGCGGGGCAATAGCCCCGTCAGCAACCAATGGCAGATTGAAGGGGCGGAAGTTTTGTCCCCAAACCACCTCAGCAATGCCGGGACCACCACCGACCGACCCGCGCCTTCGGGCGGCGGGACCTCGATGCTGAATACCCAGATGCTCGACAACAGCACATTTTACCTGTCCCACTATCCTTCCCGCTTCGGCAATGCGCTGGGCGGGGTCATGGACATTCATTTCCGCGACGGCAACGAACAAAATTTCGAATTTGCAGCGCAGGTCGGCCTGATTGGGGTCGACCTGAGTGCCGAAGGTCCTTTGTCCCGCCACAAGAACGGCTCGTTTCTCTTCAATTACCGCTATTCTACGGTCGGCCTGCTGTCGCTGATGGGCGTCCCCTTGGGCGACGAGGCCATCAACTATCAGGATTTCTCGGGCAAGTTGGTGCAGGATGCGGGGAAGGCGGGCAAGTTCACGCTGTGGGGACTTTGGGGGCAGAGTTTCAATGATTTTGAAGGGGTAGACTCCATTGGCCTGGCGACGCAGGCCAAGGAACTGTACAATATCCGATTTGACAGCCGCTCCGAGATGGGCGGTTTGCGGCACGAGGTCCTCCTGGGCGACCGGGCGGAGTGGGAGACCAGCTTTGCCTATTCCCAGTCGACCACGACCTGGGGCCTGCTCAATGTGCCGGAGTTGAATTTGACGGATAGCCTGAGCCGCGCTGAGCGCGACGAAATCCAACAACGCTTGGGCTCGCTCCATTCCGAGGTGACGATTCGCGTGGGGAAGTCGGCGAACCAGGTGCGGGTAGGAGGGAATGGGGCGGTTCGGTCCTACGAGGGGGAATTGGTGGGCAATGGCGCTCCCGTCACCAATCTGGACCAGAGTTGGAGCTATTTCACCGGCCTGGCCTTTGTGGAAGGTGAATTCGGATGGAACCGTTTGTTGGTTTCCCCCGGTTTGACCTCCCAGTATTTCTCCAATAGCAATACCTATCACCTGGATCCCCGCCTGAGTTTGGAGCTGGGATTGGGCGGTCAACGGGCGATAGAATTGTCCTACCGCCGGACCCACCAGGTATTGCCCCTCGCCCTACAACGGCAATTCCTGCCCACGCAGAATCAATTTCCGCTGCTGAGCCAGGCTCCCATCGAAGCGGACCAGTTTGACCTGGGCTTCGGGACGGACTCGCGGCTAGGCCGACTCAGCGCGAACGCCTACGGGCAATTGTTGCGGGACATCCCGATGGACAGCTCGGGGCTGGCGGCGGTCAATCTGGAGACGAATTATACGCCGCTGGCCTTTGAGGCATTGACGACGGGGCGGAATTATGGGGTGGAGCTGACGCTCGAGGAAATCTGGCGCAATGGTTTTTACTATATGGTGTCGGGCACGGTCTTCGAATCGGAGGTTGCGGGGCTCGACGGGGCGTACCGGCCGACGACCTGGGCGGCGAATTATGCGGTGAAGGTGAATGGGGGATGGGAAAAGGAGGGGACCGGCCGCAATGGCAAGTTGCGGACGGTGGGGATTCACCTGCGGTGGACGACGCGGGGCGGGCTGCGCCAGCCGGAGGTCGATCTGGATGCGTCCCGGCTGCAAGGGCAGACGGTCTTCAACTACGCTGATCCGAATTACCTCCAGGTGAATGCCTTCAACCGCCTGGACGCGCGCTTCATGTTGCAGCGGAATCGGCCCGGATACACGAGTACTTTGGCGCTGGACATCCAGAATTTGCTGAACCTGACAAATGTCATGGGAATCAGTTATGACCCCTTCCTGGACCAGTTGGTGGACCGGACTTCGCTGGGAATTATTCCCGTTCTGAGCTATCGAATGCAATTCAACTGATAAATATCATGGTTAGAGTTATCCACATATTTACCGCAATTGTCATGGTTTCCTTTGCTGCATTTCAGCAAAATGATCCCGATGGAACAACGTGGATGGTGATATATGGGGCTGCCGCGATTTTGAGCGGCTTTGCTGCGGCGGGGCGGTACTATCCGGTGGCCGCATTGGCGCTTTGGTGGCTGTACATTGGAATGAGCGCTTTGCTGGTTCCGGATGTGGTGGAGTTTTTGACGAACAGTGACGGGATTGGCTTTTCGGAGGGGATGGAAAATTCTCACCCGTATATCGAGCGGTCACGCGAATTTGGCGGATTGTTGATAGCCAGTGTGATAGCGGGCTGGACCTACTTGGTTGCAAGAAGGAAAAAGGGCGCTGATGCCTCCGCTTAGGCGGATTTCGCATTTTCCAATCGCGGCTGTCGGGGCTAAATAATTTGGAGCTTCTTTATTTACTTTATCAACAAACGAAAAACGAGTTGTTCTTTGGAAATGGGGCCTATAACGAAAAAAGAATAAAAAAGGTTTCGGGGTCCTAATGGATGAAATACAACGGATTAACAATAAAGAATGACCTTAGAGTGTCGGTCAGAGGATCAAAAAACGGGAATGAAAGCTGTTATTGGTGTCTTTAGAAATGTTCTAAATAAGTAGACAGCGACAGAAATCATTTTTAGGACGTTTGAAAAAAAATCATTCCTCTATTAACTTGCACTCGGTCAAAGAAAAATACCACATGCTGATGAGCACCTATTTTAGTAACTCAATACCGATTCTTCGGCGGTCCTTATGGGTCGTAGCACTGATTTTTATCGGTTTTCAGTTCACTTGGGCCAGCCATCTTGGAGAGGATGCTGGCTCAGTTGTTTCTTCAACCACCCTCCAGGTACTGGACGGGGGGCTTTCTGATTTTGGTTTGGGACAAGAAGATGCACAGTATTCTTCCAGTTCCTCTGATAAAGTCACTTCCGACTACGATGACCTCTACCTGAGCCTCGCCCTTGTGGTTGGGGTTTTGTTGTTGGTGGTCCTCTTGTTGGTCTTTGTTTCCGCCAACCTGGTCAACCTGATTCGGGTGCGGGAAGGAAAGGAATCCTTCTCCTTTAAAGGAACCATCGCCTACGCAAAGGAATTGTCTCTGAACCCCTTCATCGCGACCTCCGGCAACCTGGTGGTCTTCGTAATTGGGTTGGTGATTCTGGTTCCGATTGCCCGGGGCGTAGGTCTTTCCCAAGGGTACCAGCCTGATCAGCCGATCTGGTTCTCCCACGCGATCCACGCGGGTGAGTACGAAATCGACTGTCAGTACTGCCATACCGGCGCAAGCAAGGGTAAGAACGCCTGGATTCCTTCCACCAACGTGTGTATGAACTGCCACAAGGGGATCAAGGAAGGAAAAATCTCCGGAGAGAAAGAGATCGCGAAAATCTACGAATCCTACGAGAAGAATATTCCGATCGAATGGGTGCGTATTCACAACCTCCCGGACCTTTCCTACTTCAACCACCAGCAGCACGTCGTCGCCGGTGGAGTTGAGTGCCAGACCTGCCACGGACCCATCGAAGAGATGGATGTCGTCTATCAGTGGGCGCCCCTGAGCATGGGTTGGTGTATCAACTGTCACCGCGAAACTGAACTGAACGCGGACCTTTATAAGAAGCTGGAACGTGACGATGTCCATACGGTAGAAGATATCGGTGGTCTCCAATGCGCACGTTGCCACTATTGATGAATCGTCGACTTGAATAAAGTTTTTCAATTAAGATAAATGGGAAAACACGATACATACTGGAACGGACTGGAGCAGTACCAAGCTGGTCCGGAGTTTCAGAAAGGCCAAAAGGATGAATTTCAGGAAGAGCTTCCGATTGAGGAGGCATTTTCTGAGGAGAGTTTGGGCCTGAGCACCAACCGCCGGGACTTCCTGAAGATTTTTGGCTTTGGATTGACCGCAGCTGCCCTGACGGCCTGTGTCGAGAAGCCGATCCGCAAGGCAGTTCCTTATGTCATCAAGCCGGAAGACGTGACGCCTGGTGTTTCCAGCTGGTACGCAACCACCAGCATGGTCACCAACGAAGCCACGGCTGTATTGGTGAAGTCTCGGGAAGGCCGTCCGATTAAGATCGAAGGTAACCCTGAGCATCCCTTTACCCAGGGTGGTGTCGGCTCCCGCGATCACGCGTCCGTGCTGGACCTGTACGATACCACTCGTCTGAAGGCTCCCCGTGGTTCCGAAGGCAAGATGGATTGGGAGAACGTCGACAAAGTGCTGGGCAGTGCCTTTGGCAACGCCAGCCGCGTCGCAGTTGTCTCCAACACCGTTGTCAGCCCTTCCGGCCGTAAAGCGGTCAAGTCTTTCCTCTCCTCTTTTTCCCAGGGAGACTTTATTGAATACGATCCCGTCTCCAACTATGCCCTGGCCAAGGCGCATACCGATTCGGGTGACATGATGAAAATCCCGACCTACAAGTTCGGCGAAGCCGACGTGATTGTAGGTTTTGAGGCCGACTTCCTCGGCACCTGGGTGGCTCCGACGGAGTACACCAAAGGCTGGTCCAAAGGCCGTAGCCTGAACCAGGACCGTCCGAAGATGTCCCGCCATATCCAGTTTGAATCGGGTGTGACCGTTACCGGGTCGGCTTCCGACCTCCGGATTCCGTTGTCGCCGTCCAAAATCATGGCGGCGCTGGTCACCCTCCACCACGAGATTACGGGTTCCGGCCCGACCTCTGGCTTTGAAGCTCCCGGCAACGCCATCAAGCGCGCCGCCAAGGAACTCAAGAAGGCCCAGGGACACTCCCTCGTCGTCTGTGGCTTGAACGATGTCAACGCTCAGTTGGTCACCAAGGCCATCAACGAAGCCCTCGGAAACTACGGCTCCACGGTTGACGTCGACAATGCGACCCTGACCTACCAGGGCAACGACGAGGCCATGATGGCATTTGCGAAGAACGCCGACAAGTACGACGCGGTGGTCTTCCTGAATGACGTCAACCCGGTCTATGACTTTATGGGCGGCGAAGAACTGAAAACGAAATTGGCCAAGGTCAAGACTTCGGTTGCCTTTGTTACCCACGAAAACGAAACTTCCAAGGCTTGTAATTTCGCCCTCGCCCAGAATCACTATCTGGAAAGCTGGGGGGATGCGCAGCCCAAGACCCACGTGGTCAATATCGTCCAGCCTTTGATCCGCCCCCTCTTCGACACCCGTCAGTGGGAGCATTGCCTGATCAAATGGTCCGGCAACAATGCTTCTTACTACGAGTACGTTGCGGACAACTGGAAAAACGATGTCTATCCCCAGTCTGGCGCCAAAGGTTCTTTCAAGAAGTTCTGGGAAGAATCCGTTCAGCAAGGCTTTGTCCATGTCCACGGCAAGAAGAGCATGGTCGACGCCTTGATTGATGCGATTGAGGATGGGGGAGAAGAGGAAGAAGAATTGGCCCCGATGCCGACTTCATCTCCTTCTCAGGCCCTGAGTGCGCTCGTCGCTGCCTCGAAAGCAGCCAAAGGCACCGAGCTGGTCATCGCTCAATCTCCTTGCATCGGTACGGGGGCTCAAGCCAATAACCCCTGGCTCCAGGAGCTTCCCGATCCCATCACCAAGGTGACCTGGGACAACTACGTGACGGTACCTTATACCTACGCGATGGACCAGGGATGGAAAGATGGCGACATGGTCGACCTTTCCGCGAATGGCAAGAGCGTCAAGTTGCCCATCGTCATCCAGCCGGGCCAGGCCAATGGCACGCTGGTGATCACGACGGGTTACGGACGGGGCGAAGTGGCTGGTAAAGTGGCCGCCAACATCGGTGTGAACGCTTACCCGATGGTCGGCAGCAGCAACGGCTCCTTCTCTTATGTCGCGATGGGCGCTTCGGCCAGCGCAGCGGGTGAAAACATCCCGATGGCCAAGACCCAGACCTATATCGGTTATGAATTGGATGGTTCCTCGGAAGATCCGGGAGCCAAGCAGCAGATCGAAGATCGTGTGAGCGATTATATCCTCAAGGAAACGACCTTCGCTGCCTATAAAAACAATCCTTCTTCCGGCAACAAGCGCCCGACGGCTCACCACATGGTTTCCCTCTGGGACATCCACGACAAGAGCGGTCACCACTGGGCCATGGCCATTGACCTGAACAAGTGTACGGGTTGTGGCAGCTGTATTGTCAGCTGTAATGCGGAGAACAATATCCCTGTCGTCGGTAAGAAAGAAGTCCTCGGACGTCGCGAGATGCACTGGATGCGGATCGACCGCTACTTCAAAGGCGATCCCGGCGCTCAGGATGGATCTCTCCAGGTGGCCATGCAGCCGATGCTGTGCCAGCACTGTGACAACGCTCCTTGTGAGACGGTTTGTCCGGTACTCGCCACGGTTCACTCCGACGAAGGTCTGAACCAGCAGGTCTACAACCGCTGTATCGGAACCCGTTACTGCGCGAACAACTGTCCTTATAAAGTTCGTCGCTTCAACTGGTTCAGCTACTACTGGAACAGCGACTACGAAACTGTCAACTTTGCCCAGCACGACAAGGTTGGTCGTTTGGTCCTGAACCCGGACGTTACTGTACGGGCCCGTGGTGTGATGGAAAAATGCTCCTTCTGCGTCCAGCGGATCCAGGAGAAGAAACTGAAGGCGAAAGCAGAAATGCGGAAGCTGAAAGACGGCGAGATCAAGGTTGCATGTCAGCAGTCCTGCCCCGCCGACGCCATCGTATTTGGTGACCTCAACGACGACAAGAGCGAAATCCATCGCCTTTACATGCAGAACCAGCGTGGTTACCACGCCCTGGAAGATGTCAAAACCCTTCCTTCGGTTCTCTATATGACCAAGGTGCGCAACGTGGAGACACAAGCTGCGCACAGCGGAAAGCCTTCTGACCACGAAGAACCGCACTCCTAATTTGAATTGAATCGTAACGACAGGAAATAAAAGGAAACCATGTCACACTACGTATCCAGCATAAGAAACCCTGAAGTAACTGGTGGTCTGAATTACCACGATGTGACCGAGGGGGTGTTAAAGCCTCTGGAGTCCAAGCCCAACAAGCTGTGGCTGTTGGCACTTACCGTTTCGGTAGTTGCCTTGGGCATTGGCCTGTTTTGTATTGGCTATACCTTGTTCGTGGGAATCGGTACCTGGGGTCTTGATAAGACCGTCGGATGGGCCTTTGACATTACGAACTTCGTATTCTGGGTCGGTATCGGTCACGCCGGTACGCTGATCTCAGCCATTCTGTTGCTGTTCCGCCAGACCTGGCGTAACTCAATCAACCGCTCGGCGGAAGCCATGACGATATTTGCCGTGTTATGTGCGGCACTATTCCCGCTGATCCACATGGGACGTCCCTGGATTGGTGCTTTCTGGGTGCTTCCCCTTCCGAATACGCGGGGCCCGCTGTGGGTTAACTTTAACTCTCCGCTGCTCTGGGACGTATTCGCGATTACGACTTACTTCTCCGTTTCTCTCGTGTTCTGGTTCCTCGGTCTTGTCCCTGACTTTGCTACAATTCGGGACCGCGCCAAGAACAAAATCGCCAAAGCTATCTACGGTAGCTTGGCCCTCGGATGGAACGGCTCCGCCAAAACCTGGTATCGATTCGAATTGGTTTCCTTGATCCTGGCTGGTTTGGCAACGCCGTTGGTACTTTCTGTACACACCATCGTATCCTTTGACTTTGCAACTTCGGTCATTCCGGGTTGGCACACCACGATCTTCCCGCCTTACTTCGTCGCCGGTGCAATCTTCTCCGGATTCGGTATGGTACAAACCCTGCTCATTGTGATGCGGAAGATATATAAACTGGAAGACATGATTACGCTGGGCCACATGGAGGCCATGGCAAAAATCATCATGCTGACCGGTTCATTGGTGGGGATTGCCTACGGAACGGAATTCTTTATCGCATGGTACTCCGGTAACCACTTTGAAGGCTTTGCCTTCGTCAACCGGGCCTTCGGTCCTTACTGGTGGGCGTACTGGATCATGATTTCCTGTAACGTAGTGACTCCGCAGCTCTACTGGATCAAGCGCGTCCGTCAGAGCATGCTGATCAGCTTCATCCTTTCCATCTTTGTCAACATTGGTATGTGGTTCGAGCGTTTCGTGATCATCGTGACCTCCCTCCACCGCGATTACCTTCCCTCCAGCTGGTCCTATTACAACCCCACCTGGATTGAATTTGGAATTTTCCTCGGAACCTTCGGTCTGTTTTTCACCCTGTTCTTCCTGTTCGCGAAGTTCATGCCGGTGGTCAACATGTTCGAAGTGAAAACCTTGATTCATTTACCTGAAGAAGAAAAAGAATATGAGCAACAACCTGCAGAAGTTCCTGTTGGGTAAGTACAAAAGCCCGGAGGCTACGTCCGCCGGGGTTGAAGCCCTCCAGGCCGAAGGTATTAAGGTCTACGACGTGTACTCTCCGTTCCCGATCCACGGATTGGAGAAGCTCCTCGGATTCAAGCGTTCCCGCCTTACCGTTGCCGCTTTCCTTTTCGGTGCAACGGGTCTGACGCTGGCGGTTCTCATGCAGGTATACATGCTTGTATGGGACTGGCCGATCGACATTGGCGGTAAGCCCAATTTCCAGGGTCCTGCACTCGCCCCGATTTCATTTGAATTGACCGTCCTGCTTTCCGCTTTTGGGATGGTCTTTACTTTCTTCTTCGTCAATAAAATGTTCCCCTGGAAGAAGCCGGTCTTGTTTGACAACCGCGTTACGGACGATGTCTTCGTGGTAGCCGTCGACCAGGAGAAGCTCAATGGCGACAAGAAGAAGGCGGAGGAGATCATGAAGAAAGCCGGTGCCTACGAAATCGCCGAGCAGGAAGTAGACGATCCATATTTCGATGTATTCATTTGATGAAAGCGTATTCAGCTGAAACTACAATGAAGAACACACGCACATATCTGTCCACCGTTGGCGTTTTTGTCCTCGCCCTGATCCTGAGTGCCTGTGGACGGGACCGTAACAGCCCGGGTATCCAGTATGCCCCGGAAATGTACGAATCCATCCCGTACGAGCCCTTCAAGCAGGTCGCCGACAGTATCACTCCGTTTAAGGATGAGCAAACCCTTCAGTTTCCCCCGGAAGGCACGATTGCCCGGGGCAAGTGGGCATCCTATGAATACCCCAATTCGGAAGAAGACTCCATCCGCCACGGTGAAGGCGTAAAGTCTTTCTACAACCCCCTCCGTCGTACCGCTGAGAACATGGAATCCGCCGAAGAGCTGTACCTGCGTTTCTGTGGTGCTTGTCACGGGAAAAAGGGAGCTGGTAAAGGAAAGGTCTCGACCCACCCGGCCATCAACCCGCAGCCTTACAATGCGGCCACCCTCGCCGAATACACCCAGGGAGAAGTGTACTACGTCATCATGCACGGAAAAGGAATCATGGGTTCCTACGCTTCTCAGTTGGAGTATGAGGATCGCCTGAAAGTACTTCACTATGTAGAAGGACTTCAAGGCATCACCTTGGCCAATGAATATCCGGCTTTCTCTGACGCCGTGCTTTACAAGGATGCCAAGGACGAGATCACTGGCGACCCGATCAAAGTGCTTCAGGTCAAGAAAGGAAACGGCTGGTGGATCGAAGGGGCAGAATATGGAAATGGTGAAGACGGTCAAATGGCGTTGAATGCTGAAGCCAAAGGGCAGGTGCTCGCTTACGCTGACTTCATCAAGGAATTCTCTGATGATTACCAGATCATGGCCGAAGTACAGACCCATGCCTTCTACGACGAAGCTACCATGGACTCTGCTACGGCAATGGCGACTACGCAGGCCCAGGCCGATGCTTTCGTCGCTGAGCTGCGTGACGCTGGCGTTCCTTATAACTGGATCAAGGCCGCTCCGATGGGCGCTACGATGCCGGTCAACCGGAACATCACCATCGATCATCAGAACCGGAACCTCCGGACGGAAATTCTTGTAACTGAGGTTACGGAAATCAAGAAGAAATAATCAGATTGTTAGACTCGATACCTAAGGGAAAAAATTACGATGGCGCATCATCATACTGAAATACCCGAATCGAAGCCGTTCAAGATGACAGGCAACTACATGAAGTCCTTTGTGGGCATGATTGTGGTAGGTGTCCTGTTGTACTTTGGCGGTTATGGCCTTACCAAAGTCGGTGGGGGAGATGACCATGGCGGGGCGCATGGTGGCGAACATTCAGAGGAGGCCCACGATGGTGGGGAGCACTCGGATGCTGGCCGCATTGCTCACTTCGCTCAAATGGAAGAAGGCGATCATGACGGAGATCACGCGGGTGATCACGATGGCGACAAAGAGGAAGGTGAAACCCATTCCAGTGATGGTGATCACGGTGGTGATGAGGACCACAGCGAAATGGCTGCGGGTGCTCACGGCGGTGGCGACCACGGTGATGGACACGGCGGCGAAGAGCATGGCTCGGCCCACGGTGCCCACCACAGCGACCACCTCGAAGATGGAACCTGGCGTCGGGCATATCTGCACGAAGCACAGACGTATATCTACGATGACGATGGCAACATCGTCATGGCCGATGGCCATCCCGCCCACGATGGTGCCCACCACGAGCCCAACGACATGTCCAAATTTGGTGCGAGCCTCCTCGGCGGTACCTTCTGGTGGATTTGCGTAGCACTTTTTGGGATATTCTTCATGGCCGTCGGCTACCTCGCCAACGCCGGTTGGTACATCTCAATCAAGCGGATCATCGAACCCTTTTACCGCTTCCTTCCCATTGGTGGCCTTCTGTTGGTTGCCATCTTCTTCATCTTTGGAGAGCATGTTTGGGACTGGCGGTTCTATGAAATGAATAAAATGGATGGCGGAGAACAGGTCTTGTTTGACGGTCTCATTGACCACAAAGCGGGCGTCCTGAACTTCGTATTCGTAGTTGCCGTTGGGGTTTTCCTCATCGCAGTTTGGACCTTGTTGGGACACATGTTCCGCAAGGCGAGCTTGAAAGAAGAAGAAGTTGGCGGTTTGGAAAACCACAAGAAGAGCATTCGCTACTCGGCCACTTTCCTTCCGATTTTTGCCCTGGGCTTCTGCCTCCTCTGCTTCACCTGGATCATGTCCCTGGAGCCCCACTGGTTCTCTACCATTTACGCAGTTTACTGCTTTGCCGGACTCTTCGTCAGCGGTGCCATGGTTACTTCTTTGATTGCCATGCACTTGAAAGAAAAAGGCCACCTGAACGTCTTCGGATCTGAGCACATGCACGACATGGGTAAGTTCATCTTTGCCTTCAGCTGCTTCTGGGCTTATACTTGGCTCTCTCAGTTCCTCTTGATCTGGTACGCCAACATTCCTGAAGAAACTGTTTACTTCTACGACCGCTTCCAGGACTACTACTTCCTGTTCATGGCGAATTTCGTCATCAACTTTGCTTTCCCCTTCCTGGCCCTAATGACCCGGAACGCCAAGCGGAAGCACCTGAGCTTGAGAAGTGCCATCCGCGTGATGCTGGTTGGTCGTTTTGTGGATGTTTTCCTCCTCATCGCTCCCGGTACCCTCGGGGCCACCTGGGGCTTCGGAGACATGCTCATGTTTGCAGGGGCATTTGTTCTCATCGGAGGGGTCTTCTTGATCATCGTGTTCAAGGGACTAGGAGAGACCACATTGCTGGCCAAGAAACATCCCTTCTTCGAGGAAAGTGTCCATCACTCCACGGGGGTATAATTTGGAAAGAGGGGAACGAATGGAGGGGATACTGGTTATTTTTGCATACAATAAAGCGAACTAGAATAATAAGAATATGCACAGCCGAGCAACATATACCAAGAACAATGGGGTCCTGAGCTCCCCAGCAGATTGGTTGCGGAGGTCTGCCCTGGCAGTATTTTCGTTGCTGATGTTCCTGGTGATCCAGCAAGATGTGTTTGCAGCCGATGCCGCCAAAGGTCAACAGCTTTTTCAGGCCAACTGCGCCCGTTGTCACTCGACAGTTTTGACCCAAGACCTTACCGGTCCGGCACTGTATGAGGTCTCCGAGCGTGTGCCTTCGAAAGAGTGGTTGTACGGTTGGATTCGCAACTCCGCTGAGATCATTGCCACTGGGGACGAGTACGCAAATAGTATTTATGAGGAGTGGAACAAGTCAGCCATGTCCGCAATGCCTCACCTCACCAACGAAGATATCGACGATATCGTGGCTTGGATTGATGGATGGGCGCCGCCGGCCGATGACGCAGAGGGAGGCGCTGCCACCATTACAGTTGGAGATGACGACACCCTTTCTGGTCTCCGCAGCCTGGCCATTCTCTTGGGTCTGGTTGTACTGGGCCTGCTTGGTTTGATCGGTGCTCAGGTCGCTCGCCTGCGCGGCATCGAATTCTTCGGAGGTGTCAACTTTGACAAACTCAATGCTCGCTTGTTCCTCGGATTCTTTGTCGTAGGAATGATTGCTGTATTCTGGTCGACGAGCCTTTACACTGACTTCTTCGTCTTGGACAATGCCGCTTCCGCCCACGGGCAGGAAATCGACCAGTTGTTCTGGATCACGATGGTGGTTGTGTTTGGCGTATTCGTCCTGACCAATGCTGTTCTCTTCTTCTTCGCTTATCGCTACGGGAAAGACGGTGGCCGCAAGGCCCGTTACTATCCCGAAAACAACCGTTTGGAAATGATCTGGACGGTCGTACCTGCCATCACGCTGACCATTCTGGTCATCTTCGGCATCCGGACCTGGAACTCTACCATGGGTGCTCCTGATCCTTCCGAAGAAGTCCTGCTGGTTGAAATCAGTGGTGAGCAGTGGGGCTGGACCCTCCGCTACCCCGGACCTGATAAAGAACTCGGCGATTTGGACGTACGTCGCATCGCCGGTGCCAATAACCTGGGGGTTAACATGAGCAATCCCCGCTCTCACGACGACTTCATCTCTAACGACTTGGTTCTGAAAAAAGGCCAGCGTGTAGATTTGAAGATTCGCTCTCGTGACGTTCTCCATTCTGTCTACCTGCCTCATTTCCGTGTGAAGATGGACGCTGTTCCTGGCATGGATACCCGTTTCCACTTTGTTCCGCTTTACACCAGCTCTGAATACCGCCAAATCCTCAAAGAGGGTGGAGGCTACTGGGCTGAACTTGACTCCGTCCGTACGATGGAAGTTGAGAAAATGCGGATCGAAAACGGCGACACCATTACGTTCAAGGAAACTGTCGTCGACAGTGTATTCCACTACGAAGGATTCGATTACGAACTGGCTTGTACTGAAGTTTGTGGCCGCGGTCACTTCTCCATGGCCAAGAAAGTCATCGTTCTCGAGCCGGAGGAATACGACGCCTGGTTCGACTCCATCAAAACGCACAGCCTGATTACTCAAATCCCGTACGAGCCCTCCGATGAGTTCCCTCAGTATGAAGGTGACCTTGCCGATGAAGGCTCCGTTTCTGGTAAAACCCCCATTTTGGAATAGAAAAGAACTGATTTAAAGGATATAAACAGATGGCAGAAGCATTAACAATAAACAAAGACCACGCTGGCGGGCACGATCAACACGATGATCATGACCATCACGGCGGGACTTTCTTTAGCAAGTATGTCTTTTCCATGGACCACAAGGTCATCGCTAAACAATTCTTGTTTACGGGGATCTTCATGGCCATGATCGGACTATTCATGTCCCTTATTTTCCGTCTTCAGTTGGCTTACCCTGATACCAGCTTCCCTTGGTTGGAAACCCTGGTGGGCAAGTGGGGTGAAGGTGGACGGTTGGATGCCAACTTCTACCTCGCATTGGTGACGATGCACGGTACCATCATGGTATTCTTCGTACTGACAGCAGGTTTGTCAGGAACCTTCTCGAACTTCCTTATTCCGCTCCAGATTGGAGCACGGGATATGGCTTCGGGCTTCCTGAACATGTTGTCCTATTGGTTCTTCTTCGCCAGCTGTACGCTGATGATTTCCTCCCTCTTCGTCGCCGGCGGTCCCGCTGGTGGTGGATGGACGGTTTATCCTCCGCTGAGTGCTGTGCCAGAAGCGAACCCGGGATCGGGAATCGGAATGGACCTTTGGCTGATGTCAATGGCGCTGTTCATCGTTTCGTCGCTCCTTGGGGGGATCAACTATATCACAACTGTTCTGAACTTGCGGACCAAAGGCTTGTCCATGACCCGCCTTCCGCTGACGATTTGGGCCTTCTTCCTGACTGCCATCATTGGGGTCCTGTCGTTCCCGGTTCTGTTTGCAGCCGCTCTGCTGCTGCTCATGGACCGTAACTTTGAAACCAGCTTCTTCCTTTCTGATATTTATGTTGCCGGTGAGGTATTGGACCACGAAGGTGGTTCACCAATTCTCTTCCAGCACTTGTTCTGGTTCCTGGGGCACCCGGAGGTGTATATCGTACTCCTACCGGCACTGGGAATCACATCAGAAGTCATCTCGACCATGTCCCGCAAACCGATCTTCGGTTACCGCGCGATGATTGGTTCGATGCTGGCGATTGCATTGCTTTCCTTCGTGGTATGGGCCCACCACATGTTTGTGACGGGAATGAACCCGATGCTGGGTACAGTCTTCATGCTGTTGACCTTGATCATCGCCGTTCCATCCGCGGTAAAGGCCTTTAACTATATCACGACGCTGTGGCAAGGGAACCTGAAGTTCTCTCCGGCCATGTTGTTCTCCATTGGTTTGGTATCCTTGTTTGTCTCCGGTGGTGTAACGGGTATTTTCCTGGGTAACGCCGCCATTGACATCCCGCTCCACGATACTTACTTCGTAGTTGCCCACTTCCACTTGGTGATGGGATCCGCTTCGGCCTTTGGCTTCTTTGCGGGTGTCTACCACTGGTTCCCGAAATTCTTCGGTCGGATGATGGACCACAAACTGGGTGTTGCTCACTTCTGGCTGACCTTCGCTTCCGTTTACCTGGTCTTCTTCCCGATGCACTTCATGGGAATGGGCGGTATGCCTCGTCGTTACTACGATTTCTCGGCCTTCGAATTCACCAGCTTCGAAATCTACACCGACCTGTCTCAGTTCATTACCATTGCGGCGATCCTCGGTGTATTTGGTCAGTTCATCTTCCTCGGCAACTTCCTGGTAAGCATCTTCCGCGGCAAGAAAGCTCCGGCCAACCCCTGGAACTCCAACACGCTGGAGTGGACGACCCCGGTCAATCCTGGCCACGGCAATTGGCCTGGTGCAATTCCTGAAGTACACCGCTGGCCCTACGATTACAGCATGCCGGGTGTGAAGAAGGACTACCTGCCCCAGCACATTCCAGATGATGATCCCGATTGGTTCATTGATGTTCCGGATACCACGCCTGAACCCATTCAGACGCCAACCCCGACTCCGGAATCTGTACCCTCGAAATAAGATATGACAAATAGAAGGGCAGCATCCATCGAAACATGGTACCGGAGAATCGGAAAAGTTTCAGTGGGTGCTGTTCTCTTTTTGATCCTCGTCGGTGGAATCGTGAGGAGTACAGGATCGGGGATGGGTTGCCCCGATTGGCCGAAGTGTTTCGGTCTCATGGTCCCACCCACCGATGTTTCGGAAATCCCAGCTGAGTTCTTCGCAACGCATCCGGGTTACGAAACGCAAGAGTTCAATGTTTTCCAAACCTGGACGGAGTACGTCAACCGACTGGTGGGAGCATTGATAGGGTTGTTTGTCTTTGTGACCGCCCTGCTTTCTTTGATTTATTGGCGAAAAGACCGGCGTATCTCTTACCTGAGCATCATTGCGATGGTGTTGACCGGAGTAGAGGCTTGGTTGGGAAAAGTAGTGGTAGACAAACACTTGGAAGGCGGCATGGTCACCTTACACATGTTCGGGGCAATGTTGATCCTGGCCACTTTGATCATCGCAGTGTATTTGGCTGCGGGACATTCCCAGCCGCACCGTGCCTACAAGCCCGAAGGACTCAGCCCGACGCTGACCTGGTTGGGATTGGGAGTGGTGCTGTTTTCCATGGCCCAAATCCTGATCGGTACCCAGGTCAGAGAAACGGTGGATATCATTGCGGAGCAGAATAACTTCGAAAATCGTTCCACCTGGGTGGACCAACTGGGAAGTTATTATACGATCCACAAGGGTATCTGGATGATTCTGGCGGGAATGATTGTGGTATGGGGGAGAATGCTCCTGCAGAAAGTGAATCACCGCGCCATTCGTCTTTTCGTTGCTGTCATGCTGGGAAGCATGTTTCTGGAAGTCGGCTTTGGAATTTCCCTGAGCTATTTCTCCCTGCCTCCCGTCTTGCAGCCCCTGCATCTCCTGTTGGCGAACATTATGTTTGCCGCAGAATTTGCGATCCTTATCAATATTCTTGGTGCTGAACGCGTCCTGAAAGGGTGGGTTCGGCTGAATCGGAAGATTGAGCAACAGTCATTGGTTAATGCAAAATAACAAAGCAACATATCGGGTCAGTGTAAAAGACATCGTCGTCGGACGGATGCGCGCCTATACACAGTTGATCAAGATGCGTCTGTCCCTGCTGGTGGTCTTTTCGGCCGTCTTCGGGTACATGATGGCACCAGGAATTACCGGGTTCGACCCGGTGACGCTGTTGTGGTTGGGCTTGGGGGGGCTTCTTGTCACCGGAGCTTCCAATACCCTGAACCAGGTCATGGAGATCGAATACGATCGGATGATGACCCGGACTTCTAAGCGTCCTTTGGTTACTGGTGCGATATCCCCCGTTGAAGCGGTGGTATTCGCGCTGATTTGTGCCGCTGGTGGCATCGCAATTTTGGGCATCGTGTTTGAAGGAATGGTTCCCGCGCTCTTAGGGATCATTGCTTTGCTCTCGTATGCCTTCGTGTACACGCCCATGAAACGCATCAGCCCCCTTGGAGTGCTGGTCGGTGCGTTCCCGGGCGCCATGCCCGTCCTGATTGGATGGGCGGCTGCCACTGGTTCCCTCGGCCTGGGAGCCTGGGTGCTGTTTTTGATCCAATTTATCTGGCAATTCCCTCACTTCTGGTCCATCGGCTGGTTGTGCGATGAGGATTATACCCAGGCTGGATTCAAAATGCTCCCCGGCAACAGTGGCCCTTCCAAGTACACGGCTTATTTGATCTTTGTCTACACGATCCTCTTGGTTCCCGTAGCGGTTCTGCCATTTCACCTCGAGCTCATTGGCTGGGTGACCATGGTCGTCGCGATGGCAGCGGGAGGATTTTTTACCTACCGGTCGTTCCAACTCCTCCGCAAGATGTCTCCGAAGGCAGCGAAAGGAGTGATGTTTGGTTCGTTCATTTATCTGCCCGTGGTCCAAATAGCGATGTTGATAGATAAATTCTGAATTTGAAAAGAAATGAGTAGCATGGCCGGATCCGAAGAGAGAAAGTACGTCATCCATCCCGCAAAGTTCTCGATGTGGATATTCATCGTGACCATCATCCTATTTTTTGGGGGATTGACGAGCGCGTATATCGTCTCAAAGGGCATCGAGTCGGAAAAGGAAATGTGGCATGCCTTTGAACTGCCGAGTATCCTCTGGTACAATACCGGAGTGATAATTATCAGTTCTGTCATGTTGCAGGTCGGACTTTGGGGAGCAAGGAAAGGAGATTTCAACCGCACCAAGGTTGGCTTTGGGCTCACATTTATTTTGGGCGCATTGTTCCTGGTGGGGCAGGTAGTTGCTTGGGCTGCATTGGACGGTGACGGAGTAATTTGGGGAAAAGGAGGTAGCAGCGCAGGAAATTATCTTTATATATTGACCGCAGTTCACGGGCTACACATCGTGGCCGGATTGCTCTTTACCGGAGTGGTTTTGGCGCGAATTCAGCTCGGGAAATACAAGGTCGGAAAGATCGTAGGCATCGAAAACTGCGCCACTTTCTGGCACTTTTTAGGTTTGCTCTGGCTCTATTTATTTATATTTTTGTTGATGAACCAAGGCGAACCCCTGCTTTAAGAATTAAGGAAAAAACATACTGTAAACTTTAAGATGGCTCAAACAACAACAATGGAAGGCAGACCCTCGTGGTCGGGAGGAAGGAAACCATTCAAGGCGACTTATGGTAAGCTGATGATGTGGTTTTTCCTCATGTCGGATGCCTTTACCTTCGGTACCTTCCTGGTGGCATACGGCTTGGTTCGTTTCAAAAGCGATGTGGCCTGGGCAGATCCGGAAGCGGTGTATACCCACTTTCCCCTGCTCCACGAATGGTTCCACGTTGAAGCTCCGTTGGCATTTGTAGGTCTGATGACCTTTATCCTGATCGCTTCCTCGGTCACGATGGTACTGGCGGTAGAAGCCGGTCACCGGATGGACCGCGATGGGGTTGTGAAATATTTGGGATGGACATTGGTTGGTGGGATCGCCTTCCTGGCTTGCCAGGGATACGAGTGGTACCACTTCATCATCGGTACCCACGGTGGTGGGGGACTGGATGGATCTATTCACTTGTTGGATGGAACTGTCGCCCAGTTCTTTGCTGGAGCCGAAGGGATGTTTGCCCAAATCATGAACGGCGACTTTGCCGGAACGATCATGACGATCGATGAGGGCCAGGTGGTGCTCAGCGCTGCCTATGAAGGGGTGACCCTTCCCGAAATGAGCCAGCTCCCTGAGCTCATGCCGGTTCAGGGCTATGAGAATGGCTGGGATCCCCGCTACCTCTCCGTGGTAGAAGGTGCGAACCTTACGGTGAACCAGTACAGTCAGAATCCTTCCTTTGCAAACTTCTTCTTCTTCATCACTGGTTTCCACGGAAGCCACGTAGCCTCCGGTGTGCTCCTCAACTACATCGTTTACCGTCAAAGCCAGAACGGTACGTTGGAGAAGCGCGGCCACTACGAAATGGTGGAGAAAGTTGGTCTCTACTGGCACTTTGTAGATCTGGTATGGGTATTCGTCTTTACCTTCTTCTACCTGATCTAACGGCATTTATTCTTGGTAAAAACTAAACAAGCATACAGCAATGGCTGACATGGAAAACCCTTACGAGCACCCAGATATTCACAATCACCACGATGAGGAATACGGGAAAAAGGCTCGGAAAAAGATCTGGCGGGTATTTTGGATTTTGGCGGCAATTACCGCAGCGGAATTTGCGGTGGCCTTCATTGTTGGACGGGGAACCTTCCGCAATGTGACCTTTATCCTGATGACCCTTGTCAAGGCGTTCTATATCGTCGCTGAGTTTATGCACCTGCGTCAGGAAGTCAAAAGCCTGATCACGACCATTCTCGTACCGTTGCTCTTTGTGGTATGGCTCGTCCTGGCCCTTCTCCTGGAAGGAGGATGGTACAACGGCGGGTGGTTCGGAGCATAGTAGATAAGTTTTATGCGAAAAGCGAGACCGCTGATCATTCTCTTTTTGATTGTGGGATTGCCGCTCCTGATTTTGTTCTTCCTGAACAGCGGCGATCATAAACGCAAAAAAATCGATGTAATCAGCCCCAAAATAGCGAATCCGGACGGAAGTCCGGATTCATTGTATCATACGGTGAGCAATTTCACCGTGGTGAATCAATCTGGGGACCTGGTGAGTTCCCAGGACCTGGAAGGGACGATCATCGTCGCCAGCCTGTTCTTCACGAACTGCGGCAACGATTGCAACAAGGTGAACCGCGCCGTCCGGCGCGCCCATGACTACCCCAATTTCCAGCCCTTTCCCGAAATTCGGTACCTGTCCATCTCGGTCGATCCGGCCGCTGATACGGTCGCTGCCCTGTCTCAGTACGCGGAATCAGCCGGCGCTGATCCTGGAAGGTGGAATTTTGTCACGGGCAACAAATCAGATTTGTACAAGTTAATCAAGCAGGATCTGTTGTTAGAGGCAGATTCCTCCATGAATCCGACCGAGATCGATCACCGGATTCGATTGATTGATCCGCAAGGAAGGCTTAGAGGACAGGAGTACGAAGGAACCTCTGATGCCGACGTGAAGAATTTGATTGACCACATTAAACTACTTCAAATTGAGTACGCTAAAGACGAATGACAGGCTGTTTGTACCGCTGATTGGAATACTGTCCGTGGTAGTTCCACTGGTCGTAGCCTTTCTGCTGTTTGCCGACAAGCCCGCAACCGAAATCTTTGGAGATGTTTCTTTTCTCCCGACTCTGAACGCCATCATCAACAGCACCGTATCGGTATTGCTTGTGTTGGGCTTGGTGTTCATCAAGCAGAAAAAGATCCATTTGCATCGGTTTGTGATGATGTCCGCATTCGTCTTGTCCTGCATCTTTTTGGTCTCCTACATCGTATACCACTACGGAGCGGAGTCCATTCCTTACAATGGAACGGGGGCAGCGAGAATTATCTATTTGGTCATTCTACTCACCCATATCCTGCTTTCAGTGGCCATCGTTCCACTGGCGCTCTTTTCCATCTACCGGGCCTTTACGAAGCAGTTTGAGCGACACAAAAAAATTACCCGTTGGGCCTGGCCGATCTGGTTGTATGTGTCGGTGACCGGGGTCATTGTTTATTTGATGGCCCATGTCTATAATCCTCCTGTTTAACGCAGGAAACTATGAAGAACAAATTCATACCATATATGCGGGTGGCGCTCCTGTTCGTGATCGTCTGGGGAATGGGCGTTGTGAATGCGTTCGCTCAATGTCCGATGTGCAAGGCCGCGGTCGAATCGGGCCACGGTGAAGAGCCCAACCCATTGGCTGAAGGCCTGAACTCGGGGATCATCTACCTCTTTGTCCTTCCGTACCTCACTTTCGCCCTGATCGGCTTCATCTGGTACCGAAATTTCCGGAAAAAGAAGAAGCAGGAGAAGTTGGAACAGGAAATGATGGACGAACAACAAAGTCAACTCCCGCGCGGTCTCCAATTCGGAGAAGACGCTTAAAAAATATCCACTTACGAAAATCGCCCTTTCAATGTCCGCATTGAAAGGGCGATTGCTTTGGGGATTCCCCGGAGCTTATACGTGAATGGGCACCCATTCCATGGGCTTCAGCAGGGATTGGGTCTCGGCCTCCGGCGTGTCGGGCTCAGGCGCATAGGCATAGCCCCAGCTGGCCATGGGCGGCATGGACATGAGGATGGATTCGGTCCGGCCCCCAGTTTCCAACCCAAACTTGGTGCCGGCGTCGTGGACGAGGTTGAACTCGACGTAGCGGCTCCGGCGGTGCAATTGCCAGTCCAATTCCCGCTGTCCGTAGGCCTTGACGCGGTTTTGTTCTACCAAGGGACGGTATGAGGGAACAAAGGCGTTTCCGACGTCCTGGACGAACTGGAAGTGCTTATCCTTGTCCGTGCGCAGGTGGTCAAAGAAAATCCCGCCAATGCCCCGCGTTTCGTTCCTGTGGGGAAGGTAGAAGTAGTCATCGGCCCACTTTTTGAACTTGGGATAGTATGCGGAATCGGTTTTGTCGCAGGTATCCTTCATCAGTTGGTGAAAGGCCCGGCCTTGTTCCAGGTCTATATACGCCGGAGTGACGTCGATTCCGCCGCCGAACCAGAAGGTTCCCCCTTCGACTTCAAAGTAACGGACATTGGAGTGGATGATCGGGACATAGGGATTGAGTGGGTGCAATACAATGGACACGCCCGTGGCGTGAAACTGAGCACCTTCGTCCAACTTCAACTTGTTGGCGATCTTCGCGGGCATTGGCCCGTGGACATGGGAGAAGTTCACCCCCCCCTTCACAATGACATCTCCACCGGCGAAGACCCGGGTCCGGCCTCCACCACCTCCGGGACGCTCCCATAGGTCCTGGACGAACTTCGTTCCGCTCCCGTCCAATTCCTCCAGTCCACCGCAGATGCGGTCCTGAAGGTCCATGAAAAATCCTTTGATCTCTTCCAATTTTGCCATAGTCATCAAAAATAACGATTTGAGACAAAAATGAGGGGGGAGGGCTTCAGAATGTATGAGGAAAATCAGGAATGGAACTACCATTTCCCCCGATCGGGACTAAAAAAATCGCCACGCCGAGGAACCCAACGTGGCGGATTTCGTTACTAGCCTGCTATTGAAAGTAACCAGGAATTAAAATAATAGGCACATTTTTGCATCCTGTACATTTAATATAAGAAATCTCAGGGAAATAATCCATCCTTGAAGGGCTAAAATGCTGGGAATGACGCTTGAACGGTGGGGGAGGAGCGCTCAATGGTTCGGGGGAGAGGAGAGATAGGGGAAATAAAAAATAGGGGACTCAAGCACTTTCATGCGAGTCACCCTACCCCTTGCTCTGTATGTGCCGGACATGTCCGACACATAAGTAAGATGCAAAATTTGAGAATCATTTCCAAGAGAAAATATTTGCAACTACTTGTTTACCAGGTGTTTACTTGTTGTGGCGGGAAGGGGGAGAAGAAATGGAATCGGGGTTGAAGCCGTCTAAATCGTTTCGGAGTGCATGGAAGAATAGGAGGAAGGCAAATGGAAATTATTGGCTTTTTTCTTCCGACACGATCTCAATCTGGGCGACAATGGTCCGCTCCGGGAGCTTGGGGGTATTGGCAATGATCTTGAACTCTTTGATTTCTTTGCCCAACCGGCCCCGCGTATTGAATTTGACCAACAAACTTTCGCTTTCTCCCGGAGGAATCGTATCCCGCGCCATTTGGAAGTCGAGGCAGGTGCACTGAGAGTAGATGCGCCGGATGATCAAATCCGAGGAGCCCGTATTTTTTACCTCCATCACCTGGGCAGTCAGCCCCGAATTGTCGGCCTTCCCAAAATCAATTTTGGTGGAAGAGAGCGTCATGCGGGGCGGACGGCTCAGTTCGCTGCCGGTGAAATGTTCCCGAATATTGGCGCTGAAACGGATCGTCTTCAGCGGCCGCTGGTCGTCGCTGCTTTGCAGGTAGATCTGGTCAAAGACAAATCCATATTCGGCGCGGGCCGCGGCGTCATATACGGCCACCATTTCCAAGGTGTCGCCGGGTTCCAGCGCCGTTTTGGACATGCGCAGGTCAATCCAATCGGGAATATCGCTCTTATCCGGCGCAAATTGCAGAAGGCGGTCACCATCGTTGTACAAGATGGTCTTCATCGTCTTCACCTGATCGTCCTTGGTCCGCCCAAAAGTAAAATGGTTGGTTTTGAATCGGAGGTGGCCGTCTACGAAGGGATAATAATCCCGGGGGCCCTTGGGTCGCGGGCGGACTTGGCCGCTGATGACCAGATGGTGTTGTTGTTCGCTTTCATTCACAATCACCGAAATCCCCTTCCGGAAGACGCCCGGCCGATTTTTGGGATCAAACTTGATCTCGACGTAGCCAGTATCCCCCGGTGCTACCGGATCACGCGAATAGTTCGCCACCGTACATCCACAGGAAGTCTTCGCCCGGATCGTAAAGGCTTCATTCCCGATATTGACAAACCGAAATTTGTGTTCCACCGGACCCATTTCTTCCTTGACCGTGCCGAAGTAGTGGGATTTTTCGAGGAATTTGAGGCGGGGAGTGGCGGAGAGGAAGGTGGAGGAAAACAAAAGGAAAACGAGGAATCCCCATTTCAAATCAGAGGGACGAATCCCATTGAAACTTTCCTTGACCAATTTTTTTCCTAATTTAATCCTTTCCATCTCTGGTATTACGAGCTTTTGAAATTAGCGATTGTACGATGAAACTGAAAATTGATCCTGAACAATTCCGATACGTGCCCGGCAAAAGTCTGCATGTCAACAACCAACCCTCCCGGATTGAGCCACTTTATGAGCGAAAGAAGGAGTACAGGAAGTTGCTGGACGAATACACGGAGGAAATTCATGACCTGCAAAGCCTCATGTTTGCCCAGGACCGATACAGTTTGCTGTTGATTTTCCAGGGAATGGATACGGCGGGAAAAGGTGGCGCCATCCGCCACGTGATGAGTGGGGTGAACCCGGCCGGCGTACAGGTATTTGCCTTTAAGAAGCCGACTTCGCAGGAATTGGACCACGATTGGATGTGGCGGACGACCCGTTGCCTGCCCGAGCGGGGACGGATTGGGATTTTTGACCGCTCCTATTACGAAGAAGTTCTGGTCGTCAAAGTCCACCCCGAGATCGTTCGGCAGTACCAGCGCATCCCGGCCGAGCATATCCCCCAGAACCTGGATACCTTGTGGACCCAGCGGTACCAGGACATTGTCAATTTCGAAGATTACCTGTACCGGAATGGAACCCGGGTCATCAAGTTTTTCCTCCACATCTCCTACGACGAGCAACGCCAGCGTCTTCTGGACCGCATCAACCGTCCGGACAAGAATTGGAAGATGAGTATGGCCGACGTGAAGGAGCGGGGCCATTGGAATGCTTACCAGGATGCCTTCCAGGACATGTTGGAAGGCACCAGCCGTGAAACTGCTCCGTGGTACGTGATTCCCGGGAATAGCAAGCGCAATGCCCGCCTGATCGTTTCCCAAATTGTCCTGAACCATCTCTACGGCCTAAACATGCACTATCCGAAGGTCTCGGATAAGATGCGGGCCGAGCTCGAGGAAGCCAAAATCAAATTGCAGGACGATTAAAGCCGGGTCCAATGGAGGCTTTGGCGGCCTTCCATCCACACAATCTGGTCTTGGAATAGGAAAAACGGCTCGGGGATCATCGAGGCGAGGCCTTCTTCGAGGTAGAAGTGGTCGCTCAATTGGCCGTCGGGGGTGAAAATGGCTAGGTGCAAATCAAAGCCCGTTTCAAATTCTCCGGTATGCCAGGCGACCAACTCGTGGTCCGCCGCTTGCAAATAAAATACCGACGCGGCCGTCGGTGGGTATTCCTCCCAGAGGGCTCTTGGCCCCAATTTCTCCGCTGTCACCATTTCCGGAACCTGAACACCACCCCGTTCATTTTCCCAAGCCCGCAATCCTTCCGGATCCCAATTGCTTCCGGCAACCACTTCATGGCCCATTTTCGGATGCAGCCCCATTTGTTTCCCGCTCATTTCCACCCAGACCTTTTCCTTTCCCCATCCCAACAAGCGGGCTTCCGGCGCCTTCCAAAGCAGTTCGAAATTGGGTAAGGAACGCATCTCCAATCCGTGGTGGACCGGCAGGCTCGGGTCCTCAAAGTGGTGCAGCAACACCTGGCCATTCTGCATCGCCTCTACGCCCAGCCACCATTCCAGGTCGGATACCTGCTGTAATTCCTCCGAGGAGTCCAGCGACAACGCGAACAATTCGACGGTGCGCTCGGCGGCGTGCCGGCATTCGACGAGGACCGAACCGGTGGCCGCATCGGTGACAATGCGAAAAATCGGGGCCGGAAAGTCGAGGCCTTCGATGGTGGTGCTGGATGACATGGCCCGAAATTAAGCGCTTTTGTTGAAAACCTGTAACTTCGGGGCGAGGAGTGGATCGGAGGGGCGGAACAACTGAATACCACCGCAACCAGATTTCAAATGAAGATATTGGGAGTGATTCCCGCACGTTACCAATCGGTTCGCCTGCCCGGCAAGCCACTGGTCAACATTGCTGGTCAACCGATGATCCAGCGGGTCTGGGCCCGGGCGCGCCAGGCTGCTTGCCTGACCGATTTGGTCGTGGCCACGGACGATGCGCGCATTGCCGAAGTCATTCGGCAGGCAGGGGGAGGGGCGGTGATGACCAGCCCCGACCATCCTTCCGGCACGGACCGTCTCCTTGAGGTCGCTCGCCTGCGCCCGGACTACGATGCCTATATCAATATCCAGGGCGATGAGCCCCTGATTGACCCCGCCCAAATCGACCAGGTAGGGAGCTTGCTCCAAAGCGAAGGCGCTTACGTGGCGACCTTGGTCAAGCGCCTGGACCTCGCCACCGAACTCCACAATCCGAATACGGTCAAGGTGGCGCGCGATGCGGCTGGCCGCGCCCTTTATTTCAGCCGCAGCCCCATTCCTTTCCTCCGCAACCAAGCGCAACTCGACCAATGGCACGCCGAACACGGCTATTTCAAGCACATTGGCATGTATGGCTATCGGGCCGAGGCGCTGCCCTTGATTGCGGAGATGCCCCGGGGCCACCTGGAGACGACAGAGTCCCTGGAGCAGTTGCGGTGGTTGGAGCATGGATTGCAGATTGTGGTGGGCGAAACGGAGATTGAGACGCAGGGGGTGGACGTCCCAGCGGATGTAGAACGGGTCGAGCAATTGTTGGAGGAAATAGGAGAGGCATGAGCAAACAAATAGGACTTTTATTGTTGGCATTGCTGGGCGTGTGGAGTTGCACGTCCAATCCTCCGGTGGAGGACAACGAAGGCCTTTCCCTGGCCGGAACCCATTGGAACAGCCACTTCTACTACTATTACCACGCCTACCACTTCGCGACCGATACGTCGGGTTCCGCCGATTTCGGTACGCTGGCCGGATTTTTACCCATTCCCCCTTCCGACGACAACCCTCCCCATGCGATCCTCTACGAGGATCCCCGGGCGTTTACCTACGACCTGTTAGACACGACCCTGATCATTTCCTATACCGAGCCGGTGGCCCGCGGCGAATACCTGGTGGATACCTTTGATTGGGATGCCGCCGATTCCACGTGGATCGGCCGCCACGCGTACGCCTACGGGCGGGAATACCTCTTCGAGGGGCCGCGGTTGGAAGTGGACTCTTCGTATATGGACTTGGGGGAGTGACTCCTGCAGCTTCCTAAGCAGCGCAAAAAGAAGGGCCACCCAAGTGAGTGGCCCTAAATACCATTTTCCTTATCCCTTCTTGGGCTTCCCCTTCCTTTTTTTCTTGGCAGGGGCGAAATCGTCGTCGGATTCATCCTCGGATTCCGAGTCAGACATAGAATCATCGCTAAAGGATTCATCTTCCACATCGGGGAGATCTTTGTTCAAAATATGGACGAAGGTGAGGTAAGTCCAGGGGTAGGCCTCTTCCAGGATCTTATCTCTAAAGTTCTCCATATGCGGATCGGGATTCTCCTGGAGCTTGGCAATAGACACCGCCAGGTCACTCCGTTCCGCTTTGGTGGTATTGTCCCGGACCAATTTTACACCATCTTGTTCCGTTTTGATGGGAGTAGGAGAGCTCATGCGGAGGGCTTTCATCTTCTGTTCGAAGTTGTACAGATTTTCCCGGTTACCGGACTCGTTGCGGCCCGCATTGAGCCCACCTTTGTCCTTGGTGACTCCTTCGATGAGGTTCGTATAGGCCATGATTTCAGCGATTAATTCCTGTAATCCAGCCAAGGTCGCATCCGCAGGATTGGGCTTGATATGCTTGGCAATGATTTTCCGAAGGTCGCTCTTGATGGTTTTCAGGTCCATACGGTTCGTACCCTTGACCTCTTGTTCCTCGTAGGAGCCCTTGAAAGCCCCTGCCCGGGATGGTCTGTTCCTTTTGGTTCCTGAACTGGGAGTGGCCGCTGCGGCTGCTTGCTGGGATTGTTTTTTGTCGTTAATCAGTTGCTGGACCTTGGGAATCAAATTGTCTTTGATGGCGGTGAAGGCATTTGGAATGCTCTTTCGCTTGATGATGGCTTCGACATGGTCGAGGTGTAAAATCCAGGCCACGGAGTGCGCACCCATCGTACTGCCCGTAAACGGTGATAGGGATCTACCTTGGGAATGCATTCGCTCTACCCGCTGTTTGGAATCCAGAATGATCATGATACCCAGGTCATTGCGGGCTTTGGTTACATTGTCCGCAGTCCCATTCCCGGCACCATTGTCTTCCTCTTTGTTGGGTTGATGAGTGGTGGGGTAGGTCCCAATCTTGTTGGCAATGGTCCGAACGTTGGGATAGGCCTTGCAAATCCAGATCAGGTGCTGTTTCCATGCATCGTCAAATACATCCCGACTGGCTGTGCCCACGCCCGAGCTGCCCGGGAGCATTTCATTCTTCTTGGCGGAGCTAGAAGCTCCAACTGCCAAATCCACGGCTCCCTTGTCGAACAGCCCCATGATGGCGCTGATGACTTGGTCTTCATTCGGAGTTGTCTTTTGAGGACTATAGGCAAGCAAAACGGCCCGGGCTCCCGACTCTCCGTGCCCCTTACCAGTATCCTCGGTTTCGTCCTTCGTCTTTACCACGGAAAGGGGGATCAATTCGCGGGCTTCGAGGAACAGGCAAATGAGTCTTTGAAGCAAGTCGACGTTTTGGTCGGCATCAAGATTGGCGCCTTTCACAGTGACATCAATGGGGAACAGAGGTTGGGCGCTACCTTGCCCTACGGTACCAGGGGTTCGGGAGGGATCAAAATCCACTCCCAGGCTGATCAGCTCATCCCAAACGGTCTGAAGACGGTATCCATGACCAGAACGCTGATTGGGACCACCGGCACTGTAATCCAGGTTGTCCTTGTAGAGCATCCCGGGAGCCTTTTCCAGGGATTTGGCCAGTTTACGCATGGCTGTAATGGCATCGGGCACCGTCTTGGTCAATACGGCAGTCCTCACGGCATCCTTTTGGACCGTGAAGGCAGAGGAGTGGTCTCCCATGGTCCCGCCAAATGCCTTGGGGGGACGCCCTGAAATCTGGATATCACGAATGGTGCCATCGTCGTTGAGCAGGGCCTGCGCCGCAATCGCCGTCCGCGTCGGACTGGCCGACCACTGCCACGCCCAGTAGCTTTCGCCTTCGGGGAGTTTGAAGTTTTGGACCTTGGCCTTGCGGGCGCGGACCGCTTCGAAGGAGCTGAAGACATCGTGCCGGCCTCTGATTTCATCGGCCACTTTGTTGACGTCTTCTTGCTCCACGGAGCCATTCTCTTCAAATTTCTCGAGTTTGCGGTAGGCATCGAGCACTCCTTGGAGTACCTGATAAGTTTTGCGCTTGTCGTCAGGGCTGCTGCCGTAGCCCATGAAGGGCGAATCGATGGGCTCTTCTCCATCCAAACGCGCCTTTTTGCGCTTGATGGCCTTGTCCAAATCCTCTCCTGTGGGGATTGGATCACCTTTGTAGTCCCGTTCGACCTTGTTGTTGTTTTCGTTGTCGCCCTCTTTGTCGGTGCCTTTGTCTTTTTTCTTGGCATTGGCCTTTTTCTCCGACTTCTTCTTGCCCAGCATCTTCTGAATGGCATCCATGAACTTCTGGAACGCCTTCTTGATCTTTCCAATGACGGTATCGAAGCCTTTGCGGGCCTTTTCGCTCAGGTCATCCACCATCTTGCCGAACTTCTTCGAGGGGGAAGAGCTGACGACGACTTCCATCAGCAGGTCGAGCAAGAGGCCGATGCTCTGGTTGATGCCGGTGGTGATCATGGCACTGGCGCCGGCGATGTCGCCGCTGGCAATCATGTTGAAGGCATTGTAGACGGTTTGGATGACGCGGAAAATGGCATCCTTGTTCTCGATGCACCACATGATGCCGTCTACGATGGCCTTGACGGCTTTGGCGAGGCCACCGGCGGGATTGACGAGGGTGGCGACCAGAAGCGGCAACTGGGGGAGGAGGTCGGTCATGACCCAATCGATGGCCATGTCCTTCATCATCTGTGGGATGTTGAAGAGTTGCTCCTTCATTTCCGCGCCCATGTCCGCCACCAATCCGGCGATGTCGCCGGACACCAACTGTTGGTAATACCCCATCGCCTTGTTCAGGTCGTCCATGGTCTCGGCGGGGAGGTACTCGCCCGCGTACACCATGAATTCATCGAAGCCCATTTGTGAGACCTCGGCCTTGACCTGTTCGTCGGAGGCTTCCTCCTCGTTTTGGCCTCCGTCACCGGAGAGGACATCGCGGGCCGCGGAGACGTCTTCCACAATAGGGAAGGAACTCAACTGGCCTTTCAGGTTGTCCCACATGGCATTGGGGCCGCCCTGGAGCAGGGCCTGCACCGGCGCCACCGGATCCACGGTGATGCCACCGGGCAAGGCGACGTCCGTCGACATCATGTCGCCGAGGCTGTCCGCATCGACCCCGGAGGCTTCCAGCCCAAACCCGATCCAGCTTTCGGCGGAGAAGTCTTTGGGAAGGTCCAGGTCGGGATTGCCAAAGAACCAGGTCGTGAAGACCTCGGACATGTTATCGCCGATGTTCTGGAAGTAGTTGGAGAAGGTCTCCTTGATGGTCTTGATGAGGTTTTTCGCGAACCCGATGGGATTCTTGACAATGTCGGCGACCACGCTCGCAAAGCGGGCGATTTCATCGATGATGGCATCTGCATTGGGGACGCCGAACATCTTGAACAATAGCCGCAGGGCGGGAATGCCCGCCACCAATACGAATTCGAGGAGAATCTCGCTCATCGTATTGAGGGCCCACTGGATCGCATCTTTGAATTCGTGAACGAGGGAGACGATGGCTTCGCTGATGGCGTCGAGGGTTTTCTGAACCACTTCCTTGACGGCGGCGACCATCTGCTTGAAGGTGGTCTTCAGGTTCTCAATGGCCGAGTTGATGGCATTGACGAACTTCTCCTTGATCGCGTTGAAGCTGTTTTTGATGTTGTTGGCCAGGGCCGTCAGCTTCTCCGTCAAGGTATTGACGAAGTTCTGGATGGCATTCTTGGCCTTGTCAATGATGCCACTGACCTTGTCTTTCAGGCGGTTCCAGACCCCCTGGACAAAATTCTTGAGGCCGTCTACCAGCCCTTTGGCCCAGCCCACGAACTTGTCAGCGACCTTTTTGACGAATTTCTTGATCCGACGTCCGAATCTACGCCGGGCCTGGATGACGCTCCCGCCATTCTTCAACGCCTGAACCGGAGCTCCGTTTTCACTGACTTTCTTATTGTATTCGCCCTGGGCCTCCGTCTCGGCGTCGGCATAGGCATTTTGGATTTCCAAATTGGCGCCATCCAATTCACCTTGGATTTGCTGGTCAATGGTGGCCTTCTCTTTGAGGGCGTTGCTGTCAAACTCGAGCAGTTTGGCATCGTTTTCGCCCATCCACTCATTCCGGTAGCCTTCCACCTCGGCCATCATGGCGTCTTTTTGGGCTTGCTGTTCGGTTTTGAGGTTGGTGATGATGGTGCTGACTTCGGTTTCTCCCGCGGTTTGTTCGGTCTCCAGACCGGCCAGGTAGCTGTCCCGGGCCGCTTTTTCCTTGTCCATCAGGGGGGCGAACCGGGAGCGAACTTCGCTGTCGGTGGCTTCGGCCATGATGAAGGTTTGGGGAGTGGCTTGCATGGGAGGGAAAACCGGGCCTTCTGAATTGGTAAAGGCGGCCGCGCCTTCCATCGTCCCTTCCGCCGCTTCGGGGAACACATCCGTCTCTCCGAAGTCCTGGAGCATGGCGTCCTTGCTGTTGCGGTATTCGGGGAGGACTTCGTTACGTTTCGCGGTAATCTGGCTCTTGACCTGGCTGGGATGCGCATTGCCTTCCAATTTGACGACTTCCCGGTCCCCCGCCGAAAGGTCAACTTCACCATTGCCGTCTCCGAGGTTTTGCTTGTTCGTTCCAACACGTTGGCCGGGAGGGCTCGCAGCATAGGAATCGAGAGAAGAGTTGGGGACCACAAATCCAGGTTCAGATGTTGGGGTAACTTTGGGGCTTGCCTGGGTGGTATCTCCCTCAACCTCGTTCAGGCCAACAGGTTGGGGGATGCTGGGGAAAAGTTCCTGGGCGCTTTCCTGATCGGCATTCCGCGCGGCCACATAGCTGGCATTCGCCTGCATGAAGCCAGGGACCAACTGGTTGTGGGACAAGTTTCCAAGGTTCTGGACCAGGTCGCCCATATTGGTTCCGTTGGTCGATTTCATGCTCAAGCCAACGCTGGCCCCCTGAATTTGGGCCGAGTTGTCCAGGAGAGCGCCCTCATTGCCACCTCCGGTGGGATTGTCTCCGCCATCTGTTCCTCCAACTCCTGAACTCCCGCCGGGATTGATTTCATTCGCCCCGTTCAGGTCCGATTCTTCATCCACTTCCGGAATGTTGTGGGGAATTTCTACCGCTTCAAATCCTGTTCCTGCCTGCTCTCCTGCTTCCTCTTTTTCCCCATCTCCCGCAACTGCACTCCGTTGGACTGGAGTCTCTCCTCCCAGGCTGAAAGGAGGCGGTGAGACGGGTGCAGCAAGGGGACCGGAGGATTCTGGTCCGCCCGGTTCGAGGGGATGCTGACCAAATTGGGATTCAGAATTTTCCTTCTTCTGAACTGCAGATTGCTTTCTTTCTTGAGACTGGCTTTCCATTCGGCTGTTGACTTATTGTTGACATACGGGCAAAAAAGATTCTTCCCCTTGGTAAGGGGCTGAGAGCGGGATCACGGGTTGAGCGAACGGTAGAATCCCCGGCTGAAACCAGAGATATGCGGTTTAATGCCTCAGTGGGCGTACTTTTTCGTTTGAATTAGTCTGATCCAATAAATGTTTTGTACTCCTAACTAAACCGATATAAATCTAATCAAATATTCATTCTATTGGAAGACCATGTCCAATTTTAATTAGCCCTAAAGGTTATGAAATTGTTAAAGCGGTGCTAAAGGGTTGGTTTGCTTGAGTTAGAGTCCCAATCCAGTTCTTCCATTTTTTTGTTGTCCCCGGAAATTAGTTTGAGTTGTTCCGAGTCCGATACTTTCCTGCTCTCAAACGATCAATTTGTCTGTCTTTTCCATTCCACTACTCCCAAACGGCCCCGCTGACCCAGTTCGCCACATAATTCACAAAGATGAAGGCAAAGGTGACATAGGCCGAATAGCGAATGATTTTCCCTTTTTGGGGATGACGACGGATCAAAAGGGCGATGATCAGCACCAAGGTGATCAGAAGGGGGAAAAGTGGGGGATAATGGTGCCAGGCTTCCGCAAAATCGCCATTCAAAAGGGCGGTAAAGCTGCGTTGGGCTCCGCAGCCGGGACAATCCAGCCCCGTATTGCTTTTCAGGATACAACTGCCCTGATTTTGTTCAAACCATTCTCCGAGCGCACTCATGGCTGTATGATTGCATTACCTTCAATGCGCCGACGGGTCCGCCGCAGGTCCCGTTCCCAGCGCCGCCGTTCATTTCCTTCCCGGTACACCATTCTCCAGCCCTTCTCATCGGCCAGCTTCACCACCCGGTTCCGCAGTTTGCGGGGGAAGAAATATTTGCGCCACGTTCCCCAACGGGATCGCCGCTCAATGATCTCCATTTGTCCCAGAATCTCCGCCACCGAAGCCGCACACCGCATCCCGAGGAAGGCGTAGTCGTAGGGAACGTCCTTGTAGTAACACGCGTGGAGATAGTCGATCTCCTGCATGGTTTTCTTGTCGACCGGAACGTACACGGTCAGGTACTGCTTCTCAACGGAATCCCGCCGGAAGGAAGAGAACTTTTCGTATTGGAAAAAGCTGTGCCGCCGTTTTTCGGAGCGGTGTCCAAAGATGTGAAAGCGGCCACTGGGCCCAAATCCGTATACCCCAATACTCGATCCCAGCGAGACGTGCCCACCGTGGATGCCCCCGAATAGCTTTTTCTCGCTTTTCTTGTAGCCTTTTCCCGGAACCGATCCATACAAGAAATGGACCCGCAAGGTATCCTGGGCCAACAGGTTGGGGGAGAGGTTGGAAAAAAGCGCAAGGAAGAACAGATAGGTGCGGATATGGCCTTTCAAAACATTCATCACGGGGCAAAGTTACCATAAGAAAGACCCAACCTCCTATTTATATGCAAAAAAATTACTATTTGGTCGGCGGCTCGAAGGGAATTGGGGCAGAAATCGTGAAACGATTGAGTGAAGCGGGGCATTCGGTGACGGTGGCCTCCCGCCAAAGCCACGGAATCGACCAGCTTCCCAACGTCACGCACCACGCGTACGACGCGACGGATCCGGCGGCGGAATTGCCCGGCATGCCGGGCGAACTGCATGGGCTGGCCTACCTGCCCGGCTCCATCAACTTGAAGCCGTTTACCCGGCTGACCGACGACGACTTTCGGGCCGATCTGGAGATCAACTTTTTGGGTGCGGTCCGCGCCATCCGACAGGCCGTCCGGCCCCTGCGCAAGGCCAAGGGCGCTTCCGTGGTCCTGTTCAGTACCGTGGCGGTCGGGCGCGGAATGGGATTCCATTCCTCCATCTCCTCCGCCAAAGCCGCGGTCGAAGGCCTGACCCGCTCCCTGGCGGCCGAATACGCCAACGCCAAGGTCCGGTTCAATGCCGTCGCGCCCTCGCTCGTCGAGACCGACCTGGCCAACGACTTGCTGTCCTCCGATCAGAAAAAAGAGAATGCTGACAAACGTCACCCATTGGGACGCTTCGGCCAGCCGCAGGACATTGCCGAGGCCGCCTGCTTCCTGTTGACCGATGCATCTAGCTGGGTCACAGGACAAATCATCGGAATTGATGGGGGACTCTCTCAAATTTGATAGGCTAACAATCATTAGCCTATTACGGTCAAATTCTATTTAACGGCTCTCAGGAGCCGTTTTTCATTAACAAATAGCTCTGGTTACGGGTTGACTACGCATAAATCCCAGTACCACATGAGTTTCACAAGTATTGTTTGGTTCCGCAATGATCTCCGCCTCCACGACCACGAAGCCCTGGACGCCGCCTACGAAAATGGCCCCTCGATAGTGCCCGTCTACTGTATTGATCCGCGTTGGTGGGACAGTACCAGCTTTGGGTTTGCCAAGACCGGTGCTTTCCGGACCCAATTCCTGTTGGACGCCCTGCAAGACCTGCGCCAACGCCTTCAGACCAAGGGATCGGACCTCGTCATTCGCTTTGGCAAGCCGGAGGAGATTCTGCCGGAATTGGCGTTGGATGCCAATGCAGGAGCGGTCTATTTTCACCGGGAGTATGCGGACGAGGAGCGGAAAATCGAGCAAGCGGTCATCCATGCGCTGGAAGACGAGAACATCGAGTGGGAGGGGTACTGGGGAGGCGGTCTGTACCATCCGGATGACATGCCCATTTCGATCCGGCAAGTGCCGGATGTCTATACCCAGTTTCGGAAGAAAGTGGAGAAGTACAGCGATGTCCGGGATCTGTTTCCGGAGCCGCGGGGATTGAGGTTGCCGGAGGGAATCGAACCGGGCCGGATGCCGATGATGGAATCCTTTGGGCACCAGGCGCCCGCCAAAAGTGAACGGGGAGTGATGGAGTTTGTGGGGGGAGAAACGGCAGCGCTGGAGCGGTTGGAAGCCTACTGTGGCGTGGAAGGGCCGGGTCCGCTCAAGGCGTACAAGCATACGCGAAACGGATTGTTGGGAGCCGATTATTCCAGCAAATTTTCACCCTGGCTGGCTCAGGGAAGCCTTTCGCCCCGCATGATCTACTGGACCGTCAAGGAATACGAGCAGCAGGTCGTCAAGAATCAAAGTACCTACTGGCTGATTTTTGAATTGATCTGGAGGGACTATTTCCGGTATTGGGGCGCCAAGCACGGAACCCGCATCTTCCAGTGGGAGGGCGTCATGGGCGCGCAATACCGGATTTCGAGAAATGAGGAGGAACTGTTTCAGCTGTGGGCAAAAGGAAATACGGGAATTCCCTTTGTGGATGCGAATATGCGGGAGCTCAACGAAACGGGCTTTATGTCGAACCGTGGTCGGCAGAATGTAGCCTCCTTCCTGATCAACGATTACAAAGTGGATTGGCGTCGTGGCGCTGAGTACTTTGAATCCTTGTTGATTGATTACGATGTGTACAGTAACTGGGGCAATTGGTGCTACGTCGCCGGCGTGGGAGCTGATCCGCGTCCCAATCGCTATTTCCATATCCTCCGTCAGGCGGAGCGCTACGACGAAAAAGGCCACTACGTGCGCCATTGGTTGCCCGAACTCAGCGGAGTTCCCACCAAAGAGGTCCACACCGTATTCCGCTTGCTTCCCGAGCAAAAAGAGCTCTACGGCGCCCAAAAATACCCCCAGCCGGCCCTCGTGCCAGACGAATGGAATGCCTTTCTGGCCCATTGATTCTTAACCCAACCCCTGAATGAAGACCCTGCGCCTGATCCTCGGCGATCAACTCAACCACCAGCACCCCTGGCTCAGCCATGTCCGGGAGGACGTCACCTATATCCTGGTGGAATCCCGCAGCGAGACCGATTATGTCCGCCACCACATCCAGAAGGTCTGCGCATTTTTCCTGGCCATGCGCCAGTTCGCCGAAGAGTTGCGAGCAGCAGGTCACCAGGTCATTTATATACGCCTGGATGACGACGGGAACCTCGGCGATTTTCCCTCCACCCTCCAACCCATCCTGACCGCAGGGCAATACAACCGCTTCGAATACCAATTGCCCGATGAATACCGCCTGGACGAGGTCCTCAAGTTCTTTGCGGAGGAATTGGACATTCCAACCGAGGCGGTGGATACCCACCATTTTTTCACGGGTCGGGGAGCATTGGAAGAGTTTTTTCGGGGGAAAAAGACCTTTATCCTCGAGAATTTTTACCGGGACCTGAGGCGAAAGACGGGTTATTTGATGGAAGCAAGTGGTGAACCAGCCACGGGGAGATGGAATTATGATGAGGAGAACCGGAACAAATACAAAGGCAAGGAGGCGATTCCTGAGCCGCCCATCCGCACCCACGACGCGACGGAAGTGGTGGAGTTGTTGGGAAAAGAGGGGGTAAAAACAATTGGGCGGATTGAGGGAAATGAATTGAAATGGCCGGTGAGCAGGGGAGAGGGGCTGGAATTGTTGGCGTTTTTCTGCCACGAATTGCTGCCCCAATTTGGGAAGTACCAGGACGCCATGACCCGCGAACATGCCTTCCTGTTCCATTCGCGCTTGTCTTTCCTGATGAATGTAAAACTGCTGAGCCCGGCGGAAGTGGTGGAAGCCGTGGAAAAGCAGTGGCAATCGGATCCGGAACGCTACGGAATCGCCCAGGTGGAGGGATTCATCCGCCAAATTCTCGGTTGGCGGGAATATATGCGGGGCGTGTATTGGGCCAAGATGCCCGATTACGCCACCCTCAACTATTTTGGCCACGATGCCAAACTGCCCGATTGGTTCTGGACCGGCGAGACCAAAATGGAGTGCCTCCGCCACAGCATCGACCAATCGTTGGAGCATGCCTACGCCCACCACATCCAGCGCCTGATGGTCACCGGCAACTTCGCCCTCATGCTCGGCGTTGACCCGTCGGAAGTCGATGCCTGGTACCTCGGCATCTACATCGACGCTCTGGAATGGGTCGAGATCACGAATACCCGTGGCATGAGCCAATTCGCGGATGGCGGCATCGTCGGCACGAAGCCCTACGTCGCCAGCGCGAACTACATGCATAAGATGAGCGATTACTGCAAGAATTGTGTGTATGACCGCAAGGAGAAGCTGGGCGCCTCCGCCTGCCCCCTGAACAGCCTCTATTGGGACTTTTATGCCCGCCACGAAGACAAACTCGGCCGCAATCCCCGCATTGGAATGATGTACCGGACCTGGAAACGGTTTGGGGAGGAGCAACAGACGGAGATTCGGAAAAAAGCGGCCTGGATCAAAGAGAACATTGAGTCGCTGTGAGGGGAGTCAAAAAACAACACCTGCCCGAAAAGGACTGTGTGACCTGTGGCCGTCCGTTTACTTGGCGGAAGAAGTGGGAAAAGAACTGGGAGGAGGTCAAATATTGCAGTGATCGGTGTCGCCGAGAACGAAAAAAGGCCGGAAACAAAGGAAAATAAACCAAGTCGCGCTTCAAGCGTTGTCAATTATAATGAGTTCGAAGTCCATTTTTCCTTCCTCCGTCCCGCTCCGATTGCCAGTGTGGGTGATGGTCTTGATTGCCTACTGTGCCATCTACACCGGCGCTTGGGGCTGGGTCATGCTCACCGATCCCCAGGCCTATTTTGACTTCGCCAACATGTCCCCCGAGTTGTTCCCTCCGTCAACCGCCTTCTGGGGCTGGTTTGGCCTGTCGGGCTTGTTGTTCTACGGCCTTTACCTCGTCCCCTCCGTCCACCAACGCGCCCCCGGGTACGCCATCTTTTGCACCATCGCGTCGCTGGCGGGGGTGATCATCACGGCCTACCACCTGATCTGGGGCACCCTGACGGGAAGCATGGCGGCCATTCACCTGTCCGGCGACCTGGCCGGCACCATTGGATTTGGAGCGGCGGCCTGGCTCGACTACGCCGTTCGACGCGACCAACGCGTCGATGGGCTGTATTTCAAAGGAGGCCGCTTGGGAGACATCTCGAAAAAGTTCACCACTTCCCGGGGCATTTCCCTTTACGACCTCACCCAACAAAAAGAAACCCTGATTGTATTCCTGCGCCATTTCGGCTGCACCTTCTGCCGGGAAGCCCTCGAAGATGTAGCCCGCCAGCGGAACCAAATCGAATCCGAGGGCAAGACCATTGTCCTCGTCCACATGGTCGACCTGGACACTGCGGCCAAGCACCTCACCAAGTATGGACTCGCCGACGCCCACCACATCAGCGATCCCGACAAGGAGCTGTACGCCGCATTCGAATTGAAACGGGGCCGTTTGGGGCAATTATTTGGCTTGCCGGTATGGTTCGAAGGATTTCGGGCGGGTATTTTGCAGGGACACCTCGTGGGGAAGGAAACCGGAGACGGCTTCCAAATGCCCGGCACGTTTTTGGTGCAAGGAGGAAAAATCAAACAAGGATTTCGAAATGAGAAGGCTTCCGACCGCCCGAATTACTGCCGGGTCGGGGAATGCCAGTAGGAATCAGTCCCGATTTCCGGCCGCTTTCAGCTTGGCAATCATAGCACTCGGGTCTTCCGCCTTGAAGACCGCACTTCCAGCCACCAGCACATCTGCGCCCGCTTCAAACAACTTGGAAGCGTTGTCCGCATTCACTCCACCATCCACTTCAATCACAAACTGGTTGTGCTGCCGTTGCCGCATCCGCGCCAGGCGAATGATCTTGGAATAGGTATTCTCGATGAAGCTCTGCCCGCCAAATCCCGGATTCACCGACATCACCAGAACCAAATCCACCATGTCCAGGACTTCACTCAGTTGTTCCGGCGGCGTGGCCGGATTGATCGACACCCCCGCTTTCATGCCCGCCTGTCGAATTTGACCCAGCACCCGGTGAAGGTGGCGGTTGTTTTCGTGGTGAACGGTTAGCACATCCGCTCCACAATCCCGAAAAGCATTCACGTAGCGGTCGGGACCTTCGATCATCAGGTGCACGTCGAGCGGCTTCCGGGCGTGGCGCTGAATGGCCTTCAGCACCGGCATCCCAAACGAGATATTCGGCACAAAGTTGCCATCCATCACATCGCAGTGAATCCAATCACATTCGCTGCCATTGAGCATCTCAATGTCGCGTTGCAGGTTGCCGAAGTCGGCGGAGAGGACGGAGGGAGCTATCAAACCCATAGCAGAAGTATTGATGATAAGTGAGATTCAAAGAAGGATCAGCCGCGGTACAATTCCGCGAACTGCTTGGCGAAATAGGTGATGACGATGTCCGCCCCCGCCCGGCGAATGGCCAGGAGCATCTCGTTCATGATGGCCTCGTCGTCGAGCCAGCCATTCTGGGCTGCAGCCTTGGCCATGGCATATTCGCCGGAGACATTGTAGGCCACAATGGGCAACGGAGTCGCGTCCCGCAGTTCCCGAATGATGTCGAGGTAGGGGAGGGCTGGTTTCACCATGAGGTAATCGGCCCCTTCCAGCTCATCCAGCTCCGCCTCGATCAGCGCCTCCCGGCGGTTCGCCGGATCCATCTGGTAGGTCTTCTTGTCGCCTGCCTTGGGCGCCGAGTCCAGCGCATCCCGAAACGGCCCGTAGAAAGCACTTGCATACTTCGCCGTATAGCTCATGATGCCTACATCCGTGAAGCCCGCATTGTCCAGCGCGGCCCGCATGAAGTCCACGCGGCCATCCATCATGTCCGAGGGACCGAGGATATCCGCCCCGGCTTCCGCCTGCGCCACCGACATCTTCGCCAGAATTGGCAGGGTCGGATCATTCAGGATTTGGCCGTCTTCCACGTAGCCGTCGTGGCCATCGCTGCTGTACGGGTCCATCGCCACATCCGTCACAATCGTGCACTCCGGAAACGCCTGTTTGGCCCGCCGAATGGCATCCAAATAGAAGTTCTGAGGATCGTAGCTGTACGTCGCCACCTTGTCCTTGTGCTCCTCCGGCACCGCCGGGAACAGAACGAAATTGTTCAGGCCCAATTTCAGGCAGGCTTCCATTTCTTTCAGCATCAGATCGATGCTGTACCGGTTGATCCCGGGCATAGAGTCAATCGCAATCTGCTGATTGGTGCCGGGCAGGATAAAGAAGGGGTAAATGAGGTGATCAGGTGAGACGGTTGTTTCCCTGACCATGCTGCGGATCGCAGCGGAACGGCGGTTGCGGCGGGGGCGTCGGTTCATGCCGCAAAGGTACACAAAAAGGCACGTCCCGGCCACCATTGGCGACCGGGACGCGATAATTTTTATAGGGGAGGATCAGCCCAGATAGGCCTTCAATCCCTTGCTCCGCGAAGTATGGCGGAGACGACGGATGGCTTTCTCCTTGATCTGGCGGACCCGCTCGCGGGTCAGATCAAAGGTCTCGCCAATTTCTTCCAAAGTAAGAGAATGCTCGACGCCGATGCCGAAGTAGAGGCGGATCACTTCCGCTTCCCGTTGGGTGAGGGTGCTGAGGGCACGCTCGACTTCCTTCGACAGGGACTCGTTCATGAGGCCATTATCGGGATCGGGCTCTTCCTCGTTTTCGAGGACATCCAGGAGGCGGTTTTCCTCGCCTTGCACCAGCGGTGCGTCCATGGAAATGTGACGGCCAGAAATTTTGAGACTGTTGCGGACCTCACTCTCGCTCATGTTTTCCAGGGCCTCCGCGATTTCGCTCGGAGAAGGCTCCCGCTCGTACTGCTGTTCGAGTTTGGAAAAGGTCTTGACAATCTTGTTCAGGGCGCCGACCCGGTTCAGCGGGAGGCGGACGATTCGACTTTGCTCGGCCAGGGCTTGGAGGATCGACTGGCGAATCCACCACACCGCGTAGGAAATAAACTTAAATCCACGGGTTTCATCGAATCTTTTGGCGGCTTTGATCAGTCCGAGGTTGCCTTCATTGATCAGGTCGCCCAGCGACAGGCCCTGATTTTGATACTGCTTTGCCACGGAGACCACGAAACGAAGGTTGGCCTTGGCGAGTTTTTCCAGGGCCAGTTGGTCACCCTCCCGAATCCGACGTGCAAGCTCCACCTCGTCTTCCGGGGTCAACAAGTCGACCTTCCCAATTTCTTGCAAGTACTTATCGAGCGATTGAGACTCCCGATTCGTGATCTGTTTACTGATTTTAAGCTGTCTCATAGGCTGGCAAAACTATTTATTGTTTTATGGACCTCAGGTCCGGTGATGCTTTTAGTGTTTTTGCTTCGAGCCCCGATGGGGCATAGACCGCGTAAGTTGAGTAAATATTAACAAAATAAATGAAAAAGAAGAATCGAAAGAGATGTTTTATCCACTTTCAGAGGGATTTTTGGCAGGTTTTGAATTTTTCCCGACTGACACCCATCCAAGGATTCTCCAATTGCCATTTCCCCTCCCTTCTCATTCCAATACAAAGAGCCAAAAGACCATGCGGCGGAGCGTTCGGTTGATCTTGAAATGAACAAAGACGCTCCCGTAATCCAGATCGTCCTCCAACTCCTTCACTGTCATCCGTTTCGCCCCCTCGATCCCCAACAGATGAACCAAGATATACCGCTCCCGCTCCGTAAGCCTCTCCAGAACCTGTCTCACCCGATCCCCCGGAGTCTCCGCCTTTGTCCTCCTTTCCACGACCAATTCCGCCGCCTCCACCAAGGCTTCCAATCCCCGCGCTTTCACCTCCTCCAACCAATGCTGCTCCTCCGGCGTCAGCTCCTGAAATGTCCGGCTCGGATGCGGAGGATACACCTGCGGAAGGGCTTCTTCATCGCTTTCGTTCCCGTGAGAATCAAGGTGCTGCATTTACAAACCGTATTGGCGAAATCTTTATCTACTCGTCCAGTTGAGAGGAGTACAAATATAGCCGAGAATGAATTACCGGAGAAGGGGAAGGGGGCAGATCCTGGCAGATTGGAGCTAAAGCAGTTGGGGGAGTTGGAAAATGGGGGCGGTCCCCTCGCTCACGCTCGGGTCGGTCCCTCCGGCAGTCGCTCCGCTCACGCGGGAGCTCCACAATTGCCTCCGACA
>CAWUKT010000055.1:0-47545 GCA_963923035.1 uncultured bacterium
GCCAACGCTTTTTTATGGATAACAAAAGAGGCCGCCTCTTTTGAGACAGCCTCCTATATCTTGGATGATCTCAAAGATCAGACCTGGTAGGTCACTTGCTTGACCGCGTCGATGACGCGCTTCGGGTTCGGCAGCCACGCGTCGATGAGCGTGGGCGCGTACGGGAGCGGAGTGTCCGCGGCCGTGACCCGGATGACCGGGCTGTCCATGTAGTCGAATGCCTTCCGCTGGATCATGTACGCCAATTCCGAGGCAAAACCGCCGAGCGGCCAGCTTTCTTCGACGACCACACAACGGTTGGTCTTCTTGACGGAAGCGATGATCGCGTCGTAGTCGATGGGACGGAGGGAACGGAGGTCGATCATCTCGGCATCGATGCCGTCCTTGGCGAGTTCGTCGCACGCGGCGAGAGCCGTATGGACCATTTTGCCAAAGGAAACGATGGTGACATCCTTACCGGGACGCTTGATATCGCAGGTGCCGATCGGAATCAGGAATTCCGGATCCTCCGGAACTTCGCCCTTCATACCGTACATCTGCTCGGATTCCATCACGAGAACCGGATCGTCATCGCGGATGGCGGACTTGAGGAGGCCCTTGCCGTCGCGCGGAGTCGCGCAGGACACGACCTTCAGGCCGGGAGTATTCGCAAACCAGTTCTCAAAGCTCTGGGAGTGCGTCGCGGCCAACTGGCCGGCACTCTGGCTCGGTCCCCGGAAGGTGATCGGGATATGGAACTGACCACCAGACATTTGGTACATCTTGGCGGCGTTGTTGATGATCTGGTCAATGCCTACCAGGGAGAAGTTAAAGGTCATGAATTCAATGATCGGACGAAGCCCAATCATCGCCGACCCAACCCCTACACCGGCGAATCCCAGCTCGGAAATCGGAGTGTCAATCACCCGCTCCGGACCAAATTCGTCCAGCATACCCTGGCTCACCTTATAAGCGCCATTGTATTCGGCAACTTCTTCACCCATCAGATAGACATTCTTGTCCCGGCGCATCTCCTCTACCATGGCCATCCGAAGAGCTTCTCTGAACTGCATTTCTGCCATATTCGTATCAGTCGAGGTTTTAAAATGAGTGGCTAATTTACCTCCCAAATCCCAATTTCTCAAAGTAGAATTGGTATTTCAGACAATTAGGTCATTTGGCGGCTAAACAAACTGAATGACAGCTATTTGGGCTTGCTCTTCAGGGGACGCATTTCAATTTCCCGGATCAAAAAATTTGGGCTGGTATCCAGGACATGCAGAATGGTCCGCGCCACCTCCCTCGGGTCCAACATATTGGCGTGGGGCGTCATGCCCGGAATCTCATCAAAAAAGTGGGTCGCGGTAGAACCCGGATACACATTGGTCACCTTGATGCCCTGCTTCCGCAACTCATGAAACAGGCTTTCACCCATTCCTCCCATCGCGAATTTGCTGGAATTGTAGCCGGTGCCCCAAGGCGCACCCACGCGTCCCGCAATGCTGCTGATATTGACAATATGTCCGCTTTGTTTCTCCTGCATCCCCTTCACCAACGCTTTCGTCACCAGGAAAGCCCCAAAGACATTGACCTCCCACATCCGCCGAAACACATCTTCTTCAAAGTCCTGGATGGGACTGAAAAACCCAAAGCCAGCGTTGTTGACCAGAAAATCTGGTCTCAGCCCCGAAGCCTCCAACTCGGCTGCGGCCCTGGACACCGACTCGGAGTCGGTGATGTCGCAGGATTGGAAGCGCAATTTCCCGTCACCGTAGTCGGGTGCCGTTTTGCCCCAGCCCACCACAGTCATACCGGCCTCAAGCGCCTGTTCAGCCAGCGCCCGGCCAATGCCGCGGCTGACCCCGGTGATCAACAGGGTCTTTCCTTGGAGATAACTCATATTTATTGGATGATGAATTTGCCCATCAGGGAGCCAAAATCGGTGGCGAGGTGGAAGTAATAAATGCCCGCCGAGAAGGATTCCGTAGCAATCGTCCATTCCTGGTCCCCAGCCGAAACCTTGCGGGGGGCGAACTCAGATACGGGACGTCCCTGGGCATCGTAAAGGGTGACGGAAACCTGAGCCGGAGCCCGAAGAGAATAGGGCAGCGTTACCAAGTCCTGAGCGGGCTGGGGGAAAGGCGCCGAAACGGAAAACATGCCTTTGTCGACGGCGGGGACCACACTGACCAGCTCCGTATAATCAATGACCGGCAGGATCAACGCGTCGGCGTCCATGGGAATGCCACTGAAATCCCAAATTGCGGAAACCGGCAGCCAGGTATTCCCATTGAGCTTTTGCCGGGTCCGGTCCTCGCCGTTACCATCCGGTCCGCCATTCGCGTTGAAGACGTTGTTGCTGAGGATGGCCACTGAGTCGTCCATTTCATCGTAATCGATGGAGACCATGAAGTCACCCGCCGTGCTGTCCTGGATATTGAGGGGGATGAACGTCGCGAAACCCGTGGTGTCGACGTCGTTCATGCTCACCTTGCCCTCCCCGAGAGTTCCGGTCGGGAGCGTATCGTTGCCCACCGAGTAGGCGCGGGCCACCAACGAGTCGGCCGTTCCCACAATGTCTTTGTAGGTGACAAACACGGCGATCTCACTCACCTTCAGCACCCCGATTCCATCGTAATGCACCGCAGTTTCCTCCGTAAAGTTGTTCGTCCCGAGCACATAGCCCGCGGTCCCAGCCGTCAGGAAATAAAAATTCGTGCTGCGGTTGAAGTAATCGAAAATGGTGTCTACAACCTGCGTTTTGTTGGTCGCCAATGTCCTTTTGGCGGTACGCGGATAGGCATTTTCGATGGAGTGGGAGGTTTGGGCGGAGAGGGAAAAAGCGAGGAAAAGGGCGGAAAAGAAGGTAAAGAGTGTTTTCATACGGCGAAATATTGAATTTTTTCCCGGAATTGCTACAAAAACCATTCCTAAATCCCGGCGAAAGTGAACTTTGGGCTAAGAGAGGGAGATAAATGAATCCTTGCACCAACTTGACATCTGCCCCACGGGCGATACAAGAATCCCGCCTCCACCAGGAGCCGGGATTTTTCAGTCCTACAATAGAAAAGGCGCCCAATGAGCGCCTTTTCATTATCATCAGATGGGGAATGACTTACATCATGCCGCCCATGCCACCCATTCCGGGAGCACCCATGCCGGCACCAACAGGTGCTTCGGGCTCGGGCTCGTCGGTGATGACACACTCGGTGGTCAGGAGGAGACCGGCGATGGAGGCAGCGTTTTCGAGCGCAGAACGGGTCACTTTCTTCGGATCAATGATACCGGATTCGAAGAAGTTCTCGTAGGTCTCGTTGCGGGCGTTGAAGCCGAAGTCAGCTTCACCTTCGCGTACTTTGGCGAGGACGACACCAGCTTCGATGCCAGCGTTGTCAACGATCTGACGCAGCGGCTCTTCGAGGGCGCGGCGTACGATGCTCACACCAACACCGATGTCACCTTTCAGGAGGTCGTCGTGGATACCACCACGGCCTTTTTCCAGAGAATCGATGGTGCGGACGAGGGCAACACCACCACCGGGAACGATGCCCTCTTCGACGGCAGCGCGGGTAGCGTGAAGCGCATCTTCAACGCGGGCTTTCTTTTCTTTCATCTCGACCTCGGTGGCAGCACCGATGTACAGAACGGCAACACCGCCGGAGAGCTTAGCGAGGCGCTCCTGAAGCTTTTCACGATCGTAATCGGAAGTGGTGTTTTCGATCTGGGCTTTGATCTGGGTAATGCGGGCTTCGATATCGCCTTCGGAACCGGCACCATCAACGATGGTGGTATTGTCCTTGTCGATGGAAACCTTTTCGGCGCGGCCGAGCATGTCCAGGGTAGCGTTTTCGAGCTTATAACCACGCTCTTCGGAGATGACCTGGCCACCGGTCAGGGTAGCGATGTCTTCCAGCATGGCTTTGCGGCGGTCGCCAAATCCAGGTGCCTTGACAGCGGCAATCTTGAGAGAGCCGCGAATCTTGTTGACAACGAGGGTAGCGAGGGCTTCACCGTCGACGTCTTCGGCAATGATGAGGAGCGGAGCGCCAGTTTGAACGACTTGTTCGAGGACGGGCAGCAAGTCTTTCATGGTGCTGATTTTCTTGTCGAAGATCAGGATGAAAGGCTTCTCCATGTCTACCGTCATGTTGTCAGGGTTGGTGACAAAGTAGGGGGACAGGTAGCCACGGTCGAACTGCATACCTTCGACGGTGTCGAGGTAGGTATCGAGGCCACGGGCCTCTTCAACGGTGATAACACCTTCCTTACCAACTTTCTCCATGGCTTCAGCGATGAGGTCGCCGATGGCAGAGTCGTTGTTGGCGGAGATGGTACCGACCTGGGCAATTTCTTTGGAGTCGGCGACGTCGCGGCTCATTTTGGAGAGCTCATTGACGACAACCTTAACGGCTTCTTCGATGCCTTTCTTCAGTTCCATCGGATTGGAACCAGCGGTTACGTTCTTGAGACCTTCGCGGACGATGGCCTGAGCCAGAACGGTTGCAGTCGTGGTACCGTCACCAGCGACATCATTGGTTTTGGAAGCGACTTCCTTCACCAACTGGGCACCCATGTTCTCGACCGGATCGGCGAGTTCGATTTCCTTAGCGACGGTCACACCGTCTTTGGTGATATTGGGGGCACCGAATTTTTTATCAATAACCACGTTACGGCCTTTCGGGCCGAGGGTCACCTTCACTGCATCAGCGAGGGCATCTACCCCAGCTTTGAGGGCGTTACGGGCGGTGGAGTCAAAATTGATGGTCTTTGCCATTGTTGGATGCTATTTTTTCGTTCGGTTAAAAAAAGAAACTCTGAAGAAAATTAAACGACTGCGAGCAGGTCAGATTCACGCATGATCAGGTAATCTCTACCTTCAATGCTGATGTCAGTACCAGCATACTTGCCGTAAAGGACGGTTTCACCCACCTTGACGGTGGTCGGTTCGTCCGGCTTACCAGGACCGACAGCCACAACGGTACCACGCTGGGGCTTCTCTTTTGCCGTATCCGGAATGATAATACCAGAAGCAGTCTTTTCTTCTGCCGCAGCAGGCTCAACCACCACGCGATCAGCCAACGGACGGATGTTCAATGACATAATTAATTTCCTCCTTGTTTGAGTTGTTTTGTTTTCATTTGGATGTGTCGACCCACAAAGGGGCTAACGGGGATTAGCTTCCAACAAGTGTGCCATACTCATTTGCCCTGCAAGACTGTCAGTATGGCTGGCACTTTGGCAGCTTTACGCCCTACCAACTGCCTTTTTGGATTTTGGTTTTCCGTCGACCCCGTTTTTTCGTCTTTTTTCTCCGTAACTTCCCGGCCCCTTTTCGTTAAAAGAGCAAGCTGGCAGGAAATTTGGATATTTGTACTGCCACCTGCGAAATGAAAATCCTATGATTGAGCTTCAACTCGACGATGTAAAGAAGGGCCGCCAACGGGTGGTGGCCAGCTTGTTGACCCTGGCCGTCGTGCGCCTCGCCGTCACCCTCTTTTATTACCTCGGCCTGGGCGAAGTCACCATGCCCTCCTCTTTCCTTGAATTCCGTGACATTTTCGTCCTTGAAGTTCCCGTCATCCTCCTCATGGGAGCCGGAACCTTCCGGGGAAGCAAGCCCATCCGCTATATCCTCGTCGCCACCTTGGTCATCACCTTCCTGTTGGAGCTGAGTTTGTTCCTGAATGGGTTTCCCGATCCCATCCTGCAAATTCTCCTCATCTCCGATTGGTTGATCCGCGCCGTGGTCATTTATTTCCTCCTCTTTGACAGCGTCGTCGCCGATTTTTTCCTCTACCAACGGGCCAAAAACTACGGAGAATGGATGGCAGTCAAAGTGGCGGACCAAGAGCAACAAGAAAAACCCGAGCCCAAAGCCCGTAAAAAAGGATCGGATGCGTTGGAGGAAATGGAAGGGGAGGAAGAAGAAGTGGTGGAAAAGAAAGGGAAAAAGAAAAAGCCCCGGCCCAATTGGGAAGATGAACTGGGGATTTTCGAAGAATAAAAGGTCCATCTGACCCCAAAAGAAAAAGGCCGTTCCATCTCGGAGCGGCCTTTGTTTATCGTATTGATTGATTTTTTCGCGTTAGAAATTGCTGCCGTTCTCGTCGAGCGAGGTGGAAGCAATGCAGGGAGGTGCGCAGTACGTGCAGACAAAGCCTGAATTGGTGCGCATGTTGACCGGCAAGCTCTGGTCGTTCCACTTGGAGTTCCAGACCGTCAGCTCGCGGGCCGATGCCGCGTCGACTCCCGTGAAGAAGTCCAGCTTGACGACATCCAGCTTGATCATCATACCAAAGCAATTGCTCATGGTAGAGGTGGAGTGCCATACCTGACCCCGGTTCAAGGCAGCATCAAAGGTCTCGATTTCCCAGGAAGAAGAACCCGTCAAGGACGGAATGCCATTGACAACGTTGATATTGCTTTGATCACCGATGTAAGATTTGACCTCCTGAACGAACCAACCGTAGGCCATTTCGACCTCCATGTACATGCGGTCAGCGGTGTGGTAGGCGTTGAGTTTACCCCAACCAGGCTCGCTCCCGGTGCAGGGAACAGCGCCACAGTAGTTGATCTGAGCGTTGCCATTCCAGTCCACCAGGGGCCAGGTGGCTGTGTCGGCACATACGCCCGATACCGTCGGATGAACAACCCGCTCGGCGGTTTCACCAAGAAGTTGTCCGGATGCGTCATTCTGGGTTCTGGGGGCCACTGTTTCGGCCTCACAGCCCCAAATCAGCACGATACAAAAGATTCCTGCCAAACAGGAAAGTACATGGCTTTTCATCCTACTTGCGATTATTGATTAACGACTCGGGCCGGTTAGGCCACACAAAAAATGTTGATGGTATTAGGTAATTCCAGAGCTATCTGACAGTGTAACTTATCTGATCCTATCCAAATGTTGTGTTAAACCGTCTTTACTACTTCTCAAATATAAAAACCCTCGCCTATCCATGCAAGATTTTTTATCGATTTGTAGCAAAAACATTACGCATTGGTCTGGGGCTGTGGAAAAATCATCGTCTAAAAAGCCCCATTCATAGAATTGGCCTCTCACCCCCCCCCGCAAATGGGGTGACACAAGTGGGATTATGTAAGAATCGAAAAGGATTCTGAGTGAATTGTAAGATAGACGTCAAAAGGCTTTCCTCACTGCCAGTCAACTTCTTCAAATACCCGGGCCTTGCCCGGGTTCGGGAACAGGTTGTCCGCTCGGTTCATATCGGGCAGCAGGCGCTGCCCGTCCAGGTAGAACGCCACGACCCGGCGGTCGCTGCGGTACTCGTACGTGAAGTCTTCACGGTTGCCAAACCAGATTTGCGCCGGGAGCCGGTGCGAGGACCGGCTGCCATCCGCATAGACCGCATCCACCACCAAGGGCACCACGACTGCGCCCTTGCGGGCCACCGTGATCTGATAGATATGCCGCCCTTCCTGGTCGTCACCGGATTCCGCCAGCAATTCCCCGATGATCTTTTCATTTCCCCGCTCCCGTCCCGTCGCTTCCACCTGGTAGGTGTACTTGTCCTCCAACGAAGGCTTCCCATCGATGTAAAACTCAGTGGGGGCCGAGGGAGTGTATTCCGGATAGGTCTGGCGCAGGGTCTTCAAGCCCGGCGTCGTTTCCACGGCATAATGCCGCACCTCCGTGATGCCGTAGTCGATGTCACCGGTCCCGTAGAACCAGCCCCGCCAGAACCATTCCAGGTCCATGCCGCTGGCATCCTCCATCGTGCGGAAGAAATCCGCCGGTTTGGGGCGGCGAAAGGCCCAGCGCCGGGCGTAGGTCCGGAACGCATCGTCGAAGGCTTCCGGCCCCATCACCACTTCCCGAAGGATGTTCAAGCCTGCGGCCGTCTTGCCGTAGGAGATGAGCCCATTCTCCCGAATGCACTCCACATTGGTCATGATCGGGTCCTGTTCTCCGAAAAACGCGCTCACCACATAGGTATCCGCGGGTCCGCGCCGGTGGGGAAAATTGGGTTCCCAGGTCGCCTCGGTCAGGTATTCCAGGAAGCTGTTCAGCCCCTCGTCCATCCAGGCCCAGGCCCGCTCATCGCTGTTGACGATCATCGGGAAGAAGTTGTGGCCCACCTCGTGCATGACCACCCCGATCATCCGGTACTTGGTCGTCCGGGAATAATAACCCGTATTCGAGGGGCGGCCGCCACAAAAGCAGATCATGGGATATTCCATCCCCCAAACAGGGCCGTGGATGGCCGTGGCCTGGGGATAGGGATAGTCGACGCTGTACTTCGAATAGGTCTTGAGGGTATGGATCACGGTGTGGGTCGCATACTTGTCCCAAAGCGGCATGCCCTCCGGCGGATACAGAGATTGGGCGATGACGGGGCGGTCTCCGATGCTTATCTGGGCCGCGTCCCATACAAACTTACGGGATGCCGCAAAGGCAAAGTCCCGCACATTCTCCGCCTGGAACCGCCAGGTCTTCTCGCCTTTGATCTTCCGGGACGCATTTTTCCGGGCCTCCTCCGGCGTAATGATAAAACTGATGTCTCCATTTCCCCGCTTCATTTTCTCCCACCGCTTCAACTGATTTTTGCCCAGCACCTCCTCTGCATTCACCAACTCCCCCGTTCCCGCCACCACAAACGGCTCCGGCACCGAAACGGCCACATCATAGTTCCCAAATTCCAGAGCGAATTCGGCCGAGCCGTAGAACGGGCGGTTCTGCCAGCCATTGACATCGTCGTAGGCGCACATCCGGGGGAAGAACTGGGCGATCTCAAAGACGTGGGTATTGTCCTCGGGGAAATACTCAAAGCCGCTGCGGCCTTCCACGGTCGCGTCGTTGATCGCGTAGCTCCACGACAGGCTGAAAACAAACGAATCTCCCGGAGCAAGGGGAGATTCAAGGTCAATGCGCAGATTCGTTTCGCCGCGGAAAATCGAAAGGACTTTGCCGCTTGCATCCAGGACTTCTCCCAAGTCATAGCCTCCTTCAAAGGGATTGTTGCGCTGTTCGGCGCGGTAGAGGTCGCTGGGAGAACTCATCGACCGGACTGGCACAAGTTGACTGGCGATGGACTGAGGCCGGCGAATGTCCTGGTCCAGTTGCAGCCAGAGGTAATCGAGCGTATGCGGGCTCTGGTTGAAATAGGTGATGGTGGCTTCGCCGGTCAGGAGGCGTTGGGTGGGATCGAGGGAAATGTCCATGCGGTAATCCGCCCGCTGCTGCCAGTAACCTGGCCCCGGAGCGCCTGAACCGAGGCGGCACTCATTCGGTGTCGGCCATTCTCCGTCGAAGGACTGGAAGGGATTCGTACGGTTTTGGGACCAAAGAAAGGGCCCCAGGCAAATCAACAGGACAATGGTTAGGATGCGCATGGTTCAGGTTCAATGGGCCACAAAAACATTCTTGGCCTCGGTGAAAAAATGCAGGGCTTCGAAGCCGCCTTCGCGGCCAACCCCACTCGCCTTGACCCCACCGAACGGCGTCCGCAAATCGCGCACCAGCCAGCTGTTGATCCAGACGATCCCTGCTTCCAAGGCCGCCGCTACGCGGTGGGCCCGTTGCAGGTGCGTGGTGTGGATTGTCGACGACAATCCGTATTGGGTGCCATTCGCATAGGCAATGGCCTCTTCTTCGGTATCAAACGGCCAGAGGGTCACCACCGGCCCAAAGATTTCTTCCTGGTTCGTACGGCACGTCGGCGGCAATCCCGTAATCACGGTCGGCCGCAGGAAATAGCCCTCGGCACAGCGCTCATTCGGCGCCTCCGCCGGAACGCCTCCCGTCTCAATTTTCCCTCCCTCCTCCTGCGCCAACGCGATATAGGCCAGGTCTTTTTCGTACTGGTCCCGGGAGACAATCGCCCCCATATCGGTCCCCTCTTCCAAAGGATCGCCCACCTTCATCGCGGCGACCCGTTCCGTAAAGTCCTTGACGAAGCGGTCGTAAATGGAACGCTCCACATAGATCCGGGAGCCACAGAGACAGATTTGGCCCTGGTTCGCAAAGGACGACCGGATGCTCGTGGACAGGGCTTGCTCGTAATCACAATCGGCGAATACCAGGTTGGGATTCTTTCCGCCCAACTCCAGCGACAATTTCTTGAACATCGGAGCGGCTACCTTGGAAATGATCTTGCCGGTGGAAGTGCCCCCGGTAAACGAAATGGCCTTCACCTCCGGATGGCTCACCATGGCCGCGCCCGCTTTTCCGCCCAATCCGTGGACGATGTTCAGCACGCCCGGAGGAAGCCCCGCCTCAATGCAAATCTCCGACAGGAGATAGGCCGTCACCGGAGTGACTTCGGAAGGCTTGGCCACCACGGTATTGCCTGCCGCCAGGGCCGGCGCAATTTTCCAGGTGAACAAATAGAGAGGTAGGTTCCAGGGAGAAATACAGCCTACCACCCCGATGGGGCGGCGCAAGGTATAGTTGAACCCGGTGGGGCCCATGTCGTAGGCTTCGCTGTGGAACTGCGTAATGGCGTGGGCGAAATAGCGGAAATTCGCCGAGCCCCGCGGGATGTCCACCCGCCGCGCCAAAGACAGCGGCTTGCCATTGTCGATAGATTCCGCCCGAGCCAACGCTTCCAGACGAGCTTGGATCAGGTCCGCGATCCGCACCATGACGGCCGACCGCTCCTGAATCGAAGTCTGGGACCAGGATGTGAAGGCCTTCTTTGCGGCTGCCACCGCCAAAGCGACATCGGCTTCGTCCGAATCCGGGATGCGGCCGTAAACCTTTCCCGTCGCCGGTTCGATATTGTCCAGGTACGTTCCCCCCACCGGTGCGACCAGCTCTCCATCGATGTAATTCCTCAGTTCAAGCATGGGAGTAAGTTAACCAGAAAGCCCCTCCCCTGCAATACAGCGCGGTCTTGAGGAGACGACTAAAAAAGGCCGCCCGAGGAGGCGGCCGATACTTAATAGGACAAAAAAAAATTGGAGACTAGCTTCTATTCGAAATCAAATTATGGGATCACATGGTCCACAACCATGCTGTACTGGGTTGAACTGGTATAGTCTTTCAGGCCGAAATGGCCCCGACTCGGGATATTCTTTGTGCCGGTCTGACCGGGGATATAGCAGGTATTCACGCCGTAAACCAGGCAGCCGTAGCCCACGATCACATCGTTCGTGGAGTAAATCGAGTAGCGGTAATCGCCTTCGTAACCCGAGCTGGAATTGATGTCCTGGAGGATGGTCGACTTGCCAAAAACCGAGCCCCAGAAGAGATAACCGGGATAGAGGCCGGTCTCATCGTCGCAGGTCGGCGTGGTATAGCTCGGATAGGGATAGCAATTCGTCAGGCCCTGGTTCGCTCCGGCAATGCCAACAAAGGCGTCGACCTTATTGGAGAGGGACGGGCCGAGGTTATAGCTGCCAAAGTTCGGGTCATAGGTCGTACCACCTTCGATGACCTTCCGCATCAGGGTCACGCCCATGCTGTGGGTCACGATGTCCACCTTGGAAGCGCCGGTATAGTCAATGACGGCCTCTACAAAGGCCCGCAGGCGGGTCAGGACCGGCTTGGAATGCGTTTGGTTGGCGGAGAACAGGGGATTCGCATCGCCCCAGGTGACCGCGTAGAGCTCGGCCTCGGTATAGCCTTCGCCGTGAAAGTGGTTCAGGGAACCGGTCCAGCCACTCATCGTGGTGCCGAGGTAGCCAACGGCCTTGTCGCTGTTGCCGTGGATGAAAATGACCGGTTGGCGGTTGACAGGCGTGCTGTTGGAAGCCTTGCCCCCGTAGGAATCCCCGTCGATGTTGGGATTGGAGAAATTATAGCCGCCGTAGCCATTCGCAGTCAACCAGGACTGAAAGTGGGGCGTAATGGTGATGCCGGCCAGGGAAGTTATCTTTTGGGTGGTGCGCGGAGCCATATAGGACATCAGGGTGGGGATGCCGGTTCCATCTTCTTCCACCTCCGGGAGTACGGCCACCTCCCGCTCCATGCTTCCAATGTCTTCTTTTTGGCACGCCGACAGCATCAGGCCGAGCAATGCACACAGGATCATATAGCGTCTCATAGAACTCTTGATTTTTGAATGATGAATGGAAAAAATGATTACCAGTGGGGAGAAGGTAGCCAGAGGGCAGGAGCTTCGGGGAATGGGAAATGAAATAAAAAGGGTTGACGGAAAGGGGGATAGGGAAAAAATACAAACCGCCGCAGCCATTGGCTACGACGGTTTGACTTTCATTGCTGTAATTTGGATTAGTTAACGATAACTTGACGGGTAAAGTTTTGCTTGTCCGTCAAAGCCCGCAGAAAATAAACCCCCGCCGGAAGCTCCCGAACTGAGATGGTCTGCTCACCGGCCGTCATCATTTGTTCCCGGACAACCCGCCCCAGCGGGTCCACCAAGGTCAACTGAGCGCTGCCTTCGCCTTCCCAGGAAATCGTCAGCTGCTCGCGCACCGGATTCGGATAGACCTTCCATCCCGCGCCATTTTCCTCCAACTCCCCCGCAAACCGCTTCGGACTCGGGCACAGCGGCTGACGCGTCGTCTCATCCTTCTTGTCAAACTGACGGATGAAGGCAAAGGAATTCGCGTTGGTCATGGCCGGTCCCGTGAAGGTGACTTCCTCGAAGGGCACGCCGAGGAATCCCCGGTCCATCGAGCAGCAGTTGGTTCCGTTCGTGGAATGGCTGACGAAGAATTCCGAGTCGCCATCCTGCGAGGTGCCCGAAACCGACAATTCGTTGTTGGTGAGGATCGAAACGAAGCCACCGGTGAGGTCAGCGCCGCCGGTATGGTCGATCTGGCGCATGCCCACCGGGAATCCGGTGATGTCCAGGGCCAGCACCATGAGGCTGCTGGTCGGGTTCTGGATTTCCCCCGTCACAAAGAAGCCATTTTGGTTGGGACGCTGGACAATCCGACGGGCGCCGGCATCCGTCGTGTCCGTCGTCACCACGAGGTCGTTGATCACACTGAAGGTGACATCAAAGGCCACGACCAAGGGCTCGAGTTGCGCGCCGCCGCTGGCGGAGAAAGTGGAGCCGACGACCAGCTTGGTACCGTTCGGCAGTTCGATGATGTCGTTGGCGAAATCGTCCCGGGCGCCGCCGTAGACCAGCGAGCCCAAGGTGATGGAGCCATCGCCTTGCACACCAATGAGCAACCAGTCGAGGTCTCCGTCCACGGGATCTTCCGTGACCCCGACGACCGCCAGGCGATCGCCCGGAAGCGTTACGATTTCATTCGCGATGTCCCGGCCGGGTCCTCCCGCAAAGCCGCTCCAGACCATGGCAAAGGGGGCCGTGACCCGCGCAATGTAGAAATCATCGCTGCGGCCCGGACGGCGGGTACGCCCCGAAATGAAGAGCTCGCCATTGTCGGTTTCCGAAACGCCCGAGAGGGACAGCAAGCTCGAGCCATCGTCGTTGATGACCGTCGTTTGCAGGAACGTTCCCGACAGGTCCATGCGGACCATGAGGCCCAGCTGGGGAGTGCCCGAAAAATTTTCGGTGTGGCCGACGATGACTAGCTCGTTGTTGCTGTCTTCGATCACGGCCCGCCCGACGGTCGGCACGGTACCCGGTCCTTCTACCGCATCGAGCAGCAGGGTACGGGCCCAGACAACATTGCCGAGCGCGTCAATCTTGACGACATGGAGGTCCCGGGCCCCATTGCCGAGGTTTTCCCGCCAACCGACGAGGACCATGTCCCCGTCCGAGGTCTCGGTCATGTCGAGGACCTTTTCATCCACTTCCTGCCCATAATCACTGCAAAAGCCCTGGGCCTGCGTGATGCGGGGAGTGAACAAAAGGGTGAAAACAATGAGAAAACAAGAGAGTAGGTGTGTTGATGATAATGATTGGTTCATAAAAAATTTGAAATGGTGATTTGATTCCAAGGAATCGAATTGGCGGGACCTGGCCCAATAAGATGGGCGAAGCAGGGTGGAAATTGAGGGAAAGCGGGAAAAGGTTGAGAGAAGGGAAATGGAGGCCTTGAGCTGGCCCCAAAAGAAATATTTGTTACGGCCTTGCGTTTTTCTACTTACAACAATCGCAAGAACCTATGCAGCGTTTCAGTGTCACCCTCGTTCTTCTCCTGACCGTTCTCATCGGATCCACTTCCTTCGCCGCCAATCCCATGTCCGGGGCGGCCGAATTCAGGTTCCTCGGCTATGACGTCGATGAAAACAAGGTGGGCATCCGATACGAAGTGAATTTTGGCGGGATGGTCGAATTGCGGGTGCGGGGAGAAAACGAAGAAGTGATTTACCGGAACCAATACATCAACTCCCCCGGCGAACACACCATTTACCTCAAGACCCGCGCCTTTGAACCGGGCGTGACCTATACCTTCCAACTCGATTACAAACGCCAAACCTTCACCAAGGAATTCCGCATTCCCTGATCCGGCCAGCATTTCCCCTCCCCCGCTTACTTCTTAATCAAACTGATCGCAACCCCACCACCTTTCGCCAAATCGGCCTTGACCACCTCGTCTGCGCGGACCACACGCGGTCCCTCAATCGCATATTCAGAGGCATCCGTCCCATCCAGCGCCCATTCTCCATCCCGGTAAACGGTCATCTCGTATTCCCCTTCTCCCAAAAAGTCCAATGCCATTTCCAGGCTCCGTGGCTCGTTCCCCGTGATTCCCCCCACAAACCAATTCCCCGTCTCCTTTTCCTCCCGCGCCATCACCACGACCTCTCCAATCTCAGCTTCCAGCACCACACTTTGCTCCCAATCCACCCCGACGTCCCGGATGAACTGGAACGCCGGACTGCCCTCGTAGTACTCGATCAGGTCAGCGGCCATCTGGATCGGGCTGTAAATCACCACGTACAGCGCCAATTGGTGCACCAGCGTCGTCTGGAGGTCGTTTTCCTTGTAGGGATCCATGCTGAGATGGAAAATCCCGGGCGTATAGTCAATCGGTCCCGCGAGCCCGCGGGTAAACGGCACAATGGTCAGGTGGTCGGGCGGATTGCCCCCGTCCTGCGCCCAGGCATTGAATTCCTGGCCGCGCAAGCCTTCCCGCGAAATGATGTTCGGCCAGGTCCGGCGCAATCCCGTCGCCTTGATCGGCTCGTGGATGTTCACCGCGACCTGGTGCGCCGCTGCGTGTTCGGCGACCTTCCGGTAGTGCCGCACCATCCACTGGCCGTGGTGGTGCTCACCTTCGGGAATGATCGGTCCGACATAGCCGGTCTTGACCGCGTGGATGCCCAGCGATTGCATCAGGGCGTAAGCGGTGTCCAGTTGCTGTTCGTAGGTGCGGGGCGCGGCGGAAGTTTCGTGGTGCATGATGAGTTCGATGCCCTTTTCCTTGCCGTAGCGGACGACTTCGGCGAGGTCGTAGTCGGGGTAGGGGGTGACAAAATCGAAGACGCCTTCGCGGTCGGGAAAGCCGATCCAGCGTTCCCAGCCGGTGTTCCAGCCTTCGACGAGCATCGCTCCGATCTGGTTGGCGGCGGCGAAATCAATGAGTTCCTTGGCGTGGGCGGTGGTCGCGCCGTGCTTGCCGCTGGCGAGGTCCCAGGAGGATTTGTTCAGGTGCATTTCCCACCAGATGCCGACGTATTTGGTGGGTTGGATCCAGGAAAAATCACCGGACTGGGTGGGGTCGTTGAGGTGGAGGATGAGGCGGGAGGAAAGCAAACCGGCGGCGTCGGGGCTGATCTGGATGGTCCGCCAGGGAGTCGCAAAGGGAATTGGAATGCTGGCCTTGGAGCCGTCGGGGGCAGGGACCAGGGAACATTCGAAACCGGGCTTGTCGGTGGGCCGGCGGAGGGTCATCCCGGAATAATTCGTGAGGTTGGCTTCGTGGATGCTCAGGTGCAACCCGTCGTCGTAGCGGAAGGTCACCGGGGTATTCACGGCATTTTCCTTGACGGAATTGGCGACGAGGTTGGGATCGTTGGTCATGGTCAGGGCGCTGATCTCGGAGAGTCGGGTCGACTGGTAAAGGTGTTCGTAGCTGTCCCAATCGCCGGGGATCCACCAGGCTTGGGGATCGCCCACCAAACGGAATTCCGTCAGCTCATTGGTCACGACGGCATTTTCCCATCCCTCCTGCGCCGGAAATTCATACCGAAAGCCCACGCCATCGTTGAAGACGCGGAAGATCAGGTTCAATTTCCGTCCACCTTCTCCGACCTCCTTCAATGCTACCTTCATTTCCTGGCAGTGGTTGTGGTAGGTCCTTTGTTCTCCCCACGGCAATTCATATTCTTCGTCCACCACCCGGATGTCAATCTGCTCCACGTTCAATCCCTTCACCAAAGGTGCCGCTTCCCGAAACTCAAAGCCCAGTTGGGAGGTGTCCACGACGATTTCGCCGTTGCTGCGGACCGCATAGGCCATCCCACTGTCCGCGGTGGAGATGAATTCGACGGCCAGGCTGCTGTCGGGGGAGTAGACCACCGGGGCCAGGGTCACTTCGGACTCAGCACCACAGCCGACAAGGAAAAACAACAGGGGAATGAGGGCGGAAAAATAGCGCATACAGACTTCGTGTTAAATTGACAATGAGGGTCCGGCAATATAAACACGGCCCCGGCCATTTGGCAACTGGAAAAGGGGACGGGAAATGGGCGGGCTTCCAACTTTGTCCGGGGACCTGCTCTCCTATATATACAAGGTCTTCATCTTGAGCTCCACTTTTCCGCTCCCGAGGCAGGCTTTTCCATCGCAGAAGTGGGGCTTTCCGCCCGGGAACCAGACGCTTCTCCCCCCCTAGCTTCAGGCCTCCGCCCCAAAGCCCGGCCGTTCCCCAGCGGAGCTGCGACTTTCCACCAAATTGGTCCGACCTTCCACCAAAAACATGGAAACTTGGGCCCCATTTGTCGAAACTTCTACCAGTGACACTCCCCTATCGGGCACGATCGGTAGAAACTTCGACTGATCGGGCCCAACTTTCCACCAAATTCATGGAAGTTTCTACAAAAACTAACCAAGTTTCTACCAATTCCGTCCAACCTTCCACCAATTGCATCCAACCTTCAAGTAATTTTTGTCTTGACCGAGGTTTTTAGCCCCAAAATAGCCCTCCCTATAAAGAATTTGCGACCCCATTGGTCACGAATATTTGCCCCATCTTGGAATCCCCCCCTTTTTCCCGCTCCCTTTCCTCCCCGAAAAGTCCCCTTTTTTCATCCCCTCAAAACCCGACCGCCCCATTTCAAAATTGCCTATCTTTGCGGCCATGATTTCAGAGCGAAAGGCAGACCTGGCCATGTTTGCGGAGGCGGACGTGGCACAATTGCGGGAATTGCTCAGCGAACCCCGCCGAATTTGTATTACGACCCATAAGAACCCCGATGGAGACGCCATTGGATCCACCCTCGGCCTGTGGTGGGTCCTGATGCGGCTGGGGCACGACGCGCGCGTCGTGGTCCCCAATGCGTTTGACCATTTCCTGGCCTGGATGCCCGGCAGCGAAGAAATCATCAATGCGTGGCGGCAGACCAAGCTCGCCGAAGAACTCTTTCGGGATGCGGAGATCGTCTTTTGCCTGGACTTCGGCGCTTCCAAGCGGGTCGGCGACCTCGAAGATGCGTTGACCACTTCCCTGGCCACCAAAGTGATGATCGACCACCACCTGGACCCGGAATCCTGGCCGGACTTGCTGTTCCACAAGGATGGCATGTCTTCCACCGCGGAGCTGGTCTACCGCCTGTTCGTGCAGCTGGGCCACCTCGACCTCGTCGACGACAAGGTCGCCCAATGCCTGTATACCGGCCTGATGACCGATACCGGCTCTTTCCGCTTCAGCAGCACCACCGCCGATGTCCACCGGATCACGGCGCGGCTCCTCGATACCGGGATTGATCCCGGCGCCATCCACAACCATGTCTACGACAATTTCAGCGAGACCCGGACGCGCTTCCTGGGCTATCTGCTCTTCGAGCGCATGGTCGTCATTCCCCACCGCCATACCGCTTATATCACGATCCACATCGAGGACATCCAGCGCTTCGACGTGAAGGCAGGCGATACCGAAGGCGTCGTCAATTATGGCCTCAGCTTGAAAGGCATCAACTTCGCGGTCCTGATGAAGGAAACGCCCGAGGGCACCAAACTCAGTTTCCGCAGCATCGGCCAATTTGCCTGCAATGACTTCGCGTCCCACTTTGGCGGCGGCGGTCACCACAATGCTTCCGGCGGCCGGGTCGATTTGACCCTCCCGGAAACAGAAAAAAAATTTTTAAGTTTATTGGAAGAGTACCGCCATCAACTTGATTACTGAGCCATGTTGAAATGGAAACATATACTGCTTCCGATGTTGCTGCTGGTGATTCTGGCGGGGTGTAAAAGCGCCTCCCAGGACGAATCGCTGACCGGCGCCTCCGAAGCTCCTTCCGAGCCCTTTGTCCCCTATGCCATCGAGGACTCGACCCAGATGGTCACCTTTGGCAATGGCGTCTCCTTATATAAGGTCAAGGAAGGCCCCGGCAACTTTCCCAAAGCCGGCATGAACATCCTGATCAATTACCACGGGATGCTGGAAAATGGGGAAGTCTTTGACAGCTCCTTCGACCGCAACGACCCGCTCCGGTTTCGGCTGGGCGACAAAAGCCTGATCAATGGGCTGGAATTTGCGGTGGGGAAACTGCGGTTTGGGACCCAGGCTGTGGTGGTCGTTCCGCCCGAACAGGGCTATGAGGACCGGGAAGACATCCCCGGCGTGCCCCCGAATTCCACTTTGGTCTTCCACATCGAAGTGCTGGGGACATTTTAACCAACGCGGAGTTTTATCCGTATAGATGAGGTAAGGACATTGAATATGAAGTACAGAAAACGCCCCCTGCTGCTCGCCTTGCTTTTCGCTTCTATTTTGGCCCTCCCCCAACTGGGACTGGCACAACCGGCAGAACAGGAAAATATCCCCACGCGGGGTCTGGGCGTTGGTTTGCTCATCCATAGCTTCGGTTACGGATTCGATGTGCAGTACTACCTCCTCCGTGACAACGGAAAAACCATTACCATTTCCACCTCTATTTCTTCCTACAAGCATCCCCGCGAACTGAAGCAGGAGTCGGCGTATGCGGACCAGGGAGGGAAAGATTATATCTGGGGAAAAAGAAACTACGGCTATGTCCTCGCTCCGACGGTGGGCATTGGCAAGGATTGGATCGGACGGAATGATTTCAACAAGATCAACCTCCGCACCACCTTCTCCGCCGGGCCCGTTCTGGCCCTGTTGAAGCCGTATTACCTGGAAGTCGCCATTCCGATCGGCGGCAACCAAGCCTTTGTCGACATTGACCGGTTCGATCCGGCCGTGTATAACTATACCAATATCGTCGGTGAAGCCGACTACTTTATTGGTGTGAATGAAATCACTGTTACCCCCGGCATACAGGGCCGGGTATCTACCATGGTTGATTTTGCCGGGTACCGCGACGTCATTCGGGGCATCGAGGTATCCGTATTTGGAAACTACTTCACCCAGCCCCTCGATCTGATGGACCTGACCCAGAACCGACAGTTTTGGGTGGGCGGCTCGATCGAATTTATCATCGGCAATACGTGGTGAGGTTGAACATCAAGGAAAACAATGATTGAATTACCCGTCATTTCAAAAAACCAACCGGGCACTGGCAAGCGTCCGAACTGGCTTCGGGTGAAACTGCCCTACGGCAAGACCTTTACGAATGTCCGGGAGATCATCGACGAGCACAAGTTGCATACCGTCTGTGAAAGTGCCCGCTGTCCGAATATGGGCGAATGCTGGGGCGCCGGGACGGCCACCTTCATGATCCTCGGCAATGTCTGTACCCGCTCCTGCGGGTTCTGTGCCGTGGCGACGGGTCGCCCCACGGAACTGGACCGGGACGAGCCGGTCCGCGTCGCAGAGGCCATCGCCCTGATGGGCGTCAAGCACGCGGTCATCACCTCGGTGAACCGGGACGAACTGAAAAACCGCGGCATGGACATTTGGGCCGAGACGGTCCGTCAGGTCCGCATCAAGAGCCCCAATACGACGATGGAAACGCTGATTCCCGATGTCAAAGGCAATTGGGAATCCCTGCAACTGATCCTCGATGTGGCGCCCGAAGTGGTGTCCCACAACATGGAGACGGTCAAGCGCATGTACCGCCGGGTGCGTCCCCAGGCGAAGTATGAGCGCAGCCTCGAGCAAATCCGGCGGACGAAAGAAGCCGGATTGCGGACGAAATCGGGCTTTATGGTAGGTCTCGGGGAGACGCCCGAAGAGGTGTATGAGATCATGGAGGACCTCCTCGTCCACGGCTGCGACGTGGTCACCATTGGCCAGTACCTGCAACCGACGAAGATGCACCTGCCGGTGTCGGAGTATATCCACCCGGACATGTTCCAGCACTACCACGATGTCGGGAAGGAGATGGGATTTGATTTTGTGGAGAGCGGCCCCCTGGTGCGTTCGAGCTACCACGCTGAGCGCCACATCTAACAATGCACAAATAGATTTGACATCATAATAAAGGAGCCCCACCGCAAGGTGGGGTCTTTTTTTGCCCATTCAACCATGTAATCGACTGACAACCAAAATGCCGCTTTTTGTTTGATCTTAGTTTCTTTCTGGTTAAACGGTCGGTATAAGTGGGTAATGGAACAATCACTTTGGGTCTGGGTTGTAAGAGGGAAACTTCTAGATTCAAGAACCTGCACAAGACCGGGGGAAGAGGGGGTGAAAAGGGCAGGAAGTGGTACCAAAAAGTCACTGAAACAGAATGTCACCAGGGAGTCCCGGGGGGCAAAAAAGTAAGTGCAAATTTTGTATCAGACGAATTTTCATGTTTATTTTACTCAATTAGGTAAGCTATTTTAAAACTGGGAATATGAGAAGAATTTACGCTTTTACATTGGTGCTGGTAGCGTTATCGATCTGGCAGATCGCACCGGCCCAGCTGAACCTGCTTTGGGAAGAATTGGGTCCCAACAACCAAGGGGACCATATTCGTGCGCTGACTGTCGACAACAGCGGCAATGTATGGGCTGGCGCTACTGGCGGTGGCCTTTGGCGTTCTACGAACGGTGGTGTGACCTGGTCTCAGGTCACAAGTCTGAGTGAACACCTCGGTGTAACTTCCATCGCTGCCAGTGGTAACAATATCTACGTGGGAACGGGAGAGACTTACTTCCAGCAGCCCACGACCGACTTCATTCCGCAGTCCGCCCAATGGGAAGCTGCCGATGCGACGACCTTCGAGCACGGCTTCTTCCAGTACACCGGCATGGTCGGTGAGGGAGTCTTCGTTTCGAATGATGGTGGAAATACCTGGAGCCACAACAATGGTACCTGGAACTCTTCCTCCAGCATTTACAACAACCCCTTCGTCTCCATCCAAAAAATCTCCACCAACGGTAGCCGTACCTTCATCGCTACCCTGGAAGGCCTTTACTACTCCGACAATGCGGACCTCTCCAATGTCACCAAGGCCAACGGTTCCACGGAATTCATGGACAATCCGGTCGTAGACGTTGAGTTCGCCGACAACGGCGTCGTATTTGCTGCCACCAAGGACTCCCTGTACCGCTCTACCGATGGCGGCATCAACTTTGGTTCCCGCATCAATGGCGACCTCGAGCCGACCTCTCCGCTCGCTGGTAACCAGGTCGGTGGTATCCGCATCGAGATTGCAGTGGCTCCTTCCAATCCCAGCGTCCTCTACGTCGCTGGTGCCCTCGGTACCAACCAGAGTGGTTCCGGAGTATGGCAGTCCACGGACAACGGCGTCTCCTGGACCCGGATCGCTCCGAAAGAATCTTCTACCTTCCAGCCGCTGCAAGGCAATGGACGGTATTCACTCGTCCTGGAAGTCAGCCCGACCGATCCGCTGGCCATCTTCTACGGCGGCGAGAAACTCTACAAATACACTGATGCCAACGGTTGGGATGATGGTGCGAGCCATTCCTTTACCCCTGGCTTCTCCACCCGGTATGTTCCCACGCCGATGCTTGCCCTGGCATTTGATCCGAATTCTGATTCCACCTTCTACATCGGTACCGATGAAGAACTCGTAGGAACCGACGATTTCGGTGACAGCTATACGTTCCGCACCAAAGGCCTGAATGTGGCCAGCCTCACCGCTGTTGAAGGCGCTGTCGATTACAGTGTCCTCGCCTCCGGTGTCTACCGCGGTACCCTCTTCAAGCAAAACGCCAACCCCGATCCTTCCCAGCAGCAGTGGAACGGTGTGTTCCAGCTCGGAACCAATGGCGTGGGCCGCTTTGTGACCACCAACCCTGACTACCTGATCGTCCAGGGCAATGACGGTGGCCTCCAGCGTTCCTTCAACCGTGGTGGTGCCTTCGAATCCTTCTATGGCTTCCCGCTCCCCTACGATACCAGCTGCCTCGGTACGACCGGTACCATCATTGACCGGACCAGCCCGACCGCTGAAGGTGGTGGCCTCCAGGACAACAGTGTCGCTCCGGTGAACCCCTGGATCCTTGACGAGTACATCCCGGCCAACCGCCTGGGCGATGATTCTCTGATCCAGAACACTCCGATCTATATCTACATGGCTTCCGGTAGCTTTGTGTGGGTCTGCTCCAACCCCTTCGGTGGTCTGGACTCCCTCCCCCGCTGGAACCGCCTGACCCTGGACATCACCAACGATGGTCTTCTGGCCGCGCCGGAATACATCACAGCACTGGACGTTTCCGGTGACAGCGACCACACCGTCATCGTAGGCACCAACTTTGGCAACGTCTTCCGCATCGACAATGCGAATGATCCCTCCAATACGGCTCCCTGTAACGATGTCGTCCGTCTCGACACCGCTACCGCCAACCTCCCCGATGCCTGGATTTCTGACATCGCATTTGACAAAGGCAATCCCGACAACGTGGTCATCACCTTCGGTGGCTATGCCGAACTGAACGAGCGCGTTTGGATCACCAACAATGCCAAGGCCAATACCACGGTTCCGGTCTTCCGCAACATCACCGGTTCGCTTCCCACGAACCTCCCGGTTTACACGGCTGCTTTCCACCCGGATCCCAGCAACACGGTTCTGCTGGTCGGAACGGAAAAAGGTGTCTACACCACTAGTGACGACTATACCTCCGCCACCAACCTGAGCTGGACCAACGAAAGTGGTATCATCGGCAATGCCCGCGTCAACGACCTGAACTTCCGGATGTACAATATCTCCGACTGGGCCAGCGACGATTACAGCTACGGCATCGACTGGACCCTGTTCGCAGCTACCGATGGCCGCGGCGCGTATGTTTCGAAGACCCTCGTCTCCAATGACCGTCCCACCATCGTAGATGCTGGCATCCACCTCGAAGTTGGCCCGAACCCGGCCGACAAGATGGCGACCGTCTTCATGGAGCTCCCCGAGCCGACGGAAGTCACCATGAAGGTCTACGACCTCAATGGCAACCTGATCCGCGTGTTGGCTGACCGTAAGTACACGGCTGGCAACCACAGCGTCATCCTGGAAACTGCCCAGCTTCCCTCCGGAGTTTACCTGATCAGCACCGACTTCGCTACCAGCAAGTCGCTGTTCTCCGAAACGGTCCGGGCGGTCGTCACCCACTGATAGCATTCCAAAAATTACATGATATGGCCGTCCCTCTATGGGACGGCTTTTTTTCTTGCCCGTTATGAAAACTGTTGTATTTGCCCGCCACGCCAAGTCCGATTGGAGCCTGGAACTCCCCGATCGCCAACGTCCCCTGAACAGCCGGGGCAACCGCGACGCCCCCATGATGGGGCGGATGCTGAAGGCCTACGGATTCGAGCCTGACCTCGTCCTGAGTTCGCCCGCCGTGCGGGCCCGGACCACCGCCGAATTGGTACAAGAAGCGATGGGCTACCAGGGAGAATTTCAAATTCACGAAGAAATCTACGAGCACGGTGCCGGAACGGTCGCCAGTCTCCTCCAGGACCTGTCGGATGATTACGAGACCGTCATGGTCTTCGGTCACAATCCGACCACGGAAGAATTGATCTCCTATTTCCTCCAGATGCGCGGCAGGGTGACAGTGCCCACGGCCGGCATGGCCTGCATCGAGTTCCCCGGCAATTACTGGCGCGAATTGAGCCCGCTCTATACCCATTTGCGCTGGTTCCTCATCCCGAAACTCATCAAAGACTTCAAGGGCTGATGACTGTCCTCGTAACCGGTGCCAATGGATTTCTGGGGCGCCGTATGTGTGAGATGCTGGCGGAAGAAGGCCAATCGGTCCGGGCACTCCTCCGAAAACCGACCCAATTTGAGCAGTACAAAGGGACCGGCGTCCAATGCGTATTGGGAGACATCACCGATACCGATTCCCTGGTGCGGGCGATGAACGGGGTGACGGAAGTCCATCACCTCGCCGCGCTGGCGAATGATTGGGCGCGCGATCCACGCAGCTTTTACAAGGTCAATTTTGAAGGCACCTTGCGGGTGCTGGCGGCGGCCCGCGGAGCGGGCGTCCGGCGAACGGTGGTGGCCTCCACTGCCGCGACCATTGGCCCGCCCGATCCTTCCGAGGTCCATCCCATCGACGAAAACCATATTCGCCAGGTGAAATTCTTCACCGAGTACGCGGCCTCCAAAATCCTCGCCGAGGAGCGCATCCAGCACCTCGTCCGGGCGGGGCAGGACATCGTCATCACCAATCCCACCCGCATCTTCGGGCCGGGTGTCTACGACCGCAAGAATGGCCTGATCCTGCTCATGGACCATTTTCTCCACCGCCCATTTGCCATTGTCCCCGGCCAGCGCGACGTGATCGGGAACTACGTGTATGTGGACGATGTGGTGCGGGGGCATTTGTTGGCGATGGAAAAAGGGCGGCCCGGGGAAAAGTACCTGCTGGGCGGCCACGACATGGGCTTCGGCGATTTCTTCGAGGTCCTCCGCAAGGTGAGCGGCAAGAAGGGCCGTACCATTCGCGTTCCCTTTGGTGTCCTCCGATTGCTGGCCTTTACCGGCAAGCTGGGAGCAAAATGGGCGGGCAAAGCGCCCATGGTCACCTACGAATACCTCGAGAAGCTCCGGTATCCCTGGCCGGTTTCCTCCCGCAAGGCCACCGAAGAATTGGGGTACCAGTTGACCCCGTTGGAGGATGCGGTGGGGGCGATGCATGCGTGGTTGTTGGCGTACCGGGCGGGAAAAGGAAAGGCTTAGGGGAGAAAGTCAGGGAAATTGAAGCGGGGAATTTATAACTTGGTGCGATCAGTAGGAATCAACAAGTGGATACTGCATGAGTGCTACGCAGGAATTTGCCCTGGTGACCGGGGCGAGCAAAGGGATTGGATTGGCCCTGGCAAGAGAACTGGCCCGACGGGGGTATCACCTCGCATTGGTGTCGTTGCCGCATGAAGACCTGGCCAATACCGCCGAATCACTTCGGCGGGAAACCGGGAAGGAGGTTCACTTTCTCGAAGTGAACCTCGCCAAGGAAGGCGGCCCGGAACGGGTCTACCAATGGGCCCAAGATCTTGGTTTGACCGTCTCGGTCCTCATCAACAATGCTGGCTTTGGCCAGCTCGGTACCTTTCCCGAATACGATGCCGATTTTTACCTCCGGATGATCAAGGTCAACCTGGAAGCCACCGTTTACCTGAGTCACCGGTTCCTGGAATCGATGCGGGAGCGGAACCACGGCTATATCCTCAACCTGGGCAGCACCGCGAGCTTTCTCCCCGTCCCCTACAAATCGGTTTATTCCTCCACCAAAGGCTTCGTCTACTATTTCTCCCGCGCCCTCCAACACGAACTCCGCCGGACGGGCGTCCACGTCTGCATCGTCTGTCCCAACGCGGTCATCACCAGCGAAACCCTGCGCCTGCGGGTGGAACAGGTGGGCTGGAAGGCCCGCATCACGTCCAAGGAACCCGATGAAGTGGCCGTGACGGCATTGGATGGCTTGTTCCGCAAGAAACGGGTCATCATTCCCGGCTGGCTCAACCAGGTCAGCATTTTCGTCACCAAACTGCTTCCTACCTCCAACAAGATGCGGTTCATGGAAAAGCAATTTCTCCGAAATCCGGTGGGAGATGCCAAAGGAGACCATTTTGGACAGGAACAGTCGGTGGAAAGGATTTCGAACTGAAAGCGGGGAAGCCCCCTTCCTCCAACATAAAATTCCCTATCTTTACGAATAGAAAAATGCGGAAAGGGTACGCATATCAACATTTTGACCGTGAGGGGCTTCGCAAAATTTGGGTGGTCCTCGGAACGGTATTGTTGCTGATGTTGATGGGGGGCCTCGGGCAACCCAATCCCCTCCAGGCCCGGCAAGTCCGGGTAGAAGAGGTCGCGATTTCCCTCCACAACAAACCCGTGACCGGTTTCAAGGTCGTTTTGGACCGCAGCCCCGCCACCATTTCCAGCCGCATCATCGAACACGTCGCCACCTTTGATGCGACCGACCCTTTCCAGTACGATCAAACGATCATCTTTGAAAATATCCGTTACCGGGCCATCACCGCCCAGAAACGCATTTCCCTTTATTTCGTCCTCCGCCAGGTTCCCGGCAGCCTCACTGAGGTGGTCTACATCGCCATGTACGACTACCGCCAAGCGGTGAATTCCCAGGATTTTCCGGGTCTTTCCTTGAAATTGCAAGCTGACCTGGCCCGCATTGTCCGCCGGACCACCGGCGATATCCTCAAATCGGATGCCCTGCTATTTGACGACCAGACCCTGGCGAGTCTGAGTCCGCCCGAAGCACCGCCCACCGACCGGGACCTCGTCGAGCATTTTGCGGAGGAAGAGGTGGAGAACAACGGCGTTTTGTTGCGGGGCGATCCATTTGCAAGCGAAGAAGCGACGACGCCCAAACGCAACGAATCGGATTTGTTGTCCGATTCAGCCCCCAATGGCGGGCCGGACAGCGATGAAATCCGCAAGCTCAAGGCCCAAATCCAGCGGATGGAACTCCGCCAGGCCCAATTGGAGCGGAAGGTCAAATCCCTCAAGGGGGAGCAGGCCTTGGTGGAACGGAAGAACGAACAATTGATGCTGAAGCTGCGCGACAGCAAAACGCTTCGGGACAGCATCGTGGTCCTGAACCGGCGGGTGGAAGAAATGCTGAGCCAGTATTACGTAGCCGATGATTTCAGCGTCTCGAGTGAAACTGCGCTGGAGATGCAGACGATGTCGCGCCGGGTCCAGCGATTGGAGCGGCTGTGGCGCCGCGAGAAGGCTGTGAGTGATTCCTTGAGGGAAGAAATCGAAGACTACGAAGGCATGCTGGCCACAGTCGGAAAGGGTGCCCGGGACCGGGCCCGTGATGTCCGGGATTTGAAGCGTGAATTGGCGGAAATGCAGGGCAAAGTCGGGAGTTCCAGCGGAACGGCCGCCGACGGCGAGGTGCTCGACAGCCTCCGGCAGGTGATTGATTTGCAAAACCAGACCCAGCTCAAGCTGGGCCGGGACATGGCCGACCTGCAAAGCCAAACCCAGCGCCAGGAACGCGGTTACCAGGACCTGGATCGCATCCGCAAACAACAGGGTAAGGACCTCAAGCGGCTCCAATCCGAAAACAAGGAGCTCCGCCAGCGGGTCGCCCAATTGACCGCCTCAGCGGCCACCGACAATTCGGCGCCGAATCCCCTGCGGGACAGTCTGCGGCTCATGACGAGCCGCCTTTCCCAGCTGGACGACCTCCAGGCCAAGGTCGCCCGGCAGGACGCCCGCCTCGAAACGCAGGAAAACGACCTGCAACAAAAGACCCAATCCATCACCCAACTCAATGCTCAATTGGGTAGCCTCCAAAAGGAACTCCAAGACGCCCAGGAGCAACGGCAGGAGCTCGAGTCCCGGCTCGGCACTCTCCGCAATTCCAATGCGACGTCGTCCGACCGCATCACCGAGTTGACCCAGGCCCAGGAGCAATTGAAGCGGGAAAAAGAACAGGCCGAAGGTCAATTGGCCGAGGCCATCCGGGCCCAAGATGGCTTGCAGAGCGACTTGGCCACCCTGGAGGACTCGCTCCAGGACCTACGGGCACAGGAAGCGGCCCTCAGTTCGCAATTCGCTGACCAGACCGTCCGGCTACTGCGCCTGATCGATTCTACCGACGCCCTTCGGACCGATCTGTCCACCAGCCAGACCGACAATGTCCGCCTGAAGCGGGAAGTCGCCGACCTCGAATTCGTCGTGGACAGCCTCGCCCGCTATTCCATTCCCAGCGATGACCAGGGCCAATTTATCCGCGAACAGTGGACCAAACTCCAGAAGTGGGAGCAGGAATTGAAGGACCGCGACCGGGAAGTGGAGGACAAGGAAAAGCTGATGGCGCAGCGGGAACGCTACCTCGCGCAACGCGAAGCCGATATTGAACAACGCGAAGCCCGTCTGACCGATCTTCAGGAGCGGGAAAAGCGGGTGGAAGTCAAGGAAAAACAATTGGGGGATCCCAATCCGAATGACCCGGGACGGGTCAATGTGAAGCTGGACCGAATTATCGAATTCGGATCGCTGGTTCCGGTCTTTGTGACCGAATGCGACCTGCCTCCGGCCGCTGCCCGGCAGCGGATCGAGGCCTGGTTCAAGTCCCGGGACGAGAAACTCGACCAGGATTTTCCCGATTTATTGTTTGAGAACGCTTACCTTTCCGAAATGGGAACCCGGCCCTGGGATATCCGGGTGCGGATTGATGCCTCGAACCGCGGATCTATGGTCCAGGTATCTTTCCAGGCGGAGGACAAGGCCTACTTCGGCGCCGATGGTGCCCGAGGCGACCAGGACACCGCCGAGCAATTAATTGAGTCGATGCTGCGTTACCAACCGTAAGTAACCATGGGAACCGCGCACGCAAACAAGTCAAGGCTGCTTGCTCTTGGATTGTTCCTCTTTTGGGGGAGCGTGGGCAATTTGTGGGCGCAGGTCTCGGAAGAATTGAAGCTCAAGTTGCAGGAATCGGTGGTCTTGTCGGAAAAAACAGCCCCCAATTCCGCCCAGGCACCATTTCTCGAATTCCCCAACCTCAACAAAATCACTTCCTACGAATCCGGAAACTACCCCAAGCGCATTGCCCGGGCGGAGGAAGAAGAAGATATTTTTGCCCTGGATTCCCTCCTCACCAATTATATCTACCGCTGGGGCATCGGCAATTTCAACGACGGACTCCAATACCTCTGGAAGGCGGGACAGGTCAAGGAACTCATGGGCGATTCCCTTGCCGCCGGACTCTATTATGAATTGGGACTGAAAAACCAACGGCCGTACAAGCCGCAGGTCAAGATTCACTACGATTCTCTGCGCGCCCGCCACAATGTGGAATGGGTCGACCTGAAGTTCTACTACAAAATCCTGGAAGCCCGCCGCAAGATCGACCCGCTGATTCCCCCCAAAGGCGTCATGCTCAACATGGGTCAGCGCATCAATTCGGACCGCCCCGACTACGCGCCCTTTATGCACCCCTCCGATTCGGTGTTGATTTTCACCTCCCGCCGCAACGAAGAAATCCCCATTGATGATTTCCTCGACCAGAAAAATGAAGACCTCTACTTTTCGGAGAAAGGCTTTATCGAAGGAAGCTGGAGCCACGCGGAACGCTTCACCGATGAGGTCAACAGCGAATTCAACGAAGGCTCGGCCTGCCTGAGCCCCGATGGACGGACCCTGTTCTTTACCCGTTGCGACGACCCGGACGGCTACGGATCCTGCGACATCTACATGGCCGACTTTGTCGGCGGAGGATGGACGAATGTGCGTAACCTGGGCCCCTTCGTCAATTCTTCAGAATGGGACTCCCACCCCAATGTCACCCCCGACGGCCAAACCCTCTACTATACCTCGAACCGCCCCGGCGGCTTCGGCAAATCGGATATCTACGTCACACGGCGTCAGGAGGACGGCACCTGGACCAAGGCCGAGAACCTCGGCCCCACCGTGAACACCATCGAGGACGAAGTCACGCCCTTTTACCACAAGGTCAACAATACCCTTTATTTCTCCTCCACCGGCCACCTCAAGAACCTCGGCCGCTACGACATCTACAAATCCCGCTGGCTGGAAGACCATTGGGAGGCGCCCAAAAATCTGGGCCCGCTCGTCAATTCACCCGGCAACGAATACTATTTCTCCATCGATGGCAAGGGCAGCCGCTTGTTTTATGCCAGCGCCAAAAAGGATCCCCATACCGCCGAAGTCCGGCAGAATTTCGACCTGTACAGCTTCCCCATGCCGATGGAAGCCCGCCCCGATGCCATCGTCACCCTGAAGGGCTACCTGATCGATACCGCCACCGGCCATCCCATCACGGGCATTGTCCTGGTCATCGACCGGGAAGAAGGCATCGAAGTCGCCCCCAAGCACATCAATCCCTACGGCTACTTTGAATTTGACCTCATCAACAACAAGCAATACGACATTTATATCCAGGGCGAAAATTTCCTGACGATCAAGGAAGACATCACGGTGGTGGGCGATACGACATTTGCCATCTTCACCAATAGCTTCGAGACCGGGAAGCCGCTCGTCTTCGAGAATTTGGAATTTGCCGACGATAGCTACGATTTATCCGCGGATATCGAACCCAAGTTGAATTATCTCGTAGCGTTTTTGAAGAAGTACCCCATGTTCCGGTTGGAGATCAAAGGCCATACCGATTCGGATGGGGAGGCGAATTACAACGTGAATTTGTCCCAAAAGCGGGCCAATGTGATCCGCAAGTACATTTTGAAACGGGGCGACCTCGGCGATCAGCGGGTGATGGCGAAGGGGTACGGAGAAGCCCGGCCCTTGGTCCCGAACGATACCGAAGAAAACAAACGGCTGAACCGCCGGGTTGAATTCGAAGTCTGGTTGGATCCCAGCTACGACGGCCCGATGGTCCTGCCTACCCAGGAAGAATTTTTCTGGGACGACAGTGAAGACGAACTGTTCGATCCGGAGTTCATGGAAGACCTGGACTTCAATTGGATGGAGGAGTTTGAAAATGATTTTGATTGGGGGGACGATTTTGAGGACGAGTTTGACGACGATTTAGAGTTGGATTTTGAGGAGTTGGGAGAAGAAGATATAGACCGATAAAGCAAGGTGAAAAAGTCAGCGCCGAACCGATTGCTACTGATTTCGGGGGGCTTATCCACAATTTTCAAAAAAGAGGTGGGGGAAAAAGGCCCTTGGCGCGTTAATATTGCAGAAGAGAGAGGTAACGTATGAACATTGACGCGATTCATCTGCCCGAGCAATTGCTTGAACAAATGGCTGCGACGCAGCAAAATCCCCGTTTCCACGGGGAAGGAAGTGTCCTGGACCACACCCGTCTGGTACTCCGCCGGTTTCACGAGATGAAATCGGAGTTTGACCTGACCCCATCCGAAGAGCGGATGTTGGAGTGGGCCGCGATCCTCCACGACGTCGGAAAGGTCTCCGCGACCCGCTTTGAAGGCGGCCGCTGGCGCTCCCCCGGCCACGAAAAGGCCGGCATCCCCGTCGCCCGCAACCTGTTGTTCCAGCAACCCGACCTCACCCCAACCGAGCGCCGCCAAATCCTCCAACTCGTCCGTTGGCACGGATTCCCCTTGGCCTGGATGCTCAACAAATGCAGCCTCAACGCCCTCAAAAAGCTCGGTATCCAGACCGACCTGCGCTTGCTGGCCATCTTTGCCATGTTCGACCTCCACGGCCGCGAATGCGAACGCCAGGACTTCGTGCAGGCCTCCGCCCGGGAATTTCTCGAATCCTCCGTCCCCCGCGTCGAGTACGAAATGGGACGCTACGCCGACCTGCAGGAACGGTTCGGCCAGTGGAACCTCCGCCATAAGAATGCCGCCTGGAAAGCCCTGCAAATGGGCCAGATGGACTTGCTCGAGCGCCTGCTGGATGCCAGCCCCGTTCCCGAGTACAATACCCGGGGCAAGAAAGTCACCCTGACGGTGGGCCCGCCCAAAAGCGGAAAGACCGACTATATACGGGAGCATTTTCCCCACCAATTCCACGTCCACCTCATCGACCACGGATTTGACTCCCAGATCACGGACGACGACTACTACTTCAGCCGCAAGCTGGTCGAATTCAAGCACCTCCTCACCGTCTACCTCAACCGGCACCGCCACGTCGTGCTGGAAGGTTGGAATGTGCAGGGACCGGTCCGTCGCCGCCTCACCGAGATGCTGCGCGACCAGGAAATCGAGTTTGAACTGCTTGTCTTCGAGGCGCCGTTGACTTCCATTCAGGCCCGCAACCAGCAATCGGACACTCCCCTGCCCGAGGACACCCTCGCCCGCGAATACGACCAATGGGACCTGCTCCACCCGTGGGAAGCCCATCGGATCCAGTATGTCCAGGCGGATGCGGTTCCCGTCCCCAAAGTTTAAGATCAGGGCGAATCCGGCGCTCACGCGCCGGACCGGGCTCTCTGGCCTCGCTATCCCGGTCATGGGATGAGCTCAGACAAGCCGCCGATCCCTTTCGCAGGGAGATTGTGGATTTGTGCTTGGGTCTCCACCCACTTCCATCGTAAATTACCGGTAAATCTTTGCCCCATGGACATTACCCATATCCAGGAGACCGCCATTGGTGATCCCATCGACATCTTCCCCAATGTTACCCTGTTGCGCATTCCGAAGTACAAGCACCGGTTTGGGCAGGGCTATGTCCTCCACCACGACCAGGACGATGCCGTCCTGCTCATCGATGTGACCCGGGAAGAAACCCGCGAAATCGTAAAGGGAATGGTGGACCTGGGGAAAAAGATCGATGCCATCCTGCTGACCCACGGCGATCTGGTCGACCAGGCATTCGGAAGCCTGGAGCTGGTGTCCCGGGAAGCCGGAGGCGCTCCCATCTTCATCGATCCGAAAGATACCCGCGGCCAGCTGGACTTTACCCAGGACATCAACCTGGACCTGGAGGTCTTCGACAAGTACGAACTGACCACCATGCCCTTTCCCGGCCACACCCCCGGCTCCCAATTGATCTTCTCCAAATGGAACCACGGCATGTTGTTCTGCGGAGATTCAGCCGTTGGCGCACCCTACGACAGTGAGGAGACCTACTTTGAGCGGCCGCCCATTTTCAATACCTATGTGGATGGGGACCTCGCCGAATTGTGGGAAAACTACGATTTGCCCTTCCTGCACTTGCTTCCCCTCCACGGTAAACCCGCTTTTCACCTTACCCACGCGGAGCAGGAACGCCACCTCACCAATCTGCAACGGAAAGAAGCCACTGTCTGGCCCCGGGGCTGACGGCCCTTAGAAGGGAAGTTTTCCCAAGTCTACATTGCCTCCCGAGAGGATGATGCCAATCTTCTTGCCCTCCAGCTCTTCGCGACTGTAATGGTCCATCAGCCCCGCCAAGGGGACCGCGGCCGAGGGCTCCACCACGATTTTCATGCGTTCCCAGATCAACCGCATCGCGCGGTCAATCGTCGCTTCCTCCGCGAGGAGGATTTGTTCGACGTATTCCTGGATGATGGGGAAGTTGTGCTGGCCGAGGGAAGTCAGGAGGCCATCGGCGATGGTCTGGGGGGCCACGGAAGGGATGATGTGTCCGGCCTGGACCGACCGGTAGGCATCGTCGGCGCCGTGGGGCTCCGCTGCCCATACGCGGATATTCTCGCCGAAAAAATGTGCGGCCAGGGCCGTGCCGCTGAGCAGGCCCCCTCCACCTACCGGCGCCATGATGATGTCCAGGTCGGGTACCTCGGCCATGAGTTCCTGGGCCGCGGTGGATTGGCCGGCGATGATGCGGGGATCGTCGTAGGGATGCAGGAAAGTGGCGCCAGTGCGGTCGATGACCGCCCGGGCCGTAGTCTCACGGGCCTCGAGGGTGGGTTCACAGTCGATGACCTCGGCTTGGTAGCCGAGGACCGCCGCCTTTTTCACCGCGGGAGCGGTGGTCGGCATGACGATATAGGCCGGGACGCCCAAGAGTTGGGCGCCCCGGGCCACGGCTTGGGCGTGGTTCCCCGAGGAATGCGTGCATACCCCCGCCTGCAATTCTGCCTCTGGCAATTGGAGCAGGGCATTCATCGCCCCCCGAATTTTGAAGGCTCCGATCTTTTGGAGATTCTCGCACTTAAAATATAACTCCCCTCCCACCGCTTCATCTACCAGGGTAGAATGGAGAACCGGGGTGTTATGGATGTAAGATTTTATTCTTTTGTGTGCGATTTTTAATTCGTCGGCCGTGATTGAACTTCCCATATCCCCAATCTAGCACTTTTTATTTTGCCCCATTAGCCCGAAAAAGAATTGCTGCCCATAGCCCCAAAACAGCCGCCCAAACGACCTTCAATAGTGATTTTACCCTTCTCAGGTTATCTCTACATGAACTCCCGGAGGTTTTTCGCTACCTCCTGTTTGCAAGTATGTAAGAATTCGTTAGTTTTGCGACGATTCACTCATTCTTAACTGACGATATTTTTTTACGTAAGCAATGAAACACTTTTGTCGCCTCACCCTTACAATGGCACTGATCGCAACCGTTCTCTTTGGTTGTGACAGCACTGTTGTCGAAAAGCAAAGCCAATCGCCGATTCTCCAAGCCAAGATTGAAGAAGGAGATCATTTCCCGCAGTCCGAAGTTCTGGCCCCGGTCGTTTCTGACCTCAAAGACCTTTCTGACAACGTGGTAGGCACCCTGGACATCACCAACGATGCCAACTATACCTACCTCCGGACTTCTTTCTCCCACGGCTGGCAACTGAAAACCATCAAAATCTTCCTGGGCGATCATTCCGACCTCCCCAAAGTCAATGGCGGTATGATGGACCTCGAAGAATTCCCCTTGAAGTTTGCCCTGGCTCAGCCCCAGATGGTCAATACGATCAGCGTCAACCGCGGCAGCCTCGGCAATTGCTTTGATGTTTGTATCTGGTTCCACGCCGTACAGCTCAACTTCTTCGGTCAGGAAGTCGCTCAAATCGACGGATGGGCCCACGGAACCTCCGTGCTGAATGGTTTCTACAAGAACTACTGCAATTCCTCGAACTCGAACGTAGAAGTCGATCACAATACGAATGAAGCGCCGGTCCTCTAGACCAGTTTCGATATATACCGATTTATGCGATGGCTCCTTCACGGGAGCCATTTTTTTTTTTGGAGCCGCTCCTTGCCGGGCGTATAGGACTGCCAACGGGCCCGGTAGCCGCGCGTATCGATGTGCAGGACCTGGGTCCCCGGATAATTGCCCAGCCCGCCTTTGGCTCCCACCAGTTGCTCCAACCGCTCACTCGCGATGGCCTTGTCCAGGCTGTCTTCGGCGCCGTCCCGGTTGAGGTCCCCGATCGCCAGGTCGATGGCCGTCCCGTAAATGTGCTGGCTCTTGAGCGCGCCCCCGACTTCGATGTTGTATTGGGGGTGCCGGTAGCCGTAGCGGACGCGCACCGCGGCAGGGTCAAAGCCGTCTGCTTCCAGTTGAAGGAGGAAATCGAGCGCGAGGTGGAAGGTGGCGGGTTTGAGGCGAAAGTACAGGGGGATGCCGGCCTCAGGCCGGCGGAGATTCTCGTAGAAAACGGAGTCCCGACAGAGGAACTCGTAGAGCCGGTGGTCGCCGAGGAGGAAGCGGTAGATGTCGGGGCCGCTTACCTTGTAATAGCTGTACCGCTTGAGGTCGGGATTGGGAGAGGTTGTGATTTGACGAAAAAAGAAAGCGGTGTCCTTCTCCGCGGGAGAGGCTTGGGCAAGGTTCTGGAAAAAGGCATCGAGCTGCGCATGGGTGAGGACCGGCCGCTGGCCAGTCGCCGCATCGTAGGCAGTGGCCTGCGACGTGTACATTTTTTCATATGCTTCCTCGCTTCCCATCCCCTCGCATTTCATTCCCCATATCCCAACCAAACAACTGACTATGAAAAGTCTAGCTTGCCCCAGGAGGAATTGACACCGGTTTTGTCTGCCCATTTAGCTAAAATAAAATTTGGTAAATATTAGACAAATCTGCCTTGACACCTGTTTTTCCCCCCATTTTTCACTATAATTAAAACATAGTTCGGATGTAATTAAAAATTTGGTTAGTAACATTTAAGGATCAACAATTTCTATGCGAGTCACTCTGCTAGGAATCCTGGCGTTGGTGATATTTAGTGGATTTACCAACCCGGGTGACGCGCCTAAGTACGACGGTTTCTATATCGTCGGCGACGGGCACTCCAGATTCAATGAGATTTTTCAGAAAGGGATGGCCCCCGGCTATTTCTACTATGAAGAATTGGTACGCCAGCTCCTGCCTGAATTCGAAGGCCGGGCGTATGGCGCTGGAAATGTCTCCTGCCCTTCCGACCAGACCCTGGTCAACTTCAACAGCTACGACTGTGTGACTTTCGTTGAAACCTTCTACGCCCTTACCTATACCATTTACCAATACAATTCCGCTCCTACCCAGTATCGCCGCGACCCGTTCCAGACCTTCGGCGAACACCTGAACCGCATCCGCTACTTCGGCGGCGAAAACTGCGGCATGGAAAACCGCATCCACTATTTCACCCAGGAATTGGAAGAACTGTCCCGCTCCGGCTATGCCTTCAATGTGGCCATGGCCAATGGGCGTCGGTACTGGAAAAAGATCAATTATATCTCGGAGCACGAAGAAAACTATGGCGACCTCGCCAACAGCCGCAAAACTCAGAAGCTGGAATCGATTCTGAGTCGGACACCGCGGTACTACTACCCGCTGTACCGCCGCGGGGATTACTATCCGATGGCCCAGGACGGGGACATCATCGCCTTTTCCGCGAAGGAAGACGGCCTCGACGTGTCCCACTGCGGGATTGTGACCATCGTAGATGGCCGACCGGCATTGAACCACGCTTCCGGCAAGTACGAGAAAGTCGTCCTCGGACAGGACCTCGAATACTATATCCGCTCCCGCACCCGGATCAACGGATTTTTTATCTACCGCCCGGTATTCAACTGATCAAATCTCCCGAATTCCGTATCTTCCCGTATGACTCAAGAAAAATTGGCCGAAGTCCGGGCCCGTATCCAGGAGTTTATGGATCGGCTCAAGGAAAAAGAAGCGGCCCTCCAAGCGGCGGTGACCAATGAGGACCGGACCTTCTACCGGGATGAGATCGCGAAGATGCAGGCGGAATTGAAAGAAATTCAGGCGATGTTGCTGAACTGATTGTCCGCCCGGTGTTAAAGCCCCATTAAATTTCTGTGTCCCAACATTATTTCCTCGGGAAAGTTCCTAATTTCGGAGCCTGAAGAAATGACTTCTGCATGATTCAAAAATTGTTGCTGGTGAGTTGGGCCCTGTTGATCGCGGGTCCTTTGATGGGGCAAATCCCTGGTCCGGAGAACTACCGGTTGGACATCCGTCGGGCGACGGATGAAATCACATTGGATGGCCTCCTGGACGAGGCCAGCTGGCAATCGGCCGCCCGCGCCAAAGACTTTTACCAGCAGTCCCCCTACGACACCACCTACGCCATCACCCGCACCGAAGCGATGGCCACCTACGACGACCAAAACATCTACATTGCCGGCATCTGCTACGACTCCACCGCCGGCGATTATACCGTCCAATCCCTCAAACGCGACTTTTCCTACCCTGTCACCGACGCCTTTGGGGTCTTCTTCGACCCTTTCCTCGACAAGACCAATGGCTTCAGCTTTGCCGTTTCCCCCCTCAATGTCCAGCGGGAAGGCCTGCTCCAGAATGGCGGCAATTTCGGGGTGACGACGAGCTGGGACAACCGCTGGTTCTCGGAGGTCAAGCAGTACCACGATCGCTGGGTGGTGGAAATCAAAATCCCGTTCAAGACGCTCCGGTTCAAGGAAGGGGCGACGGAATGGGGCATTAATTTTAGTCGCAACAACCTCAAGAAAAACGAAAACTCAGCGTGGTCGCCCGTTCCCCGGGCCTTCAACATCGCCACGATGAACTACTACGGGACCCTGGTCTGGGACGCTCCCCTCGGGAAGGCCGGGACCAATGTCTCCCTGATCCCCTACGTACTGACGGGCTACCAGGGTGATTACCAAAACGGCACCGAAAGCGTGACGCCCAATATCGGCGCCGACGCCAAAGTGGCCGTGACGTCGGCCCTGAACCTGGACCTGACCTTCAACCCCGATTTTTCCCAGGTCGAAGTCGACCGCCAGGTCACGAACCTAAGCCGCTTCAACCTCTTCTTCCCCGAACGGCGCCAATTCTTCATCGAGAACAGCGACCTCTTCGCCAATTTTGGCTTTTCGCGGATCCGGCCCTTTTTCAGCCGCCGGATCGGCCTCGCGTCGGGGCAGGCCGTGCCCATCCTCGCGGGCGCTCGCCTGAGCGGCAAACTCAACAATAAGTGGCGGATTGGCCTGCTCAATATGCAGACCGAAGGCGTGACTGAATTGGGATTGCGGCCGCAGAATTATTCCGCCGCGGTGTTGCAGCGGCAGTTGGGGACGAGCTCCAACGTGACGGGGATTTTCGTAAACCGCCAGGGATTCGATGGCCGCAGCCTCGATCCGGACGATTATAACCGTGTCGCGGGCCTGGAATTCAACCTGGTCTCAAAGGATGCGAAGTGGCGGGGAAAAGCCTTTTTCCAGCACAGCTTTGACGATACGCAAGCGGGCCGGCAGACCGCGAATGCGGTCTGGGCGCGCTACAACGACCAGAACTGGACGATTGACTATAACCACGAGTGGGTGGACGAGGATTTCAACGCCGAAATCGGGTTTGTCCCCCGCAACAAATACTTCCGCCTGGAGCCGATCATGCGCCGCCGTTTCTATACGGACAAGGGTCCGCTGATCTGGCATGGTCCCCGGCTGTACTTCAGTTGGTACTGGAACAACGAGAATTTCCAGAACATCGAGCGTCAGAGCTCAGCCAGCTACGAGTTTCTGTTTCAGAACCGGGCCGAATTCCGGGCGGGAATCGAAGATTGGTTTGTGGAGTTGCAAAACCCCTTTGACCCGTCGCGGACGGGTGCCCCCGCATTGCCCGCCGGGCAGGGCTATAACTGGCAGGTCTTCTTCGCCCGCTATCGGAGTGACTTCCGAAAGCGCCTGAATTTCGTGCTCTACGGCAATTATGGCGGTTATTACAGCGGTGAGAAATTCACCTATGGCGGCTCGCTCAACTATCGCGCCCAACCGTACGCCGTGTTTTCGGTGGACTTTGAACAGAACAATATCGCGCTGCCCGATACCGTGGTGGCCCTCACGCTCATCTCTCCCCGGGCTGAATTTGCCTTTACCCGCAGCCTGTTCTTCACCACCTTCTTCCAATTCAATACCCAAACCCAGAATTTCAACATCAACGCACGCCTCCAATGGCGGTTCAAGCCGATGTCCGACTTGTTCGTGGTCCTGACCGACAATTATGGGACGGAGCAGTTCGGAATCCGCAACCGGGCCGTCGTGGTCAAGCTGAATTATTGGTTTACGTTATAAGGTGCTGTAAATTCGAAGTATGAAGACGCAGGTGAATGAAGAAGCCCGCCGCCAAATCCGGGCCTATTTCCGACAGTTGAACCTTCTCTTTTTTGTGTTCATCATGGGCATCGTATTGTTTCTGGTGACGGCCTACGTGGTCGTGTATTTCCAGGGCGGGATTGATGTGAGCTACGATGACTACCTGGTCATCGGTGCGCCCTTGTCCGGGATTGCGCTGGTCATCATGAGTTACCGGCTGTTTTTGGGGCGGGTGAAGGTGGCCCGGGAAAAGGAAAAGCTGTACCAGAAGATGGAAGGCTATCGGTCGGGGCAGGTGCTGCGGATGGTGATTCTGGACGGAGCGGCATTCATTCAGCTGATCGCCTATATCATGACCGACAACAAGCTGTATCTCTGGCTCTGCCTGGGGGTCATGACGGTGTTTTTCCTGGCGCGGCCAGGGTTGGAACGGTTTATTTCGGAAATGCGTCTCGGAGATGTCGAAGCGCAGGTGATGCGGGACCACGCCGAAAGAAAAAAGGCAGACACTTGAAAAGTGACTGCCCAGATTGAACAAACTTTCGCCTTTTGCCGGTGGGTGGGTAAACGCCACCAAGCTGCAGGCTCGCTAAAATCTTGCAATACCTAGTAAGTTGGTTGTACTCATTTTAATTGAGGGATCTCGCAATACTGATTAAATATCTGTTGTACCAAAAATTTCCCTTTCCCTTCAACAATCCAAACCAAAATGGGGGCTTAGATTAAACGCGACCTTTCCCCCAATACTCTTTTTTCTTTCACAGGGGCCGGTATTTGGATTCTTTGATTAAATTCCGGAAATGAAAATCAGTACGGACCTTTTTGAATTGGTCAAATCGCTGAACCCGTCCGAAAAGCGGTACTTCCATCGATTTTGTTCCAGCCGGTCGCAGGGAAAGGATCAAACTTATCTCCAGATTTTTGGGATGGTGGATGCGATGGAGGTGTACGATGAAAAATCGATCCTGGAACAATTGGGAGATGACAAGCTGCGCCGGCAGTTTCCCGTCCTGAAAAATTACCTCTACCGCCTGCTCCTGAAAAGCCTTAGGACCTTCCACTCGGAACAGACCATCGATTTTCAGATCAAGGAACTGCTCCAGAACTGTGAGCTGCTCGCGGACCGGGGCCTGGTGAACCAGGCCCTCAAGCAGGTCGACAAAGCCGAACGCCTCGCCCTCAAGTACGACCGCTTCGGTTACTTCGGGGAAATTGGCTCGATCCGCATCGCCCTGACCATTCGCCGGGGACAAGGCAATCCCAAGGGAATGGAATCCGAAATCATGCGGATCCACCGCATCAACCAGGAGCAAATGGGCAACCATGCCCTCCTCGAACAGTACCGGCTATTGTCCCTGCGCCTCCTCCTCCTCAACCGCCAGGAAGCGGTGGTCCGGGGGCCGCATACCCGCAAGGCCTATACCGAGATCATCAACGATCCGCTCCTCGCCGACGTCCCGCCCCGTTTTTCCATCAAGGCCCAACTGTTCTATTTCCAGAGCCACTTCATCTTCCAAATCGCACAGGGCGACTTCCAACGGTCCTATACCTACGGGATCGATTTGGTGAAGCTGATGGAGGAAAATGAATGGCTGATTGCGGAGCGCCCCGAAAACTACCTGGCCGCCCTTCAAAATGTCGCCGCGGCCGGTTCCTACGCGGAGCCCCTGTACGTGGTCCGCGAACTCCTGGAGAAGCTCCTGACCGTCGCCGAGCGCTTTCCCAAGATCAAATTTTCGTCCAGCACCCTCGCCAGCTTGCCCCGGCTCCGCTACCACATCGAATTGCGGATGCTCATCCAGCGGTCGGAATTTGACGAGGCCGAGCAGTTGATCCCAAAGGTGAAGGAGGTCCTGACCTTGGAAACTGGCCCCCGCAATATCAATGAGGGCTTTCTCACCATTGGCTTCTACCAACAGTTCATCCACATTTACCTCCACCAGAAGAAGCTGGAACTGGCGCTGGAGGCCTCTGAGACCATCATCAACGACGAATCCGTCACGGAGGACTATGAAATCCACCTGAATGCCCGCATCCTGCGGGTCGTGACACTCTTCGAGATGGGCGCCGAAAGCCGCCTTGATTCCGCGATGTTGTCCCTCTACCGGTTCCTGAAGAAGAAGGACAAGCTCTACGACTTTGAACGGGCCCTGTTCGAATTCATCCGCCGGGCCAGCCGCGACCCGTCCACGCTGAAAGCCGAAATGGAGCAACTCAAGCACCGCCTGAAAAACCTGAAAGCCAACAATGGCCACTATGCCACTTTGATGGGCTTTGATTTGGAGGAATGGTTGCAGGAACGCATCCAACGGCTCTGAACATTCCCTCTGCCCCATGGCCAAATTCCCGCCCCGGTTGAAATTTCCGCCATATAATTGGAACTTTCGGGCATGTATCCCTACCTGAGTGATCTCTTCAACGATCTTTTGGGCACTGATATTCAGTTGCCCATGAAGACCTTTGGCTTCTTCCTCGCCATGGCCTTTATCTCGGCCTATGTGGCCCTGAAGGCGGATTTGGTGCGGCGGGAGAAGGCGGGACAGTTTCAGCTGCGGTCGGAACGCATCAAGGTGGAAGGCCCGATGTCGATCCGCGAAGTGGTCATTTATGCGGTGGTATGGGGCTTCCTGGGCTTCAAATTGGGGCTGATCTTCACCGATCCGGACCTGTTCAACAACCACATTGAAGACGCGCTGTTTTCCCTGGCCGGTAGCCCCGTGGGGTTGATCCTGGGATTGGCGGCCGGTGGAGGCTGGAAATACTACCAGTACAAGCAGCGGGAGAAGGTGGAGGAGAAATACGAAACGGTGGATGCAGGACCGTCCCACTATCTGGGGACCATTGTCACGATTGCTTTTGTGGCGGGCATTGTCGGGTCGAAGATTGCGGCGCTGTTGGAGCCGGGGAGCAATTTCTGGGCCCATCCGCTGGAAAGCCTGGTCAGCTTCAACGGACTGTCCTTCTACGGCGGCCTGCTGCTGGCGGGATTTCTGATTTGCCGCTACCTCGTCCGCCGGGGTTTTCACCTGCTGACGGCCATGGACGCCTTTGCGCCAGCGCTCATTTTGGCGTATGCGGTGGGGCGGATTGGCTGTCAAATGGCCGGAGATGGGGATTGGGGCATCGTGAATACGGCTCCCATGCCGGATGCCATCGCCTGGCTGCCCGAATGGGTTTGGTCATTCAGCTATCCCAATAACGTGGCCATGGAAGGCGTCCCGATTCCAGGTTGTACCGGACAATATTGCCAGGAACTGGATCCCCCCGTTTTCCCGACTCCCCTCTACGAAACCATCATGGGACTGGGCATCTTCGGCCTGTTGTGGGGATTGCGGAAAAAATTCTCCTTTGCCGGCCAACTCACCGGGGTCTACCTGATCCTGAATGGCCTGGAGCGCTTTTTGATCGAAAAAATCCGGGTCAACAGCAATTACAACTTGCTGAGCCTCGAAACGACCCAAGCCGAGCTCATTGCCATGGGGCTCATGCTCGCCGGCATCGGCGTATTGATCTATTCCACCCGCACCCAACGAAAGGCCCTCGTCAATTAGGATTGACCAGATTTTTTATCTTTGCCCTCCATGAGCCATCCCGATTCTTCCCAGGAAATTACCCCCGAAATCCCCGGTGCTGAGGTCCAACAAACCGAGGATGGGCTCTATGAATACAAACAGCTCAAGGCAGATCCCGGCCAGCGTCCCATTCGCCTGGACCGTTGGTTGACCATCATCCTGAAAAACAAGAGCCGAACCAATATCAAGAATGCGACGGAAGCGGGTTGTATTCGGGTCAATGGAAAAGTGGTCAAGGCGAGTTACAAAGTGAAGCCCGGCGATGAGATTGCGGTTTTATTGCCCCATCCTCCGCCCCCCGAACTTTCCCCGGAAAATATCCCCCTCGATATTCCCTACGAGGACGACGATATCATGATCGTCCACAAGAATCCCGGCATGGTCGTCCATCCCGGGGTCGGCAACTGGACCGGAACGCTCCTCCACGCCTTGCTCTACTACCGGAACCAGAACCGCCTCGATCTGCCCCGCGAAGAATGGGTTTTTCCGACCCTGGTGCACCGGATCGACAAGGATACGAGTGGCCTCATGGTGGTCCCCAAGCATGAATTTGCGAACAGCTTCCTGGGCCGCCAATTCTACGACCACAGCATCGACCGGCTCTACAATGCGCTGGTTTGGGGAGATGTGAAGGAGGATCAAGGGAGAATTGAAGGGCATGTGGGACGGGACCGGATCAACCGGAAATTATTCCGGGTATACAAGGACGGCTCGGTCGGCAAGCATGCGGTGACACATTACCGCGTTCTGGAGCGCTTTGGATTCGCTACGCTGGTCGAATGCAAGCTGGAAACCGGCCGGACCCACCAGATCCGCGTCCACATGAAGCACATCGGGCATACGCTCTTCAGCGATTGGTTCTACGGCGGCGACCACATCCTCGTGCGTTCGAACCTCCCGAAATTCACCAACTTCATCCAGAACATCCAGAAGACCCTGCCGCGCCAGGCTTTGCACGCCCGGACCCTGGGATTCATCCATCCCCAGACCCGCGAGCGGGTCCACTTTGATTCGGAGTTGCCGCCGGACATGGCCGAAGCCATCGCCAAGATGCGGCGCTACCGGGACAGTTACCTTTGATTGGGATTCTTCTGCGGCAGGCAGTTCAAAATAGCTTCCTTCACAATATCATTTCCCTTCACGAAATCACTTCTCAAACGCTGTATCGCGGTGAGATCGGTATCGTAACCGCAGCGCTGGAAAATATCGCGGAGCAAACGCCGCTCCCGACGGACCAGGCGCCCGTCGATCATGCTGGCCACCACAAATACCCGCAAGACCCAGGACTGCTCTTCCTCCGACAGCTTCAATACCGATTGGACAAACAATTCTGAATCGTCGAGCGTGGCCTCTCCGGGGTCTCCCAGGAGGCGTTCCGTGGCTTCCATCAACAGGATCAGGTTGGGATGGAGGTCGACGGTCCGGACGATGGCGGCGCCAATGGCCCGGAAAGCGCCCAAATGGGCCTCGGGCGAGCGCTGGTCGGCGTCTTCGAAGAGTACGTTGGAATATTCTTCCACGGCGCTGGAGCCCATGGCCCGGATGCGGGCTTCCCGGAGCACCCAGTAGGCGATCAGGCCATTCCAGAAGGCGAACACCGGAACGGCCACGAATTCCATGAGCGGTCGCAGAGCGGAACGGCCGGCCATCCGGCGGAGGAAAGCCTTGAGGATGAAATTGGTCGCGGTTGCCTTCAGTTTGTAGATGGCGACAGCAAATAAGAGTTCGAGCCGGGATATTTCGCGGCGGGGATTGATGCCTTCCAGGCCGTCGGGCGGGTTGGGCATTTCCAATGCGGCCCGGACCAGGGAAACGGTCAGGTTTTGGGGTTGGTCGGCTTCGGGAAACAGGTTGAGGCCGGCCATGGTCGACAATTTGTGGACACTGCGCAAGCTGTCGTAGTAGAGGTACGCGATCTCGATGGCGGTCACCCCGAAGGTAATGGGGTACAGAAGGGCATAATAATGCAGGGTCTCTTCCAGGGTGAGCTCGATCAGGAGATCGTTCGGATGGGGCCAAAGCCAGAATCCAATCAGGACGGAAAGGCCGGCTGATATTCCCCCCGCGACCGCCTGACGTGCAATCGATGCCCTTTCCACCCGGATCAGGGCCTTTCGCTCTTCGTGGTTCAGGACATGGATCTCATCTCCCCCGGTTTTGACGGGCGATTTTCGGGACAAATAAGAGAAATACCGCAGCCCATAGCGTTCCAGAATGGGCGTTTTCTTTTCTTTTTCTGGCATTTCCCCCAAAATACACATCCCCTTCCAATTATCCCCCCCAACTTCGACATCTTCGATCAACGACTTCTTCCCGACCTCGAAATCACGGATTTACCGAACCAATCGGGACAAGTTTCGTTGGTATTACCAAGGGTTATCCTTATCTTTAATATCGGAATTAATTTTGCCCGGATAGCTCAGTTTTTGAAATCGTAAAGACGCGTTGGACTATGAAAAAAGCTGCTCTTTTTGTGCTTGCTGTGTGGATGACATCTTTTGTAAATGCTCAAGTATCCAACATTTCAGGCATCATCAATAATGTAAATGTTGTCGTCAACTCCGTCGACAATGCGGCTAACTCTGTCAACGTTAGTAATACCGCCGGCCTTGCGATCGGAGACACCGTCCTGCTCATCCAAATGCAGGGAGCGACCATGAATACCTCGAATTCGGCCGCTTTTGGTGACCTCAACAACCTTAACAATGCCGGGAACTACGAGTTCAATATCATCTGCGATGTGGATGTTTCCGGCTCCAATATTGTTTTGCAAAATCAACTCCTCCGCACCTACGACAATGGTGCCGGAGTCCAATTGATTCACGTCCCGACCTACGAAGATGTTCATGTCACCGGCACCCTGACCGCGAATCCGTGGAATGGTTCTACCGGAGGCGTTCTCGTTTTGTGGGCCCGGGGTTATGCCCGCCTTCAGGGCGGCATTACCATGTGGATGGATAGCATGGGATTCCGCGGCGGCGACTACCTGCGCATATTTGATGCTTGTGGTTGTGGCTTCAGCGATCCCCAATACCCCGATTATTTCTACCCCTACAACGACAACCGCGGCGCCCACAAAGGCGAAGGCATCGCTGGATTTACGGCGAACAGAGAAGGGGGACGGGGAAAAAACCTCACCGGTGGTGGCGGTGGCAATGACCACAATGCTGGCGGCGGAGGTGGCTCCAACTTTGGGGCCGGAGGACAAGGCGGCGAGCCCTGTGCGACCCGTTCCTGCTTCCTTGGACAGTACTGCCGGGGCTTTTTCCCGGGCATCGGCGCCAGCTCTCTGTCGGCGTCGATCAACAATACTTCCAACCGCATCTTCCTCGGCGGCGGCGGCGGTGCCGGTGATTCCAACGACACCAATGGCGCCGGTAGCGGCGGAACCAATGGCGGTGGCATCATCATCATTGTCGCGGATTCACTCGCTCCGAACGGGGCTAATATTTATGCCCGGGGGCGTCAGCCCGCGACCGGCTCGGGAGATGGCGTCGGCGGTGGTGGGGCCGGAGGGACTGTGCTGATCTCAGCGCGGGCGATCAATCCCTTCCAGAACATGAACATTTATGTGAATGGAGGCAATGGAGGCAATTCTAACTGGTTCAGCGCCTCCCAGAACTATAACTCGAAAGGCAAAGGCGGCGGCGGCGGCGGCGGTGTATTTTGGTACAACGGAGCCGCCATCCCCGGCAATTGGAATATTGTGAGCAATGGCGGTGCGGCAGGTTCGGAAACCGGTCCCAGCTGCCTCGGAAATACGGGCGGGTCCCAACCGGGTGGCAACGGAGCTTCCCTCACCGGACTTTCGATTCCTTTCGGCGGAGCATCCTTTGGTCCCTGTGTACTCCCCGTCGAATACAGCTATCTCACGGCCGAAAAGGCCGGGACCATGGCCCGCATCAATTGGGGCACTTCCGTAGAAACCAACAATGACTTCTTCGAAGTACAGCGTTCCTACGATGGTCAGACCTTTGAAGTCCTCGGACTCCAAAACTCCCAGGGAAGCTCCGGGGATTATACCTTCCTGGACATGGCTCCCCAGACCGGCGAGAACTTCTACCGCATCCGACAGGTCGATGTCAATGGCACGAGCCGCCTCTCCAAGGTCGTCTCGGTCAACTTTGATGCCCAGGAAGTGGCCATCGTCGACATCTTCCCCAACCCGGTCCAGCGCGCCGACCTGCTCCAGGCCCGGCTCGCCCTGCCCATGGATGCCATGACGGCCATCCAGGTCTACGACGCCTACGGAAAGATCATCTTCCAACAGCAAATCCAACCCACCTCCACTTTCTACGACCTCCGCATTCCGACCGACAATTGGAGCGGCGGGGTCTACTTCCTCAAAATCAACGCCGGTAATCGCTCTCAGGTGATTCGTCGCGTGGTGGTGATGGAATAGTGGATGGGGTTTACAGCATAGGAGCCGCTCCTTTGGGGGCGGCTTTTTTATTTTTCAGACCGCGAAGACGCGGTGCCGGACTGCGATGCCGTGGTGCCGGACTGCAATGCCGCGGTTCCAGACCGCGATGACGCGGTTCCAGACCGCGATGACGCGGTTCCAGACCGCGATGACGCGGTTCCGGACCGCGATGACGCGGTTCCGGACCGCGATGACGCGGTTCCAGACTCCGACGACGCGGTCCCGGACCGCGATGCCGCGGTTCCAGACCGCGATGACGCGGTCCCGGACCCCGATGCCGCGGTTCCAGACCGCGATGACGCGGTCCCGGACCCCGATGCCG
>CAWUKT010000056.1:0-45835 GCA_963923035.1 uncultured bacterium
CCCCCTACCTCCAACCTAAATAGACTTGCCAGAAAGGTGAATCTTATTGACCTTCAGGGCGAATGAATTGAGCTTTTAAGCGAATTCATTGCCCTCAAAGCCGAGTGAATTCGGGTCCGAGCCGAATGAATTGACCTCTGACCCGAATACAATTATGTTTTGAGGTCCCCCTCCCCACCTCGAAGGTAAATACCCCCTACCTCCAACCCGAATTTATTTCCCCATTCCTCCAATTTTCACATTTCCCTCATTGGCACATTGCCTCACTTCGTTTCCCCATTCCTCCAATTCTCCCATCTTCACATTTCCCTCATTGGCACATTGTCTCCATCCTCTCATTTCCCCATCCTCCCCATTCCCCCCTGTCCTGAGATCTTTACATTGATCCGCCAGATGATTTCATTCATCGAAGAATTCCTACACGGCATTGCACCACATACTGGGAACCGGTAAATTTGGAAGACAATAAAGACCACTTTCGCTTGTAACGACCATGAAAAAAATCCTCCGCCGCGCCCTCCGTGTCACCGGCGCCCTCCTCGGGCTTATCCTGCTGGCACTCATCCTCATCCCGCTCCTCTTTGGAGACCAGATCAAGACCGCCGTCAAGGACTACCTCAACGATGAACTCAATGCCACCGTCTACTTCGAGGACGTCGGCGTTTCGGTGTTCCGCGATTTTCCTGACATCACCGTGTCCCTCGACCAATTCGGGGTCATCAACAAAGCGCCATTTGAGGGCGATACCCTGATGGATGTCCACCACTTCCGCGTCGTTGTCGACCTGTTCAGCATCTTTGGGGACCAGTACAAGGTCGAAGAGATCCAACTGGACGAGCCGAATATCCACGTGAAGGTCAATAAGGAGGGGATTGCGAACTATGACATCATGAAGGAGAGTGAAGAAGAGGAGGAGGAAGAAGAAGAAACCCCAACGGAGGAAGAAAGCAGCTCCGCCCTCGCCCTGGCCATCCACGACTATGCCATTACCCAGGGCCATATCAGTTACGATGACCAGCCGGGGGAGATCTTTGCCGAGATCGTCAACCTGAACCACAGCGGCAGCGGCGCCTTTGAGGGCGACAACTACGACTTTGAGACGCATACCAAGGCGGATGCCGTCACCATCGACTTCGCCGGCACCAAATACATGAACAAGATCGCGCTGGATGCGGACCTGACGGTGAACATCGACAACGCGAAGAGCGTGTACACCCTGAAGGACAACCGCATCGGCCTGAATGACCTCGACCTGCTGTTCGATGGCTTTGTGGCCATGCCGGGCGAGGACATCGACATGGACATCACCTTCAATACCGACAAAAACCAGTTTTCGCATATCCTGTCCATGGTTCCCGGCGTCTATACCGAGGACTTCGGCGACCTGGATACCGACGGGACCTTTGCCCTCGACGGCTACGTGAAGGGGACCTATACCGAAGAGACATTGCCGGGCTTCAGCGTCAACCTCGGGGTGGAAAATGCCTATTTCAAATACCCCGACCTGCCGGAAAAGGTCTCCGAGATCAATTTCAAGGTCAAGGCCGATTGCCCGAGTGGGGACCTGAACAAATTGACCATCGACATGCCCAAGTTCCACGCCCTCTTCGGGAAGAATCCCATTGATGCGCGGCTGGTGCTCAGCGGCGTGATGAGCGAAAGCTACAACATCGACGCGATGGCCAAGGCGACGCTGCAATTGGAGGAGCTGCTGAAGATGTTCCCGATGGAAGGCTACGATTTGAAGGGGAAATTCGTCCTCGACGGCACCGCCAAAGGCGTGTACAACGAGGCACAGGGCAAGATGCCGGCCGTCAATGCCAAAATGGAATTGTCCGAGGGCTATTTCAAAACGCCTGATTTCCCCTCCGCCCTGTCCAAGATGAGTATGAACGCGACGATGGCAGCACCTAGCCAGGAGCTCAGCACGGCTTCACTCGACGTCAGCCAATTCCACGCCGAGATCGACGGCGATCCGCTCGACGCCCAGCTCAAAGTGAACGACTTCGACGCGGTCAATTACGAGCTCATCGCCAATGGCAAATTGAACTTTGACAAGCTCGTCCATATCCTGGAGATGGAAGAAACCGAGATGCGGGGCCTGATGGACCTCAACCTGCGGACCTCCGGCAACCTGGCCGCCATCGAAGCCGAGCGCTATTCGGAATTGCCCACCTCGGGCACGTTGGTTCTCAGCGACTTCTTTTTCCGCTCCCCCGACCTCCCACAAGGTCTTACCATTACCAAGGGCGATATGGCCTTCACCCCGCAAAAGATGTCCATCAACGAAATCAGTGGCAAAGCAGGTCAAAGCCCCATCAAAATCACCGGCTCCTTTGACAATTACCTCCGCTACGCCCTGCTCCCCGACGAACAGTTGACCGGCAGCATGCGCCTCAGTTCTACCAAATTCGATGTGAATGAGTGGATGGTGGAAGAAGAATCGGATGCGCCCCAAGCGGAAGCGGCGGCCGCCCCCGAAGAAGAAGTTGAGATGGTCGCCTTTGAAGTCCCGAAGGGAATTGATTTCACCTTCGATTGCGCCATCACCCGCGTCATCTACGACAACCTGAACATCGACAACCTCCGCGGACAGTTGATCATGCGTGACCAGAAGATTCAGTTCAAAGAACTGGCCTTCAAGGCACTCGGAGGTTCGATGGTGATGAATGGAACCTATGCCACGCCCAATCCTGCCTCCCCGGACCTCGACCTGAACTACCGCCTGACGGGCCTGGACATCGCCGAGACCTGGGGAACCATGCAGATCGTCCAGGACATCGCCCCCATCGGAAAATTTGTCCAGGGCAAGCTGAATTCATCCTTGTCGCTGAAGGGCAAGCTCAATTCGGACATGACCCCGGACCTGTCGTCCCTGACCAGCGTCGGCGACATGAAGATTTTGAACGGCACCCTGGCGGGCTTTAAAGGCCTGGACAAGGTTGCGGACAAGATCAAGTTGAAGCAGTTCAAGGAATTGCAATTGCAGGATACCAAGGTGCTGTATGAGGTGCACGACGGACGGGTTTGGATTGACGACAAAGCTCCGATCGAGGTGCCGATTGCGAACGGGATGATGAAGACGACCGGGAGCCACGGCCTCGACCAGAGCATGGAGTACAACCTGGACTTTGATGTGCCGGCCGGAGCGGCGGGCGCGGCGGCCATGCAGGCGGTTGGTGGACTCATCGGCAAGGACCTCGGAGATCGGCTGAAAGTGGCCGTGGGTCTCGGGGGAACGGTGGATGAACCGAAGATTACTTATGTGCGGTCGGAGAAGGGCGAAAGTGTGCAGGACGAATTGAAGGAGCAGTTGGAGGAAAAGAAAGAAGAAGTGAAGGAAGTGATCGAGGAAAAGAAGGAGGAAATCAAAGAGGAAGTGCAACAACAGGTCGACGATGCGAAGGCCAAGGCCAAAGCGGAGGCGGAAAAGATCATGCGGGACGCAGAAGCCCAGGCCCAGCGCATCCGCGATGAGGCCAAGAAGACGGCCCAGCGCACCCGCGACGAAGCCAATCAGCAGGCCGACGAGATTGAAGCCTCGGCCAAGAACCCGCTGGAAAAGGCGGCGAAGAAAAAGTTGGCGAAGAAGACCCGCGAGACCGGCGACAAGACGGCCACAAAGATCGAGCAGGAAGGCGATCAGAAGGCGCAGAAAGTCCTCGACGAGGCCCGCAAGAAAGCTGACGCAGTCCTGAACAAATAGTACGGGTTTCGTACAAGTTTGACCGGGAAGCAGGCGGGCCTGCTTCCCGGTTCCTTTTTTTCACCCCCGCTGTCTTCCATACTACCTTTCTCCGCCTCTCCCCTTTTTGGCGCAGGAACAAATGTATTTCAATCGATTAAGTCGTATATTCCCGAACTGTACCAGTATTACTTAGCACCACCGACCGTCACATGCGTAATTGGAAGCTCTTTTCTTTTGGATTCTTGTTTTTGTTGTTGGGATGGACACAAAATGATGTTCAGGCCACCCACTTGATGGGGACCGACATTACCTACCAGTGTATCAACGCCTGTACGATACGGGTGGCCCTGCGGGTCTACCGTGACTGCGGCGGCGCCAGCGGCGTATCCCTGCAACAGTTCTCCTGGGGGACTCCCAGTGCGGGCTGTGCCCTGCCGACTCCGGCCGGACCGTGGGTCCCCGGCCAGGGCGCGAACGATTGGTTCGTCACGGAGGTAACTCCGGTTTGTCCCGGCACCGTTACCCAATGTAATGTGCCCAACTCGCCCATCCGGGGGGTGGAAGAATACTTCCGGTACCGGGATTACAATATCTGTAACCTCAACTGTACCAACTACACCATCCAATGGTGGGGCCAGAACCGAAATGGCGGGATCACCAGCGGGGCGGCCAACCAGGGATTGGGTTCTTTCATTACCACCTTCAACCCGTCCATTACCCCCTGTAACTCTTCGCCCCAGTTCAACAGCGTCCCGGTTCCCTACGTATGTGCGGGCCAGACCTTCACCTTCAACCAGGGTGCCACCGACCCCGACGGCGACTCGCTGTCCTACTCCCTCGGCCCCTGTTTCACGGACCAGAACGATACCATCAACTACAATCCGGGCTATAGCCCGACGAGTCCATTGGGTCCCACCTGGGCCGTGACCATCAACCAGGCCAATGGAGACGTGACCTTTACGCCGCAACCCGGTAACCTCGAGGTGGGGGTGATGTGTGTGTATGTATCGGAATGGCGGAATGGCCAATTGATCAATGTAGTCGGCCGGGACATTCAGATCAACGTCATCCCTTGTCCCAGCAACAATATTCCCGGCGTTCCCAATGTGGGCACGATCCAGAACGGCACCGGCCAGGGCAGTTCCGGGGCTGGCATCTTTGCTGCGGCCTGTGTCGGCAGCAATCTCTGCATCGAAATCCCGGTCGTCGACCCGAACCCGGGCGATACCGTGGCCATCTGGTGGGACCAGAGCATCCCGGGCGGCACGTTTACCCAAACGGGCAATCCCAATGTGACCGACACGGTGATCGGCATCAACCCGTCGGCCACCTTCTGCTGGACGCCCACTGCGCCCGGCAACTATTCGTTCCTGGTCGAGCTCCAGGACAATGCGTGTCCGTCCTTCGGCTTTACGGCCTTTACCGTGAACATCACGGTCTCGGACCCGGAGGTCATCGCCATCCCGGCACCGCCCCGATGTGATACCATCGATCTCTGTGCCGTGGCCACCAATGGCATTGCGCCCTTCACCTTCCAATGGAGTGGCCAGGGGGGCATTTCCAGCAACGACTCCTGCATTACCCATGTCTTCCCCGGTCCCGGCACCTACGTCTACGACCTTACCATCACGGACTCCGTGGGCTGTACCTTTACCTTCACCGACAGTGTGACCATCTCGCAGGTTCCGGTCGCGAACCCCGGTCCCAATATCCTCGTCTGTGAAATCCTGAACGATACCCTCGGCGGGCCCCCTTCGCCCGACGAAGTCTATACCTGGACGCCCTCCTTTGGTTTGTCCGACTCCACCGTTTCCAATCCCGCCATCAACATCTCCAATCCCGGCCCGGGTCCATTTACCATCACCTATACCTTGCTGGTGGAGGATACCGTCACGGGCTGCTCGGACGAGGACCAGGTGACGGTGACGCTGAGTTTCCCCTCGGCCGTGACCTTTGATTCGAGCAATGTGAGCTGTTACAGTGGCAGTGACGGGGAAATAGACATGACCGTGACGGGCGGACTTCAGCCGCTGACCATTGCGTGGACGGGTCCGGGCGGATTCAGTTCTGCCAATGAAGACATTACCGGCCTTTCGGCGGGTACCTATATCGTCACGGTGACGGATGCCGCGGGCTGTATCACCATTGACAGTGTACAGATCGAACAGCCGGCCTCTCCCCTGTGGGTGAATCCGCAGGTCATCGATGTTTCCTGCAATGGCGGGGACGATGGCTCGATCAATGCCGTGGTGACCGGAGGCACGATGCCGTATACCTACCTCTGGGGGAACAACGATACGGTTCCGAGCCGGGACAGCCTCGTGGCAGGTACTTATACCCTGACCGTCACCGATTCGGTGGGTTGTGTGGTGGTGACGGACATCACCGTCAATGAACCGACACCGGTCACGATCAACTTTACCTCCTATCCGGTCTCCTGTAACGGAGACAATACGGGAATTCTCGTGGCCACGCCGAGCGGCGGCCACGGCAATTACAGCTATTTCTGGCCGACGCTGGGCGCGCTGACCGATTCGGTGAGCAATCTCTTCGCGGGCACCTATCCGCTAATCGTGGCGGATACCTTCTACGGCGATCCGAACGTCCAACTGTTCTTCGATGACTTCGATGGGTACAGCCCGTGGATCCTAAATGTGCCGTTTGGGACGAATGGAACGGACAACAATGTCTGGACGATCAGCGACAACGAAGGCGGGGTACCGTCGGGCGGTTGTGCGGTTCAGAACAATGGGGACAATACCCTGCACATCACGAGCCAGGCCAATCCGGCCGGGGGCGCAATTTATGACCTGGGCGGCGCCTGTGGCGTCGGACCTTGTCCTGAAACGAATATGCGGGCGGAATCGCCCTTCATTTCCTCCGTTGGTTTCACCAACCTGACCCTGAGCTTTGACTTTACCTCCGTCGGCGATGCCCTGCTGGACAATGCCTCGGTCTGGTACAATGATGGTGGGGGCTGGACCTTGCTCGTTCCGAGCATCAAGTCCGGGATTTGTGGTCCGGGACAAGGGCAGTGGAATGGTTTTGCCGCTCCCCTCCCCGCTTCCTGTAACAATATCCCCAACCTGCAAATCGGAATTGGGTGGACGAACAATGAAGACGGTTCCGGTGCGGCCCCGTCCATCGCCGTCAACAATGTATTGGTCAATGCGGCGGTCATGCCCACTCCGGTGGTGTGTACGGTCCTCGACTCGGGAATCGTGACCGAGCCAGCACCGCTCGGATTGACCCTGACCGGAACCAATAACCCCTGTTTCGGGGATAGCCTCGGCACCATCACCGCCAATCCGACCGGCGGCAATGGCAATTATGGCTATACCTGGTCCAATGCGGCCATCGGCCAGACCATTGGTGGGCTTCCGGCGGGTACGTATACGGTGACTGTGACCGATACGGCCTTTACCCCGGCCGGCGGGGCAAATGGCTTCCTTGTATGTACCATCACCGAGACCATTGTCATCACTCAACCGGCTCCGGTCAGTGCCGCGGTATCCACCACTCCCACCAGCTGTTTCCTCGGCAGTGATGGCACCGCCACCGCCAATGTCAACGGCGGAACGCCGGGCTACTCCTACGTGTGGACGACCACGCCGCCCCAAACCGGCCCCTTCATTTCCGGCCTCCCCAATGGCGCCTATACTGTCATTGTCACCGATACCAACGGCTGTATCGACTCGGCTTCGGCCGTGGTCAGCCAGCCCACCCCGGTTATTGCCCAGACCATTTCCATGACCAATGCCACCTGCGGAGATCCCACGGGAACCGCTTCCGTGGTCGCGTCGGGTGGCGTCGGCAACTATTCCTATGCGTGGAGTACCACCCCGGTCCAAACGACGCCCACGGCGATCAACTTGTTGCCGGGTAGCTATACCGTCACCATCACCGACGGCAATGGCTGCCAGGGTACGGGCTCCATTGTCGTAGGCAACGAACCCAATCCGGATGTGACCATCGTCGGCCAAACCAACCTGCGCTGCTTTGGGGATCAGGATGGAGATGCCACGGCCCAGGGAAGTGGCGGAACAGGTCCCTATGACTACTTCTGGTCGGACGGCCAAAATGGCGCCACTGCTGTGAACCTTGCGGCGGGCACCTATACCGTGACGATCGTTGACCAGTTTGGGTGCCAGGATACCGCCAGCGTGACGATTACCTCGCCGCCGGACATCACGAGCCAGACCTTTGTGCAAAACATGGGCTGTATGTCCACCGTCGGCGACGGTGAAGTGGGCGTGATTGCGAGTGGCGGCACCCCGGGGTATACCTACGAGTGGAGCACGATTCCGCCCCAGACGGGCCAGGTCGCGGCTTTCCTCGATCCCGGTATCTATTCGGTGACCATCACCGACCTCAATGGCTGTACCCACGTCGACGAAGACACAGTCATTCAGATTCCGCGTCCGTCAATTGTGGCCGGACCTGACGTCAGCTTCTGCGAAGGCGAGGGCGGTGCCCTCATCAGCGCGACGGCTTCTGGTGCGACCACACCCTTTTACTATACCTGGTACTGCGACCAGCCCAGCACTTTCTGCGGCCTCGATTCCATCAACGACAATGACCCCATTGCCAACCCGGATACCAGTGGCTGGTACTACGTCTTTGTCACCGACGGCAACGGCTGTCTGAGTGATACCGACTCGGTCTTCGTGACGGAATTGCCGAAGCCGTATGTGGACGCGGGCAGTGATGTGGTCCTGTGTGGTGACAGCGCCCCCTGTGTGGTGCTGACCCCGACGGTCACCGGTGCCGGTGGGCCGTATACCTACGATTGGACGCCTGGACTCGGCCTGAACGATTCGACCTCAGCCAACCCCTGCGCCCGACCGGACAGTACCACGATCTATACCCTGGTCGTCACCGCCCAGAATGGGTGTACCAGCGACCTGAATACACTCGATACCAATTCAACGGTCACTGTGAATGTGAACCCGATCCCCATTGCGGATGCCGGGCCGGACCAGGACATCTGTCTCGGAGATTCGGTCATCCTGCAATCGACCGGGTCGGGAGCGGGACCAGATTATGAGTACGAATGGAGTCCGGGCACTGGCCTCAGTGATTCGACCATCCTGAACCCATTTGCATTCCCCGACATCACCACAGAATACGCCCTTGTGGTCTATTCAAATGGCTGTCCGAGCTATGCTGATTCGGTGACGGTGACCGTGCATACCATTCCGACGGTCGTCCTCAACTGGAACCGGGAGATTTGCCTCGGCGATACGACTTTGCTCGATGGCATTGCGAGCGGGGACAGTTCCTTCACGTACCAGTGGTGGCCCACCACGGGCTTGATTGGGGACACGACGGCTGAAGATGTGCTGGCCAGTCCCGATACCACCACGACCTATTATTTCCAGGCCATTTCCCAGTGGGGATGTGAGTCCTCCCCGGATTCAGCGTTGTTGACGGTGAAATCGACTCCGATTGCGGAGGCCGGTCCCAACCTGGAGCTCTGTGAAGACGACAGCATCCAATTGCAAGGCAGCTTCTTCTATACGACGACGCTGCCCGCGCCGACCAGCGAGGTGTTCCTGTCCTGGAGCCCCGCGGATCACATGAGCGATTCGACCATCGCCCAACCGGTGATTTGGCCCACGAACTCGGGCTGGTACTATCTGACGGCGCGGCATACGGTCTGCGAAACGGAGGATTCGACCTTTGTGACGGTGATCCCACGGCCCGATGGTACCTTGACCGGGGATACCTCGGTCATCTGTGGCGGCGACTCCATCCAATTGACCGCCACCGGCGGCCTGGGCGGGGCTTCATTTACCTGGACGCCCCCCATCGGTCTCAGCGATCCCAATTCCGCGACTCCAATGGCCTCGCCGGATACTTCGGTCACCTATACCCTGGTCATCAGCGAGGGTGGATGTGACGATACCCTGACCTACGACCTCGATGTCATCCCGAACCCGAATCCCTCCTACCTGAGCTCGCTCACGGATGGCTGCGTGCCCCATACGGTGAATTTCCTCCAGAACTCCGACAACTCGATCAACTTTGTCTGGGACTTTGGCGACGGTTCGCCGGTCAGCAATGAAGACTTCCCCACCCATACCTATTCTTCACCCGGCTCTTACAATGTGACGCTGACCGCGTTGAACATTGGCGGTTGCTCGGCGACGGTGGCAGATTTGGTGGTGAATGTAGCGGATACCCTGAGTGCCAATTTCACTTCGTATCCGCGCTTCCCGGTTGAGTTGGCCTTGCCTTCCACCGATGTGGCCTTTACCAGCCTCGTCCCGAATGCGGCCTCGCACGTCTGGGACTTTGGAGATGGCCGCCAATCGACGGAGATCAACCCGATCCATACCTTTACCCAGGCCGGATCGTTCATGGTAGAGTTGGTCGTGGCGAATGAATTGGGCTGTCAGAGCCGGATCATTCAGGGTCCGTATATCGTGGCGACGCCCGAGCTGTTCATTCCGAACGTCTTCTCCCCCAACAACGATGGGATCAACGACGAGTTCCTCGTCGAGTACAGCGGCTCCCAGGCCTACTCGGTGACGATCTTTGATCGCTGGGGCGTGCAGGTCTTCCAGACGAATAACAAGACGCAGGCCTGGCCGGGTACCGATATAAATGGCGAAGAGGTCCCCGAAGGAACCTATTACTACCTGGTCAAGATCCGGGACAAAGAATATGCGGGCAGCTTGACGCTGGTCCGTTAGGATTTAAATTAACGCTAAAAATCAAGCCGCCCCTCCTTCACGGAGCGGGCGGCTTGCCTTTTCAAAGGAATCGTATGCTTATTGGATCATGAGCTTGCGGGTGCCGGCTCCGATTCCGGGGATGTCGTAGCGGAGCAGGTAAATGCCCTTGCTGAGTCCATTGGCCGGAAGCAGCATCTTGCCGTTGCGGGCCGTGATCTCCTGGAGCATTTTTCCTTGCATGTCCCACAACTGGAGGGGGCCTTCTCCGGTCATCTCGCCCAGTACCTGGACTTCGATCTGCTCGGTGGCGGCGAGGTAGGTCGCGGTCAGGCCATCAGCCGGGTTGGCTTCGGTATCATCCGCAAACCGCTTGGGGAAGGAGCATTGGTTGGCGTCGCGGGGATCGACCGTCCAGACCACCAAGGGAGAAGGAACGGCCCAGGGAATGGTAATCCGGTTGCCGTAGAGCTTCTCTTTGATCAGCGGAGGCACATCGGTCTTGATCATATCGTCCTTGGAGCAATCGGACTTGCCCTGGTCATCGGCGGCCACCATCCAGAAGGAACGGGGATCGGGGCCGGTGGGCCAGCCGGAAGTCGCCGAACCGAACGTATTGAACTCCCCGACCATGTAGTGGAAATTGTTGGTGGGGTTCCAATCCATTCTGAAGAAGAGGTTTTTGGTGCTGGGATAATAGCCACCGAAGTCGTACTCGTTGAATTGGAGTGCCGGGCCAAAGTTGTCCAGCATGATGGAATAGCCCTTGATTTGGGGAGCTCCGCCAGCGGTATACTCATAGTAACCGGACATCAGGTACTTGCCGGACGCTTCCTGGATGCCATTGACAATGTACTCGCTGCCATCGCTGAGGCCGCCCCCGATGATCGGGTAGTGGTGCAGCCAGCTCACGCCGCCGCCCGGATCGATTTCCATCGCTCCGGCGACATCAAAGGTCGTCCCGTCGTCGCTGTACTCAAAGCCGACCACGTATCCGCTGGCAATGCTGTTGCTGGCGACCAGGGCCTTTCCGTGGGTGTAGATGCCCGCGCCCGGGTTGCCGTAGGCACGGCCCCAGATCGGGTTGCCGCCGGGATCAAGGCGGAGCACAATGACCTCGTTCAGGACCGGGAAGGTCGCGACATCGGCCGTTCCGACCACGGTCAATTCGAAGGTCCCCGGATCGAATTCGATTTCGAAGCCCTTGGTCCCGCTGTAGTTCCAGGCCGTGCTGCTGAGCCAGTATTCATTGGCGAAGACCGTGGCGCCCGTGTTGTCGAGGCCGTGGATCATCAGCTGGCCGTTGTCGGATTCCCCAACGATCCAGATCATCTCGCCGCCTCCGGGAATGGGATAGGACTCGATGTCGTGGGTTTGGACGCGGGGGCACCGCACGATCCAGTTGACCACCCCGCCGGGGGTGATGCTCGCGACGTCGGTCGCGAAGACCGACGAATTGAAAGCGGCGGCCAGGTTGTTCGAGGCCAGCATTTGGGTGACGGCAGCGCCTTCGATCTTCTCGGCGCCAGCCGGGTGGAGGAATTCGTAGAACCGAATGGGGGTTCCGGCCTGGTCGTGGATGGAGAAAAGGCCATCGGTGGAGAAATTGAAGCTGGAGCCGACGCCAAAGACATTGGCTCCACCGGGGCCAAAGAAGTTGACCGCCTCTACGTCGTTGAAATGGCCGGTCTCGAGACCGGTCCCGGGATCATAGGCGTACAGGCGTTGGAAAGGCTGCGCTTGCAAGGTGGTGGCCGCCATGAATATGGCAACCAAGGCAATTAAATGCCTTGAATAGAAAGGTTTCATAACAGGGTGATTTTGATAAAATTTCTACTTAATGCGATTGTAGTCTACTTCGCTTTGATCTTTGGGGGTCCTAAGGGGTGGGAAAATGGAGCCCTCCACGCGAAGGGCTCCCCTTTAGGGTGATTTTTGATTCATTTCGATCCCCTGACCCAATTGTTCTCCCCTTCCCACTTGCCTCATCTTCAGTTCCATGGAACATCCGGGCGACAGGAATCAGTCACAAGAAGATGCTGCCCTTCATGGGGCTAGCAAAAATTAAACAAGCTTAACAATGTTGATTTTTTACGTTGCGTCAATATAAAGAAGTAATGACAGAAATCCGAAAAAGACCGCCAACAAAAACACCCACACTTGCCCATCTAATCTTTCACCGGACTGGTAAACAATTGATTCCAAGTCCATTCATCGTGTAGCTGATTCTGGACAGTAAAGCCTTCCTTGCCCTACCTGTCCTCCCCCAATTAGGTCGAAGCGCCAGTCTTCCTAGGCTTCAAGGCCTTGGGTACGGCGGCGGAAATAAAGGACGGCCAATACGGAAAACCCAATCCAAGAAAGGGCCAGGGACACCATCCAACCCGAATTGATGTCCACTTCGAAGAGTTCTTCCTTGTAATAGGACAGGCTATCGGCCAGGAGATAAGCGCCCAGGATACCGGTCGAGGCGAGCACGTTTCGGTTCCGCGGGAACCAGGCGTGGGCCAAGGGGACCGCCGCCGCAAACAGCAAGGCGGGCAGCACTCCCATAAGAATCCAGGTACTCCCAATCCCCAGCCAAACGGGTCCGGAAAGCAATAGGGTCAGCGGAATGGTCAGAATGGGAACCGCCAAAAAGATCACGTATAAGGCCATGGTTGGGCGGGGCAAGAGCTTCGGGTTCTTCAACAGCGCCGACATCCCCAGTGGCAGCAGGCCCATCACCAATCCTCCAATGGGGATGGCAGTGAGGTAAATACTAAAGTAAATCAGGTCTTCGGGAACGGCATCGCGCAGTCCGTAGAAGCCGGCCGACACGACCAGCATCAACGCAATTCCCCGCAGCACCTTCAGTGAATCCTTGCGGTAGTGCTTCCAGGCATAGATCCCCAGCGCCGTGACCCAAGATCCCACAATCAACGCCAGGAATCCAAGAGAGGAAAAGATCCCCCACCCCATAAAGGTATCCCCGACCAACAGGATCCCGACGAGCATGACGAACCGCATCTCAGGCGCATTCTTGAACTTGGGGGCGACCTTGGTTCCTTCTGGCAGTTTCCAGTTGGGGAGGGCCTTGACGGCCTCCGGGGTGGCTTTGAGGATAAACATGGCGCTGCACCCGACCAGGGCCATCGCGGTCAGGATGGATTCCATTCCACCGAACCCCGGGAACATCAGGTAGGCGTCGAAGAAGAAAACCTCAAACAGCCAGGCAGACACCACCTGGGCAGATTCCAGCATGCCGAAGAACAGCAAGGCGGCCATCATTTGGGACCGGACCTTCATCCCCCAGAGGTCCAGGACCAAGCGAAAAAGACCGAGCAACAGGAATGCACTCCCCCCCGAGAAAGCCATGAAGAAGATCACGGAATACATAAAGGAAATGCCGCCCCCGCCAAAGAAATATCCGGCGATGTTCGAGATGAACAGGGCCCATACGCCATACTGAATGGTCTCCCGCAGCCCCATGAAGCGTTGGGCGAAAAGGGCGAGGGGGAAGAAAAACAATAGGGGTCCGAGCAGGGGAACAAAGCCCGGCATCAAGGCTTCTCCAGTTACGGCATACCCAAGAGCAGCTGTACTTTGGGTCAACAGCGACCAAATCGTCAGCATACTAAAGGCGGATACCAGGAGTAAGATTCTGGAACGGTTCATAGGTAGTGGTTGGAGGCCTCAATATAAGAAATTCTAAAGGTCCACTGCGCCCCTCTTGCTCCCCGTTTATTCCCCCTCACCCCAAAGAAATACCAGAGTTGCAGGAGCCATTCTCCTACCCTCACAAAAACCAATCCTTACAATTCTGGATGAAATGACTGACTTGTCCCGATCAAAACGCCTCGCTCACCGTCAAATAGAAGTTCCCCCCGATGGGGGTCCGGCCGTAATCCGCCCGCAGGTTGATCTTCTCCTTGCGGTCCAGCATGAACCGGAGGCCGCCCCCGTAAGAGGCCCGCGTATCGCTCAGCGCGTACTCGGAGATCGAGTTGGCGACCCAGCCCGCTCCGATATGGGCCGTGGCCGTGATCCGCCAGAACAGCGGGGCGCGGTACTCCATCTGGGTGACCAGGGAATGGTTGTCGCGGTAGCGGCCCTCGTAGTAGCCCCGCAGGCGCCGGGCCCCTCCGACGAAGGCCATCTGGTTGAAGGGCGCGTCCCCGAAGATATTGTCGGTGTAGAAATTAAAGGCCAGGACATGCTCCCACGGCGTCTCGTAGTACTTGGACAGGTCGAAGGTGAAGCGGAGAAATGAGAAGTCGCTGAGAAAAGCCGGACTGTTGTAAATCAACCAGGCCTCGCCATATTCTCCTTCGGTGGGAAAAAAAATATTGTCCCGGGACTCCCAGATGCCATTGACACCGAGGGAAGAGATGATGCCGCCCTCATTTCCGGTGATCGGTTGGGTGGCCAGCAAGCCACCATCTTCGACGTTCGTGATGTCGAAGCCATCAAAGGCGTAGTTGCCGCCGAGGTAGAGCTTCGGCGTGATGCGTTTGTAGACATTGAAACGGAGGCGGGGAAAGGTCACGTCAAATATCTCCTGGTACTGGGTGTCTTCGTAATTGCCGAGGCCGAAGAAGAAGAAATTGAAGCGGTAATAGCCGATCTCCCCGGTGGACAACCAGTCTTCGTTCTTGTAATAGAGTCGCCAGGGAACGTAGAAGAGGATTTGGCGGTTTTGGGTGTAGACAAATCCAGGCCGGACGGAAGACGGCTTGGAACTTTCCGGCTCTCCCCGGAACCGCCAGGTCAATTGGGCGCCCGCTCCAAAGGCCCACCTGGTCTCAGGCGTGAAAAAGACCACCGGCAAGGCCAGCAGACGCACTTTCCGTTGGCGGGTGGAATCAGCCGCCTCGGAAGAATCCGTTTGGACCTGGGGCGGGACCGGAAGCGGGGCCGCGTTGGCATTTCCCCAGCCCAACCCCAAGAGCAACAGTACAAACAAGCAATGCTTCGACATGGCAATTTGATTCAGGAGTATGACGGGTCAAATGTAGCGGGCGCAGATGATCCGGTCTGTCAAATGTAAGATGTTTTCGGAGATGGAAGGGGAAATGGATTATATTGGTCCACCAACAGAGACCAAGAATCATGAACACAACCCCTGCGGACGGCGTCGTCGTCCCTTTCCGGTTCATCCGGACCAAGCAAATTGTGGTGGAAGGCCGGATTTATGGCCGTCGCCAACCTTTGTTGATTGATACCGGATCGTCTCATACCGTCATCCATACGAAAACCGCCGAGGCCGTCGGTATCGAACTGGGCAAGACCGGCGGGACCGGCGGCGGGGTCGGTGGCGTGGACATCGCCATGTACCAGCTCCCTACGATGACTGTGGAGCTGGGTGGCCACCAGTTTGTGGTGGACCATCCGACGGCCATGGACCTGTCCCATGTGCTCATTGCGCTGAAGCAATCGCGGGCCCGCCAGGTCTCTGTGGTCCTGGGGGCCGATCTGCTCCGTGAATACGGTGCTATCATCAATTACCAAAATTGTACCATAACATTGTTCCCCCACTGACCGACCACTTTTATTACCATTCCTCCCCCAAAAAGCCGACTCCCTCCCCTCAGTTACATCTTCCCCTAAAATATTTTATTAAAATGGCTTCCAATGGTATTTGGAATGCATGATTCCCCCATTAGCTTGTTTCGGATTTAGGACAATAGTTGGCAATACCTAGTTCTCAGACGCGTTCTTTTTTATTTTTTGTAAAGACTAATCTCATTTTGTCTGAGACATGATGAATCAAACGCCGCCCCGGCCACTGCTGGCGCGGCGTTTTCCTATTAGCATGCACTCCAGTTTCCCCCTCCTATCCTATTCATTCGACCATTCCCCAATTATTTTTTTATTAGAATAAACCTAACATCCTCCAACCTTTCCCGGGCCAGGGCGTAACTATAAATGAAAGCGCTCAGTAGTGAGTGTGCCACGCTAGAATGAATGAAATTGGAGCCCCTCCCGAGACCAAAGGAGGGGCTTTTTTTGTGGGGTGGTTCAAGGGGAACAAGAAGGGAGTCAAGGGGGAGAACGATGGGTGGAAAGGAAGAAATGACAGGGGGAAAAACAAAATCCAGCTCCAATCAATATTCCGCATTCAAGCCATTCTCCCAAACAAACACCCTCCAAGAAAAACAATCTCCAAATATACCTAGGCGATCCGAGTTCCGAACTGCGATGGCCGAGTTCCGAACTCGGATGGCCGAGTCTCGAACTGCGATGGCCGAGTCCCGGACTGCGCTCGCCGAGTCAGAGACTCCGATGGCCGGGTCCCGAACTGCGCTCACCGAGTTGGAGACTCGGATGGCCGAGTCCCGAACTGCGTTCACCGAGTTCGAGACTCCAATGGCCGGGTCCCGAACCACACTCGCCGAGTCGGAGACTCCGATGGCCGGGTCCCGAACTGAGTTCGCCGAGTCAGCAACTCCGACAACCGGGTCCATGACTCCGGATTCCAGGTACTCGGTCAAATAGAAGTAGGGAGCAACTGCTTGATCAAAGCATTCATTTGCCGCGCCTCCGTTTCCCAGCTCCACTCCTCACGGGGAAATTCAGGTGGGGTGGTCGACAAATAGGATTCCCAGGCGGCCCGGTCCTCCCAACTCAGCGGAAAGTCCACCGGCTGCCCAAATCCGATGCGTTGGTTCAGGCGGTCCAGCTGCTCGGTCCGGGAATAGAACAATTTGGCGTGGCAGGCCATGTATTCGTACCACTTCGTGGGCACCTTCGGGAGCAGGTGCGGCAAGGGCGCATAGAACGCAGTCCCGGCCACACAGCCCCGGATCAATTGGACGATCCGTTCGTGCGGCACGTATTCCAGCCCGCCTTCCAGGTGGTAGTGGGACTGCAAACCGGCCCCTTCCACGTAATTCGCCATTTCTTCCAGCACCGCCTCATCGTGGGTATGCCCCGCCATGACCAGGTCCAGCTCCACCACCGTCCGCAATTGCTGCCAGAATTCGAGGGCCCGCAGAACGCCCCACTCGCGGGCCAGCGTACCGGTATATAATAGATAAGGCCGGGGCAAGTTGGCCCCTCCCCCATTTTCCGGCGCCGACGGACGGAACTTGTTGCGGAGGATGCGGGTATGGGTCAGGGGAAATGGAATCATCCCGTCGTAGCAATCCTCGGCGTAGACGACGGCATCGCCCCACCGCCCAAAGGACCGGTGGGAACGTTCGACGAGGCCGGCCAGCCGCCCGGCCAGGGGCCGGGGGTAATGGGCCCGAATATTCGCGGGGTAATCCTCGTGGACATCGTAGACGATGCGGGTCCCCGGTCGTTGGGCCTTCAGGTCCTGACCGACGGGCAACAACTCCGGGGCGTGGATCCAGTAAATGTCGGCTTGCAGGGGAGCGGCCAGGTCCAGCATCCACTGCCGGGCCGTCCAACGGCGCCGCGACAGGCGGTGGAAGGTCCCCGTGGAGAGGACCCGAATTCCTTTTTCCACCCTGTCTTCCCCCTCTTTTCCCTGCCCAATCACCACGACCTCATGCCCGGCTTCCACCTGGGAGAGCGCCTCCTTGAAAAAGATGCGGCTGTGGCGGGCGGGGTTCAGTACGGTGAGGTGGCAGATGCGGGCCATGCTCAAAAGTAAAAAATCCGGGGTACAGAATTTCACTTTCTTATATTTGCAGCGAACCGACCAGCCAGCGGGCTGAGTACGAGGATCATTGAACGAAGCATATGACAGAAATACAAGCACTCATTGAAGCAGCCTGGGAAGACCGGACGAAGTTGGAAGACGGAGCCGTAAAAGAAGCCATCAACGAAGTCATTGCCGCCCTGGACCGGGGTGAATTGCGGTGTGCGGAACCTACGGAAGATGGCTGGCAGGTCAATGACTGGGTCAAAAAGGCTGTGATCCTGTATTTCCCAATCCGGACAATGGAGACGATCCACCTCCCTCCGTTTGAGTACCACGACAAGATGGAACTCAAGGGAGACTACGCCCGTCGGGGCGTCCGGGTGGTGCCTCCGGCGACCGCGCGCTACGGGGCCTATATCTCCCCCGGCGTCGTCATGATGCCCTCCTACGTCAATATTGGTGCCTATGTGGATGCCGGAACCATGGTGGACACCTGGGCCACGGTGGGCTCCTGCGCCCAGATTGGCAAGAGCGTTCACCTGAGTGGTGGCGTCGGCATTGGTGGGGTCTTGGAACCCGTCCAGGCCGCCCCCGTCATCGTGGAGGACCACGCCTTCATTGGCAGCCGCTGCATCATCGTCGAAGGGGTTCGGATTGGCCGGGAAGCCGTCCTCGGAGCCAATGTGACCCTGACCGCTTCTTCCAAGATCATCGATGTCTCGGGTCCCGAACCCGTTACCCACAAGGGCTATGTGCCCCCTCGTTCAGTTGTGATTCCCGGATCGATTCCGAAGGAATTCCCCGCCGGTACCTACCATGTCCCCTGCGCTCTGATCATCGGACAACGGAAAGAAAGTACCGACCGTAAAACCTCCCTGAACGATGCTTTGAGAAACTTTAACGTCAGCGTCTGAGATTATTGTTCGTATTCTATTCCTCTTGCGCCGCGGTCCCCACTGCGGATGCCCAACTATTTATGTTGTTCATAAGAATTGTTAAACCAAACAGACCCTTTTTTATTTTTACAGAGTAATTATGGCTAGAAAGAAACAAAGCCGAAAAAGCAAAGAGAAATCCGCTCGGGTGGAGAAGGCAGTGGCCAAGGCCTTGCTGCATTTCCTCCGCAACCGACCCGATCACTCCTTTAACCATCGCCAAATCGCAGCCGGTGCCAATGTCAAGGGCCGGCTCTCCCATAAAAAACTGATTGGCCTGCTCGAGCAACTGAGCGAAAGCGGCCAGATCACGGCCCTCGGAAGAGGGAAGTATTCCCACAAAGCCTCCACAACCAAGCTGGAAGGCACCCTGGATGTCGCCCGGGATGGCTTCGGATTCCTCGTCCCCGACGAGGAGGGAGCCGGAGACATTTTCATCCCCGAGAAGAAAATGAACCGCGCCTTCCACGGCGACCGGGTCGCCGTGCGCATCACCCGCTACCGCGGACGGGGAGGGCGCCCCGAAGGGGAAGTCGTCAAAATTGTCCAGCGCCAACGCTCCGCCTATATCGGCGTGGTCGAAAAGGCCCACGGACAGATGGTCTTCACCCCCGACGAAGTCCGCATTGGGCGGGACTTCCTGATTGATTCGCGGGGGACCGGCGACGCCAAGAGCGGCCAGAAGGTCCTCGTCGAAATTGAAAGCTGGCAAGGCAATACGCCGGTGGCCCGCGTGACGCGGGTCCTCGGAGATGTCGGCGAGAACAATGCTGAAATGCACGCCATCCTGTGGCAGTTCGGGTTCGAGCCTGAGTTTCCGCAGATGGTGGAGATGGAAATGGAAAAGTTTGGGAATGAAGTTCCCAAGGACGAGATCAAACGGCGGCGGGACATGCGTCCCATCACGACTTTTACCATCGACCCGCCGGATGCCAAGGACTTCGACGATGCCCTGTCCATCGAGTTCCTGGACAACGGGCACTATTCCGTTGGGGTACACATCGCCGATGTGAGCTTCTACGTCCAGCCGGGGACGGCCCTCGACGACGAGGCGCTCCACCGGGCCACTTCGGTCTACCTCGTGGACCGGACTGTCCCAATGCTCCCGGAAAAGCTCTCCAATAACCTGTGTTCCCTCGTTCCCAACAAAGACCGGCTGTGCTTCTCGGCCATCTTTGAGATCGACGACCACGGCAAGGTCCACAAGCAGTGGTTCGGACGGACGACCATCCATTCGGACCGTCGTTTCGCCTACCTGGAAGCCCAGGCCATCATGGATGCAGGCGAGGGCGAATTCCACCACGAACTCACCACCCTGAACAATATCGCCCTGAAGTTGCGGGCCGAGCGTTTCAAGCGCGGCTCCATCAACTTCGAGGAGGACGAGGTCAAGTTTGAGCTTGATGCCGAGGGCAAGCCGATCCGGGTGTTCCGGAAGGTGCGCAAGGATGCGCACAAGATGATTGAGGACTGGATGTTGCTCGCGAACCGGAAGGTGTCCGAGTACGTATCGAAGATCCGGCTCAAGCCGGCATTGCCCTTCATCTACCGCGTCCACGACCGTCCCGACCAGGAAAAGCTCGCCAACCTACGGACCTTCGTGGCCACCCTCGGCTACGAACTGGACCTGGAGCAGGAAGACGATATTTCCCGCTCCCTCAACTCCCTCATGATGGATGTCGAAGGGCGTCCCGAGCAGAGCATGGTCCAGCAAGTGGCGGTCCGGACCATGGCCAAGGCCATTTATTCCACCGGGAACATTGGCCACTACGGACTGGGCTTTAAGTTTTACAGCCACTTCACCTCCCCCATTCGCCGCTATCCCGACCTGATGGTCCACCGCCTCCTCGCGCAGTACCTCGACGGGAACTATTCCGCCAATCCCAACAAGCTGATGGCGGACGCGAAGCACTGCAATCTCCGTGAGAAGCGCGCCGTGGAAGCTGAACGGGCCTCGATCAAGTACAAACAGGTGGAATTCCTGGAGGACAAAATCGGGGAACAGTTCGAAGGGATTGTGACCGGGGTGACGAAATGGGGCATCTACGTCGAACTGACCGACAACAAGTGCGAAGGAATGATCGGCCTGCACGACATGAAGGACGATTATTATGAGGTGGACGAGGAAAACTATTGTGTGCGGGGCCGAAGCTACGGCGAGACCATTCGTCTGGGCGATAAGCTGCTGATCGAGATCAAAGGCACTTCGCTCCGCAACCGAACCATTGATTTTTCACTTGTAGAATACCTGCGCGACTCCCTGGAAGATCACCAGGACGCCATCCCGGTGGGCTACGGCCCTACCTCCAACTCAAAATCCAAACGCCGAAAATGAAATCTCCTGCCGAGCTCAAGGAACTGTTCGAAAACCATATCCGCACCGTCTTCCAGGATGACTTCTGGAAGGGATCGCTGTACCAGCCCATCCAGTACATCGTAGAACTGCCGGGGAAACGCTACCGGCCGATTCTCCTCCTCCTGACCTACCAGGCGGTGACGGGTGAGAGTCCGGAGCGGGCCCTCAACGCGGCCCTGGCGGTGGAGTTCTTCCACAACTTTTCTCTGGTCCACGACGACATCATGGACAATGACCCGATCCGTCGGGGCAAGCCTTCGGTCCACGAAGTCTACGGCGTCAACAAGGCCATCCTCTCCGGAGATGCCATGTTTGCGCTGACGTTCGAGATGCTCATCAAGGATTTCCCTGAGCAGGCGGTCTCCCTGATCCGGGAGTATACCCAGATTTCGGTCGGGGTATGCGAAGGTCAAATGGAGGACATGGAATTGCCGGATGAGGCGGTGGAAGATGTGCCCATTTCCCGGACGCTGGAAATGCTGCGGAAAAAGACCGCCGTCTTGCTCGGCGGGGCCATGAGTGTGGGCGCGATTTGCGGGGGAGCTTCGAAAGAAGTGGTAGACAATTTCCGCGAGTTTGGTGAAGCGGTTGGTATTGGCTTCCAATTGCAGGATGACTATCTGGACGTCTACGGTGAACAAAAGAAGCTGGGGAAACGGGCGGGTTCGGACATTGTGGAAAATAAGAAGACGGTCCTGCTGTTGAAGGCGTTTGAGAAGGCCAATGCCGACCAACTTCAGCGCCTGTCGGCGCTGCTGGAAGAGGAAGATGACGCCGCCAAGATTGCCGGTGTCAAAGCCATCTTCGCCGAATTGGGCATTCCGGAAGCAACCAAACAGCTCATTGGGACGTACTTTGACAAGGCACAGTCGCTGAGTCAGCAGCTGTCCCACCTGCCGGGCTACGTACCCATCGGCAAATTCCTTGAAGCCATGATGCAACGAGAGTATTGATGGAAAGACTCCTGGGCGTCGCCCAACAACATCCTGTTTCTACTTTTCTTCTCCTCGCCACCCTCGCCACCAGCCTGGCGGCCTTCCGGGATCCGCGGCTCATGGAGCGCTTTGCCCTGCGCCCCAACCGCCTGGTCTACCACCGGAAGCACTATACGGTCCTGTCCAGCGGCTTCATCCACGCCAACTGGCCCCACCTCCTGATCAACATGCTGACCTTCTATTTCTTTGCATTTGATCTGGAGCATTCCTTTGTCCGCTACGATGCTGTGGCTCACAAGGATGACCTCGAGGTCTCTTCCCTCGTCTATATCCTGGCCCACGGCAAATACCTGATCCTCTATATCGGCTCCATGGTCCTCGCCGACATCACCACGATTGTCCGCCACAAAGACAATCCGGCGTACAGCGCTGTGGGGGCCTCCGGGGCCCTGAGTGGCGTCGTCCTGGCCTATATCATCATGGCCCCGGCCACCAACAATGGCTTCGACGTGATGATCTTCGGCATCATTCCGGGATGGATGTATGCTTTGCTGTTTGTGGTGGGAAGTTATTTTTCCAGCCGGAGCCGGCCGGACGATGGGATTGCGCATGAGGCCCACCTGTGGGGTTCCATTGCGGGTGTCTTTTTGACCGTAGTCATGTATCCGAAGGCGGCGTGGATTTTCGTGGAAAATGTTTCCGATTGGGTGGGCAACCTATTCTGATCGGTCTTCCCAGAGATTGATATAAGGTTCCAGCCGGCGGGGCATGCGCTCCAGGCCGGCCCTGAACTGAAAGACCCGGCGCTGGTCGGGTACGCAGTGGTAGCGCAAGTGAACCAACGCACCAAACTGAGCCGAGATTTCCAGAGAAGCGATGACAAAACCTGCCTTCAGTTTCGGGATGATCACGGCGTTGTACGTGGCGACATGACGGCTGAAGATGATCTGAAATCCTTCCCGTTGGAGATAAGGCAAAATGAATCCGAGGTAATCCGAGTAAATGCCCCGGCGACGGTACTCTGGGAATATCCCGGTATTCTCCATGTAGACCGTATCCTTGTCTGTTTGCCGCAGGGCCGTCCACCCCACCGGACTCCCCTCCCATTCCAACAGAAAAAACTTCCGCCACAATCCCAGGCTATTCTCCCTCAAGGCCTTCTGAGCGGCCAGTATCCCGGGATACTGGATTTCCGGACAATCAAACAGGACCATAGAAGAAAAAGCCTCGTCACCATGGGCCTCAAACACATTCTGGAAGGTGGATTCATCCGTTTCGGTGATGGAGAGTTGAGCGTGAATGTCGTATCTTTTCATGGGCTAGGTTTACTCAGAAAATTTAGCCATTATTTATAGTGGTCCCAAAACAAGCCCTACGGGTAGCTGTTAAATTGGTGATCACTGAAGTGTAAGTTGAGCAAGGCAATTGATCTTCCGCCCATGAAATACCACTTTTTCTGGTCGCTGGTGCTGGTTGCCCTCCTGGGATGTCGAGAGGAAATCGGCGTATTGGCCCCGGAGAAGGAGCTGTATGGGGTGTGGGGGATCCTCGATCCGGAAAAGGATGTCCAGTACGTGAAGATTGGGCAGGTCTTCCAGGCGGAGGAGGACGCCCTGGCGTATCCGGAAGAGAATGACCTGAGCGTCGCGGGATTTGAGGTGTCCATCCACGGGGATGACCAGGTCTGGGAGGGGACCATTGAGGAGATCCCCCGCGATCCGGGAGGATCATTTGGCGCGTCTCAACGGCTGTACCGCTTTGAGACGCCTCCAGGTGCCCGCCTGAAGGCGGAAGAGACCTATGAGTTGATCATCCGACGGCCGGGAGTGGATTCCATTCTCATTTCCGCCACTACCACCATCCCCTCGGCTCCGGACATTTTCAATCCTTCCGGTCCGGTTTACCTTCCCCGAACCAACGACTATCTCCTGCCGACCATTGACTTTGAGGATGATTACGCCGTGATTTTCCGGCGGGGCACTGGCTTTGGATTCGAGGTGCGGGTGCTCGTCGACTACTTCGAAAATGGCGTCCCCCAAACTGCACGGTGGGGACCGACCAAGGTCTTCAACAAGCCGGGGGATTGCGAAGCGGACGGAATCGTCGAGCTGTGCTATCAAATCCCGGAAGCGGTTGTCTCAAGGGGCCTGTCTACAACCTTTTCCAAAGTCTCCGGCACCATCTTCGTCAACGATACCATCCCCAAGGCCTCCCAAATCAACCAACTGAGCTCTTCCGTTGCCGTGGAAGTGACCGCCATCGATTCCATTTTCAGCACCTATATCACGGCCCAGGACCCGTTTGGGTTTGGCCTCAACCTCTTGATGGACCCACCGGTCGTGACGAATATGTCGGGCGACCATGTGGGGATATTTGGGTCGATCCACCGCGCCCGCAACTATATCATCCTCGATGCCTGCACCAAGTACCGGGCCGGCATCACCAACTACATTCCTGGCAACTGCTTCTGAGATTTCCCCCTCAAGTGCGTAATCGTGACGGGCTTTTAGATTAAAATGTCCCGGGGATTTGATGTACTTTCATGTCCATGAAGCGTTTGCCCCTTCTGATTCCAATGGTTCTCATTCTTATCTCCGGCTGTCGCCCCGAAATCGAGGTGTTGGCGCCGGAAAAGGAGTTGTATGTAGTGTGGGGAATCCTGAATCCCACCCAGGATGTCCAGTACATTAAAATTGGGAAGGTCTTCCAGACCGAGCAGGATGCGTATGTGTATGCCACGGAGAATGACCTGAGTGCGGAAGGCTTTGAGGTGGAGATTCATGGGGCCGGGAAAACGCATCCCGCCACGTTAGAGGCGCTGACCCGGGATCCGGGCAGTATCTTTGGCGCGGCTCATCAATTGTATCGGATTGAGACGCCACCGGACGAACCCCTGATCGCAGGGGAGCAGTACGAATTGCGGGTGCGGAAAGCGGGTGAAGACGAGATCTTTTTATCCGCAACCACCATCATTCCCGGTACGCCGACCGTCACGAACCCTTCCCTACCGGTCTATTTTCCCAACTTCGACCTGTACCAACTTCCCACGGTTTACCTTGAGAATGACTATACCGTCTTCTTCCGGGACGGAAATGCCGCCGGATTCGAGCTGCGAATTTTGGTGGATTACTTCGTGGATGGCGAGCCGCGAACGGTGCGCTACGGTCCGACCCGGATATTTCGGGAACCGGTCCGGTGCCAGGCCAATATCGCCCGGGGCGGAATGTGTTATCAGATTCCGGAGAAATCGGTTTCCCGGACCCTCGCCTCTACCTTCAATGAAATCCAGGGCGATATTTTCCTGAATGACACCATTGATGTTGCCCCCAATCCTGACCTCCTGAGTAAATCCGTGGCCATCGAAGTAACGGCCATCGACTCCGCCCTGGCGACCTATATGATTGTCAACCAACCCTTTGGTTTTGGATTGAATCTCCTCATCGACAAACCAGTCGTCTCCAATATTTCCGGCGAGAACATCGGCATCTTTGGCTCCATCAATACGGACCGGAACTATGTCGTCTTCCATGACTGTACCAAGTACAATGCGGGAATCATCGACGAGCTTCCCGGCAGCTGTTTTTGATCTACCTGACAATCTGTTCCACCAAGTCAGTCAGTTTCTGTCAGAGTGACAGAATAATTGCGACAACTCCCCTATTCCTCCGCCATTTTTTCCCAAAATATGCTTTTCCAACCTCGTGGCACCCTTCTTGTGTAAAGGAGAGAGGAAAAAATAAGCACTCAATATAAAATGGCAAACCAAGATTTCTTCGACGACCTCAAATCCAGCGCAAAAGATTTCGGATCCCGGGTCAACAAGTTCTTCGACAACATCGTCAACGGCAATGAAGACAACGAGTACCCCGCCGCGGCGGACGTTGTTGAGCTCGGCGACCGGGTTGTCTTTGCATTGGACCTGCCCGGATTTGAAAAGTCGGACGTCACCGTCCAAATCCGCGACAACCAATTGGTCATCAAAGGACAACGCAAACCTACCTATGAAACGGATGTTACTTACCACGTTCGGGAACGGGCATTTGGGCCATTTGAACGCTCCTTTACCATTCCTCCCGGAGTAGAACAGGAGCAGGTCAAGGCGAAGTTTGAAAACGGAATCTTGCGGGTCACCCTCCCGAAGGAAGCCATTGAAGAGGCGGACACATCCAGCGTAAAAATCGACTAACAAGCATTATTCAAAAAGCATAAACCGAAAGGAACACAATACACATGGGAAAGATAATTGGCATTGACTTAGGTACAACGAACTCGGTGGTTTCTGTAATGGAAGGTAACGAGCCCGTTGTTATCATCAACAGCGAAGGCAAGCGCACCACCCCGTCCGTGGTTGCCTTTACCAAGGACGGAGAGCGGATCGTCGGTGAGCAGGCCAAACGCCAGGCCGTCGCCAACCCTCAGAACACGATCTCTTCGATCAAGCGTTTCATGGGTAACCGCTACTCGGAAATGAGTTCGGAACTCGACAAAGTCTCCTACAAAGTCGTCCGCGGCAACAATGACATGGCCGTGGTCGAAGTTGAAGGACGTACCTATACGCCGCAGGAAATTTCGGCCATGATTCTTCAGAAGATGAAGAAAGCGGCTGAGGATTACCTCGGTCAGGAAGTGACGGAAGCCGTCATCACGGTTCCGGCTTACTTCAACGACTCCCAGCGGAACTCTACGAAAGAAGCTGGCCAGGTTGCTGGTCTGAATGTTCGCCGGATCGTCAACGAGCCCACCGCTGCCGCATTGGCTTACGGTCTGGACAAACTCGACCGCGACATGAAAATCGCCGTGTTTGACCTCGGTGGTGGTACTTTCGACATCTCCATCCTCGACCTCGGAGACGGTGTATTCGACGTACTTTCCACGAATGGTGATACCCACCTCGGTGGTGATGACTTCGACCAGAAGATCATCCAGTGGATTGCCGACGAGTTCCAGAAGAGCGACGGTGTCGACCTCCGCAAAGATCCCAAGACCCTCCAGCGCCTGAAAGAAGCAGCTGAAAACGCCAAGAAAGAGCTTTCCAGCGCCGCTTCTACTCAGATCACGCTTCCTTATATCTACATGGACGCCAACGGTCCCCGCAACCTCGACCTGACCCTCACCCGGGCCAAGTTCGAGATGATTGCTGACGACCTGTTCTCCCGGATGCTTGAGCCTTGTAAGAAGGCCCTTACCGACGCGAAGATTGCTTCCTCCGAAATCACGGAAGTCCTCCTCGTTGGTGGTTCTACCCGTATCCCCAAGGTCCAGGAAATCGTCAAGAACTTCTTTGGCAAGGAGCCCAACCGCTCCGTGAACCCGGACGAAGTCGTCGCCGTAGGTGCTGCCATCCAGGGTGGTGTACTCTCCGGAGACGTAGAAGGTGTGATCCTGCTGGACGTGACCCCGCTTTCGCTGGGCATCGAAATCCAGGGTGGCATCTGCCACAAGCTGATCGAGGCCAATACCACGATCCCTGCCAAAAAGTCCGAAGTCTTCTCTACTGCGGCTGACAACCAGCCTTCGGTGGAAATCCACATCCTCCAGGGTGAGCGTCCGATGGCCGCTGACAACCGGACCCTTGGTAAGTTCCACCTGGATGGTATTCCGCCGGCCCCGCGTGGCATCCCGCAGATCGAAGTGACCTTCGACATCGACGCCAACGGTATCCTCAATGTTTTGGCCAAGGACAAAGCCACCGGCAAAGAGCAGAACATCCGCATCGAGGCCTCTACGGGTCTGAGCGATTCGGAAATCGAAGCGATGCGCCAGGAAGCCAAGGCCAACGAAGCTGCCGACGCCGCCCGCAAGGACGAAGCTGAGAAGCTCAACCGTGCCGATACCATGATTTTCCAGGCTGAAAAGCTGATCAAGGAAAATGGTGACAAGATTGCCGATGACAAGAAGGCTGAAATCGAAACTGCTCTGGCAGAACTGAAGAAGGCCCACGAAGCCAAAGACCTGACCGCCATCGAGCCGGCCATGGAGAAGGTTTCCAACGCCATCGGTGCCATCTACCAGGACCTCCAAAACGCTGAAGCCGCTGCTGGTGCAGGTGCTGCCGGCGATCCTGGAGCTGCTGCCAATGGCAATGGTGCCCCTAATGATGGTGGTGCCGCTGAGAATGTCACAGATGTCGACTACGAAGAAGTCGAAGAGGCCTAAGGCCCAGAATATACAATTGAAAAAGCCGCCTCCGGGCGGCTTTTTCATTGCTTAAAAGTTCCTATTGGCTATTCGATCAGCAGACGCTGTAGCTCCTCTCCTTCAAACGAACGGATCTTTACGAAGTACATTCCGCCTTTCACTTCGTCCAACTGAATCATTTCCCCACTCTCCCACTCTCGAACCATGCGTCCCTGAAGGTCCCACAATTCTACCGCGGTCCATTCGCCGTGGCCATGCCGGGACCGCAATTGCAAGCTGCTCTGCGCAGGATTCGGGTAGATATCCCAACCTTGCCGTAAGGGATCAACCACGCTATTCGCGGTTTCGACTTCGCAGGTATCCTGGGACAAGGGCATGACAATGATGGAATTGGAGCAGAAACCGAGCGTAGCGGCCAGCTCATTGTCGCAGACATAGTTCTCCCCCACGGTCGTGGGCGTCCCGAGCAGGCGGTACTCGAATTCGATTCCGCCCGGCGCAAACATGTACACGGGAACAATGTTCGCCGTATCAAAGCGGATGGTATCCCCGATGGAAACCGGATTCCCAGATACGATGATCGAGTTGGACGGCGCCGTGATGTCCGTGACCACCACCACGAAATCGACTCCACTGACAAATGGATTCTGGGTAGAATCCACGGTCCAGGCAAAGTCATAACTCGGCGAACAATCGGTCACCCGGTTGATGTTGAATCCGCCCATGAAGGCATTCACAGGCTGACCGGCAACAAGTTGAGGCGTGATGGTTTGGCTGTGTCCACTGTAAAAAATGCAAGCAATAGAGAAGGTGACAAATAGAAATTGTCTGTACATAGTTGAGTTAAACGTGAAAAAATACAGTGGTGGGGTAGTATGAAAATAGGAAAAAGTCCCGGCCTCTCCAAGTTTGGCCGGTTACAAATTGCTCCTGTCGTTCGTCAGATGGGAAATAGGCCCAGCGCTTGCAGGGCCCGGGTGGCCAGGGCAATGGCCCCGGAGTTGTTGATGTCCCCCGAATAGATCATTCGGGGAATGTCTCTCAGGTCGGCTTGCTCCCGAATGACAAATTCGGAGCTGTCCAGTTCCTGCGCTTTCACACGGCGGGCATTTTGCGCCAGAAACAGGTGAAGGCGATTGTTTTGCTTGGAGGGATCGTCCCAGATCGCGCCCAAGGAGGTCCACTCGGAGGCTTCCACGCCCGATTCTTCGGCGAGTTCCCGCTGGGCCGCGCCCAGCGGATCGGCTTCGTCGGGATCCATGATCCCGCCGGGAAATTCCAAGGTCACAGCCTTGGGGCCATGCTTGTACTGGCGTACCAGTTCCACCCGCTGATCGGGGGTGACAGCAAAAATCAGGACGATTTCGGGCCGCTCGGAAATGAAGTAATCGTCGACGACCTGTCCGCTGGGGAAGCGGACCGTGTCCCGACGCACCCGGTACCACCGGTGGTCCAGGGCCATTTCACTGGCGAGGACCTCCCAGGGTTCCAATTCCGGCCGGTCACTCATTGGGGTGAGCGGCCATGTATTTGGGCAAGAACATGACGGATTCTACTTCAATGACCGCCTTTTTCTTCTTCCCGCCATCTTCGGCGTCGTTGTAGTAATAGTCCTTGCCCTTTTCGTTGTAGAAAGTGCCTTCCACGAGCTTGGCCGGACCGCCGACCGCACTGCGGTACTTGAGGTCCACCAACGGCAGGCCGGTGGGGTACCATTCTTTCACGGTCCCTTGAACCCGACCGTGGAGATAGTGGTATTCGTACTTCTTCTTGCCATCGGCATACCAGCCGATCTGGTAGCCGTGGCGCTTGCCTTCGTTGTCGTATACCTCGTGCGTGAGGGTATCACCGGACTCGGTGAAGATGAATTCTTCCTTGGTCACCTTCTTGTAGTAGTCTTCAGACACATTGATTTTCCGTTCCCAGCGGCCGTCAATGTACTTTTCAGGTTGATCTACGGAACAGGGATCGCGGTGGACGTAAAGCAAAGTCGTCAGGGACTTCAATTCCCCGGTATCGTAATAGGCATGCTCGACCATTTGCCGCTCATTTCCCTTCAACAGGACTTTTCCCGCCGGCGTCCATTCTTTGTATTCTGTCAGCACCGGCCGTTCATTCCCCGGACATTCGTCTTTCCATTCTTCCTCTTTGTTCTTATTTCCCGTCTCAAACCAGTATTTCCAGCGCCCGGTCTTCCAGCCATCGTTCGTCAATTGACCTTCGTAAGACTTCTTGTCGTTCCAATGGTAGCCCATCACCTTCCAACTTTCCCGCTTGGATCCGTCCGTATTCATTACTTCCTCCGAAACCAGCCGCTCCTTTTCATCCCAGGTCCGCCACACACCAACCTGCATGCCATCCTTGTACTCTCCCTCTTTCATCTTTTTCCCGTTCTGGTGCATGTAAACCCAAGGCCCCTGCATCTTCTCAAAGGTGCCTTTTCCTTCGGCCATGGTCTTCCCGTTCGGATGGTAGAGGGTAATCGAGGGCGGATCGCCGGGTTCCAACATGCCCGAAATCGAGCCACTTTGGAAGTATTGGGTCTCGCGCTCGACCTTCTTGCCCCACTTGATTTCCAGGGAATCTCCCTCATTGACAAAGGAATAGACCCGGACATGCTTGGGTTGAGAGGCCGTGTATTCGTCGACAACTTCTTCCAGTTGCCCCTGTACCCAACGCTCCTCGGTCATCTTGCCACTTTTCCAGAAACGCTGGATTCCGTCGGGCTTTCCGGCCACGAAATTCACCTGGTAGACTTTGTTGATGTCTTTGTCCCAACGGGTTTGGACGCCGTGGAGGATGCCGCCCGAGTAGTTGTGGACCGAAGCGAGGGTGTCATTTTTGAAGAAAAACTCCTGCTGCGGGCCATCCAACTGACCTCCGATATAGTTCAGGAGCAACTTCACCCGACCGTCGCTGAAGAAGTATTTTTGTTCCCCGTCCAATTTCCCCTCCGCATAATTCAATTCCATCTTCAGGGTTTCATCGAACTCTTTGTATTCTTTGTAGGGACCGTGGAGGAGTTTGTTCTTGAAATTCTTCTCGACGACCACCTTCCCGTCAATGTTGTAGCGTTCTTGCTTGGCGAGGTTGTCGGGAATTTTCTCCCCTTTGTAATAGTTCATGATCTCCGTCTTGCCGTTGTCGAACTTCTTGACAATGGCTTTGCGGAGCGTTTGGGAGGAAAGGGACGAAAAAGTAGCGAGCGTCAACAGGAAAAAAAGCAGCCTTCTCATGTAAAAAGTAATTTTTCGGTTTGCGCAAATATAAAGAAAATCAGCCCCTTGGAGGAAGGTTGTGGACAAATGAAGGGAAACAAGGTCAAAATTAGAATACGCGGTGGTAATGGTCCATTTCCCGACTCCTCCCATTTCACATTCCCTTTCCCTTTTCCCTCCGCAAGTCTTAACTTTCCGTCATGTTCTCTGCAATCACGTACACCGACCGCCGCACTGCACTCGCGGAATCTTTGAGCGAAGGCATCGTCTTCCTGCCCGGCAATGGCAACCTCGGCATAAATTATTCTGCCAACCACTACCACTTCCGCCAAGACAGCAATTTCCTGTACTTCGTGGGCATTGACCGGCCCGGACTCGCCGCCACCATCGATGTGGCGACTGGCCATACCATTCTCTACGGAGACGAATACACGATGGACGACATCGTGTGGACCGGCCCTGTGGTCAGCATTCCCGAACAGGGCGAGTATGCGGGCATCGTAGAGACCCGTCCCATGAGTTCCCTCGCGGGAGATTTGGCGGATCGAAAGATTCATTTTACCCCTCCTTACCGAGCCGAGCGCACCCTCTGGATCAGTGAACTGCTCGGTTTGTCTCCCAAAGCAGTCAAGGAAAAGGTCTCGGAAGACTTGATCAAGGCCATCGTCAAACTGCGGTCCATCAAGACCCAAGAGGAAGTCAACCAAATTCAGGTGGCAGTTCAGCTTACCTGTAACATGCACCACATTGCGATGGTGACTGCCCAGCCCGGCCTTTTGGAAGCCCACGTCAATGCAGGTGTCCGCCACCAGGCCATGATTTCCAATTCTCTGCCCTCATTCCCCGTCATTTTCACCCACAACGGCCAGACCCTCCACAACCACAGCTACGCCAATACGCTGGAAAGCGGTCGGATGGCCCTTTGTGATTGCGGAGGCCAATCGCCAATGTATTATGCCGGGGACATGACGCGGACTTTTCCGGTCGATCCCAAGTTTACCGAGCAACAGAAGAACGTCTACAATATCGTCCTGAACGCCCAGAAAAGCGCCGTCGCGGCGCTGAAGCCCGGTTACTTGTTCAAAGATGCCCACCTGCTCGCCGCCACGAAGATCACGGAGGGATTGAAGGACTTGGGATTGATGAAGGGCAATGTCGATGAAGCCGTCAAGGCTGGGGCCCACGCCCTCTTTTTCCCCCACGGCCTCGGCCACATGATGGGACTGGACGTCCACGACATGGAAGACCTGGGCGAAGATTATGTCGGCTACGATAAAGAGGTCCAACGAAGCAAGCAGTTTGGATTGGCGTTCCTCCGCCTCGGAAGGGCCCTGCAAGCCGGTTTTGTGTTGACGGTTGAACCGGGCATCTATTTCATTCCCGATCTGATCGATCAGTGGAAGGCCAATGGAACCAATGCCGACTTCCTCAATTTCGATGAAATTGAAAAGTACCGCGACTTCGGCGGCATTCGAATCGAAGATGATTACCTGATCTCCGAAAATGGACCCATGCTTTTCGTAGAGCCCTTCACCAAGACGGTGGAAGAAATCGAAGAGCTGCGCCAGTACTGAGCCCGGCGGTACATCCCGCCCATTTGAACAAAAAGAGGTTGCCGCTGTGGCAACCTCTTTTTGCATAATGGATGTCTTGAGCAGGAATTAGCGGGCGTCCGTGAGGATCATCCGCTTGACATCGACTTCCACGCCATCGGCGATAAGGGCGTAGAGGTACATGCCAGGGCCCACCTGGCTGCCATCAAACGTATAGGAACCTTCGCCCCGCTTGGTGATCCGCTCGTTCATGACGGGCTGGCCTTGCATATCGTAGATGTAGAGGACGGCCCGGTTGACGGATTCGGGCAGGTAGAACCCAATTTCCGTGGTGCCTTCAAAGGGATTCGGGGTATTCTGGTAGAGCTTGGGAAGCAGTCCCAGCGAACCATTGTCGTCCTGCACGAACTTGGACATGTTCTGCTCCAATTCTTCGATCCGCGCCTGTTGGGACTCGATGACTTCATTTTGCTCCTGAATCGCCTTGATCAGGACCGGCGTGACCAGCGCGTAATTGATTCCCATCCGGGCATCTTCATTGAACTCGAGCGGAACGAGCTGGCCCTCTTCGTTCATGACCATGTCTTCAGCGGGATCATACACGATTTCGGGGAGGATTTCATTGACTTCCTGTGCAATCAAACCAAACTGGGTGCCTTTTTCCGGCTGCTTTTTCCAATCGTAGGTAACCGGACGCAAGTTGAGGACTTCTTCCAATCCGTAGCCAGCATCCTTGATGTTGGTTTTGTCGCGGCGGTCGGAGGTATTGATGACGCCATTGGTGGCGAACACGTCATCCCAACGGAAAGTGGCGTTGCCGAGGTCGCGAGAGTTGTTGACAGAAGGAACGAGGCTGGCTTGTGAAGTAATGGTATTGCCACCCCCATCTTCCAAGTACTCAATCGATCCAAACCCAATTCTTCCATTAACATACAACTGGTCGTCCAGACCGCCGAAAGGGCGCAGGCCATTGATGCCTACCCGGCCGTCACTTTCGATCTGCATGTAGGTGGACGGCGAGGCTGTCGGGGAGTTCGCATATTCGAAGCGCAGGCGGTTGTTGGAGGTGGTACCTCCCCACTGGACCACGAGGTCCCGGGTCGTAGAATTCACTTCACGCAGATTGAAAACGGCAAAGTTGCTGTTCCATTGGATGCGCTTGCCATAAGCGGCGGCACCCGCCGCTGCGGGGGCAGATCCCAGGCCAAGCCATTTGGACTGGCCGAAGATGTCCCCGAAGGTTCCCAATTCCAGCTGGCCGATGTTGTTCCCGGTGCCGGTGGGGCGGAATAGGGCAAGGGCCGGACCATTCTGGTTTTGGAGGGTGAAAGCAGGGCGCCCAAAAAACTCGACGTTGTAAGAGTTTGCAAAGGGCGTCGCAAGATCAACGGTATAATTCCGTTCAACTGCAAAGTTGACATCGGTTCCATTGGGTACGGTGAATACACCGGACAAATCGGGATTGCCCAGATTGAGGGTATTGAAGGTGCCAGTTTGGGCATAAGCAGACATACCGCCAAGGAGGAATGCCCCTAGGCAAAAGAGGATTAATTTTTTCATGTTACCAGTTCTTGTACTGTGGTTTTAAGACGACTTGATGATTTATACTAGAGGGATTCTCGTAGCATCTGGCGATGCCCTGAGATTCAGGAGTATAAGCCTAACCGGTGAAATACATGATTTGTTCGCCCAACCGACATATTTTGACGATGAACAAGACTGACGTGGTGATTAAAGTGAGGGGACAGGGAAATGGAAGGCAAAAAGAAATCCCCGGCTAGCGACCGGGGATTGTTACTTTACAGATAAAATACAGCACGTTAGCCACCAATCATCACCGTAGGAAGACCGGCCACGATGGCTCCACCGTGGGCACAGCTATCCCCGATGCGGGCAGCCATTTTATTATTGATCAATACCGTAGCCGACCCTTTGACAATCTTGTCTACCGCACAGGCACAGACGGCGCTGTCGCCCATCCGGGCCGCAGGAAGATTCCCTACGATCACGTTGTTGGAGCCAGAAATGATCGGGCCGCCAACGTGAGGAGCTGGTCCCGGACAAACGGCCGGGCAAACGTGCATGTCAGACATTCTTGCAGCAGGTGGCATATGTTTTAATTCTTTGCTTTAGAAAGTGAAATGAATCGTTATAAAAGTAACCAAAACGGTCCAGAAAACCAATGGTTTTTCCCGTCAATCATTGCTCGCCATTGCCAAACAGAGGACACTAATGGCCCTTGGAGGTGAATCGCTCGCCAGCAAGGCGCGGATGCAGGCCTCGAGGGTCGCCCCGGTCGTGGCCACATCGTCCACCAGCCCCACGTGACCGGTCACCCGGCCCTTCACCGAAAAAACATCCCGCACATTTTTCCACCGCTCTTCCTTTCCCTTCCGGGTTTGGGTCTGGGTTTGCTCCTTCCTCACCAATGCCTTTTTGACCACCGGCTTCCCCCCTACCTTCCCCAATCCAGCCGCGATCATCTCGGCCTGGTTATAGCCCCGCTCCACGCGGCGGCTCCGGTGCAAGGGCACCGGGACCAGCACATTGATCCCCTGCCACCATTCCGAAGCCCGCATGGAATCCGCCCAAACCTCGCCCAAATAGGTGCCTACCCCCGGTTGATTCCGGTACTTCAAGGCCTGAACCATCTGCTGTACCCGGCCTTCCTTGTCGAAGTACAGAAACGCCGAGGCGCCAGCCAGGGGCACCTTACCGGCCACCCGAAGGTACAATTCGTTGTCCGTGGGCGACCGGTGAAATCGGGTTTGGCGGACCTCAGTCAGACACTCGAGGCATACTGCCCCCTCCTGACGAACGGTCAGCTTGCCGCAACCGGGACAGGTTCGCGGAAATACCAGATTGAGAACATCACGTAAGGACATTTTGGAAAGAATCACCCATAAAATAGGATTTTTCCGCGAATTCACCCGGCATTCGCCGCCTTACTTTCGAATCTGAACCTCCGTTCCGACTTGAACAAGGGGGTAGATTTCCTGGATGTCAGCATTGCGCAGAGAGATGCAACCCAGCGTCCAATTGATCTGTTTTCCAATCATATAGTCACCGCCCGACGGGACTCCGTGAATGCCGATTTCACCCCCAATCGAAGCCTCGCGACTGATTTCTCCACGCTTTTTCCGGGCCTCAAATTTCTTCCACGACTCGGCATTGGGGTAGTCGATCCAGAGAAAATGGGACCACTTGGCATGCGGATATTTAGACTGGATCTTGAATTTCCCCTCCGGAGTACAGCCATCGCCCTCCTGCTTCTTGTCATCGGTCGGATTCGGGCCCAGGACCACAGGATAGCGTTTCAGAAGTTGATCGCCCTCAAACAAGGCCAATTCATAATCACCCTTGTCAATTTCGATGCGGGTAGCCGCCGGATTGATTTGCTCCGGGTCTAATTTCACCTCAGGAACGGACGTTCGAGGCGCGGGAGCAGGTAGATAATCGGACAATACGGGATGGGCCCAGATCAACAGGGAACAGGTACCGGCCAACAGCACGGTCAAAGCAAGCACTTTTTTCATGGTAGGTAGATTGAAAATTCGAGAATGAATTTTCAGGATGCAGGAAAAGCGGTTGGTGAGAATGTACGGGAGAAAGGGGCCTGGGGTTGGAAAATAGAGCGATTATTTTTTGAATTCGGGGCTGCGGGCAATGCGTCGGCGGGCCAGGTAGATGAAAATGATGGGGAACAACAGGAAAAAGAACTCCCGTTGGAGGATCAATTCGACGGCTCCTTCCCCCTCCTTGAGGTGCCAGATCACCGATCGGGAAACGAAATACGCGAGGATGATTTGCGCGGCAAAACCGCCGAAGGAATTGCCGAGGCGGATATATTTTTCCTTGATCGACAGGCGTGCCAGCAAGGTATGGGCCATGAATATGGAGAGTCCTGCCATCCAGACGACCAGGATGGCCAATTCCCAACGTTCGAAAAACCAGTAGGTGGTGGTTTGGGAGGTTCCGGCCTGGAGGTCATAGGTTTCCACGGCGACCCAACCCGGATGCAGGAAAGCAGTTTGCTGGGCCGACCAATTGCCTCCGTAGGACAAAGGAGCGGCGATTCCCATCACCTGCAAGACGAAAGCCAGTCCCAATTGGACCTTGTACCAACGGAAAGGTGACCGGCCCGCTGCCATATTAGCGGAGTCGGTCGCTGTTGCGGATCAGGTTCTCGTCCTTGCGGATGCGGCGGGCGGCCAGCAGGGTCAGGAGAATGGCACCGACCGGGAAAAAGAAGCCAAAAGCAATGTCGTGGCGGAATTCCTGGCTGTCCCCCAACATGTCCGGCAATTGCATGAACAACAGGGTGGCCACGACCACCTGAATCATGATCATCACAATGCCTGCATACGCCAGTTTCATTTGGCGGGGACGGTTGTTGTAGAGGAAAATAACGCCCAGCAAAAAGACGCTGACCAACACGACGAGGATCACGTGGACCAACAACATGGTATTGTCACCCGGGCCCAGCGTCTTGTCGATGAAGCCCCCATCGGGACCGAAGGGATCCTCGGAGTTGAAGCCTTCCTGGTGGATCGACGAACCGTTCAATTCCACCGTGGCATCCTGTTGGTCCGTATCAAATGCCGCGCCCAGCGGCAGGAACAATACCGTGACATTCAGGCCCACGGCCAGGATCAAAAAGACAGTCTGTATGCGTTGTATCATTGTAGTTTCAAGCAATGTGAGAACGGTTCGAAATTAACAAAGGTGGGGGGAAATGGGAAGAAAAATCCATTGATCCCACCGAAAGCCCATTCTTCCATCTCCTTTTTCCCCTCCCCATCGCCCACAAAGCCCCTCGCCTCTGCATTTTCCCCATTTTTCAATTATCTTAACCGTTTTAATTCTTTGCAGATAGAGCGATACAAATGGTGAATCAAATGGTGGCGTCCCTTCGGGTCCTGGCCGGACTCCTTATCCTGATGGCTTTTTCTGGTCCCCTCATGGCCCAAGAGAAAGGCAAAGACAAATCCAAATGGGAAGTCGACGATCCCCACGGTCCCTTTGACGTGGTGGAATTCGAAGCGACCGAAGGCACCTGGATGAACCTCGACGTCTCTCCCGATGATCGGGAGATTGCGTTTGACCTCCTCGGTGACATCTACATCATGCCCATTTCCGGCGGCCGCGCCATCCCCATCGCCGAAGGCATGCCCTGGGAAGTCCAGCCCCGCTTTTCCCCCGATGGCAAGCAGCTCATGTTCACTTCGGACCGCGCGGGCGGCGACAACGTCTGGGTGATGAACCGCGATGGTTCCGACAAAAAACAGCTCACCAAAGAGAGCTTCCGCCTCCTCAACAATGCGGCCTGGCACCCTTCCGGGGACTATTTCGTCGCCCGGAAGCACTTCACCTCCACCCGCTCGCTGGGAGCGGGTGAAATGTGGATGTACCACATCACCGGTGGCTCCGGCATGCGCCTGACCAAGCGCCGCAACGACCAACAGGACGCAGGCGAGCCTGTTTTCTCCCCCGACGGCCGCTATGTCTATTACTCTGAGGACGTCGATGGCGCGGGCTATTTCACCTACAACAAAGATCCCCACGAGCAGATTTACGTCGTCAAGAGCTACGATACCGAGACCGGCAAGACCAAAACCATCCTCAGCGGCCCCGGGGGCGCGGTCCGTCCCCAGCCCTCCCACGATGGCCGTTACCTCGCATTTGTGCGGCGCGTCCGGTGGGAATCGGTCTTGTTTATCCACGACCTCGAGACCGGCGAAGAGTGGCCCGTCTTCAACCAATTGGTCAAGGACCAGCAAGAAACCTGGGCGACCTTCGGCGTCTACCCCAATTACCAGTGGCTCCACAACAACAAGGAACTGGTCGTGTACGGAGATGGCGGGTTCTGGCGGGTCAATATCGAGACGCAAAAGGCCGAACAGATTCCATTCAAGGCATTTGTCAAGCAAAAAATCGCCAAGGCCGCGAACTTCCCCCAGGAAGTTGCCCCGGAAAAATTCGAAGCCAAGATGATCCGGGACGCCGTGACGTCTCCCGACGGCAAAACCATGATTTTCCATGCGGCTGGTTTCCTCTACACCAAAGCACTTCCCAATGGAGAACCCCGCCGCCTGACCAATGACCAGGTGCGGGAATACGATCCCTCCTTCTCTTCCGATGGCCGCTTCCTCGCCTATACCACCTGGAGCGATGACGCCACCAGCCAAATCCACGTCATGGAATTGGCCTCCGGCAGCAAAAACACCATCACGAAGGAAAAAGGCTATTACCATACTCCTCGTTTTTCCCCCGACAACAAACACCTCATCTACCACCGGGGCGGCGGCTCCACCCAATTGGGGTATGCGTTCAGCAAGGAAACCGGCATCTATATCTGTGACCGGGCGGGTACCACCCACGAACGCATTCTCGAATCGGGCAGCAATCCCTACTGGTCGCCCGACGGCATGTCCGTCTACTATACCTCCGGGGGCGGCCTGAAGAAGTCTTTCAGTGTGTATGACCTGTCGAAGAAGGAGAGCCACCAGCTCTTCTCCGCCAAATACGCGCGGGATTTCGTGCCCAGCCCCGACGGAAAATGGATTGCCTTCACGGAGCTGTTCAATGCGTATGTGGCGGCATTTCCGAAGACCGGCCAGCCGGTCGACCTCAACAAGGGCAGCAAAAGCTACCCGGTATTCCGCGTGACGCGCGATGCCGGGACCAGCCTGCACTGGTCCCAGGACTCCGACCAGCTGCGCTGGATGCTCGGCCCGGAATACTTCACCCGCGACCTGAAGGACTGCTTCTCTTTCGTGGCCGACAGCCCCGATTCCCTTCCGCCCGTGGATACCGCGGGCATTCGCGTGGGCCTGACCCTGCCGACGGATATCCCCGCCGGCAAAGTCGCACTCGTCGGGGCCCGTATCATCACCATGAATGGCGATGAGGTCATTGAGCGGGGCACCATCGTCATTGATCGGGACCGGATTGTGGGGATTGGGGAAGAAGGAATGGTGGAAATTCCGAAGGATGCGTACGTGATGGAGGTGGCGGGAAAAACGATCATGCCGGGCATTGTCGACGTCCACGCCCACCTGGGCAATAGCTACAATGGCATCACGCCCGACCAGCAGTGGAGCTACCACGCCAGTCTCGCTTACGGGGTCACCACGACCCACGATCCCTCCTCGAGTACCGAGATGGTCTTCAGCCAGAGCGAAATGGTCAAATCCGGCCGCCTGATTGGGCCGCGGATCTACTCCACCGGTACCATCCTCTACGGCGCCGACGGCGATTTCAAGGCGCTCGTCAACAACCTGGACGATGCCCGTTCCCACCTCCGCCGCCTGAAGGCGGTGGGTGCATTCTCCGTCAAGAGCTATAACCAGCCCCGCCGCGACCAGCGCCAACAGGTCATGCAGGCCGCCCGGGAACTCAAAATGAACGTCTACCCCGAGGGCGGTTCCTTTTTCTACCACAACATGACCCAAATCCTCGACGGCCATACCGGCATCGAGCACAGCATCCCCGTTTCACCGGTATACGATGACGTCGTCAAGTTGTGGGGCAGTTCTGGCACCGGCTATACCCCGACCCTGATTGTGGGCTACGGCGGAATTTGGGGGGAGAACTATTGGTACCAGAAGACGGAGGTGTGGAAAAATGAGAAACTGCTGCGCTTCTATCCGCGCAAGATCATCGACGCCCGGAGTATCCGGCGGATGATGGTGGCCGATGAAGATTTCGGGCATATCGAGAACTCGAAACAGGCCAAGAAGATCGTCGATGGCGGCGGCCAGGTCCAATTGGGGGCGCACGGCCAATTGCATGGGTTGGGTGCGCACTGGGAATTGTGGATGATCGGCCAGGGGGGCTTTACCAACCTGGAATCCATCCGGGCTGCGACGCTTTGGGGCGCCGAGTACATTGGGATGGACAAGGACATCGGGTCATTGGAAGTGGGGAAATTGGCGGACCTGGTCGTAATGGACAAGAATCCGCTGGAAGACCTGCGGAATACGGAATCGGTGACTTATACGATGATCAACGGTCGGCTCTACGATGCGGGAACGATGGATGAGATTGGGAATACGAAAAAGGAATGCGGCCCGTTCTTCTGGGAGCGGACCAAGGGCGGCGATACTTTCCCCTGGCACGAAATCTCCGGTACGTTTATGGACAGCGGTTGTGGCTGTGCCGGCCATACCCACGACTGAGCCTGTTAACTTCGGGCCAATCGAAGGCTGTTCCCCACCACGGAAACCGAACTGAAGGCCATCGCCGCTCCGGCGATCATGGGATTCAGCATGAATCCGAAGGCGGGATACAATGCGCCCGCAGCGATGGGAATCGCGATGACATTGTAAGCAAAGGCCCAAAACAGATTCTGGCGGATGGTCCGTACAGTGGCCCGGGACAGGTCGATGGCTTCGACAATGTGGGTCAAATCCGAATGGATGAGGGTAATTCCGGCGCTTTCCATCGCCACATCGGTGCCCTGGCCCATGGCCAGGCCGACATCCGCCCGCGCCAACGCGGCGGCATCGTTCAAACCGTCCCCTACCATCGCCACCACTTTCCCTTCCTTTTGCAAGGCTCCCAAATACGCCTCTTTCTCCTCCGGCAATACACCGGCGCGCACCCGTTTCACTCCGACCTTCTCCGCCACCGCTTCCGCGACCTTCTGCTGATCGCCGGTCAGGATATGGACCTCCAGGCCCATGCGCTGCAAGGAGGCAATGGCCGTGATGGAGGTGTCCTTGACCCGGTCGGAGACAGCCACAATGGCCAGGCGACGCGATTCATCCGACAGGCCCACCACTGTTTTGGCTTCATTCGACCATTTCTCCGCCAGCGCTTCCATTTCAGTTCCCCCTCCCTTCCCAAAATCCAATCTTCCCACCCGGTACCGTTTCCCTTCGATTTCTCCCTGAACTCCTTTTCCCGGCACCTCCTCGAAATTCTCCACAATCGGCAATATGACGCCTTCGCCCAGTATTTCCGCCACCACTGCCTGCGCGATGGGGTGCTCCGATCCTTTTTCCAAAGCCACCAGAATGCCCCGGGCTTCCTCCAGATTGACGTCCCCCGCAAAGGCGACTTCCGTCACCGTGGGCTTCCCCTCCGTAATCGTCCCCGTCTTGTCCAGGATCACAGTATCGACCTGTTGCGTCCGTTCCAGGGCCGTCGCATCCTTGATGAGAATGCCCTTGCGGGCGCCCTTGCCAATGCCGACCATCAAAGCCGTCGGCGTGGCCAATCCCAGCGCACAGGGGCACGCGATAATCAGGACTGCAATCAAAGCAATGAAGGCCCGGCCCAGAACCGGTTCGGGGCCCAGGAACCACCATACGATGAAGGTGCCGATGGCGATGAGCATGACTGCCGGCACAAAAATGGCCGAAATCCGGTCCACCAATTGCTGGACGGGGGGACGGGAACTCTGCGCTTCCCGCACCAGCTCGATGATTCGGGCCAGTGAAGTTTCCTTGCCGACCTTCTCCGCCCGCAATAGCAGGCGTCCATTCTTATTCAGCGTTCCCGCAAATACCTTGTCCCCCGGGGTCTTTGCGACCGGAATCGGTTCCCCGGTCAGCATGCTCTCATCGAGGTTGGACTGGCCTTCCAGCACTTCGGCGTCAATGGGAATCTGGTCGCCGGGACGCACGATCACAGTGTCCCCTACCCGTACCTGATCGAGTCCTACTTGAATTTCTTCCCCCTCCTGAACCAGGATCACGGTCTGGGGCTGCAATCCCATCAATTCGCGGATGGCGCCCGAGGTACGGCGCTTGGCCCGTTCTTCGAGGTAACGTCCCAGCAAAATCAGGGTGATGATGATGGCCGCCGATTCATAGTAGACCTGCACGTCCAGGTTGCGGGAAGCGATGAATTCGGGAACCAGGGTATTGAAGAGGCTGAAGGTAAAGGCGACGAAAGTGCTCAGGGCCACCAGGGTATCCATATTGGTGGAGCCGTGGCGTGCTTTTTTGAGGGCATTGACGAAGAATTCATGGCCGCTGTAAGCGAGGACTGGCGCGGTCAGGACCAACAGGATATAGTGTTGGAAGGGTAAGGGCTGCGGCAGGAACATCGAGATGACCATGATCGGCAGCGACAGGATGCCGGCGACGAGGAGCTTCCGCTCCAATTCCCGCAAGCGGCGTTCTTCTCGGGCGTCCATCTCAGCGCGTTGGTCCTGGTCGCCCCCGGTGATGATTTCGAAGCCGATCTGGCGGGCCTTGGCCTGAAGTTCGGTCACGGGAACCTGCTGGGGATCAAACGCGATGGAGAGGGACTCGTCAGGATAGTTGACGGAGACCTGGTCGACGCCCGGGACTCGGGCGAGGTGGGATTCCAGGCTGACGGCACAGGCGGCGCAGGACATGCCGCCAACACTGTACCGGGCCCGGGAGGTGGTGGGTGGTGTCAGGGTTGACATGGCTACCTTTCGTTGGGGGATAAAGGTAGCCTAAAAAAAGAAAACCCCGCGTAAGCGGGGTATATCTTATAGGATGAAGGGGGAAAGATTACTCTTCGCCACCAACTTCTTCCATGGCTTCTTCCATGGCGTTGCCGAGGTCTTCCATGGCGTTGTCCAGCTCTTCGAGACCGGAGTTACCTTCGGTAGGACCGCCTTTGGAGTACTTAACTTTCCATTCGCCGTCTTCCTTAACCATGTCAAGGGTCTTCTCTTCGCCTTTTTCAGTGTACATGAGGGTAGCCTTGTCGCCATCTTCCTTCACTTCACCTACTTTGATGTCGTCCTTGGAACCAGTGGTTTCACCACCGCCCATGGTTTCCATCATGTCGAGAGCTTCCTGGGAATCTTTGGTAGCGTAGTCCTTAGCAGTAGAGAAGTCTCCTTCTGCGAGGGCTTCGAGGAAAGCAGTACCAACATCTTTGGAGGTCTTAGCGCCACCACCACAAGCCCAGAGTACGAGGGCGCCGAGCAGTGCAATCGCGGAGATTTTAAGTGTTCTAGTCATAGTCGTAAACAAAAATTAAAGTTACAGTGATCGTTAAAAACAGTTTGTCATTAGCCAGGATTGCTCCTAACTCGCGACAAAGGTATTAAATTTTTATTCATACTTGCAAGCGTTGAAAACAGTTGAAATGTGCAAAAGTTTTTTTCCTTTTTCTCACGTATCACCTGCTATTCTCGGCCCCTCAAGTATTTGTCTTTGAAGAGGTTACTCTTCAGAGTCGGGTTTCTTTACCTTTTGGTATTCGTGCCGCATCAACTCGGTCGTATGGTCGTTGAGGTAGAGGTCATCGACGGCCACATAAGGCTTGTCTCCTACCTTCGAAAGTCCCAGGAAATTTCTCTCCGGGCCCCTCACCTCATCCATCGCTTTGTAGATCATCTCCGAACAGTACATCACATCATCTGTCTCCATCGCGAAGTCCAAATCAAACTCCATTTTGTTGGCGTAATGCTCATCTAAAATGGAGAGGAACTCCTGCATTTCATCGTCCGGGATATCGTACCGAAACACTCCGAATTTAAAGACCGCGGCCGGGTGGCAGTAGAGCGCGAGCTTGTCGCGCTTCATGGCATTGGAGACGTTTTCTTCTCCCCCCGTGGCATGGTAGACGTACGTCACACCATCGATTTTGCGGATGATCCCGGAATGAGAGAACTCAGGTTCCCGGGTACTGAAGCTGAGGATCGCATCGCTGACAAATCCACGGCTGTGTCGCAGGACCAAATCGCCGTCTTTCAGCTGGTTTTCATCCACTCCTGCTTCGCGCCAGAGTCGCTTGTGCTCCTCATTCAACCACTTTGGATACGGGATAAAGGTTCGGGTGAGGTATGTATGCACCGCGAACACACCGAATATTCCTAGAAAAAAGAAACGACGAAAGTGGTCGGTCCATTTGGGAGCCATGGGCAATGGTCTGGTTTGAACGCGCTTAAATTACCGGAGAAAGGGGAATAAATCGGGATGACCTTCCCCAAGACTACATTTCATTTATCCAACGGCACCTTTACTTATTCAGTAAGGTCTTTCAATGTGTCAAGTGCAGCGTCGAGTTCTTTCATGGCTTCTTTGAACTCGTCGGAATTCAGCGGCGATTCCTCTTCTTCCTCCATTTCTTCCTCGAGGGCCTGGTTCATCAGAGAGTTTTTGGAGAAGGCGACTTTCCACGCGCCATCTTCCTTGACCACCCTCAATTCTCCCGCATCGTTCCCTTTTTCAGGATCGACAAACATCACCGTCGCTACGTCTCCATCCACCTCTGCCCCAGTGACTTCGACCTTTTCCCCAATCTCGCTGTTCTGGTCCCCTCCAAGGGCAGCCATCTGGGCAAAACTCGACAGCAATTGCTCGGAATCCTTGGTGGCATACTGCTTGGCACCGTTGAAATCCGCCTCGGCCATCTCGTCGAGGAAAGCCTGCCCGACTTCTTCGGGGGTCATGTTGCTGCCCCCACCGGACTGGCAGGCGGTCAGGAAAATGGCCAGGAGCAGGGCCCCACTCCAACGGATCATCTTGTTCATGTGTACGGTCATGATGGTAGTTTTGGGTTTGGGTGCGAAAATACGGAAAAAAATGACGGGAGGGGTGGCGGAGAATGGGGGAATTGGCAACGGAGGAGGGAATTCGCGGTCTGGGACCGCGGCATCGGAGTCTGGGACCACGGCATCGCGGTCGGGAACCGCGGCATCGGAGTCTGGGACCGCGGCATCGGAGTCGGGAACCGCGGCATCGGAGTCTGGGACCGCGGCATCGCGGTCTGGAACCGCGGCATCGCGGTCTGGAACCGCGGCATCGG
>CAWUKT010000057.1:0-45401 GCA_963923035.1 uncultured bacterium
ACCGCGATCGCGCGGTCTGGCACCGCGATCGCGCGGTCTGGCACCGCGGTCACGCGGTCTGGGACCGCGGTCACGCGGTCTGGCACCGCGATCACGCGGTCTGGCACCGCGATCATGCGCTACCGCAGCAAGGTCAGCGACCCCACAAAGCGGCGGGTTTCCCCGTCCAAAAAGAGGACCCGGGCCGCATAGACATACACGCCTTCCGGCGCCGTACGCCCATTGGCGGTGCCATCCCAGCCCGACCCGGGCTGGTTGAGGGGGAGGTCACGGCCAGCGTAGACGATTCCGCCCCAGCGGTCGTAAATCTGGAGCTCGGTCACGAGCTGGGCCGCCGGAAAATTCGCTGAGATCAGGAACTCATCGTTGAGGCCATCGCCATCCGGCGTAAAGGCCGTGGGGATGAAGACATCGTAGACTGGTGTCGTCCCGATAAACACGGAATCCGTGGCCTCGCAGCCCGCTTCGGAGACCGCATCGAGGATCAGCGGACCGGTTCCCGGTGCCAGATACACCAGTGGATTGCAATCCTCCGTGCAGTTGGCGGCCTCAGCCGGCGTCCAATTGTACCGATCAATCGGGAAATTGGTCGTGACATTGATTTCGATGCTGTCCCCGAGCTGGATTTCCCAATCGGGTCCCAAGTCAATGACGAAGGGCGGTGGTCCCGTCAGGTCCGCAAGCGTGTCCAGGCGGCAGCCGATGGCATCCACCAGCGAGAACTGGTACTGCCCGGGCGCCAAGCCATCGACAATTCCTCCCGGGAACAAGATGTCCCCATTCAATTGCGGGGAGTAGGGGGGAGTGCCCCCCGAAATATTGTCCCAGGTGATGCGGCCATCGTTGCGATCCGAACAGGTCGGATCGAACAGGCCGATGTCGGCCTGGATGTCGGGATCGGGCTCGACCGTCAGGTTCAGGGTGACGATGCTGTCACAGCCCCGGCTGGAAATCAGGCTGTCGAGGTAAATTCCACTTGTCGTATAGGTACTGCTGCCCACGGAGAAGGAGAGGCCATCGCAAATGGTATCTTCGATGAGGTATTCTTTCGGGAGCACCGAGACGACCTTGATCTCCGAGATGACCCGGCACTTGCTATTGGCCAGGTTGCCCGGCGAGTTGGCGACCACATAGCGGTAGAGGTAGTCCCCCGCCGCCAATTGGGTATGGGTATAGGTCAGCGCGGTCGCGCCGGGAATATCGGTCCAGGTATTGCCATTGTCGGTGCTTTCCTGCCACTGAATGACCGGCGTGGGATACTGGTTGCCGATCAAAAGGGCTTCCAGTTCAAACGGGGAGCCATCTTCGCAGAGGAAGGTGCTGGTTTCCGGCGCGACCAATGCGAGCGGCCCGCAGGGTCGGAAGGAGATATTGTCCAGGGCGATGTCATTGCCGATGCCGCCCGGCGCATTGTTGGCGAGGGAAAGGACGACCGAGGTCTGGTTGGGGCTGGTCGTAAAGTTGAAGCCGTAGGTGATCCAGGAATTGTTCTCGGGGATATCGCCGGTATTGAACACATTGTTTCCGTCGATCTGGAACGAGACATTGGGACGGATGAAATTGGAGCCGCTCGGAATGAGGTTGATGATGTCGGCTGAGAAGGTATAGGTCGTGTTTTCACAGAGCCCCTCGACCAATTGGGAATAGAACAGGCCGGGATCAAAACTGGCGTTCACAACCATCATATAGCCTTGGGGATTGGTGCTGTTGTCCTGTACACCGAGCCAGCCGAAGATGCCTCCCCAGGGGCTGATATCGTTAGTGATGGTATAATAGCCATCGTTGGGGGGCGGATTGGTCTCGTACAGATAGCCCGGCGCGATGCCGGGGTTGACGGGGAGCACATTGACAAAGCCCCGCCCAAAATCACCGGCGGTGAAAATATTTTCCCCCAGACTTCCCGTGCAAATTTGTCCCTGCCCCGGAACCTGAAGTCCCAGCACGAACAGACAAATCAATAGGATGGAAAGGCGAGAGGGCATAATTGTCAAATCTACGCAAAGTCAGGAGAAGGAGCGCGTCGGCACCCGGAGTTTCGGCTTTTTTCTGTTACCCCTTGTCCTTTGCCTTTTTAAATCACCAAACCTATGCGCCTGTTTTCCCTTTGCTTGCTTTTTTTCATTTTCCCCCTGCTGCTACCGGCCAAACCCATCAACAACCTCGTGCCCAACCCGGGATTTGAGAAGCGTTCGAAATGTCCCAAAGCACTCGGCCAGATTGACCGGGTCGATGATTGGAACTCTCCCAATGGCGGCACCCCGGACTATTTCAACGAATGCTTTCAGAAGAACTACCAGAGTGTGAGCGTGCCCCGGAACTATTTTGGGATTCAGGGGGCTTGGGATGGAAAGGCCTACGCGGGGATTTATGCGGGCGAACAGGAAATGGAATACCTCCAGGTCCAATTGACGGAGCCTTTGGAAGCAGGGGAGAAGTACTGCCTGCGTTTTTTCGCATCTCCTCCGAGTTGGGAGGGCGAGCAATTTCCGGCGCTGAAGGCCATGTTGGGAGTGGGAGCCTTGCAGGAATCGGATTGGGGTAGGTTGGAAGGGAAAGGAGATGTGCTCGACCTCGACTATGAATTGGATGGACAGATTGGCAGTTGGGTGATTCTGTCCGCGACCATCATGGCGAAGGGCGGCGAGGACCATCTGATCATTGGCTATTTCGGCCCAACCGACGGGAAAGGCTATACCTATATAGATGGTGTCGGGCTCTACCCGTACAATTCTCCTGGTTCCTGCGCTTGGGAATACTTCAGCGGTGATCCCGAGGAAGACACCCACAATTTTGTTCCCAATCCCGGCTTTGAACTGAAATACGCCTGCCCCGAGTCCCGCGAACAATTGGAAATGGCTGTGGGATGGCGGGTCATGGAAAATACGCCCGATTTCTTCCACACCTGCGGAACCGGAACGGCCTCCGTACCCAACAATCCGCTCGGATTCCAGGAACCCTACGAAGGCTCGGGCTACGGCGGTTTCTGGTGCCTGCTGATTTCACGGCGCGATTACCGCGAATTCATCTCCATGAAGTTGAGGGAGCCGCTGAAAAAGGGCGAGGTCTACTGCCTGAGCATGAAGGTGAGCCTGAGTGACATCACGACCCATGCCTTGGGAGACCTACAAATGCTGCCGGCCCGTCGGCCGGAGCGGGATGCCTCCACCTTGCCCTCGGATGATCCCCGGCTGGTCTTCCTGACCGATTCGACGGCCGGAATTCTCGATGACCGCGAAGGCTGGACCAATATATCAGCCTTGTTCGTCGCCAATGGCGACGAAAAGTACCTGACCATCGGCAACTTTCGCAAAAACGACGATCCCAAGCTCGTCCGCGACCGGCCGGACAAGCCCCGAAAACCGGGCCAGCTCATTTTCCAATCCAGCAACTGTTACTACTATGTCGACGATGTCTCCCTCTCCCTGCGGGAATCTCCCATCTCCGAATGCCCGGTGACGCAGGTTCCCCAGGTGGTGGCCGACCCCGATCTCCCGAACTGGTCCTTCCAAACGGGCGTCCCCCAGGTGGATACCGCGGCCCGGGAGGAAGAACCCGTGGCCGATTGGAAGGCCGGCGATACCCTCGTGCTGGAGCATTTTCTATTTGCGTTTGATGCGGCCGATTTGGCGCCGGAAGCGACGCCCATCCTCGATACGCTGGGCGCTTACCTGGGACGGCACCCGGAACTCCGGGTGGCCATCACCGGTCATACGGATGACCAGGGAAGCGAAGCCTATAACCTGCGCTTGTCCCAGGAACGGGCCGGCTCGGTCATGGCCTATTTGGAAGCCTTGGGGATTGCGGAAAAACGGATCGAGACGGAAGGAAAAGGTGAATCTGAGCCCCTGGTGGCGAATGATTCCGAAGAAAACCGCACCCGCAACCGGCGGGTGGAGATCCGGTTTCTGGAAGAGTGAAGCTGGGGCGAAAAAAACAAGGTGCCCGAAAAGGGACACCTTGAGAATCTGTTGGCAGTAGAATTGCCTATTCCTGAACCCGCTTTCGTACTTGCTTTCCCTTCTCCACCTTTTCCTCTAACACTTGCAGCGCTTCTTCGGCACGGTCTATTTTTTCCTGGCGAACCTGAGCCTCCTCAGTGCTTACCTTACCTTGTGAACGATCTTGTTCAAGTCGTTCACGGGCTTCCTTGATCCGATCGCGAGCGGTAGATGTTTGGGTCTCGGCTTTTTCGATGTCGTCGTCGAGCCGGTCCTTATCCTTCTTTTGTCGATTACGCGCTTCTTCAGCGCGGGCCTGTCCGAACTCTTTGCCCGAAAGCTCCCCTTTATTTTTACCGTAGGCGTTGCCTTTACCCGGATGGTCACCACCTTTATCGGGTTTTCCTTTCCCTTTGTCCTCGTCGCGGTCCTCTTCTTCTCTTTCATCCTCCCGGTCATCTCGTTCAGATTTTCCTTTCCCATTTCCAGGGTTGGAGGATTCCTCTGTTTGATTTTTCTTTTCTTTCCCTTTTCCTTGGCTACCAGGATTTTCCGGTTTGCCCCTTTGGCCTTTGCTTTTTTCCTGCCCTTGTTCCGTCTTTCCTTTGCCTTGATTTCCTTTTCCATTCCCCTTCTGCGCGAAAGAGCTTGTACTGAAGGCGACAAAGAAAATGAGTGTTGCTACGATGTGGATAAAGTGTTTCATCATTGGGAGTGATAGTTAGAGTTCGTTCAATGATTTTTCCAATTCTTCAGCTGCATTTTCGATTTCTGTGGCGACTTCTTCCATTTCTTGATTGGTTGAATCGAGGTGCAGGATTTCTTGCTTGAGCTTAGGGTCTTCGGCTCCGTCGTTGGAGCTTTCAGAACCAGAACCGCCACAGCCAGTCAGGCCAAAAATGGCCAGGCCAAGGATCAGGCATGTCTTTTTCATACAAAAAAAATTTGAGCATTTACAATGATCTCGCCCATGCAAGGGGCGAACGTTTATGAATTAAATCTGGCGCTTTTTCCCAAGAAAAACAACGGATAGGCGGCTAATTTCTACGAATTGAAGGATGTCTCTGATGGGTAGAGGGAAACTGAGGATGGCCAAACAACCCTTGGGGGGAATGGCAATTGAATTGCCACTTCATTTGCCTGGTACGGGGAGGCACAAGAGCTACCAAGTGACGTGAATGATCTCACCTTGGCTTGCGAAAAGAATATCAGATCAGGAAGGCCAATTACTTCGGAAGGTAGTGGTGCTTGACGAAGCGGTTCCAACCCTTCTTGGTCTTGGATTCCACGACCCAATAGAAGCCAGTTTCTTCGTGGGGCCAGTAGGCCTGACGGGCCAAGCCCGCCGGCATCTGCGCTTCGAACCCGATGGCATCGGGATGGAGGTCGCTGACGTCCGCGAGGCGGCCGTGGCTGTTCTTGCCATCCGAAGTAAAGGACCAGAAACCGATTTCCTTGTCGGCGGTGACGCCGATCAGGGTATGGTCCAGGTAGGACTTGTCGCCGAGGTCCCAGGTGACATCGAGTTGGATATACTTCCCGTTCAGGATTTTGGCGAATGTACGGGTGACCGGAGGTTGGGTCCGGTCCTGGCTGCCCGCATTGGCGACCCAGGTGCCCATCAGCGGGGCGAAAATTCCCAATTTGCCGCGGCCTTTTTTCCAGTTCATAGCAATGATTGGTTGACGTTCATTTTTCCTCAAAATAGGACATTCTCTTAATAAATGCTGTCCATGCCTCCCCAGACAGATTCAGGGTTCGTTTGCATTTTCCCTGACCCACTCCAATCTTCCCGTTTTTTAGGCTGCTCTTTCTTGGCCGGGGTGCATTCTCTTGGTTCCCATTTCCCAATCCCCCCGACTATCCCTATCTTCGTCCCGATGGAAAAAACGATCCTCGTCACCGGAGGCGCGGGATTCATCGGATCCCACCTCGTTCGCCTGCTCGTCACCAAGTACCCTGGGTACCGCATTGTCAATTTTGACAAGCTCACCTACGCCGGAAACCTCGAAAATCTCCGCGACATCGAAGACGCGCCCAATTATACGTTTGTCAGGGGCGACATCGTTTCGGAGGCCGATGTGGAAGCGGCCTTCGCCGCCTACCAGCCCGACGGCGTGATCCACCTCGCCGCCGAGAGCCACGTGGACCGCTCCATCGACGCTCCGATGGAGTTTGTGCTGACCAACGTGATCGGCACGGTGAACTTGCTGAATGCGGCCCGAAAGGCCTGGGCCGAGCGGTCCCGCGAGGACGTCCGCTTCTACCACGTCTCCACGGACGAAGTCTACGGCTCCCTCCACGACGACAGTTATTTTCTTGAAAGCACTCCCTATGACCCCCAAAGCCCGTACAGCGCCTCCAAAGCGAGTTCGGACCACTTTGTGCGGGCCTACGGCAATACCTATCAGCTGCCCTACGTCATCAGCAATTGCTCGAACAACTACGGCAGCCACCAATTCCCCGAGAAACTGATCCCCCTTTTCATTTCCAATATCCTCCAAGAAAAACCGCTTCCGGTCTACGGGACGGGTGAAAATGTGCGGGATTGGCTGTGGGTGGTGGACCATTGCCGGGCGATTGATGTGATCTACCACCAGGGGCTGAACGGCGAGACCTATAATATTGGTGGGAAGAATGAGTGGCAGAACATCGAACTGATCCGGGTATTGTGCCGGCAGATGGATGAGAAATTGGGACGGGCGGAAGGCAGCTCGGAGCAACTGATCACTTTTGTGACGGACCGGCCGGGCCACGATGCCCGTTACGCGATTGATCCGACCAAATTGGAGGAAGAATTGGGCTGGACGCCAAGTGTAACTTTCGAGGAAGGCCTTTCCACGACGATTGACTGGTACCTCGCGAATGGCGAATGGATCGAGCGGGTCCGGAGCGGCGATTACCAGGATTATTACGAAAAAATGTACGGCGAACGCCTGAAGTAAATGGGCACGCTTTACCTCGGCCTGACCATTCTGTGCACCGCCTGGATCATGATCGGGTTGCGGGAGCTGAAGCGGTGGAATATCCCCTTGCTTCAGGCCATTACCATCAATTATATCGCGGCTTCGGCTACGGGATTGATCCAATCTCCGAATGCCGTTGCGAATGTGGCGGCGGATCCGGGGGCCTTGGCATTGGGCACGTATCTGGGCCTGGCCTTCATCACGCTGTTCTTCCTGATGGGAACGGTTGCGCAAAATGTAGGGGTGGGGTATATGACGGTGGTGACCAAAATGTCCCTGGTTCTGCCCACTCTGTTTGCCTGGCTCTATTACGGAGAGGAAATGACCTGGCTGAAGGGGGCTGGCATCTTGGTGGCTTTGGTTTCCGTTTTTCTCATCAATTACCGCCCTGACGACCCGGTCAAGCTCTCCTCGAAGGAGGGAAACCGAGGGTTGTGGTTGAATGCGCTGCTGGTGGTGGTGCTGTTTGTAGGGAGTGGAATCAACGATACCGGGTTCAAGATTTTCAACGAAGAATTCAGCGGGACCATTTCTCAGGTGGATTTCCCCGTCGTTATTTTTGGGCTTTCGGCGGTCATTGGAATCGTGATCAGCACCTTCCAAATTGTCACGGGCCGGGTCGCCTTTACCTACCGTTCGCTGATCGGCGGCTTGCTGATCGGCATTCCCAACTATTTCTCCATTGTTTTCCTGGTACGCTCCCTTGAATACCTGGATGGGACGTTTTTCTTCCCCGTCAACAACATCGCATTGCTGGTCGTAACCGGAGTTGTCGGCGTTTTTGTCTACAAGGAAAAACTCAATTACTGGAACCTGGCGGGCTTTTTGATGGCCATTGGAGCGGTATTACTGCTGGTTTGAAATCGAATTTTCCCCGAAAAGTGTACATGAAATAACGAAATGTATTGTGAATCTTTGTTCCAGATTCATAAAGCACCGTTTTAATTTCATTTTTAGCTATTGGGTAATATTTGATCGCACTTTTGACCTAAACCTTTTTGACCGCTCCGGGCCCCCGGAGCGGATTTTTTTGGTGGAATCACTTCCGGGCGATTAATTTGATGGCATGGATGATACTTACAGAACCCTGGGAGGGGCATCGGAGGGCCTATACAAGGAAAAGGGTTCCAAATTCATTGCCTATGCGTGGCCGGTTCAGACGGAGGCGGAAGTGGAGCAACGATTGGGGGAGGTGCGGAAAAAGCATTACGACGCCCGCCATGTGTGCTATGCGTGGCGATTAGGGCCGGAGGGGAAGAAGTTTCGGGCGAATGACGATGGCGAACCCTCGCATTCCGCAGGAGATCCTATTTTGAATGAACTGAAGAGTAAGGCGGTGAGCAATGCCGTGATCGCTGTGGTACGCTATTTTGGGGGCGTCAAATTGGGGGTAGGAGGGCTGATCCGGGCCTACGGAGCGGCGGCAGGGGATGCCTTGGAGGAAAATGAAATTGTGGAAGTGATTTTGACCGACCAGATAGAGATTCGATTTCCCTACGACCGCACTTCGGATGTGAACCGGGCGCTGCATCCTTTCCGGTTGGAGCCGAGCGAACGGGAATACACGGTGGACTGTCGGCTGGTCTACGACGTCCGCCAATCGATTTCGGAAAAGGTCCGGTCTGTTTGCCGGGAATTGGGTATCTTGGTTGACGACAACGCTGACAAATAGTCCCTATGAAGAAGTTAAATCTGGCCCTCGCCCTGTTGCTCTTTTCAACAGTTGCAGCTTTTGCTCAGTCGACTCCCAATCCCAAGGCGGGAGCCGCTGGTAGCGAAGATACCCGCAATCCGATTCCGGCGGGAGAGAATACCTATGAGTCGATTCGGATGGACATCGGGACTTCTTTCGATGCGGATATCGTGCGTGAATCCTTGCTCAATCTAAAGGGCTGGATTCAACCCAAAGGCTATGACCTGGCCCTTCAGCACGAGAAGGAAAGTCCATTTGCGTTCCATTACGCGTATGACCAGACCTACGCCGGACTGCCCATTTACCAGCACGGAATCAAGGCCACGGTATCCAAGCAAGGGCAGTTGGTCAACGTGCTGAACACCTTGGAAGCAGAAGTTACCGCCTCGGCTCCGGAATTTAGACTGGAAGAGAGTCAGGTAAAGACGCACTTTGAGCGGGAGTACGGAACGGGCATGGAAGGGTTTGAAATCAAAGCCTGTTACTATGTCAACGGAACGGAATTGGTGCCGGCGTTTGAGGTGCACTATCCCTACGGCGAATCGATGTGGGAAGAAGTGCTGGATGGCCGGGACCTGACCCAGTACCGGCGCCGGGATTTGGGGAGCTTCCACCACCAACTGTTCATGGCCGATACCAACGGTACTGCCTTGGTATTCAATCCGGATCCCCTCACCACTTCGGGCAATACTTACGGCGCGACTTCCGATTGGCAGGACAACAACGATGCCGACAACAACTCCCTGAACGGCGAGCGCGTGCGCGTGACGCTTCAGGACATCGATTATACCGGCGGTATTTTCCGTTTGGTCGGCCCTTACGTCGACCTTCAGGATCTGGAAAGCCCCACGGAGCCCGTGGTGACAACCACCGATGGCGTCTTTGATTTTACCCGGTCTCAGTCCGGGTTCGAAGACGTGATGTGCTACTACCACATCGACAATTACCAGCGTTACCTCCAAAGCATCGGTTTCAACAACCTCTACGCCAGCCCCTTGCTGGTGGATCCCCACGGCCTGTCCGGCCAGGACAATTCCCACTTCGTGCCCTCGGGAACGTCTTCCCGCCTGGCATTTGGCGAGGGCTGCGTGGACGATGCCGAAGATGCGGATGTGATCGTACACGAGTACGGCCACGCCCTGTCCTTCTCGGCGGCGCCGGGCACCAATTCCGGAACGGAGCGCCTGGGCCTGGACGAAGGAATTGGCGACTATATCGCCGCTTCTTATTCCCGTTCGTTGAGCTTCAACCTCTGGAAAAATACCTTTACCTGGGATGGCCACAATACCTGTTGGGATGGCCGCAGCGCCTCCGACCCGACGGCCTATCCGCCGAATACCTTCAATATCTACGTTTACGGAGCCATTTGGGCGTCCTGCCTGATGGAGGTCTTTGACCAGGTGGGCCGGGAAGCCTCGGACCGGGTCTTTTTCCAGTCCCTCTATTCAAATTACGGCAGCATGACCCTGACCGATGCGGCCAAAGTTGTGTTGGACGCCGAATTGTTGGTCTACGGCGGAGCCAATGCGAGCATTTACCAAAGTGTATTTTGCAGCCGGGGCATCCTGACGGGAGCCGCGTGTATCGTATCGCGTCCGGACCCCAATTCTCTTGAGCCGACCTGGCATTTGTTCCCTAACCCGACTTCCGACCAGTTCACCCTCCAATTGGAGGATTATGTGCCGGGTACGGATTACGGCTATCGGGTCGCCGACCTGATGGGGCGGGTGCTCGTACAGGGAGACCTGACGTCAGGTCCCGAATCGTTGGAGGCGGGAAATTGGGGCGCTGGGGTCTACCTGGTCGAGATCATGGCCGATGGCCAGCCGGTCGCGCAGCGCAAATTGGTGGTTCGCCGTTAGGCGAAACCCGTGGGCCCGGAGAATCCGGGGAACGGCGGCGTGCCGCTGTTGTTCTCATCCAATTTGATTTCACCGAATGCAGCTTCGTACTTTTGGATATTGTCCTGAAGGGCCTTCAGGGTACGCTTGGCGTGGATGGGGCTCATGATGATCCGGGAGCGGATTTTGGGCTGGACACCCGGCAAAATCTGCACGAAATCCAACACAAATTCAGTAGGGGTATGCCCTACGATCAGGAAATTGGAATAGATGCCGCCCGCGATTTCGTCGGGGAGGTTGATATTGAGTTGCTGCTGGTTTTCGGGATTATTTGACTTTGCCATTATGTACGTGGTTTAAATGGGGCGGAAAGATAAGGGAAAAGGGGAGAATGCGAAAGGTGGTTGAAAGTGGAGAAAAGAAAATTTGTGTACATTTGTTCACAAAACAATCTTGTTCATGTTTCGTGAACAGGAAAGGAAAGTGAACATGGAAGAGGAAGAATTAATCAGAATAGGGTACATGCGGTTGGTAGATGAATTCAAAGCACTACCAGGGCTGAAAAAAGTATATCCGATCAAAGGCCCGGACAAAGGATTTGACGCTATCTTCCAATTTAAGACACGCTCTATCTACGTTGAAGCCAAGCAAGAAATTAGATTCCACCAAGCCCAAGCTCTGATTGAAATGAAAAAGCAGTTGGGAATTGTATTGGTCATAGCAGAGTATATTTCCCCCAAGGTCAAGAAGTATTTGGAGGAAAACGAAGTAAACTACATGGACCAAGCTGGAAACATCTGGTTCAGTATGCCACCGGTTTATATCCAAATTAAGGGGAATCCAACAGATCGTCCCTCAACCAAACGCCCCGGACGAGCATTTTCGAAGACCGGGCTAAAATTAACATTTTCATTGTTAGTCGACGCTTCTTTGATCAATGCGACCTATCGGGACATCGTGGAGAAGACGGGAGTCAGTCTGGGAAGTATCCCCCCAATTTTTGCAGGATTAAAGGAGGAAGGGTTTTTACTAGAAAAGACGGGGGGAAATTGGATGCTGGTGGAAAAAGAAGATTTAATCCATCGTTGGGAGGAATCCTACGTCGAAAAACTAAGACCTCGTTTGTTGGCAGGAAGATTCAGAGCTACCAATCGAAGGTTCTCAGAGACATGGAAAAAAATGACTTTGATCGAAGGAGACAAATGGGGAGGAGAACCGGGGGCAGATTTACTAACGAACTATCTTAGGCCAGAGAGCTACACGATGTATTCTAATCAGCTGCAGGTAGACCTGATGAAAAGTTATCGCTGGGTTCCTGACCCTGAAGGCAACATAGAAGTTTATCGGCCTTTTTGGAAATCAAACTTTTCAAACCAAGGAAAAGTGGCTCACCCTTTGGTGATCCATGCCGAATTGATGATGCAAGGAGATGAGAGGAGCTTAGAAACTGCGAAAGTGATTTATGAGCAATTTCTACAAAACCTATAAAGGGTACGCATTTGGAGAGCACAAAGATGCTTTTCGCGTTCTTAATCAGGTATTCCAAACATTTTCCCTCCGATTCTTTCTTATTGGGGCACAGGCCAGGGATATCCATTTCTACCAAAAGGGAATCAAACCTTCCCGGGGAACCAGGGACATTGATTTCGCAGTAATGGTAGAATCTATGGATGCTTTTAATGAGTTAATGGAAGCTCTGGAACAGGAAGGTTTTGAGAAAACTCGTGATCCATACAGGTTAAATTGGAACGGGGGAGAAACGGTAATAGATTTATTGCCTTTCGGACAAATTGAACAAGACTACACTGTGAATTTCACCGAACGAAGCATTGAATTGTCAGTGATGGGATTTCGGGAAATAGAAGCTGAACTAGAGGAATATTTCGTATCTGAAGACGAATCGATTTCCATTCCTGTCCCTCCCCTTCATGGCATCTTTATGCTTAAACTTCTTTCTTGGGAGGAAAAGAGACCTGATCGGCAAAAGGATTTAGACGACCTCCACCAGATTTTGATGAATTACTGGGAGTTTGTTGAGGATGAAGCCTATGAAGATCATCCTGATCTTTTTGACGACGAAGATTTTGATATTCATACGGCGGCTGCTCGAATTCTTGGCCGGCATCTAAGGAAAACAATGGGCCAATCAGAAGTCCTAAACAATCGAATCATTCATATATTGACTCAACAAGCCGCTCAAGTTGACCCACCCGGTCCCATGCTCCGTAGATTTGCCTGGAAGGGCAGTACTCCTATCGATCAAATGGGAAAATATCTTGAGCTGATTTTAGAAGGCACGAAAGATTGACTCGAACATCCCCCCTCATTCCTTACACTCCATTCCCCCAATCTCCCGGCCAAAGGACAACGAAGCGCCTCCGGGAATCGTTTTTATAAGTATGAGAAGGCAAAATGATTTGTCAACCTTGCTCATCACTGCGGACGGAATGTTGGTTTTTGCCCAGGGTCCGGAAGCAGAAGTCCTCGGGATACAGGAAGCGGGCGGTCGGCTGGCTTTCAAAGTCAAAGACTAGACACCGCTCTCAATTCCCTCGGCATCCAGTCGATGCCGCTTTGCACGATGGCCATTCCTGGGTGGGAATGGCCGTTTTTATTTTTTGACCCTCGAACATCCATTTAGTTGACATTCATCTTTTTTATTTACTACTTTAATACCCACGGCTGGTGCTCAATTGGGCCGGAATAATGTTTGGTTCGATTCCGTTTTTGCCCCTTTTTTCACTGACTGGCCGCGATCAGCAGACGGTTTCCCTTTTTCTATTCCTCAAAGACAATCACGATGGATCGCAGTTTTAAATTCAGGATTTCTTACCGCGTGTTGGAAAAAGGAGCCACCGAAGAACGAAGTATCGAATTCCTATACAGGACCTTCAAAGAGGCAAGAAAAAATTACAAATCCATTATACTAGGGCTTTATCGTTTAAGAAAAGTCCGGGCCTATCGTATATGTCTGAACCGAACCCGTGACCGGCGGTGGGAAAACCCTATTTATGAAGATTCCGGAGAGAAATGACCCTGGAATTGGGTTTTTCCACGGGATAAGGTGACAAATTGGAGGCGTTCGGGTTGCCCTAAGGCACCCCAATGACCCTGAGACCCCATTCCCCAAATTCTCTTACCTTTGCCCTTTACCTTCACTCCATGAACCATTCCCAAACGCTCGGAACTGAACCCATTGGAAAACTGCTTCGGCAGCAATCCATTCCGGCTTCCATTGGAATTCTGGTGATGTCCATCTATATGATTGTGGACACCATCTTTGTGGGGCGCTATGTGGGCGCTCTGGGGATCGGTGCGATCACAATTGTCCTGCCGATCACCTTTCTGATCTCAAGTGTAGGCATGGCCATTGGGGTAGGCGGCGGCTCCGTGATTTCGCGGGCTTTGGGGGCGGATCGGGAAGAACATGCGCTGCATACTTTCTCGAACCAGATCGGGATGACCTTTGCCTTGGCCCTGTTTTTCGTGCTGTTGGGCTTTCAGTTCATGGACGAAATCCTGATCCTGTTCGGGGCCAAAGGCGATTTGTTGGCACCCTCGCGCGACTATTTCGGGATCATATTGTTGGGAGTGCCATTCCTGGCCTGGGCGATGATGAGCAACAACGTGATCCGGGCGGAAGGAGCCCCGAGAATGGCCATGTTGGTCCTGCTGATTCCCGCGGTTGTGAACATTATTCTGGACCCCATCTTCATCATTGTATTGGATTGGGGGTTGGAAGGAGCGGCCTGGGCCACGACGATCTCCTATATCGCATCTGCGCTCTACTCCGCCGTTTTCTTTTTTTCCAGCAAATCCGAACTCCATCCCCGCTTCAAATACCTGATTCCCAAGTGGAGCATCGTCAAAGAAATCGCCTCCATTGGATTTGTGACACTCGCGCGCCAGGGAGCCATCAGCTTGCTGGCCATCGTGATCAACAATACGCTGGTCGGGTATGGAGGGGAAATGGCCGTGAGCGTGTATGGCGTCGTGAACCGGGTCATGCTGTTCGCGAATTTCCCGGTGTTGGGGATTACCCAGGGCTTCGTGCCCATTGTGGGGTATAATTTTGGGGCAGAAAAATGGGGGCGGGTCCGAAAAAGTGTCCGCCTGGCCATCCGGGGAGCGACCGGCATCGCCATCATCATTTTCCTCGGCATCATGATCTTCGCTCCGCAATTGGTGCGCTTGTTTACGACCGATCCGGAGTTGATTGAAGATGCAGTACCGGCCATGCGCTGGATTTTTGGGGCGACACCCCTGATCGCCATCAACCTGGTCGGTTCCGGATACTTTCAGGCCATCGGCAAAGTCTATCCGGCGCTTTTTCTCACCCTTTCCAAACAAGGCTTTTTCCTCATCCCGCTCGTCCTGCTTTTTCCCCTGATTTTCGGCTTGAATGGCGTTTGGTATGCCTTCCCCGTTGCGGATTTGGGGGCTGCGCTGGTGACCTATATATGGTTGCAAAGGGCCCTGGACCGTGATTGCAAGGGCGCCCAGCCGAGTGACCAATTGGAAGAACCCCGGGTCGAGTACGCCGGGGCAAAAGTCGAAAGCGCGCCACCCGGCAATTGATCGAAATCCCTAGCTTTGTCCCGATGAAAACGCTCCTTTCTATTGTAGGTCCTACGGCCTCCGGCAAGACCGGATTGTCGCTGGCGCTGGCCCGTGAACATGACGCGCCGATCATTTCGGCCGATTCGGTGCAGATTTACCGGGGCCTGGACATTGGTTCCGGCAAGGTCACCCCCGCAGAAATGGGAGCAATTCCGCACCATATGATTGATGTGGTGGATCCGTGCGAGGAGTTCAGCGCGGGGGAATACGAGCGGCGCGTAGATGGACTGCTGAAAGAGCTGTTTGTCACCCATGACCTCGTTTTTTTGGTGGGTGGAGCCGGTTTTTATTTGCAGGCCGTTTGGGAAGGATTCGATGAAATGCCGGAAGTCCAACCGGGGATCAGGGAGCAATTGAATGCTGAATTGGCGGAAAAAGGCTTGTTGCCATTGGTTCAGGAGCTGCGGGAAGTCGATCTGGAGACTTTCCAACAGGTGGATCGCCGGAATCCCCGGCGCGTGGTAAGGGCGTTGGAAATTTACCGATCCACCGGTACGCCCATTTCGGTTTTTCGCACCCAAAAACCTCCCAAAGAGAAGTCCTACCGCGACCTGAAAATCGGCTGGCAATGGGAACGGGAGGCTCTGTATGACCGGATCAACCGCCGGGTAAGAGAGATGCTGGCTCAAGGATTGGAACAAGAGGCAAGAAGCATGTACGGGCAGTTTGGGGCTGAATGCAAGGGGCTCCAGACGGTTGGGTACCGGGAATGGGGGGCATATTTTAAGGGAGATATCGACCTGGCGGAAGTCCAGCGATTGATCCAGCGGAATTCGCGGCACTATGCGAAGCGGCAATTGACCTGGTTCCGCCGCTACGGGGACATCCAATGGTTTCCGGGCGGTGAGGTGGATGGCGTCCGGAAGTGGTTGGCGGAGGAATTGGGCGGTCATTGATGGGAAAAGTAGGGGACCGATACCGGGCCATTCCCAGGCCGATTTGGCGGATGATCGTCGTCAAATTCTTCGTTTCGATGCTCAACGGAGCCTTTCTGTTGATCTTCAACCTCTTTCTGCGCAAGCTGGGATTCGACGATCCGACCATCGGGAATTTCGGGTCGATGCTCTACCTGGGCATCCTGGTGGTGGGCCTGCCCTGCGGATTGTTTCTCCGCGGGCGGCGCTTGAAGCCCGTCTTTATGGCGGGCGCCATCCTGATCCCCCTGTTTGCCATCGCCATGCTCCTCTCACTGCGCCTTGAGGCGCCCCATTGGTTCAGCAAGCTGCTTTTATTAGCGTGGAGCGGCTCATTTGTCCTCATCGACTCGTTTATTCTGCCCTTCATTGTCCGTACCGTCCCCAAATCCAGTGAATCAGAGGCCATCGCACTCAATTTCTCCATGTTTCCATTGGGCAGCATCGGTGCCAGTCTGCTCATTTTCCTTGTCAATGGCCAGGACGGGCTACTTTTGGGCGATCTCTGGTTGCCTACCGATGAGTTTCTGGCCCTGATGATCATCGCTGCCCTCAACTTGCCATTGGCCCTCATCGTGATGCGTTTGAAGGAAGATGCGCCCGAGGATTTGGAAAAGGTGACCCTCCGCCGCTTTGTTTCTTCCGCCCAGCACTTTGAATGGAGGCGAATTTGGGAGGCAGTTTTCCCGACGACCATCATCGCGGTGGGGGCGGGTTTGACCATTCCATTTATCAATCTCTTCTTCGAGGCAGTCTTTCACCTGGAAACCGATAGCTGGGGACTGGTCGGTCTGGGCATGGCAGTGATCATATTTATTGCTGCGAACCTGGTTCCCCGCATCCGACGCGCCTTTGGTTACCGGATTGCCATTACCCTTTCCCAATCCCTTTCTGTCCTGATGCTCATCCTGATGGCGTTGACCCAGTTGTTTGCCGATGTGCCGGGAATGGTCTATTTCGCGATTGCCTTTTTCGTCCTCCGCACTCCTCTCATGAACATGGCCCGGCCCATGACGAGCGAATTGGTGATGAATTATGTGGGGCCCGGCAACCGTGATTTTACCAGTGCCCTGACCGCCAGTATTTGGAGTGGAGCGTGGTTCCTGTCGGCGCTGATCTTTCAATGGATGCGGGATGCTCAGATTCCCTATTACCAAATATTTTTGCTGACGGCGCTATTTTATATCTTTGGGGTGATAAAGTATTATAAATTAATCCAAAAATTCGAGAAAAGTTAGTGGCTTTGCGTATATTTGTAGAAATGATATGTAGCGATGGAAAGTAGAGAAACACACAGAGTAGAAAATGCTCCCTCCAGGTTGTTGAAGCTCATGCGGAGGTTGGAGGAGCAAAAGAAGGTCAACAAGTCGGTACTTCAGGATAAGTTGGCCCGGACCGCCTTCCGGTAACCCTTTCAAGAATCGGTTTTGGATCGCACTGTACCCTTCACTTCTGAAGAGGGGAACAGGTATATGATCAAATTCGAGTGTAGTTCCGAAGTCATAGATTTCGGTTTCACGCTGCCTGTGCCCCTGGTTGGACTCACTTTGGTAGGAGAATCCCATTGTGAGACCAACAGTTTACGCTACCTGATTCAGCTGGGAAAGCTGATCAAAGAATACATTGATCACAACAATGTAATTCTATACTATTACTGTGATACGGAAGAGGTTAGGAGAAGCCATCACAATCTGAGGCGTTCCCCTCAGGCCTATCGAAATGAATTGTTTGCCGTTCTGTTTGATAGGATGGAACCGCAGGGGTTGGTGCGGGAAACCAATGTCATCGTGGGAGAGCATGGCGAGGAACACTATTTGGTCCTCATAACCAGGGATCGTAACCAGGAGGTACTGCGTGAAATCAAGGTTTCGGTGGCGGATTGGTCTAAAGAATAATCCCGAAGAATCTATTGGACGGTTGTGTCGTTGTGGCCCATGAATTCCGGTGCCAATCTGTCCTGAAATCGCTATCTTTGCCCACTGAGTATGAAAAAAGTAGGTCTATATACGCTGGGTTGTAAGCTCAATTTCTCCGAGACTTCGGCCATTGGACGGCAATTTGATTCCCAGGGCTATGAACGGGTTCCCTTTCATGAGTCCGCCGACGTCTATGTCATCAATACCTGTTCGGTGACCGACAATGCGGACAAAAAGTGCCGCAAGGTGGTCCGGCAAGCCCTCAAGAGCAATCCGGAAGCCTATGTGGTCGTCGTAGGTTGCTATGCTCAGCTCAAGCCGGATGAAATTGCCGAGATTCCTGGAGTAGATCTTGTCCTTGGGGCGGCCGAGAAGTTTCGCTTGTTTGAAGTGGTAGATGATTTTGTGAAAGAGGCCCGGGGAAAAGCGATTTACGGAGAAATCGGGGAGGTCAATTCATTTGTGGATGCCTTCTCCCAGGGAGAACGGACCCGATCCTTCCTGAAGGTCCAGGATGGCTGTGATTACAAGTGCTCTTTCTGCACGATTCCCCTGGCCCGGGGAAAGTCCCGCTCGGACAGCCTCGACAATATCCTCGCCAATGCCCGAAAATTGGCGGAAGCGGGAGTCAAGGAAATCGTCCTTACCGGGGTCAATATTGGCGACTACGGCAAGGACCAGCCGGGAACCTTCCTCGATGTCGTTCAGGCCATCGACCAGGTGGAAGGTATTGAGCGGATTCGGATTTCGAGCATCGAACCGAATCTTCTGAATGATGACATCATCGCGTACGTCGCCACTTCGAAGCGCTTTCAGCCTCATTTCCATGTGCCGCTGCAAAGCGGCAACAACGAAATGCTGGCTGCGATGCGCCGCCGTTACCGGCGGGAGCTGTACGCCGATCGGGTAGCCCGGATCAAGTCCCTCATGCCCCACGCCTGTATTGGCGTGGACGTCATCGTGGGGCATCCCGGAGAGACCGAGGAATATTTTCTCGATACCTACCAGTTCCTGAATGAATTGGACATCAGCTATCTGCATGTCTTCACCTATTCAGGACGTCCCAATACCCATGCCATCAATCTTGCCCACCCAGTTCCCCAATCGGACCGGGCCCGGCGATCAAAAATGCTGCGCATCCTCTCCGAGAAGAAGAAGCGGCATTTCTATGAGCAGTTCATCGGACAGACCCGTCCCATTCTTTTCGAAGAAGAAATCCGGGACGGTCAACTCCACGGATTTACCGACAACTACATCAAGGTTTCTACGCCTTATGACCCTCTGCTGGTCAATGAAATTCGGGCCTACCAGATGGTAGAGGTCAATGAAGCCGGTCTGATGTTGATCGAGCCGGATGAGGTCCCGGTCCAACACCACTGATATGGAATTCAGGCGTTTTATCCGTCGTATCACTCCTTGCTCCATTGTGCAGTGGCTCCGCATCTTGTTTGTGGTGGCCTTGATCATTTACCTTTCCCTTGGGTACGGATTCTCACAAGTCCAACTCAACGTGAAGGCCCAGCCGGGTTCCGAGGCCCTATCCTTTCTCCAGGCCCCGTCCACCTATCGCTTGCCCGCCAATCACCCTTTGCGTTCGGTCTCGGAGGTCAAGCCCTTGCACCCACTGACGAGTCCGTCGGACCGCGCCCAAGACCCTTTAAAAGAGATATTCACCTTGTCGTTTCCGGGCAATTCCGGCAATACCTACCGGAACCAATTGCTTCAATTGGGAGAATTTGAGTGGGTGGAAGTGAATGGAATGGTGCCCATCATTAAGGCCCGGGTGGAGAGCGTGGATGATTCCAGTGCGCGTGAAGCGCTGTGGTTTCACGATGTGATTCGCACGGATGAAGCCTGGCAGGTGACCCGGGGAAGTTCCCAAATCAAGATTGGGATTCTGGATACGGGGCTTGATTACGAGCACCCTGAGTTGATCGGCAGTGTCGCGGTCAAAGCGGCGGAAGACGTAAATGGAAACGGACGTTTTGATCCCTGGCCGGACAGCATTCTGGTTGACGGAGTGTCCGGTGACTTTGATGGCGTGGACAACGACAACAATGGCTATACCGATGATGTCATCGGGTACGACTTTACCGATCAGCCCCGATCTCCTTTCGGTGGGGATTACCTTTTCGAGGATCCGAATCCCCTTGACGACAACGACCACGGAACCTTGGTCGCCGGGATCATATCCGCCGATCCCAACAATTCCAGCCTTGCCCGGGGTGTTGCTCCCAATTGTGAATTGGTGACGTTACGGGCCTTTGCTGCGAATGGGGCAGGGGAGGACGACGACATTGCCCGGGCCATCGTCTACGCCGCCGACAATGACGTCGATATCCTGAACTTTTCCTTCGGGGATATCTATCCCTCCCAGATGATGCACGCGGCCATTCAGTACGCCTATCAAAAAGGCGTGGTCATGGTCGCCTCCGCCGGGAATGGCACCGGCGATAACCTCCACTATCCCTCCAATTTTCCCGAAGTCATTTCTGTCAGTGCCTCCGCCTTGGGCGTGGATGGTAGCAGTGAATTTCTCTGGCCATTGAGTTCCTTCGGTCTGACCGTGGACCTGTGTGCCCCCGGGAGCGGAATCCTGACCACGGTGGTCCGGGATACCCTGGACGACGGAGAGATCTGCGAACTGGGGATTTTTAGTGGGACCAGTACGGCGGCGCCGATGGTGAGCGCGGCGGTGGGCGTGTTGTTTGCGGAGCGGGGTAAATTGTCCCCGGATGCGGTCAGAGGGTACTTGACGGGCTCGGCCACGGACATCGCCAACGAAGGTTGGGACCATTTGACGGGGGCCGGAAGACTGGATTTGGTGGAATTGCTGGGACAAGTTGGCGGGTCCATTGCCCGGATTGAGTCCCCGGCCAATGATTTTGGGACCTCGTCCAATGAGATTCCCCTTCAGGTGACCGTTCTGGATCCGGAATTTTCGTCCTTTCACCTGGAATATGAGGCTGGAACGGATGGCAATGACAATTGGATTCCGATTCTGAGTGACCAGACCGATCAGGTCGAAGCCTCCCAAGTAGGAATTTGGGATGTGGCCAGCCTGGCCGATGGAGAATACACGCTGCGCTTGCGCATTGACAAGACGGATGGGAGTACGGCCGAGGACCGCATACGCGTCGTTGTGGACCGGTCGCCACCGGTCATCGAAGTGCGGGAAGCCGCGACGGTCTGGGACAATGATGTCCGGAAATTGATGGTCGTCTACCGCAATAGCGACCGCGGACAGACCCGTTTGTCCTTTCGTTCGACTGGCGAAACTGATTTTCGCCAATTGCCATTTGACCGCATGACCCGCAATGGGTTTTTCGTCCTCGGCCCCGAATTGATTCAGGGAGACTCCGTTACCTTTTTTCTCTCCACCACCAACGAAGCGGGCCAGACGGCCTCGTCTGCTCCCCAAACGATTGCTTATCATCCCTCATATGTTTCTCCCATTGGCTGGGACACCTTGACGTACAGCATTCCTATGGGCCACTACCTCGCTGCTCCCCAGGACTTTGATGGAGATGGTTTGTTGGAAGTGGTGATGAGCGAATACGACGATAACCTCGGTTTTGGCAAGCTCAAGGCCTACGAATACAACGGCACCCAGTTCACCGCGCTGGATTCCCTCAACTTCAAACCGATCCTGATCCCCAAGGACATCGCCGATACCGACAACGACGGTCTTCTCGAGCTGTTGTGCTCCGTGAACGATTCCGGCTATGTGATCGAACAAGCGGCCCCGGGCTTGTTTCCCCAGATCATTACCCACGAGAACCTGGGCCAGGGCTATTTCCCCGCTCAGTTTGCGGAAGTGAATGGAGATGGGCAATTGGATTATTTGGCGAAGGACCTGGTGGATTACCGGGTATTTGAAGGCGATGGGAATGGCGGGTTTTTGAATGGCCCGCAATTGCCGGATGTGAGCGGAAACTATATTGGGTCCGTCGCGCCCAAAGTCCTGGTGGAAGACTTTGATGGAGACGGGCAAAATGAAATCGTCTACGGCGACTTCGATGGAGACCTATTGGTCTATGAATTTGACGGATCGTCCTATCAGTTGGTATGGACCGATACCACATCTCTGACGCAAACCGGTTCCTATCTGGCAAAGGGCGATTTTGATGGAGATGGACAATTGGAATGGGTCGTTGGGGCGCATCCTTCGACCAACCGAAATGAAATCGACTTTGAGTACAATGCCCCTTATTGGCATTTGAGGGTATTTGGAGCGACGGGAAATAACCAATACGAGGAACGGCAATCGCTCTTCTTCTTTGATTTGGACACAGACAATTTCAATGCGCTTACCGTCGCCAATGTGGACGACGATCCCGAGGATGAACTGCTGTTCTCGACCTTTCCCCGGACCTATATCTTCGAGCACAACGGCTCCAAATTGGCTCCCACCTGGTTCCATTATGGTGGCCTTACGACCCACCATTGGGTGGGTGATGTCAACGGGAATGGAACGCCGGAATTCGCCCTGGGGCGAGGGGACAAGGCATTGTTCTGGGAGAAAGATGTGAATTACAATGGTCCGGACGTCGTCTCCGACCTGACGGCCTACGGCCCGTCCCCGGCGCAGGTCCAGCTCTGCTGGACGGCGGCTTCCAATGCGGACAGTTACCGCATTTGGCGCGGCGAAATCAATGGCGGTTCGATTTTCATCGAAGCCATCGATTCCTCGGCTCAACTCGACTACCTCGACCAGAACCTGACGAATGGCCAGACCTATTTGTACCTGATCGAATCCAAGGCACCGGCCTTGAATCCCATCTTCAGCCCATTTTCCAATGCGGCAGTCGTCACCCCCGATGTCCTCGGGCGACTCGACTCGGTGGTGGCGGTGGACGTCCGCCACGCCTTGGCCCATTTTTCCGTCCCCGTTCAGGCTACCGCCGAACAAATTCCCCATTTTCGCCTCAACGGCAATACCGTGCCGGCGACCCTGATCAGTTCCGGCGACCTCAACCAAACGATCCTGTTGGGATTTGAAGAAGAATTTCTGGCCACCAATACCCTGACCATCGATTCCACATTTTTGGACCGCGATGCCCGGCGATTGGATCCCTTGGGACGTCAGGCATCCTTCTCATATGTAGAGGATACCACCCAACAGGCCCACTTCACCAAGTGGACGGTCCTGAATGGCAGCCAAGCCAGGATTTGGTTCAATTTTTCGATGGATACATCGGTGCTGAACCTGTCCCGCTACGAAGTCGCGCCCCTTGGCCGCGTGGCCGCCGTGGAATTCTTCGAGGGAGATCCGAACTCGGTTTTGGTTTCCGTAGAAGGGGTGACGCTGGGGTCATTGGGATACCCGGTGTCCATCACCCTGAACGGAGGATCCGCCCTCAATGGCGCTTTCATGCGCACCGATGCGGGCAATGTGGCCACCTTCTCGAGCTTTCAGGAAGACCTGTCGCAGGTCTATGTCTATCCGAATCCCTACCAGGGCAATGATTTCTTCGAAGGTATTCGCTTCGCGAATCTCAGCCGTCAGTGTACAGTGACCGTCTATACCGCCAGCGGTCGCCTGATCGCCCAATTCGTCGAGAATGATGGTGATGGCGGCGTCGAATGGGACCTCCGCAATACCAAAGGGGAACGCATCGTGCCTGGAAATTACCTGTACCGGGTCGAGTCCGAAGGCCTGGAGCCATTTGTCGGAACCTTCTCCATCCTCCAATGATCAGCGGTACAATGTAACCGTACCAGAGCGCGTAAATTGCCTTTGATTTCGTCCCGTTGCATTGATTTTCCACACAAATACCCCTTCCTGAACCGGTTGTCCCCGGTGGTGTCCATTCCATTCAAAATCGGGATCGTAGCTTTCATAAATCAATTCGCCCCAGCGACTGAAAATCTGAACCTGAAAATTGGTCAGATTGCGACTCACCACACTCCAGGTATCATTGAGGAGGTCGTCGTTGGGGGTAAAGGCATTGGGGACAAACAGGTCGATGTCAATGATCAGGTCGATCGGACGGATCGTCGTATCGGCACAACCAAAGGTATCCACTGCAATCAATTGGATAATCAAAGCTCCTAGGGTATCGTATTGGTGGACCGGGATGAAAGCCGTATCCAGGGTGCCATCACCAAAATCCCAGAAGTGAAAATCGGAGAACAGAGAGTTGTTGGCCCATTCAATGGAATCGGTTTCAATATTGACTGGAGAAGGGGGATCGTAGGTAAAGCTGGCAATGGGACCGGGAGCAATGAACACCTGGGTGGACCCGGTATCGGCGCATCCATTTGGATTCGAAACAATCAGGGTCACATTGAAGGTCCCGGGACTGGTATAGGTCGCAGTAGGAACAGCCGCCGTACTGGTTTGGCCATTTCCGAAATCCCAGAAGAAATCGACGGCATTGGGACTGGCGGCTCCACTGAACGGTGCCTCCAAAAATCCACAACCAAAGGTATCCTGGGGGTTGATCAGGGCAATGGGAGCAGGCAAAACGGTCACCGGAAAGTCGATGGTCGTGTCGCAACCGGTATTGGTGGTGGCGGTCAGGGAAAGGAGGCCCACCCCGGCGTCGTTCCATGCAACGGTCACCACCGGAGTATTCTGGCCGGAGTTGATGCTCCCTCCCGTCACCGACCAGTTGTAATTGGTTCCATTGACGAATGGAGTGGAGTAAATATGCCCCTGGGAGAACTGGCAGACCTCGGAGGGCCCGGCAATCACCGGCTCCGGTGCGGGCAGGACCTGCATGCTGAAGGCCATCGTGGTATCACAGCCCAAGGCTGTGGTTTGGACCAATTGGACGGAGCCATTGTTGGTGGGGGCAGCCCAGGCTACCTCGATCGAGGCGGTACCTTGCCCTGATACGAGAGTGCCGCCGCTGACGGACCATACGTAGGAATTGCCGGGAAGCGGGGTGGCGCTGTACTGGGTAACGGAATAGGCACAGACCGGAGCCGGCCCGATCAGCTCAGTGGCGGGATTGGGCAAAATGGCGACCTCCCATTCTACCAGGGTATCGCAGCCGAACGAATTGGTTTCCAGAACGCTGACCAGGCCTGTTCCCGCCCCGCCCCAGTCTACCGAAATGGCATTTGTTCCCTGGCCGGAAGTGATGTTCCCGCCGCCCACCGTCCAGAGATAAGTATGACCCGCCACAGCATTGGTTTGGTAGGGAATTCCGTCACTGAAGGCACAGATAGAATCGACTCCCAGGATGGCAGGATTGGGGCGGGGATGGATGAGGAGGTTCAGCACCACCGTGGTATCATAGCCTTCGGGAGTGGTTTGGGTCAAGGAAACAGATCCCGTTCCGGCCGCTCCCCAGTCCACGTCAATGGCGTTGCCGCCCTGTCCCGCGACGATATTTCCCCCCAGCACCGTCCATTGATAGGAATCTCCCGGCACGTTGGCCACTGCATAATTGACGGTAGGGTTGAATGCGCAAACAGGTTGGGGACCGGTGATCACCGGATCGGGTTTGGGAAGCAGGACAACGTCCAGCGCGACCGTAGAATCACATCCAATGGGACTGCTCTCCGTCACCAGGACGGTTACGGTCCCGGCACTGCCCCAATTGACAAGGATGGCGGGCGTTCCCTGACCAGAAACGAGGACCCCGCCCGCCACCGACCAATTGTAGGTGTTTCCGGGATTGGAGCCCACAGTATAAGGAATGCCGGATGAATACTCGCAGAGTGAATCAGGACCGCTCAAGGCAGGGATAGGAGTGGGGTTGATGGTGATCGAAATGGCCACGGTGGTGTCACAGCCCTGCGGATTGGTTTGGGTCAGCGCCACACTTCCCCCTCCACTTGCCCCCCATGTGACCTGGATCGCCGGGGTCCCCTGGCCGGAAGTAATCGTTCCGCCCGTCACCACCCAACTGTACGTATGGCCCGGGACCGCGGGCGTTGAATAGGGGATTCCCGTCGAAAATTCGCAGAATGGAGGACTCCCCGTGATCACGGGAATGGGTTTGGGGCTGATCACCACATCCATGAACACCGTGGTATCGCATCCCAGTGGCGTGGTCTCCACCAAAGTCACAGATCCCGTTCCGGCCCCTCCCCAATCCACGACAATCCCATTGGAGCCTTGTCCCGAAACAAGGCTGCCTCCCGCCACCGTCCACAGGTAGGTATGTCCTGCGGCACCGGGCGTAGCGTAGGAGATCCCCGCCTCAAATTGGCAGACAGAATCGGGGCCCTGGAGGAAAACAACGGGGTTGGGAAGAATGGTGACAGGAAAAACAACCGTGGTATCGCATCCATTGGAACTGGTTTGGGTCAGGGTGACATTTCCATTGCCCGCCAGCCCCCAATCCACCAAAATGGCGTTGCTCCCTTGTCCCGATACAATATTTCCCCCATACGCTACCCAACTATAGCTATGGCCCGGCACCGAAGGCGTCACATAGCCAGATCCTGAGGCAAATTCACATACGGTATCCGACCCGCTGATGATGGGAGATGGATTGGCATTGATGTTGAACGCGAGGGCCACGGTGGTATCGCATCCAAAGGAATTGGTTTCGGTGACCTGGACGGTAGCGGGGCCCGCACCGCCAAAGTCCACTGTGATGGCAGGGGTGCCCTGTCCCGCTGCAATGGTTCCTCCCGAAACGGACCACACATAAGTACTACCAGGATTGCTGGGCACACTGTAAGGATTTCCCTGAGACCATTCGCAGAAGGGAGGAATTCCGGTGATGGTGGGATTGGGTTTGGGGTGGATGGTGACGGGAAAAATGACCGTTGTATCGCAGCCATCGGGATTGCTTTGGGTCAGGGAAAGGGACCCGGCCCCGGAGGCATTCCAAAAAATGACCACCGAATTGCTGCCTTGTCCTGACGCGATATTTCCCCCCGACACGGCCCGCTGATAGCTGTGACCGGCAATGGCTGGGGTAGCATAAACGTGGCCGCCAGTGTATTCACAAACTGGGGATGGGCCAGAGGGAATCGGATCCGGACGTGGCGACAATGTAAAAACAACCACATCGCTGTCGGCGGGACAGGTGCCATTACCGGTTGTGAGCAGGGTCAGGGTAACGGATCCCGCGGCATACTCGGCAGGACTCGCTATGTATTGAGCATTGAGGGTGCTGCGATTCGGGACAAAGGTGCCGGAGCCAGTGGTCCAGATGCCCCCGGAGGCAGCCTGGATGGCTCCGTTCAGGGGAACCGTATCGAATCCACAAATGGTCGAATCGTTTCCGGGAAAGGCGGTGATGGCACTGAGGAATTCGGTTACGACGACCGTGTCCCGAACAAATGCACAGGCCAGGGTATCCGTGGCCTCTACGATATAGGTTCCTGGCCCGACGGCAATGGTGTCCGTAGTTCCCAGCGGTGTACCGCCCAGGGTCGACCAGTTGAAGCTGTAAGGGGCTGCCCCGCCATTGGGGACTGCCCAAATATCCGTAGTCCCCGAGCCAAAGCAGACGGTGGGGGAGTCGGGCTGAATTTGGACACTGATGGCGTTCACAAAAAAGACCCGCATGGTATCGCAGTAGGGCGTGGTGTCGCATCCGCCAATGGGGGCACCGCAGACTTCAAAGTCGACAAATGCAGGAGCACCCGGAGCATAGGTGGCCGTGACGGTATCACAACCGATAAGGCAGTCGAGGTAACTTTCAAAAACGGGATTGCTGGGCACCGAAGACCATTGGAGGGAAGATTCATCGTACCCCGTCGCGAAAAGTTCGGCCGAACAACCATCCTGGCTGACCACATCTCCCGAGGCACTGGGGCCTGGGAAAGAGGTGATTTGGTAGCAGTTCGCGTTGTTGCCGGGTTTGCAGAACGTAATGTTGTGGGGACCGGGACCACTGAGACAGACTGGCGTGCCAATTGGGATCTGAGGGCCACAATTGACCTGATAAAAGAGAGAACCCGTGGGGCGGGCGCCACAGCCGCCGCCTTCCGGGATGTCCATGATGATCCCGTTGGCATTGGAATCGAGCGTGACGATGAAATACACGCACCGATCCGGGGCTGTCACCCCACAGCAGGTATCATTGCGGACCGTAGGAGGACTGATCCAGGTGCTGTCCGGTGCACCCGTAAGGTCGACATTGAAGGTCGGGACCGCGGCGGAGCATTGGGCTTCCAGCCTGTTCAAGGTGCCGAGGCCAAACATTCCAATCCCTAACAAGAACAATACAAGTTGCCTTGGTAAACTACCAAATACGTTTTTCATGAAGCTGCATTTACAAATTCCAATGAGTCTGCCGGAGCGATTCAGGGATTCATAGAAAAAGCTGGATTTGAACTAAAAAGAAAGTTGTTAAAAGGTTCTTTTGAATTGAATTAAGACAACATTTACAAAATCGGTTTCCAACAGTACTGAATAAAAATAGGGATAATGTGGTTGAAAACGGGGGAGGCGTTAGAAATTCGGGGAAATTGAAATGGCCCACGGTGGTGAAAGGGCAGTTGAGGCATATCCACCGCGTTTACGGGTGGAAATAGGGGGCGGCGGGCTTGTGGGGTTTCCCTGGAGACTTGGCACCCAGATATTACAACTGGAATTGTTCCCGCCGCGGCTATCGGCAGTCTGGCTTGACGTTTCCACTTCGAATAGGAAGCTGTCCGAAAAATTGCCCGACCTTTCTACAAATCCTGACCTATTTTCCGCCTCGGATACGGGACTTTCCGTATCGAACACGGAACCTTCTACAAATCCTAACCAAGTTTCTACAAAAACTATCCAAGTTTCCATGCAAAATCTAAAATTCGGCCTATTCTGACCCTAAAGGCCAATTCTAGCCCTAAAAACAATCCCTCCATCCAAATTCTAGCCAAATGAAAAAAGTTACCGGTGATTTTCGGCACGGTCTTAATTTCTATCAAATAGTCCAATCCTCTAGACACTTGTCCAATATTCATATCATTCTGAAGCCTTCAGGAAAATTTTGAATTGTCCAACCATGCACGATTCTGACTTGCATAAGTGACCACCGAACGGAAAATCATTTTCCAGCTTTGCAGGGAAGCCAATCAACAAAGGTTTCTGTTCTGACCATGTTGGTTAGAGCAAGGTCGAAACAAATTTAGAATCGCCGATGCCGATAAACGCGAATGACATTCTCCAGCTGGTTACCGAAGCCGATCTGGAAAATATGAAGGCCGAACTTCGTAGGGAAAATGAAATCCTATTGGAGAGGATTGACCGCTTGATCAAACTGCACCTTGCTCGGGGGACAGAAGAGAAGCCCAAGGAATTCTACACGGTGCGGGAAACAGCGGAGCGGTTGGGGGTGTCGAAGGCGACGATTCGGAATTGGTGTTATAGTGGTCTCCTTAAAGCCACCCAGCAGAATGGCTTCAATACGCTGTGGTTGATTCCGGCTTCGGAAATCCAACGGATGCTGGAATGTGCGGAGCGGTATGAGTAGATACGATTTTCACTACATTGGAATGCTGGCTACCTCCGGGCAAGGGCGACCTGCCGCATGAATTGAGGGGAAAGACACTTTTTGAATCGGTCGGATACGGAATCTGTAGTCGTCTTCCGAAAAAGTTGCGGATTCGTTTGAGGTGGCTGTGAGGAATGGAAACTTGCTCTGACTCATTCTGCGCCGCGCCTTAGAATTGGTAATTCAGAATGTCTACATCAAGTCGGTGGGCATGGTGGCCAAGGACAAATTCCTTGACCCAGTCTTTCGCCTTTCCGGCTCCGATCAAGAATTGATGATCGTTCTCGCACAATAAAAAGTCCGTAGATGAATTGGTAAGATAGTAGACCCACCCGGTTCCTTCTCCTAAGAAGTGCGTAACCGATTCCATTGAATCGAATTCAAGGCCAAGTGAGTAATCAGAGGGTTCGAACAGCATGAAGATTTTACCCTCTACGGGAAATTCGGACAGCCATTCCCAAGCATCTTCGGCTTGTACCGCCGAGGGTTCATTTAAAGCCTCCCATTTGGGGGCAGAGCCATTTTCCTCCCCCTGGAACTTGGAGTCCAGCTCCTTCCAGAGATCATGAAGGAACTCTGGAGATACCTTCCGCAGTTCAATGCCTGAATCGCGGCTGGCTTCTTCTATTTGGTTTTGGATATGGACTTCTTTCATGGCTTCTTGTCTGTTCTCCCGGCTGGAACGGAATCTAGTATAATATGGCCAACTTTTTTCCCTCCGCTCCGTTTTTTGCCTCCACTTTTCCAACCTACATGGGGGGCATCCGGGCCATTGTTCTTATGGGAGAAGTCCATATTGACTTCAGCTCCCGACGGGTGAACATACTCCACCGGGAAGGATTTTCCATCCTTGGAATACCCCCATTTGGTTTTGACAAACTCATTCTTGTTCTCTCCTGTGAGTTCAAAAGCCTTCTCGATCGCTTCATGGAATGACTTGCCGCTTCCCCTCCAATCAAGATCATTCGGGCCGAGAACAAATCGGCTCAAGTTTCCTCTTTTCTCAATCGGCCCCGCCGAAAAGTCCTCATCCACCACTTTGGGGGACAATTGTAAAATCCGGTAATGCCCCGGCTCGGCTTTGGCTTCTTCCTTGTAGCGAACCTTGTACTTGCGCTCGATGGGAGTGAGACTGGCTTTCAACTCGGCGAGACCGCTTCCATTGGCATCGTGGAACTCTGTCACCCCCTTGGCCCAAGCGAACGCCTTCGCCTTTTGGGCGGCACGTCCATCCGTGGCGTCTTCCAATTCATCGGCAGCCTCGCTTGCACCCTTGAAAACACCCTTCGCTTGAGGCTTCAGCTTTCGGGCCTTGGCGACGACCTTGGTCAGGATATTGGCGAGCTTGGGGCTGAGGCTGACCAGTTTGGTGCCCCACTTGGCTGCAGTACCACCGCCAAGTGTAAAGATCGCAATGACCACCTCAAGCACGATCTGCCCGACCAAATTCCCCCGGAAATGCCAGCGCTTGTATTCGTCGGGGTGGCTCCAGTTGCCTACGAAATTGTCCCAAGCACTGCTGGCCATGTCACCGAGAATCCCCATCAATTCATTCAGGATATCTCCGGCGCTTTTTCCTTTGCAATACGCCTTTATTTCGGCAGCTACTTCGGGGATAGACGCAAACAAATCTCCCGAGAACAAATCCCCAATGAAGTCCATCGAACTCTTGGCGGCTTCCCATAAGCCCACAAAGGTATCGGTTATGTTCTCGTAAATCCCATTGTAGAATCCAGCCACGAATCCAGCCGTCATTTTCCCGCCTTCCACCATCCGATTCGCCCAATCTGGCCGGGTCGCAATTTCTCCACTCTCCTGCAAACTTTTCACATAGCTGGCTCCCGGCAACCACATATTCGTTCCCGAACGAATGCCAATCGCGCTGTATTTCGCGAGGTTATCCGCAATGTAGTCGTAGCTGCGAATGGGATTGTCGTCGAGCCACTGTTGGATTTTTTCTGCATCCACATAGACACTTTGGGTGCCTTGATTGGCAGCGGCCACCGCAACGGCGAGGGTGGCAAAGTCATTTCCTGTACCGATGTCGTAGCGCCCCTCCTCGTGGTAATGGCGTTCGAGAATGGTCGTGAGGTTCGGTTCTGTAATATGGTGCAATACCGCTTCGGGATCGGGCATATCCGTCCTCAAATAGGCCATGCTGATCCATCCTGCCTTGCCATCCATCGCGACCACGAAGGCCCACCCCCCCGATTGATTCTCAGCCTTGGCAAAGACCTTCTGCCCAACGGGAATTTGCCCCAAAACCTCCCCCGATGGAATCGGAGATTTGCGGATGTTCATTCCTCCTTGGGACAATGCCGCCGCATACTGGTCGGCACTCGCAGCGATGGCCCCCATTTTTCCAATGTTCGCCCCTCGGTACGATTCTAAGCCAGCACCATTTCCACTTCCCTCTCCTGCTTCAAAATCAATGGGGGTTCCACTTCCGGCAAGGTCTGGGATTCGCTCACTTCGCTGGACGGGAATGAGGGGGTTGGCGGTCAATTGCAGAGCCGGTGGCATCATGGAAGATGTCCCAGAGGCTTTCAATTGCAACCCGTCAGGTTCAGCGTGGGCCGTTGAAAAAGCATTTTCCGACATGGTGAGGCTCGGTAGTATTTTGTTTGAAAGGGCTATTTAACTCAATAGGCTCGAAAGAACAGATTGGCGTAAAGATAGAGAGTTATACTAAGTGAAGCAACATAAATACAGGTCGCCTCCGAGCGGAGGCGACCTGTGGCATCAATCGAGGGGACAGATACCCCTCATTACAGAGAAACGCTGCCCCAAGGACATGGGGCAAGTGGATAATTAAAACAGTTACTCTTCATCCGTTTGGTTCCGCAGCTCCTCCAAGGCGCGCCTGCGGGCGGATTCACTGAAGACTACTTCAGCCGAAACCAACAAGCCTTGAACCAGTCCGATCCTTTGCTCATTTTGTTCACCAGCATACACGGCAAGGAAGTTCATGCCAAGGATATTCCCCGCCCGTTCTAAGTCTTCGGTCAACCACGAGGATTGCTGAAACATTCGATAGGTCCGACTGGAACTCCATGCCATCTCACTTGCAAAAGCACGCCCTGATAGCTTCAATTCTTTGCAGCGTAGCTGGACACGTTGGCCATCATGAATGCTTTTTGAGGACATTGTTGTCAGGGCAAATGATGATCAGTGGACAAATCACCAGTTGTAGAGGCGGTTTCAGTTTTTTGGAGTTGGACATGGGGAAATGGGTTTCTTGTTGAATTTATTTAGCAGAAATTTTCACCTCAAATGAACAAGGGAAGGATTGGGCAATAGATACCCACGGCAATTCAAGGTGCCTTTTACCTTCCCGATCCATGTGGGAGGTCACTGTGTAGATCGTTGGCATTCCATCCAGTTTTTTCGCTTCAACTCTTCGAATGAAAAAGGGGCTACTGGTTCAGAACGCGAGAAAGAACGTTTTGTAAATGGCTTACAATAAACCGCTTCGGCAATAGATTAGACGGTCATTCCGAGCGGTGACCAAAAGAAAAGAGGCCGGTCTTAACATCAGTTGCGGACTTTTTGTCCATTCCGCTTTGCCTCTTTGAGTATGGTTCGAAGGTAGGAAAGACCAACTACCCGACATCGCAAATTTTAGTGGTATTAGAAAAATCACCTCCCTATATTGAAGACAAGCCGCTCGTGTAAGGCTTTGAAAATCAAAGATTGGTAAAAACGTATTCGTCTAGCAAAAAGTGACCGCAGAAAATCTCTATGAATTGATTCAATCACTGAGTCCAGAGGAGAAGTCCTTGGTGACACAATACGCAAATACAGGAAAGAAGAAGAAACTGCCTCGGTATCTGCTCCTTTTTGAACGAATGCGGACAGTCCGAAAATGGGACTCTCAAGCTGAGGCTAAAGTTCGCGGGAAGGAGTTCAGAAAGTCGGATTTCTTCTATCTAACGAGAAGCATTTTACTTGAAAAAATCATTGGGGCATTGAGCCAAGGTGAACAGATTCATCCAAGTATCGGGTTCGTACGAAAAGCGGTTGAGCTAAATGCGGTAGACATCGCAAAGAGGTCGTTCGAAAAAGGTATTCGAAAAGCCCAAGACAGAAACGACTCATTTGAATTGCTGTATTGGCTGGAGTTGAGAAATCAGATAAAGAGACAATACCGTCTGGATCTGGAGGTTCCCAACGAGCACTATCCAGTCAATCAAGCCTTGGAAGAAGTTAGGATAGATTTTCAGTTGAGGGATTTAGAAGAAAAGGTATTGGGGTTGCGAAGTTTGAGCCATGCCGAACGTCTCCAAAACGCTTCAATGCTTCTGTATAGATTGGACAATCTAACCCCAACGGCTTTGGTCCATCAATTTGAAAAGAAGAGGCTACTTAGTAGGACCGAATTATTCAACGGTAGACCAGCCAAAGCCATTGCCCTCCAGTTGGAGGCATTAAAGCTCTTTTCCCTTCCCCTTCCTCAGATCGCAATGGTTCAGGAGATGATCTTTTTGTCTCAATTGTATTGTGACATCGGAGAATTTGAATCATCCCAATATTGGTTGATGAAGGTTTCCCAATTGGAGCCTGAGTGTTTGCGGGAGGAACAAATCAAAAGAGAGCTTTGGATTCAAAGCACAATGGTACTGGCGGCCAAACAATACAACTTCGAATTGGCGGTCAAGGCATTGGAGGCATTAAGGGCCAATCAAACCATTTTCTCCACTTCTTTTGTAGCGTCCAGTTTCTACTCAGGGGCAGTAACCGCATTGGCCAATGAAGAATGGAGCGAGGCTCGAAAGTATCTCGGTTTGGTCCGGGAAATGCCTAAGAAATCCCGTCCTAGACTCACTTGGCAACTGGAATGGGTCCGTTGTGTACTTGATTTGGAGGAAGGAAAAGACATTGAGTCCGCAGTAAGAGCGATGCAGCGAATCATCAAGCGAATGGACGAAAAGTACCCTTCGCTTTTGCTCAGGATGGCCAAGGAGATATTTAAGAACCCTGAAATCATCAGCAGTCCAGAAGCTGAAAAATGGAGACAGGAATTAAGCGTGGCAATTCAGGACGGAAAAGAGCTTCGTTGCTCCTTTTACTTTGATGGAATCGGATGGCTGGAAAGCAAAGTTAGAGGAGAAACAATGGCCGAATACACTCGAACCCATCATTTGTTTGAATCTGAAGCTCCAGGTAGCTTTGCATTTGCTTAAATTCCTTCCTCAATCAGAATCGTACTTAGTCCCCCGCCATCAGTATCCACCACCGTCACCAAGTACTCATTTCCCTCTTTCTCAACCTCCACTCGCCCTTCCGCGTAGGCATCCCGTACCTCGCCCATGCACATTCCCGTTTCACAAGCAACAGATTCAAAAATCCGTTCCAAAGTGCCACTGTCCAGTTCCGTACTGAGAGCAGCGGGAGTCGGGGGAAATGGCTGGGCAAACGACATATCCGCCAACGACACTCCCAGCGCCGCCAGCACAATCAAGGTTAATTTTCGCATGTTGAATTCGATGTTAAGACCGGGATCAATATACGGTTTTTGGCCCTGTGCAATTTACCTTGCGGAAGATTGGACTCTCTATACTTTTCAATCCGACGCACAATCCCTTACATCTAGCGTAAAATATTTGTCCTGAATTTCGCCGGTTATAAGTGCAGGAAATGAAAAAATCACCACGAAACGGTACAAATCCCCCCTGCATTGAGCCAAGATTCGAAGCGACTCCATTCCCCCAACGCAATCCATTTGGCGAAGAACCACTCACCTTGTAAGTTTGGAGCAGACCAAAAGAAAAGATTCCCCGTCTTATCGGCCTCTGGGCCATTGTCGATTCTCGTCTCGCTTCCCTAAAAATATTTAGTATGAAAAACCATTTGATGGTCCCGCTCGGCGAGGCGGACCCCGACGAATTCTGCGAAATTTTGGACACAGCGATCCGGGAGCTTTTTTTGCTCCTGTTCGAACGCCGTGAACTGGACCTCCATGAGGCTCAAACCTACGCGCTCCATGTCCTGACCGATTTTCAAGCCAAAATCAAATCCAGCCAGCCATGTACGATTTAGCCGACTATCCCCACCTGCACTTCGGGCAGTTGATCCGGCGACGCTTGAAGTCGAAGGGCATGAGTCTGAACGATTTTGCGAAGCAAATCGACAAGCATCCCGATCATATCGCGGACTATCTGGACCAGCGGTCGTTCGACGTGCTGGAGCTGGCTTATATCAGCAAGGTGTTGCAATTCGACTTCTTTCGTTTGCTGGACTGGCCCGCGGATGGAGTGCCACCCTTGCGTTACAAAAAGCGCATGGTCGTGATTGAGATGGAGGAAGAATGGGCCATAGATATTCTGGAGCAGCACGGCATCACGCCATGAAGCTCTTTGAATCGACCAATACGTAAACGCGGCCTTTAGCTACGCCACCAAAGCCTAAGCCGCTCTTTTCGTCGCCCGTTGGGGCTCACCTGCCTTTCTGTTTGAAGGTCCCACTTCTTCCTCGCGGACAAGTTGGCACTGCTTCAAGTATTGATAGCTGTGGTAAGCAATCGTGAGTCCGGCGGCGATGATGCCGAGCCATTTGAGCGTCTTTCTCAACTCAGGCGGCGGATTGCCGGGAGCGGGTCTTTGATTCTGCCTTGTTGTTTCCGCTTCTGGTTGTTTGTTGGTTTCGTCCTCAATTGGCTCCTCCCGCCAAATGGATTCCTCTTCCTCGTTTTCCTTCTCCTCATAGCTTTCCAACTCCTCCTCAATGCCATCCAGTCGTTCCTCCGGCTCCATTTCCTGACCATCATCGACCACTTGCCCCTCCAATTCCGGCAAGGTCACGGCCTCGCCGATCCCCTCCAGCGCACTGTACAGCAGCTCGCATCGCTCAAATGCCGGTTGGGCCGAAATGGGTCGGGTGACAAATCCCGGCGGGAAGTCGTCGTCATCCCTCGGATTGAAGCCCAGCAATTCAGGAACGGTCACTTGGTCCAAATTATCGGGGATGATGGCTTCGAAGTGCCGGTTGTATGCGCCGTGGATCAGACATTGACGAAGTCGGTCAAGGTTGCCTCCGGCTTTGTAGTGGATTTCCTGCCAGCGTTTCCAGCCGTGGTTCAGCTTGTCCCAATCCTCACCTTTCAACCCCTTTTCAATCGCAACCTCTTTCGGCAGCAAGGCCCATACGAATTTGCCCAAACCCCGATGGTTGAGCTTGGCTCCCAAAAGGCCCCCACATCTGGTTTTGTAGGCGTGCGGGTAGTACTTGAGGAATTTGTGCAGGTTCTCGGGGGTGGCTTCGGGGCGGGGATGGGCTTCGAGCAACGGGATCATTTCCTCGCGGGTGGTATAGGGTGTAACCGGCACTCCGCGCAGGTAGAGTTCAAGGTGAAGGTTGGGCGTGGTGGTTTCGTGGTACCAACGCAAATCACGCTTCTGGGCTTCGGGCTTCTTGGCTTGTTCCTCCTCGGCCCTTTTCGCTTCCGCTTCTCTTTTCTTCCGACTTTCCTCCAACCTGCGCATGTAAGCGGCCCTCCGGTGGACCGCGAACTGCTCCATAGTCGTCGTGATGGGAATTTGGCCTTCGATGCGGGCTTCCTCCCAAATCGCAACGATTCGGGAATTCTCCGCCGGATCAGACGTCCGGAACAAACACAATCGGAGATCGGCAGCATCATTGGCCCGGGGATAGCCCATCAACGGCCCCATCCGGTCCATCCATTCCAGAATTTCCGCGTCCGGCTCACCGGAAAATGGATTTTCGCGCAAGGCCGGATTCGGAGGAATGCCGCAAATTGACTCGATCTCGATGCGGAAGTCCCGTTTTTTCACGTAAGGGGTCTGCTGGTCGAACTTGTTGAAGACCGGATCGAGGACAATGGCCTGTTTTCCGTTCCTGACAAGCACATAAACGTGGCTGAATTTTTGTTGATTGGGGTACCGCACGTAGCGGATTTTGTGGACGATGCCGAGGTTGACCAGCACCGACGAAATCAACACCGCGAAGCTGTCGGCATCGACGCCTTCCTGCGCACGGGCAAATACCTCGGCGGGACTCCGCAAGGGTTCGGTGCCCTGCGGGTCTTCGCCGTAGCGGATGAAGTTGTGGCAAAAGCTCCAAATGTTCTCGCAGGTGGAACGCAGGTCGTGGCCGGTCAGGGCTGTCGTCAACTCGGCGGTCTGCCAATGGAAGTGCATGACAACTTTCCGCAACAGGCCGATGTGGTCGTTTTCGGGCATCCATTCTTGGATCATCCGGGCGTCTTCCCCCGGCTGGGGAAAGGTCATGGGCCATTCGGAAAGGGGAATGACGTTTTCTTTGGGTTTCTGGGGCATTGGTTTTAGGGTAAATGGGTGGATAAATGGGCATGTGAATGCCAAAGTGGTTCGGGCCGATTCCTGGTGGATGCAGGAATCGACCTTTGAGAAGCTGGGGGATGTTTTTGCATGTCTTTTTTTCAGTTCATTTTGGGCCAGCACTCCCCCTGACGCGACGTGCGTCGGAAGGGCTGGGGATCGTTATTTGAGTTCATCCAAAGGTACAGAGCGTCAGTGGAATAGGGCTGTTCAGAATGTTTGTTGAAGTGAATAATCTGAACAAATATTGGGGAGTTTGGGGCGGGGTTGGTGGGGTTGTTGATATTGTTTGTTGGGTGGGTAATTGGGGGGCCTAGGTTTATAGCTTGAATGTGATGGGAAGAATGTAAGAGTATTTCCACTAGAGAAGATAAACTGCCGCATTCCCACAAAATACACCCCGATTTCGTCGCCATTGTGTCATACAGGGTTGTTTTGGAGCTTGTTTTACCCATGCTGAAAAAGTATGCAAAACCGTTTTTTTCAGAACCAGTAGAAAATCTTAAGCAACACATTGTTGACATCATCCAACGTGCTTATATCGATGGGAGAAGTACGACAAAAGAGAGATTGCTTGATGATTTAAATGTTCTCGACATATTCATTGATCAGCATGGACGCCTTGATCCAAGTCATCCGAAATATCCATTGCACCGAGATGTGAGTAGAAATTTACTACAGATCGCCGAAATCTATATCTCAATGGGTGAGAGAGGTTATGTGCCAGTAAAATGGGCTAAAGCAGCTTATCGGCTACATGTGGCAATCCACCCTGAAAGGACTTCTGAGTACGATAGTTTTTATCGTGCGGTTGGTAACGCTTGCAAATTAGACTCTTATGAGCCTCGAAATTGTCTCTTGGGATTATTGTACTCTGTTGACAATCATTGGCCCCAGAAGCGGCAATTGGACTGAAAAGCAATCACCTTTAAGGCAAAGTAAGTCTGCTCAGGGCCATGTGATTTCAAGTGGGGAAATCCATATATTTACGAGCCACATACCAAACTGAGGGATTTTGCCACCGGAGTAAAAATAAAAATTGGGGAGTCCCTTCCTTGGTACTCTGAAAAAGAAAATATGGACGGAAATAGCCTCGACATCAAACAACAAAAACTGGACGAACTCAAAGTAATCTTCCCGGAAGTCTTCACCGAAGGCAAAGTAGATTTGGAAAAGCTAAAAGCAACTTTGGGAGAAGACATTGAATTCAGTAACGAACGCTATGTGCTGAATTGGGCGGGGAAAAGCGATGCCTTTAAGATCATGCAGGCTCCAACTTCCAAAACGCTGGTCCCGGCCAAAGAAGAAAGCGTGAACTTCGACGAAACACAGCACATTTTCATCGAGGGGGAAAACCTGGAAGTCCTGAAAGTGCTGCAAAAATCCTACTTCGGAAAGATCAAGATGATCTACATTGATCCGCCCTACAACACCGGTAACGATTCATTTATTTATCCCGATAAATTCTCCGAAACAAAAGAAGAATACCAACGGCGGATCGGAGACAAAGACGAAGAGGGATACATGACCAAAGAGGGGCTGTTCCGCAAGAACAGCAGGGAGAATGGGCAATATCATAGCAATTGGTTGAACATGATGCATCCCCGGCTGTTTTTGGCGAAGAATCTACTGAAGCAAGATGGGGTGATTTTTGTTTCGATTGATGACCATGAAGTTCATAACCTCCGGCTTTTGATGAATGAAATCTTTGGGGAGGATAATGTCTTGGGTGTTTTTATTTGGAAAAGAAGACAAAACGCGGATAATAGAAATCAAACCAATGTTTCAACAGATCATGAATATATCTTAGCTTATTCGAAATCCAGTTTGGCTCTTTTTCAGGGAAAACCGGTTGATGCTTCAAAGTATAAAAATCCCGACAATGACCCTCGGGGGCCTTGGGCTAGCATTGACTTATCTGGGTTAGCCAATGCCCAACAACGACCAAATCTGCATTTTGAAATTGTTGATCCAAAAACAGGAAATAGATTCCCACCTAATCCAAAACGAGGGTGGTCAAAATCGAAAGCTAACATTCAAAAAATGATTGAAGAAGGAAGGATTCTATTTCCTTCAAAACCTTCAGGACGACCTAGAGAAAAGAAGTTTTACCAAAACTTAACGAAATCTGTAACAGGTTTCTCAACGATTTTTGATTCTAAAACCGTAGGGCACACAACAAATGGAACGAGAGAAGTAGCCCAAATTTTTGAAGATAAGTTTTTTGATTTCCCCAAACCCATTTCTTTAATTGAAACCCTTATAGATCAGGTTGCTAACAAAGATGAGATTGTGTTGGATTTTTTCGCGGGATCAGGTACAACCGCACATGCACTTTTTTGTAGAAACCAAATTGACGGTGGAAACCGCCGATTCATCTGTGTTCAATTACCTGAACCAACTAAAGAAAACGGAATAGCGTTCGGGGGCGGTTATCGATCCATTGCCGAGTTGACAAAAGAGAGAATTCTACGAGCGGGCAAAATGATTTCGGCAGATAACGAAGAAAAAATTGAGTCGATTAAGAAAAAAATAGACAAGCAAAAACAACAGATTGACTTTGACACAAATTCAAAAGAAATAGAGGATTTAGGCCTTCAAATAGAAATGCTGTCAAAGCAGGACCTCGGCTTCAAAGTACTCAAACTCGCCGACAGCAACTTCAAGCAATGGCGACAACATACCAGTCAAGATGCGGAAACCCTTGCCCACCAGATGGAAATGTTTGTCGATCCGGTGACCGAAAATGCGACTACTGAAAACATGGTTTATGAGTTGATCTTGAAAAGCGGCAAAGACCTAAATAGCAAGATCACGCATGAGGATAAGGTGTACCGGGTGAACGAAACCGAATTGGTCCTGCTTCTGGAAGAGGCCTCCCAAGGGATTGTCGATACTGTCCTGTCCATTCAGCCGAAAAAAGTCATTGCCTTGGACCGCCTATTCGAAGGCAATGACCAACTAAAGACAAACACCGCTTTGCAGATGAAGGATGCAGGAATTGAATTCAAAACGATTTGACGATGAAACTGGCATTTGAATCCAACCTGCAGTACCAACTGGATGCGATTAAGGCGGTCACCGACCTGTTCGAAGGTCAACCCTCCGACGAGGCGATCCGGGAATTCGAGTTGCACGAGGAAGGGACATTGAACCTGATCAATGGAATTGGCAATCAATTGGTCCTCGACGAAGACCAGATCATGTCCAATCTAAAGGCTGTCCAAGAGGAAAATGAAATCGAAATCGAATATTCCTCGGTCTCGGGCATGAATTTTACCGTGGAAATGGAAACCGGAACGGGGAAAACCTATGTCTATCTTCGGACGATCTACGAATTGAATAAACAGTATGGCTTCAAGAAATTTGTGATCGTCGTCCCCTCCGTAGCCATTCGTGAAGGAGTGCTGAAAAGCCTTGAAATCACCCATGAACATTTTCAAAATCTGTACGACCAAACACCGCTCCATTTTGATGTGTACCAAAGCGGAAACGTAACGATTTTCCCCAATTTTGCCCGGGCCGATAATATTGAAGTACTGGTAATCAATATTGACAGTTTTGCCCGCGATGAGAATATTGTCAACAAAGAGCATTATAAAGCAAACGGTCGAAAACCCATCGAGTTTGTAAAATCCGTAAACCCTATCGTGATCGTGGACGAGCCGCAGAACATGGAAACCGAAAAGCGGAAAGCGGCAATCCGAAACCTAAATCCCCTTTGCACATTGAGGTATTCGGCTACCCACCGGGATTTGTATAATCTTGTTTACAGTCTCAATCCTGTAAAAGCCTACGACTTGGGACTGGTAAAGCAGATAGAGGTGGATTCTGTAATGGAGGAGAATGCCGCGAATGAGGCTTTTGTAGCCGTAGAATCAATCACTGCGACCAAAACCAAAGTCACGGCCAAAGTAGCCCTGTACACGAACTCTGACAAAGGGGTCAAGAAGAAAAAAGTGAAAGTGGGCGTAGGGGACGACCTGTATGCCAAATCGAGTGAACGGGAAATTTATTCAGACGGCTATCTGATCGAAGAAATCGATTCGGTAAACGAGTGCATCACCTTTTCAAACGGGAATATCCTTTACAAGGGTGAAAGCCAAGGCGGATTGACCGACGAATTGATGAAGTTCCAGATTCGGAAGACCGTCGAGGAACACCTGAAAAAAGAAAGGCGGTTACAGGCAAAAGGAATCAAAGTTTTGTCCTTGTTTTTCATCGACCGGGTTGCCAATTACCGCGAGTACGACCAAACGGGAAATCCTCGGCCCGGAAAATTTGCGGTCTGGTTCGAGGAAATCTATACGGAACTGGTCAGCAAAACCGCCTTCCGGCAACTGGACCGCTTCCCAGTTTCGGAGGTGCATAACGGCTATTTCTCTCAAGACATCAAAGGCCGCTGGAAGGATACAAGAGAAACAGAAAAATCCAGAAATAGTAAGGGTGCAGCCGAGACCTATAATTTGATCATGAAGGACAAGGAAGCTCTATTGAACAAAGATGTTCCTTTGCGCTTTATTTTCTCTCACTCTGCCTTACGTGAGGGATGGGACAACCCAAACGTTTTTCAGATTTGCACCCTAAATGAATCGAAATCCGAAATAAAAAAACGGCAGGAGATCGGCCGGGGCTTGCGACTCGCCGTTAACCAATCAGGTAAGCGCATATATGACCAGAACATTAACCGGCTTACCGTCGTCGCCAATGAAGCCTACGAAGACTTCGCCAAGGCCCTTCAAAATGAGATCGAGGAAGATTGCGGCGTGGAATTCAAAGGCCGAATCAAAAATAAACGCGGACGTAAAAAAGTGAAATACCGGAAGGGCTTTGAAGCTGATCCGCGCTTTCTGGAAATATGGCAGAAACTTAAAAATCATACGACCTATCGTGTTGATTATAGCACCGAAGACCTGATTCGAGAAGCGGCTAAGGCTGTTGAGGAAATGCAAGAAATCAGAACTCCTTCGATTCGATCAACCAAGGTTTCGATTGATATGTCGGATAAAGGAGTTGATACCAGTTATGTATCCGACCGGGTAGCTACCTATGGCCAATCCCATTCATGGAAAATTCCTGATGTTCTGGGCTACATCCAAAGCAAGACGGACCTGACCCGCTCCACGATCTTCCAAATCCTGAAAACATCCGGGCGGATCGCCGACATTCTCAAAAATCCGCAAATGTTCCTAGACCATTCCTCTCAAGTCATTCGACGCAAGCTGTATGACCTGATGATCGACGGAATCAAATACCAACGCATTGGAGAAACCCAATACGAAATGACCCGCTTCGAGGCAGAAGAACTGGAGGTCTATCTAAACGAATGCTCCTTCGAGGTCAACAACCCCGAAAAGACGATCTATGAGGAATTCATCCCACTGGACTCAGGCACCGAAAGCCAGTTCGCCAAAGACTGCGAAACCAGCGAACAGGTAAAGTTTTACTTCAAGCTCCCACACTGGTTCAAAGTCCCCACGCCCATCGGCAACTACAACCCGGACTGGGCCGTGGTCTTCGAGGACGAAGCAAAGGTCTACTTCGTCGCGGAGACGAAGAACACCGGCGACTCCCAAGTTGATCTCTCCAAGTTGAAGCGGGACGAACAGCTGAAAATCAAATGCGGGAAGGCACATTTTGAAGAGTTCCAAGGGGTGGAGTACAAAGTGGTGAAAACTGTTGGGCAGTTGGTACAGTAACTGGACTGAAGGTTCAAAGATGAAGAGCTGGGTAATAACTGAATCAAACGGGCTTCGTAGCCGCAGGCTGTTTGCAGGAATGCTGGTCTTGGGGCTTTTATCTATCCTTCTTGGGGCTTGCCAAAAGGAGAGAAACCCCGATTCGGAGTGCCTCCATCTGCAAAAGCAGATGAAATATTCCGGGGAGAACCATGCGGTTCTCCGAATGAGGTACACAGGCTGCGCTTGTGGCGTAGACTACCCGCAATATGTGGTCGACAGCGTTTTGTTTTCCGAAAACGGGGCCGACACATATTTCATCAACAAGGAATTCAGCGTTGCCTTCCCTGACAGTGTTACGGAAAATTCCTTCTCTGCTTCGGGAGGCTCCCAAAGTGAATATTTCATTTTTGAAGGCACTACGCAGCGAAATTCCCTTGGAATGAATCGTTTATTGCTTGAAAAGGGCGAAAAAGTTGCGCAAAAAGAATGACTTAGCAGGTTCGCGCATTCATAATCTATCCCAAATCCATACAAAACACGTTCCTCCGCATTAATTCCCATCTCCCCGCATCTTTCCGGCATTCAAACATCATTGATACTTAATCTGTACATAAGCTCTACCAAGCAAAAAAGCCCCGCCAAAGACGGGGCCGCTTCCAGATTTCCATTGCTTCTCCGACTAAACCGCCCGAAACACTCCCTTCCGTTCCTCCACGATGTCCAGCACGTCCAGCCCCAACTGTTCCTTCAACTGCGCAATCCGATCTTGCATCCGCTTCGGCAAGCGAATCCCCGGATTCGCCTGTAACAGTTGGTAGACGTCTTCCACAAACTCCCGCACATCGGGATTCTCAAACGCGATCATGCGGCCTTTGTCAAAGACCGAAACCGCCTCCTTCAAGCGTTTCTCATTCAGAAACGCATAGCACTGCTCAGTGACGCTCGTATTACTATGCCCCAACAATTCAGAAACAACCTTCAAGGGCACGTCCTGATTCAGCATATAACTCGCAAAACTCCGCCGCAATCCGTGAAAAGAGATGTGCTTTTCGATCTTCAACAATTGCAGGATGCGTTGCAGGGATTCATTCATGCGGGTGAGTTCCGAGGTTTTCGCCTCGAATACCGGCCCCAAGCCTGTCATATTGGCCACTGTCCGCAACCGGTCACTGATGGGAATGGTGATGACTTTGCCTGTCTTTTTCATTTTCAAAGAGAAAGTATCGGCTTCGATTTTCAGGCTCGGATGGTTGGTGGCTACACGAATCAAATCGCTGATCCGAAGCCCCGAGTAGCAGGCAAACAGCATAATCGACAATCGTTTATGGAGTCGGTGGGCCATAACAATGGGTTTGCCATGCACAGTCTGCAACTCGGGATGATTGAGAATCTCTTCGTTGAGGTAGGCTTGGTAAAGGCGATTGACTTCCTTTTCGGTCAGGAACTTTCCCCGGTGCCGATCGGCTTTCACCAATAGTTTTTGGTCGACAAAATCTTGGTACACATTTCGCGCCAATACGCCTTTCGATTTAGCGTAGCGCATCAACGTTCCGATCAACTTCATGTAATTGTTCACCGTCATGGTTGCCAACCCCACATCTTGAAGCATCCAATCCTGTAGGCGTTGCAACCACTCAATGGATACCGCCCCGGCATCGGTCCGAAACCCCATCTGCTCAAAGCCTACGACCTGAGCAATCGCCTTTCGATATAGTCCAATGCTGGACTCCTTTATGTTGCGGTGCTTGCTATACCGAACCAGCCACTCCGACAACCATTCATAGAAGTCCTGCTCGTGGTCCTGCTGCCAGTGCATCCGCAATACCTCATGCGTGACCATTCTATCTTCGGCTTCCAACTTGGCAATCAACCTCCGCATCGCTTCCAACTGCGAGAGGAGGGACCGTTCCAGTTGCCGCGAATTGGAATTGCCCTTGGCGTGTTTGATCCGCTTGCCTTTCAATTCCTTTCCGGTCTTAGGACAAGTCTCGTTCACCCAAAACCGATTGTCCATAAACGGCTGCTCGGACTTCTTAGGGAATACAGTAAACAGTTTCTTGCCCCTTCCAATCGTCACCCGCAGGGAAAATCTACTTTTCCCGTCACTTTTCCGCTTGT
>CAWUKT010000058.1:0-45162 GCA_963923035.1 uncultured bacterium
TCAACCTCCAAAATGTTATGAAACTTTCGCCTAACCCTCCTGACTCGCTGGCTGAACGGCTGGCCACGGCCCTCCGCCTTGTCGAATCGCTGGCCTACGCACAAAGCCCGCTCGAATACCAACTTTTGTTGCGGGACCTTCGGCAGGTGCTGGGCGCCGACGGCTGAACTTGGGGGCCAAGGCTCCCTTGCTCACCTATGGTGTCATTGGGCAGGCGCATTGCCTCATGCGCAAAAGAAGAGTAAGTGGGCGATCAATTCTCGCACATTTCGACCACCTGCTGGGTCATTTCGTCCAGCCGCTTACATTCCAGTTCGATCAAGGCCAGATAGTGCTGCACCTCTGATTCTGACAGATTCTGCCGGTTGTTTTCCAGAATTGAAATCAAGCCTTGAATCTTGGCGTTGGGGCTGCGGACCATGTGGGATTGGACCCAGGCGATGGACTCAAATTGATCGGATTGGCGAAGGATTTTCTTGATGAAGGGACGGGAAATCAGCAGGATGTCAACCAGGAAGACAGCCATCGTGAGGACCATCAAAAACAGTTCTGCCCGAGAAATGAACCACAATCGATCTTCGGAAATCTCCTCCAGGCCTTTGACAATTTCATCCATGGCCACGAGAAAGGCTTCCATTTGGGCCACGGTTTCCGTTACTGGCGGAGCGCTTATGCCCGGAGCATGGTTGGATTTGATCCACTCGAAATAGGGATTCAGGGCCACGATTTTCTCGTAAACCTCCGTTTCATCCTCCAGAGAGAGGTCCGAGGCTGGATCCACGAATTGCTGGTGGGTGTCGTCCCAGAGTTGAATGGTGGAGCTAAGTTCCTCTGATTGGCTGCCAGGGTTTTGTTGATCGAGGACTGAAAGGAGGGCAATCCGCTGACTCAGCATGCGTTGTCGTCCGGCCAGGTTGACCATGAGGGCATCATCCGCCTTTTGGAACAACCAATATTGAATCAAGATTTGGTTGGTAACCAGCAAGAAGAGTGTGGTGGTAATTACCACAAAGTAAGCTCTAGGTTGACGACTCATGCTGCTTTTCGTCATAGGAAGGTACAGTCCAACAAATTAGCAAGGGGAAAGAAAACAAGGAAAACCTTCCATTCCACAATTGCTTTTTAAACCTTTTGGGGCTAAGCCTTTAACAGGAGACGAATTCTTTTTCCTTTCATCTTCAAGACCTGTATTTTGGGGAGGTGAAAAAATATCTACTACTGTTTTTCTTGCTCTTCACTTTTCTCACTCCCTTGTGGGGCCAACAGACAGTTCGGGCGTTGTTTCTCGGCAATAGCTACACGAATTTCAATACGCTTCCGGCCATTGTCGCCTCGCTGGCAAATGCGAACGGCGATACGCTGATCCACGATTGGAATGTGCCTGGCGGGTATACGTTGGAAGGCCATTCTACGAATGGTACCTCGCTGGGGAAGATTGCCCAGGGAAGCTGGGATTTTCTGGTCATGCAGGAGCAAAGCCAGCGCCCCTCTTTTCCGCCGCTCCAGGTACAACAGGATGTATATCCGTTCGCTGAAGTGCTGGTGGATTCGTTTCGGAGTGCCAACTCCTGTGCCCAGCCGGTTTTCTTTATGACCTGGGGCCGGAAGAACGGGGACCAGCAGAATTGCCAATTTTACCCGCCCTTGTGCACCTACGAAGGGATGCAGGGACGTTTACGGAGCAGTTATATGGAAATGGCAGACCTGAATGACGGATGGGTGGCGCCGGTTGGGTCGGCGTGGTGGCGCTCCCGGATCTTGGACCCGAACCTGGATTTGTACACTGGAGATGGAAGCCATCCCAGTTATCCGGGGAGTTACCTGGCGGCGTGCGTATTCTACGCGACGCTGTTCCAAAAATCCCCCGAAGGCCTTCCTTTCTACGGAAACTTGGATTCGACCACGGCGACCTATTTCCAGGCAATTGCGGCGACCGTAGTGTTTGACAGCCTGTCCCAATGGGATTATACACTGGCACCCGCAGCCAACTTTACCTGGCAGAGCCTGGCCGATACGGTATTCTTTACGAATGCCAGCGGGAACTATACTTCGGCGCAATGGGACTTCGGCGATGGGAGTCCGGTTTCCACCGATCCGAATCCTGTTCATGTGTACCAGGCTAGTGGCACCTATCCGGTGACCTTGATCGTAGACGATGGCTGCCAGGCCGATACGCTGATGGATACGGTAGAAGTGGTATTGTTGTCCCGCGAATGGAGACAATTCCCCCCGCCCCAATTCTTCCCGCAACCGGCCTTGGGAGGCACCCTGTTCCTGACCGTCGAGAATTTGCAGGGGAATGACTTGGAGTTGGAATTGGTGGATACAGAGGGCAGGAGTGTGTGGGAGAAAAAATGGGAGGGAAATGCGCCCGAAACCAAGGTTTTCATGGATTGCCGGGACCTTCCGTCCGGGCTGTACATCGCCCGGCTTCAGATGGGTGATCGAAGATTCACACGCAAAATCGTCCTGTGGTAAATCCTCCGGAAGTATAAAAGAAAAGGCGCCGCTCCAATTCAGGGCGGCGCTCTCATTTGGAGGGGTATGAATAAACTTACGACTATTCAAGGATGATTTTTCCGGTCTTCAGCAGTTGGTTGCCATTGGAAATGCGGAAGATGTAGATGCCTTTCGGAACCCCCGTCAGCGACCACTCGTAGGTCGTCCCTGCTTCAAAGTCGATGGCAGAAACCCGTTGTCCCACTAGCGAATACACTTCCAGGTGCAAGGGCGTTCCCTGCGGCAAATTATCCACCCGCGCTTTCAGGCGGCCGGTCGTCGGATTGGGGTAGACCACCACGTCAAGGGGACTTTTGCCCCGTTCCTGGGAGATCACCACCGGCCAGCCAATGGTATTCCAGACCGTATTGGTGCGGATCGGGGAATTGAAGTCAAAGTAAATGTCCGCGAAGTTTTCAATTCGGTCTCCGGTTTGCAAGCCTTTCTTCAACGCGATTTTAAACTTTACCCAACCAATGCTCTGCAATGAATCGACCGACTCTGGCACCAGCTGGATATTGTCGAAGGAAATCTCCAATTCCCGCTCGGGATTGATGCGCCACCAATATGGGTGGCTGCTGACCCCCATGGAAATGGTCGATAGGTCCAATTTCGACGACAAAGTATCCCGCAGGACGACCTGAATGGCATTGGCAGTGCCCGTATTCTGGAAGTCGATCATGTACTCCAACACATCGGTGGAATCGATGTACCGGAAAGCGGTATCGACACCGAGCGGGGTCACGTATTTCATATTGGGATCAAAGGAATTGACGACTTCCTTGCAATCGATCGAGACAAAAGGATCGGCATCGTCCTCGGGCAGGGCCGTGGTAAAATTCAAGAAGGGCGTACCCGGGCCGCAGAACTGGACGGTGGCATTCGGGCGGCTGTCCCCGGGATGCCCCGGGCGTTGGTCGACTTCCATCCGGTACGTTTGGGCCGCGCCGGGGAAATAGAGGGTGGTATCACAGCCCCCACACAACTGGAGGGTTCCAGTAGCCGTTTGGTTGGTATTGGTCAGGAAACGCCAGTCCGTCGGACCGGCCATGTTGCTGGTTCCAGCCGGTCCGTTGTTCCTGATATTGAAGCAGGCCGAGTCGTTGACGCAGGTGCCGGTGACGGACAGGCTGCTGTGGTCCCACAGTGGATTGGGGGGCAGGCAGGAAGAATCGGGATAGGCATGGGCTTCCGTACACATCACGTAGCTGACCAGGTTGGTGTCGCAGGCCAGGGTCGCATAAATGCGGAATTGGCCGCCCTGACCGATGCCAAGGTCACCCAAGGGGAAGGTATACACCGGACCGGATCCAGTATAGGGGTGGGTGGTGGAATCAATGACATAATTGGTGTCCAGATTCACTTCGATATAGGCATTGAAGGCGGTGTCGGTGCCAGCATTGGCATAGCTGACCACAAATTCATTTTGGAAGCAAGGGCGCACTATCCCCGAGCCGATGTCCACGTACATGACCGGGCAGTCAAACAGGGCATCCTTGCCAAAGTCGAGCCCGTTTGTGGTAGTATTGGTTCCCGTGACGACCACCGTATGACTGGGCGGCGTGGGACAAACCACATTCCATACCGAGCTCAGAGGGAGCGGAATCACAGTATAGGTGCCCGCCTTCGGGGTAAATTGGTAGAAGCCGGCCGAATCCGTTGGTACGACCACGCTGTCTGGAAGGACCATGACCAGGTGGTTGGGGAGGCCGGGTTCGTTCGGGTCCTGGATACAATTTGAATTGTCCTCTTTGAAAATAGTCCCGGTGACAAGGTTGTCGCCACAGATGGCATTGGGACAATTGAGGACGGGCAGGGTATAATCCCGGCTGGTGGTCCCGATCAATTGGCCATTTCTCCATTCTTCTACATACACACAAATCACGCCCTCTACGATCGTACCCGGGGTCGCGGTAAAGGTGATGAATCCGCTGTCGGGTTGAATGGTGACGTTCCAGGTGGGCCCCATGAACTGGGTGGCCGAGTAGCCAGGGCCATACGTGACTAAGGTGTTGGGGGAAGCAAAACAGGGCCCTAGGGCATAGACCAAGCTGTCGCCGTCGGGGTCGGTGGCGCTGAAATCGACGACGCTGGTTTGGCCGGCGCAAATGAAGGGGGGCGGTGGAACATCAAATTCGGGGGAGCTGTTGCAGGGGATATTGGTATTGAGGGTGGTGGAGGTCAGGTAAATGGCGGTGCTGCTGGAACTGCTCAGAGAGGAGAGATTTGGCGTTCGGCAGCAGGTGGACCATTCGAGGATGAAAATGCAATTGGGGACGGAGCATATTTCGTAGTCCCGCCACCAGAGGTACTCCTGGACCCCGATGAAGGCCGCATTGGGGTCGGTACATTGGCTCGTGGCGTAGGCCGGACACAAGGGGACCAATTCCACGACTTGCGTCGCCGACCAACTGTTGAGGGGCGGCGGCTGGGTACAACCAGGACTTTGGGAAACGAATTGGAAAGGGTTGGGGGAAATCACGGACGATCCACCGCAACTCCGGTAAGCCCGTTGTTGGACCCGCACCGTACAGCTGTTGACACAATAATAAGAGATTTCCGCCCCGAGGATATGGGACGCTTGCGATTCAGTGGTTCCAAGCAGGATGAAGAGCAAGGACAACAGGGTAAATGTGAAGCGCATAAATAGGGTAAGGAAATGGGCAAATGAAATAGAAATATTGATCTACAATAAGTTAGGATTCATTTTCCCGTCTTCACTTTCCCGTCCCACCAACCGTCAATTTTATCGCTTCAATGGTCTTTTCCCGCAAACATTCACCCGCCCAGCGGGTTCCTTTCCCATGAGCAAAGCGCTGGAACCGGCCATCCAATGGATGGAATCGAAGGGCTGGCAACCTTTTCCCTTTCAAAAGGCCGCCTGGCGCGCTTTCCTGCAAGGCAAGCACGGCCTTGTCAACGCTCCCACCGGCTCCGGCAAAACCTACGCCCTTGGCCTCGGAATCCTCCTCGATTTTCTCCAGCATCCCCCCAAGCCCAAACGGAATGGCCGCTACGGCCTCCAGGCCATCTGGATCACACCCCTCCGCGCCCTCTCCGTGGAAATCGCCCAGTCCATCCAGCGCGCCTGTGAGGCCCTCGACATCCCCTGGGAAGTCGGAGTCCGCACTGGCGATACCCCTTCCAATATCCGGCAAAAACAAAGCCGGAACATGCCGGAATTCCTCGTGACCACGCCGGAAAGCCTTCATTTGCTCCTCGGCCAAAAAGACTACCCCAATCGGCTGGGATCGCTCCGCAGCATCGTCGTCGACGAATGGCACGAGCTCATTGGCTCCAAGCGGGGCGTCGCCATGGAACTCGCCATGTCCCGCCTCAAGGCCATTTGTCCCGACCTCCGCACCTGGGCCATCTCGGCCACCATCGGCAACATGGACGAAGCCATGGATGTGTTTTGGGGCGAGGTCACCGACCGGAAGAAAGTCGCGGTCATCAAGCACCGCCGCAAGAAAAAGATCCGCGTCAAATCGATCATGCCCGACGACGTGGAGAAGATGCCCTGGTCCGGCCATCTCGGCATTCACCTTTTGCCAAAGGTCCTGCCCATTCTCATGGACAGCCGCTCAACGCTCGTCTTCACAAATACCCGGGCCCAGGCCGAGATTTGGTACCAAAACCTACTCGGCGTGGCCCCCGAACTGGCGGGGATCATTGCGATGCACCACAGCTCGATCAGCCGCGAGCTCCGGAACTGGACGGAGCAAGCCCTGCGCGACGAACGCCTGAAGGCGGTGGTCTGTACGTCCAGCCTCGACCTGGGCGTCGATTTTCATCCGGTGGAGACCATCATCCAGATTGGCGGGCCCAAGGGCGTCGCTCGCTTCATGCAACGGGCGGGGCGGAGTGGCCACCAGCCTGGCGCGACCAGTACGATTTATTTTGTGCCGACCCATTCCCTCGAACTGATTGAGGCGGCGGCATTGCGGACGGCGATCAAGGAGGAACTGTTGGAGGCACGGCCTCCGATCATCCGGGCCTTCGATGTGCTGGTACAATATTTGGTAACCTTGGCGGTATCGGAGGGCTTTCGGGAGGAAGAAATTTACCGGGAAGTGACGTCGACCTTCTGTTTCAAGTCGGTGACGCGGGAGGAATGGGCGGAAATCCTAGCCTTCATCACCACGGGCGGCCAGTCCCTGTATGCGTATGAGGAGTACAAGAAGGTGGTGGTGGAAAATGGCCTGTACAAAGTCGAGAACCGAGGCATTGCGATGCGGCACCGGTTGTCGATGGGGACCATCGTGAGCGATCCGGCGATGACGGTGAAGTTCATGAAAGGAGGGCGATTGGGAACGATTGAGGAGTATTTTATCTCGATGTTGAAGCCGGGGGATGTGTTCTGGTTTTCGGGGCGGAACCTTGAATTTGTGATGATCAAGGACATGGAAGTGTTGGTGCGGAGGACGAAAAAAACGAAGGGAAAGGTGCCGGCGTGGCTGGGGGGAAGGTTGCCGCTGTCCAATCAGTTGTCGGAGATGATCCGGCGCAAATTGACGGAGGCAGTGGCAGGAGAATCGGTGGATCCCGAAATCGCGAAGATTCAGCCCTTGCTGGATTTTCAGGGCGCGCGCTCGTACCTCCCCCGCGAGGGGGAATGTCTGATCGAGGTCTTCCGCAGCCGGGATGGCTACCATTGTTGCGTGTACCCGTTCGAAGGGCGCTTTGTCCACGAGGCCCTGGCCTCGTTGCTGGCGTACAGGATCTCGCTCCTGTTGCCCATTTCATTTTCCATCGCCCTCAACGACTACGGCTTCGAGCTCCTCTCCGACCAACCCATTCCAATCCAGCAGGCCCTCGACAACGATTGCTTCACGACCCAAGACCTCGAAGACGACCTCCTGGCCAGTGTCAACGCCACTGAAATGGCCAAGCGCCGCTTCCGGGACATTGCCGCCATTGCGGGCCTCGTGTTCCAGGGATTTCCCGGCAAAAACATCTCCGGCAAGCACCTCCAATCGAGTTCCGCGCTCTTCTTCGAAGTATTCCGCGAGCACGAACCCAACAACCTGCTGCTTCGGCAGGCCTACGAGGAAGTCTTCCAATTTCAATTGGAAGAGCAGCGCCTCCGGGCTGCCCTGGATCGGATCAACGATTCCAAGATCATTGTGACGCATCCCGAGAAGCCGACCCCCATGAGTTTTCCCATCATCGTCGACCGTCTCCGCACCCGTCTCACCAGCGAAAAGCTGGCGGACCGCATCAAGCGGCTCCAACTCCAGTTGTCCCGCTGATAGGTCGTCTACTTACAATTTCCCCTGCAAATCTTACACCTCCGCAACCTAAGCCGGAATATGGCGTAAATGAAGCCATAAGCATAAGACAGATTTCAGGATTAATTGAAGATTAGATTTTTGAATTGATAAGTTTGGTTAAAAAATTGGGTTAATACCACATCGTTCTTTAAGTAGTTGATTGACCCACTGGACAGAACGCGATCTGTTCAGCACTTACGCACCGCAGCATGGTGGGAGAGGCCTGGAAGAGATGGGGAAGAAGGGAAGCAGTTGGATTGAAGGGACGTGCCTCCGAGAAGGAAAAGCTGCTTGCGGTGCGCCGCCCGACAGTGTCGGGGGGATGAGGGGAACGAACCGCAGAGCGGAAATGGGGCCGTCCTTGAACAGGACGGTCCTCTTTTTTATCCGCAATTCAGGAATTCATAGTTATTGTTGACCGGGAGCTTGTACCTGGCCGTGCTCGAGTTCGGAGGGAGTGGCTTCGCGCACCTCAAGAATATCACCCGAGAAATCCAGGGTCTTGCCGGCGAGGGGATGGTTAAAGTCCATGTGGATGACCTTTTCCTCGATCTCAGCAATGGTTCCCCAAACGGTTTGGGCCTGGCTGGGATTGCTTTGGTCGACCATCTGCATCGGGACCGTATTTCCTTTGGTCAGGGTACCTTCGGGAGCGCCTTCAAAGGCAGCGATGTCCACTTGTTGGATCAGCTTGGGATTGTATTCTCCGTAGCCGGTTTCGGGAGTGAGGGTGAAGGCAAATGTATCGCCGGCAGCCTTGCTGGCGAGGTGTTCGTCAAAAGCCGGAAGGGTTTGGCCAATGCCGTAAATAAAGGCGAACGGATCTTCAGGAGAGGTTTCCTGAAGCAGTTCTCCCCCTACCGAAAGTTTGTAGGTAAGGGTTACGACCTTGTTTTTTTCAATTGTCATTCGAGTGATATCAGGTTGTGAAAGCGCAAAGGTAGGGAAAGCAGATTGGAAACGGGAATCGAATCCAATCGGTAACATTGGGCTAATATGTTGATGGAAAATGGGTTCCGCGTCTCAGAGGCGGTCCCAGCTGAAGTCGTAGCTGTCGATTTCTTCGAGGCAACGGACCAGCAAATCGATGGATGCCTGGATGTCTCCCTTGTGGGCCATTTCGATGACAGAGTGGATATGGCGGGTGGGAATGGAAATGCAGCCCGTGATCGAGCCGAGTTTCCCGGCCCGTTGCAAGGCGGCGGTATCGGTCCCGCCGGCCGGCAAAATTTCGCTCTGCCATTGGATCTCGTGGCGGTTCGCCGTCTGCCGCATGAAATCGATCATGCGGGCATCGCAAACGACCGAGCTGTCCATGATCTTGATGGCGGTGCCCTTGCCGAGTTCCGTCACCATCTCATAGTCATTCGAGCCGGGCAAGTCATAGGCAATCGTCGTATCCAGACCGATCCCGAAATCGGGATTGATGCTGTGGGAAGCCACCATCGCACCCCGCAGGCCGATTTCCTCCTGGACCGTAAAGGCTCCGTACACGTCAAAAGGCGGGTTTTCCAGCCGGCGAAGGGCCTCGATCAGGATGAAGACGCTCACGCGGTTGTCGATGGACTTCGAGTTGACGCAATCGCCCATCTCGATCAGGTCGCGCTCCCGCGTGACCACATCGCCCACCGAAATCAATTCGTGGACTTCCTTGCCGGGACGGCCAAAGTCGATGAAATAATCCTCGATGCGCGGCGCTTTTTTGCGCTCCTCGGGATTCATGATGTGAATGGGCTTGGAGCCCATCACGCCGATCACGTCTTCCTTGCCGTGGACGATGACCCGCTGAGCGGTCAGGGTCTTGGGATCGAACCCGCCGAGGGTATGGACCCGGGCGAAGCCATCTTCGTCGATGTGCTTCACAATGAACGAGATTTCGTCCATGTGGGCGGCAATCATCACGCGCTTGTCGCTGCGGCCCTTTTTGAAGGCGATCAGGTTGCCCATGTTGTCGATGGACACATTGTCGACGAGGTCGGCAACTTCGCGCTTGACGACGTTGCGGATACGAAATTCACGGCCGGGGGCACCCGGTGTTTCACAGATTTCTTTGAGAAGAGGGATGTTGAGGCTCATTGTATGAGGGTTTAGCAGCTTAGCGTGACCAGGGTTATAAAATTACCACAATGTCCGCGCATCGCCAAATTGGGAAAAGGGAATGAGAAAATGGGCAAATGCGGAGATAGGCAAATTTGGGGGATGGTGAAATGAGGACGGGTGACGGAGAATTTCCACTTTTTATCTGCGGTAGGTGTCGGAGGCAACTGTTGGAGCTCCCGCGTGAGCGGAGCGACTGCCGGAGGGACCGCCCGGAACGTGAGTGCCGGGACCGCCCTTATTTCAATGCTTTCTCCTTAAAAAGGGAAACTCCCCCTTGGGTGGGAGGAGTTCGCCGTTGGGTCACTGGTAAAATGAGAGAGGTTGAAAAAAGTTGCTGTACAAGTATGAGGCGTGATAATAAGTGATGAAAGGCGTGCGCCTTTGCATTTGATTCGAAGTAAAGGTAGCGGGATGGGGCGGAATGCGGGTTACAACAACGTTACCCTTGCATTATGAATGTGCGAAGGGGCGGGGGAAGGGCTCCAAAATGAAAAAACTGTCCTGAGAAGACCTTGGTACCGGACCGACGGACGATTTTTTCGGGTTGTTCGGCTGGATGGGCCTTGAAAATTGACAATTGGAATTAAATTTGCGCCATGCCTATGTTGACTGAGACCAAGACTGCGACCGAAACCCAACTGCGACGTATCCTGGACCGGGTGGTTCCCGATGTGGACCTGCACGCCCGCTGGCTGAATACGCTGAGCTATATGGAACATATCGGGGCGACCAAGATTGCGCGGACACAAAGTGGTCCCCGGGCGCATTTCATGGCGCTGAAGCATGCGGCGGAGGAGGCCCGGCACGCGTTTTTCCTGAAGCACCTGTCCCGGAAATTGGATGAGGAGGGGAATCCGACCTACGCCCAGGAATATCTGTTGGCGCCGGTTGCTTCGCGGCAGTTGCTGTATCGTCTGGATTTGGAAGCGTCTAGACTGGGCCGTCAGCACAGTTTGGAGGGGCGGGAACTGAATGACCTGGTCTACCTGTTGGTGACGTATGCGATTGAAATCCGGGCCGACGAGATTTATCCCATCTACGAAGAATACCTCGCTGAATACAAGGTCGCCCGTCTGTCCGTGCAGGGCATCATCAACGAAGAGGAAGGCCACCTCGCCGAGATGGAATCAGAACTGGCCCGTTATCCTGAAGAATTGCGGAACCTGACGACGAATTTGTGTGCGTTGGAGAATGAATTGTATGGGGCTTGGTTGGCGGATGTGGAGAAAGGGTTGGATGCAAAGGGCTGATTCAGAGGGATAAAAAGAAAAAGTTAAAAAAAATTCTGGAACGCGTGTGGAATTGATGGGTTCGGTACACCCTATTACCGAAACCCAACAATGACACTATGAGCAATCGGAATCTTTTCACCATCGGCACCCCCTGTCACGAAGATTGGCAACAAATGACCCCGGTCGAGCAAGGTCGCTTCTGCGATGCTTGTGCGAAGTGTGTGGTCGACCTGTCCGGCAAGAGCCAGCCAGAAATCAAGTCGCTGTACGAGCAGCACGAAGGCAATCTCTGTGGCAGCATGCCCCTTTCCCAGTACAAGCAGCTGGAAAAGGCGAAAACGACTCCGAGTCAACCGAGCTTTGTCCGCAGCCGCTGGTCAACCCTGCAAATCTTTGCGGCTTCCTTCATCGCGGCCTTCGGCCTGCTGTGGAATTCCACGGTTCAAGCGCAAAGCCACCGGAATTATCCGGTGCGCGGCAAGATCAAGGCGGTGCCGACGACGGCCACCTTGAAGGGCCGGGTCCTGCTGGAAGGCGAGGGCAAAGCGGGCGTCTATGTCACGATTACGGGCAAAGGAGGAACTTTCTCCGCGGAAACGGATGCCGATGGCTACTTCGGCTTCTACCGGCTCCAGCCGGGCAAATGGGAAGTCATCGCCTACCACGAGGCCTCCCTTTCCGAAGCCTGGACCATGGTTGAATTGGGCAAAGGCGCCTACGAGACGATCCGCCTGACCCTCGAGGATATGGCCATGATGCTCGGTGACATTGCGCCGATGGAGATCGAGGAGGAGCCGCGGATCACCGGCGACACGATTGTCATGATCATCGACGAGCCCATCGATCCGGTTGAACTGGAAGTGGTGGAGATCGAGGAGCCCGAAATGATGTTGACCGGGAGCATCGCCCCGTATTTTGTGGAGGAGGTGCCGATCGAAGAAATTCCGGTGGAGGTGGTGGAAATCGAGGAAATCACCGAAGACCTGACCACGGACAAAGGAGCAGCGGGAGCGGACGTGGAGATTGAGATGACGGATATGCGGATCAAGGTGAAGCCCGTTCCGGCCCGGACCACCGTGACGGTGGTCGTGGAATCATCGGAGAATTCGGCTCCGTTGGAACTGATGCTGTTCGATCAGCACGGCAAATTGCTGCGGACGGGCGTCCTGGAAGGCGCGGTGGGCAGCACCGCCGTCTTGCGGGTCGACGACCTTCCCGCTGGCCTCTACTACCTGAAAGGATTACGCGAAGACTATGTCTTCGACCAAAAAATATTGAAGATGTGATTTTTATGGTGAGTGACCGATAGCATGGCACGGCCGCTGGTGGAGACCAGCGGCTTTTTTCATGCTCCCTTCAGCGCTGGAATCCGCCATTTGTTGAGCCGGAGGCTGGTGCGGAACCACTTCACAAAGTTTTTGAAGCTCCACAGGTGCTGGTAATCGTGGAGGGCGACCAGAAGGAAGAATACGTAGACGAGCTTGGGATTGAGTTTGCCGTTGATGATGATCAGGGTAAACATCGTGATGCCGAGGTCGGCAAAGTGACCGGTCATTAGCACGTCTTTCAGCGCCTGGGGCGGAATCACGAGGCTGAAGCTCGGATTTTTCAGGCCGGGGACGATCTTGCGCCGCCACGGCTTGTAGGTGTATTGCTTGTCGTCGAGGATGAAGCCGATGCCGCGCCGAAACAGCAGCGGGATCCAAAACCAGCTGAAGCCGAGCTTCTTGCGCAGGTCTTCGACGTCTTTCTCCGAGAATTCGGAGTCCTTTTCCAGATTTTCCTGCTTCCGGACCTTCTTCCGAATCGTATCCTCGTCCCGGCGGTATTCTTTTTCCGGCACACTCGTCACCTCAAACGTTTCCAGATCAATCTTCGAATAGGGGCGGCAGAGCTGGGTTTTTTTCGCCTTCCAATGGGTTTGGAGGTCGTCGTAGCTGACTTTGTAGGCGTTGGCCCAGGAGGAGTCGCTGCGGTAAAAAATGACCTGGCTGGCGAAGGGCATGAAGAAGTCGGCCCCGAGGAGGTCGACGATGTCACACACATAGTGGACGTAGCTCTTTTTGTCCCGCAGGCTTACGACCTCGTAGGACGTGCCTTTGCGGAAGCTGTTGACCACTGAAGCCGGGGAATAGCTGCTCAGGACAATGATTTTTTTCTCTCCCCTGACCTCCTTGTCGAGGAAGTCGCGGACCCGGTTGAGCTGGTATTTGCGGGGTTTGGAGTCGTTGATGTTGACGATGAATGCGGTGGGGGTGTCGAGCAGGAGAACGCTGTCGTCGTTGGGGAGGGGGATGCTGAGTACGCGCAGGGAGTCGTGGAGTTGGTGCCACTGGAGCGGTTCCAATACCTTGGTATTGAAGCCTTTGTCGCCGAGGAAATTGGCGATTTGTTCCTGGGGCAATGCCGGGGCAAGGTAGGTGGGTTGGGTGCCGAGCTTGCGAATGGACGGGGGGTGAAAATGGTCCATGTGCTCGTGGGTGATGTAGGCAAATTTCACCCGGCGGTATTCATCCATCTGCTCCGCAGTGGGATAATTTTGCAGCCACCAACTCCGCCAATAGGTCGACCCAATCAGCCACGGATCGGTCATCAATAAGGGTTCGCCCTCACTGTCCCGCAGCAAGAGCGCAGCATGTCCAAGCGTTTCCAGTTCCATCTTTATTGTATTTCAGACCGGCCAAGTTATTTCTCACCCCACCTAAATTCAATGATTTGGCTCAGTTCTCTAACCCTCAAATGGCTATTCTCAGCCGTGGATCGTTTCCTTTTTCCCGTACTTCGAAATGACTTCGGCCTCGTAAACCAGCCACTCCTGCCAGCGGGCTTCCACCCGCTCCGGATCCAAATATTCCTTCGCCAGGCGCAGGAAAGTGGTATAGTGGCGCGCTTCCGATGCCATCAGATCATAGTAAAATTTCGCCAGCTCCTGGTCCTCGATGTGTTCGCTCAGCACCTTGAAGCGCTCGCAGCTCCGGGCTTCGATCATCGCCGCAAACAACAGTTTGTCCAGCAAGCGCGTCTTCCGGTCGGGCCCCTTCTGCACGAACTTCATCAGTTCCCCCACATAGCTGTCCTTGCGTTCCCGTCCCAGCGCAAATCCCCGCTCCTGGATCAACTTGTGAACCATCTTGAAATGGGCCATCTCTTCCCGCGCGAGGTCCGTCATCGTATCCACCAATTCCGGGTACTCCGGAAACTGGACAATGAGGGAAATGGCGTGCGAAGCAGCTTTTTGCTCGCAATACGCGTGGTCGGTGAGAATTTCTTCGATGTTTTGTTCCACCGCATTCGTCACCCACCGCGGATCCGTTTTCAATTTCAGTCCCAGCATAGCGCTTATTCTTCTACCCCCAGCTTCTTGGCCAGGGCATTCATATACAAATCCTTGTACTCACTCACGTGGCCAAAGTCTTCGTCGTCCACGTCGATATTGCCGTTCGTGACGTCACCCAATACCAGCAGGGGCACCTTGAATTCTTCCATGGCTTCTTCGAAATCGTCCTGCTTGTTTAGCGGAACCGTTACCACGGCGCGGCCGCCCCATTCTCCGAAGAGGAATGCATCGGCGCGGATGGAGTCGTCGAGGAGGATGCTGAAGCCCTTGTCGCCGGGGAAGCAGGATTCGAGCAGGCACATGGCCAGGCCGCCTTCGCTGACGTCGTGGGCGCTGCTGACATAGCCATCGCGGATGACCTTCATCAGGGCGGTACACAGGTCAAATTCGTCGCCGAGGTTCACATACGGCGCCGGGCTGTGCTGGACCTTGTGGTACTTGTAGAGGTATTCGGAGGAGTTGATGTCTTCGCGGACCGGGCCGAGCAGGTAGATCAGGTCACCGGCTTTCTGGAAGGCCAGGGAGGTCTGCTGGTTGACCGCGTCGTCGAGCAGCCCCACCATGCCAATGGTGGGCGTGGGGTCGACCGGGCCGTCGTCGGTGCTCTGGTTGTAGAAGGAGACGTTGCCGCCCGTCACGGGCGTTCCAAAGGTCTCGCACGCGAGCCGCATGCCTTCGATGGCACCCGCAAACTGGAAGTACACTTCCGGATTGTAGGGGTTGCCGAAGTTCAGGCAGTTGGTCACCCCGATGGGATCGCCTCCGGAGCAAACGATGTTGCGGGCTGCTTCGGCCACGGCTAAGGCGCATCCCGCGACGGGATCGGCCTTGACGTAGCGGCTGTTGCAGTCGGCGGTAACCGCGAGGGCGCGGTTGGTGCCTTTGATGCGGACGATGGCCGCATCGGTGGGCTGGTTGGTACTCATGTTGTCGGTACCGACCATGCTGTCGTATTGCTGGGTGACCCAGCGCTTAGAAGCGACCGTGGGCAGCTGGCACAGGAATTCCATGATGTCCCAGAGGTTCTCCGGTTCTTCGATGTCTTCCAGCTTGAACTTATCGATCTCGGCCATGTAAGCCGGAGGAGTTTGCTCTCTTTCGTAGACAGGGGCGCCGCCGCCCAGGACGAGCGATTCGGCCGGAACTTCAGCCGTCAATTCGCCATCCATGTAGTAACGGAGGCTGCCGCCTTCGGTCACCACGCCAATTTGGACGCAGGCGAGGTCCCATTTTTCGAAAACCGCTTTGATCGCATCCTCTTTTCCTTTTTCCGCCACCACCAACATCCGCTCCTGGCTTTCAGAAAGAAGGATTTCGAAGGGCTTCATGTTCTCTTCGCGGGTCGGCACCTTTTCGAGCCAGATGTCCATACCCACGCCGCCTTTGGCGGACATTTCGCTGGAAGAGCAGGTAATCCCGGCCGCTCCCATGTCCTGCATGCCGATGACGGCGCCGGTTTGGATGACCTCGAGAGAGGCTTCCAGCAAGAGTTTCTCGGTGAAAGGGTCGCCGACCTGGACGCTGGGGAGGTCGTTCACAGAATCTTCGGTGATGTCGCCGGAAGCGAAGGTGGCGCCGTGGATGCCGTCTTTGCCGGTGCGGGAACCGACAATGAAAACGGGGTTGCCGATGCCTTCCGCCGTTGCGGAGACGGTTTCGCCGTGCTTGACGAGGCCGACCGACATGGCATTCACCAGCGGGTTGGTATTGTAGCAGGGATCAAAATAGATCTCGCCCGATACCGTCGGCACGCCAAACGCATTGCCGTAGTCGCCGATGCCTTTGACGACGCCCTTCAGGAGATGCTGCGTCTTGGGCAGGTCCAATGAACCGAAGCGGAGGGAATTGAGGGCGGCAACCGGCCGGGCACCCATGGTGAAAATATCCCGGTGGATTCCTCCCACCCCCGTGGCCGCCCCTTGGTAGGGCTCAATGGCGGAAGGGTGATTGTGGGATTCGATTTTGAAGGCGACAGCGAGGCCATCTCCAATGTCCATCAGCCCGGCGTTTTCTTCGCCAGCTCCGGCCAGCACCCGATCCGACTTCTTCGGAAGCCGTTTCAATTGCAGGATGGAGTTTTTATAGGAACAATGCTCACTCCACATCACCGAAAAAACGGAGAGTTCAGTGAAGTTGGGCGTGCGGTCCAGGATGGAACAAATTTTCTCGAATTCTTCCTCCAACAATCCAAGCTGCTTGGCCTGGTCGAGGGTGGCGGGTTGCGCGACGGTTTTTTGTGTCATTTCCTCAGATTCCAGAGATTTTTTGAGGTGGTAAAGGTACGAAAAAAACGGGTGCAGGTTAAGGGTGGAAATGAGCTTGGGGAGAGGAGGAAAGACAAATGGGGGACGATTTCCGGATCAAGGGGAATAGAGGGGAAAAAAGAGGGAAATAGCTGGGATAAGTGAGATGAGGTAGGGGCAAAAAAAATTAGGGGACTCAACCACTATTGTGGGAGTCAACCCTAACCCTTGCTCTTGCTAATACTAAAGTACATGATTTTTTACTCTACCCAACACATAGCCGTACCAACCGTCTCTTTCGGCGCGCGAATGGTCGGAAGAATGGAATGGATGGTAGCTCAGACCCCTCAGTTAGGGCCGATTTCCCACTGATCGATGAAATGGGCCGCTTTTTCGATGTCCTCCTGAAGGATGCGGTCGGTCTCAACGGGCGGAACGACCTCCCGAAAGGCATCGATGATGGCCTGCAACTGGGTGCCCGTCTTCTGCGGGCGCCGGAACCACAGGGCCTGGGAAACGGTCAGCAACTCGATGGCCAACAGGTTCCGAAGGTTGTGGAGCACCCGGTAGCCTTTCAGCGCGGCGTTCGCGCCCATGCTCACATGGTCCTCCTGGCCGTTGGAAGAAGGAATGGTATCGACCACTGCAGGTGTGCAGAGCTGTTTGTTCTGGCTCACCAGCGAGGCCGCTGTATACTGGGCAATCATCAGGCCGGAATGCAGTCCGGGATTGGCAATCAGGAACAGAGGCAGGCCCCGCGAACCGCTCAGGAGCTGGTAAACGCGGCGTTCGCTGATCGAGCCCAGCTCGGCCAGGGCGATGGTCATCGTGTCCAGGGCCATCGCCAGCGGCTGCCCGTGGAAATTGCCGCCGGAGATGATGTCCCCGCTGTCAACAAAGATATTCGGGTTGTCCGTCGTAGAATTGATTTCCCGGTCGAAGACGCCTTCGCAGTAATTGAGGACGTCCTTGCTGGCCCCGTGGACCTGGGGTACGCAGCGGAAGGAATAGGGATCCTGCAATGCGACTTTGTCGCTGTGGGTGATTTCGGAATCTGCGAGCAGCTCCCGGACGCGCTTGGCCGTGGCGATTTGGCCGGGGTGGGGGCGGATCGCGTGGAGTTCCGGTCGGAACGGATCGATGCGGCCATCGAAGGCGTCCAGGCTCAGCGCCGCGAGCGCATCCGCCCACCAGCTGAACCGCTTGGCCCGGTGGATGCAATAGACGCCATAGCTCAGCATGAATTGGGTGCCATTCAGTAGCCCCAGGCCCTCTTTGGAGCGCAATTTGATAGGCGCGAGTTGGTGGGCGGCCAGGACTTTGGCAGCGGGTTGGCGTTCGCCGTGGAACCAGACCTCCCCCTCGCCGAGGAGGGGCAGGCATAAGTGCGCCAAGGGCGCCAGGTCCCCGCTGGCTCCCAGGGAGCCCTGCTGGTAGACGACCGGAGTGATCCGGAGGTTGTACAGGTCGAGCAGTCGCTGAACCGTTTCCAGCGCCACGCCGCTGTGCCCGAAGGAAATCGACTTGGCCTTGAGCAGGAGCATCAGGCGGGTCAGCCGTTCCGGGACCGTGCCGCCCACGCCGCAGGCGTGCGACCGAATCAAATTCAATTGAAGTTGTTCGAGGTCCGGTTTGGCGATGGAAGTCTTGTAGAGGAAGCCAAATCCGGTATTGATCCCGTAAATGGGCTCGTCGCTTTGTTCGAGCTTGTCGTCCAGAAACTGGCGACACCGTTGAATGGCGTGCTCGGCGGAGTCCGAGAGGACGACGTGGAATTTCCGGCCGTCTTCCCCCACCAAATGCTCGAGCATTTGTATGGTGAGGTGCTCTTTCGTGATCTGAAAGGTACGCGTGCCTTCTGCCATAGGCTATCTTTCTTTATTGTAGTCAGTGCCCCAGGAGGTGCTGAATCGCAGCGTCCTGGTCCAGGGTGATTTGATCCCCACTCTTGAGATCTTTGATCGCAACGGTTCCGTTCGCCTTTTCCGCCGATCCGATGGACAGGGCGTAGCGGGCATTGCGTTTATCTGCAAACTTGAATTGTTTCTTCAATTTGGCGGCGTCCGGGTACAATTCCGCCGCGATACCAGCTTGGCGGAGTCGTTGGAGGAATTCCAGACTGGCGACAAATTCGTCGCCGCCGAAGTTGATCAAAATGGCTTGGATGCCGGGCAATTCGACCTTTTTGAACAGGTCGAGCATTTCCATGACATCGTAGATGCGGTCAGCGCCGAAGGATATGCCCACGCCGGACAGGTTGGGAACGCCGAAAATTCCGGTGAGATCGTCGTAACGACCTCCGCCTCCCAGACTCCCAAATTCCACCCCCACGGCCTTCACTTCATAGATTGATCCGGTATAGTATTCCAGCCCTCGGGCGAGTTTCAGGTCGAATTCCACTTCGGCGGTGGAGAGCGGGAAGAATTTGAGGAGGTTCAACACTTCCTCCATTTCTGCCACTCCCTTTTGCCCGATTTCACTCCCTTCAAATGCCTTTTTCAGCATCTCCACCTTGGCAAAATTGTCCCCTTCGAAGGAGATGATTTCAAAAATGGTGTCCTGGGATGCCGTTTCTATTCCCCGTTGTCCCAATTCCTGCCGCACTTTTTCCTCTCCAATCTTGTCCAGCTTGTCAATCGCGACACACATGTCCACCAATTGATCGGGCACTCCCGCGGCTTCGGCGGTCCCGGCCAGGATTTTGCGGTTGTTGAGGAGAATACGGACGGCGGAAAAACCCAGCGCCCCGAAGGCTTCGTCGTAAATCGCTACAAGTTCGGCGTCATTGAGGAGGGAATCGGAGCCAATGACATCGCAATCGCACTGGTAAAATTCGCGGTACCGGCCCTTTTGAGGACGGTCGGCGCGCCAAACGGGTTGGACCTGGTAGCGTTTGAAGGGAAATGCCAGGTCGTTCTGGTTCATGGCCACGAACCGGGCAAACGGGACCGTGAGGTCGTAGCGCAATGCTTTTTCGCTGATCAGGGGAGTCAATTTGTTCGACGCCCGCTCCTGCTCAAAATCGAAGTTCTTCGTCTTCCGGAGGTAATCGCCTGAGTTCAGGATTTTGAAGATGAGGCGGTCACCTTCCTCGCCATATTTTCCCGTCAACACATCCAATTTTTCCATCGAGGGCGTCTCGATGGGCTGGTAGGCATACTTGCGAAAGACAGATTTGAGGGTATCAAAGATGAATTCGCGCCGGGACATGACCTCGGGGCCAAAATCTCGGGTGCCTTTCGGGATGGATGGTTTTTGGGACATGGTCGGCAAAGATAAGAAGGTTTGGTGGGGAAATAAACAGGTGAAAGGCTTACTGCGGGCCGGAAACGGGCAAAAAAAATGCGGTCCCAAACGGGACCGCATTGATTATTTCTCGAAAGCGGTGAAAACCTTATTCAGAGGCTTCAGCAGCAGCTTCTTCAGTCTTGGTTTCGGCTGCCTTTTGACGCTCAGCTTCCTGGCGGATCCGATCCTCTTCTTTGGCTTTCTTCCGTTCGGAGAGACCTTCCTGAATGGAGTCACAAACGAAGGAAATGACGAGGTGAATCGACTTGGCGGCGTCGTCGTTGGCAGGGATAGGGAAGTCGACTTTCTTGGGATCGCTGTTGGTATCTACCATGCCGAAGGTCGGGATATTGAGCTTCTTGGCTTCAGCAACTGCGATGTGCTCCTTTTTGATGTCGACGATGAAAACGGCGGAGGGAAGGCGGTTCAGGGTGGAGATTCCTTTGAAGAATTTTTCCAGCTTGGCCTTCTCACGGGTTTTCATCAAGCGCTCTTTCTTGTTGAGACGCTCAAAGGTACCGTCGGTTTCCATCTTTTCGATGTTGCCCATCTTTTTGATGGACTTCCGTACGGTGGAGAAGTTGGTCAGCATACCACCCAACCAGCGCTCAGTCACATACGGCATGTTGACGCGGCGGGCTTGCTCAGCAACAATTTCTTTGGCCTGCTTCTTGGTGGCAACGAAGAGAATTTTCCGGCCGGAAGCAGCCAATTGCTTGGCGACTTTGGCAGCCTCTTCGAGCATGCGCAGGGTCTTGTTCAGGTCAATGACGTGGATGCCGTTGCGCTCCATGAAGATGTACGGAGACATGGCGGGGTTCCACTTACGGGTCAGGTGGCCAAAATGTACACCTGCGTCGAGCAAATCCTGATATGTAATGTTCGGCATATCGTAATTCCTTGATTAACGCTTAGAGAACTGAGTTTTCTTACGGGCTTTCGGCTGTCCGTACTTCTTACGTTCAACCATCCGGGGGTCACGGGTGAGGAACCCAGCGCGGCGCAGCGGCGGCTTGTTGTTTTCCTCGTCCATTTCCACGAATGCGCGGGAGATACCCATGCGTACCGCTTCGGCCTGGCCGGTGATGCCACCGCCTTTGACGTTGACGCGGATATCATAGTCACCCGGGTTCACATCCAGCACCTGGAAGGGCTGCATGATCTTGAGTTGGAGAACGTCGACGGGGAAGAACACTTCCAGGTCGCGTTTGTTGACAATGATTTTGCCTTGACCAGGAGTGGCAGCGGGCTCCACGAAGCAACGTGCTACGGAAGTTTTACGGCGGCCCAGCGTTACAATTCTGTTGTCCATGCGTTAAATTATGCTTTCGAGTCGTATTTCAATTGGTAGGAAGTGGGATTTTGACCCGCGTGCGGATGGTCGGTACCAGCGTAGACGTACAGGTGGGTGTACATGGTGGAACCGAGCTTGTTTTTCGGGAGCATGCCTTTGACAGCAAACTCAACGAGGCGGCGGGGATCCCGCTGAAGGAGTTGGGTAGCGGTGAGGGAGCGCTGACCACCGGGATAGCCGGTGTGACGAAGGTATTCCTTGTCGCTCCACTTGTTGCCGGAAAGGGTCACTTTTTCCGCATTGATGACTACCACATAATCACCACAGTCTGCGTGGGGAGTGAAGTAGGGCTTGTGCTTTCCGCGGAGCAAAGCAGCAATCTGCGAGCAAAGACGACCGAGTGTCTGCCCTTCCGCGTCAATCAGGAGCCATTCCTTTTCAATCGTCGCCGCATTGGCCGACTTTGTCTTGTAGCTTAAAGTGTCCATTTATTTATGCAAACTCTTTCAAAAATAGGGACGCAATTACGGATTTTCCGATCTGTTATCCAAACAGGGGTCGGAATTATTCCTAGTAATCTGTTATCTTAACCGCTGCTTTCAGAACAATCCTTTAAAAGGAGAAAATTTGAAAACATTTTAACGGGGTTCAGTTTTTTACAGATGACTCCCGAAATTGCGGAGCGCAAAATTAGGGATTCTTTTTTACTTTTTCCACAAGATTAACCACTTCTTTTCGTGGAAAGTCGTTCTCAACCCCATCGGCCAGTTTTGGTCGACCCTTTTTGCCCCTGCTACGTATATATCTATTCAAGGATTCCATACGTATTATATGTTTGAAAAATCAAGGCGTTTAGCTTGAAATTATTGATGCGAACTATCCGGTACGATTCTTTTCGCTTGCTTTTCCTTCCACTTTTCTGCTTGATGGTGGGGGGCAATGGGCAAATGGCATTCGCTTCCCACAATGTGGCGGGAGAGATTACCTATACGTATGTCAGTGGGAATACCATCGAGATTACCCTGACCACTTATACGGATCCCTCCGCAGCGTTTGTTGATCGCTGCTTTGCCAATTTGGAAATCTGGAAGGACAGCCCCACCAATGATTCAGATAAGATTGCTGACATCATTGACATTCCCCGCATCAACGGACCCCTTAACAATGACCCCATTTTCCCCGGCAACGTCACCTGTAATGGGCAGGCAATGGGAGAATACATCGTCGGTACCATTAAAAGGAATGTGTACCGGACGCGATATACCTTTACCGGACCCGGTAAATTCCTCATCCGCTACTACGACCTCGCCCGGATCGACTATGTCAACAACATCAGCAATTCAGGCAGCCAGGCCTTTTTCATTGAATCCACCGTTTTCCTGGCTCCCATCTTCGGCGTCGAGAACTCTCCCCAGTTCCTGAACCACCCCATTGACTTTGCCTGTACCGATAAGCTGTGGACCCACAACCCCGGCGCCTACGACCCCGATGGCGACTCCCTGGTCTTCACCCTGGTCGAATGCCGGCAGTACGATCCCCCGACCGTGCCGTCTCCCATCACTTGTTCTGGTTTCACCGATCCGGGCCTCTACGGCTCCAATGGTCCGATGACCATGGACTCCGAGACGGGATTGATTTCGTGGAATACGCCCCAGGACCTGGGCTGGTACAATATTGCGTACCGGGTGGATGAATACCGGAATGGGGTGCTCATCGGGTCTACCTTCCGGGACATGGCGATCGAAGTGAAGCCGTGCGACAACAATCCGCCGGTCATCGAGACGATTACGGATACCTGTATCTACGCTGGGGATACCCTCCGCTTCGATGTGGTCTCCTACGATCCCGATTTCTCCAAGATCCCCTCCGACAGCCTCTATTTCTACCTGAACAACAACGGCATCAATAACAATGGTCCTTTTGCGGTGTCGGTGAGCCCGGCGACCCTGACCATTACCGAGCCGCTGGTGCCCAATCCGCCGACCTTCCCCATTGAGACCTGGGGCGATACGGTGAAGGGTGAATTCGAATGGGCTACGGTATGTGAGCATATCCGACCCTTGTTCTACCAGGTCGATTTCTATGCCCACGACAACTTCTCCTTCTTTGACAGTACCAGCAATACGCAATTGCTGAGTGTGCACCATATCGTGAAGATTCGGGTGATTCCCCGGCCTTTGACGGGACTGACCGCCGATCCGGTGGCCGGCACCATCGAACTCAATTGGGACCCACACCCTTGCGACTCTACCGTCGAATATGAGATTTACCGCAACTTCGGGGGCGGCTATTCTGAGGACACGGTCTGTTGTGATGGTGATCCGACGCTCCAGGGCTATACCCTCGTGGGAACCAACCAGGGCCAATTCAATACCAATTTTGTGGATGACAACAATGGTGAGCGCTTCCCCTTTGGACAGGACATCTGCTATGTGGTCCGGGCGGTCATGACCAATGGCCAGCGTACCTGTACCACGGAAGAGGTCTGCGTGCAAATCGACAAAGACTTCGCGGTCTTGCTGCAAGACAGCATCGACATCACGTCCGCCAATGGGCAGATCCAGGTCAGCTGGTCGCGGCCGATTGCGATTGACACGACCTTTTTCCCGCAGCCTTATACATATACGTTATTGAGGAGCGACGACATCAGTGGGCCGACGAACTTCCAGACCATTGCGAGTGGAATTGGATTCAATGATACGCTTTACTTCGATTCGGGGATGGATACCGAGGTGCGGGGCTACCGCTACCGGGTCGATACCTACGATGCCAACGGGCAGCTGATCGGAGAAGGCAATACCGGTTCGTCCATTTTCCTCAATGTGGCCAGTGCCAACCGAAGTCTGGTCTTGTCGTGGTCAGAATTTACCCCCTGGGCCAACCGCATCTATTATGTGTACCGGGCCGACGACCCGATTGGTCCCTTGACCTTGATCGACTCGGTCCTTGCGACGGGGGCGAATACGCATACTTATCTGGATACCGGCCTGACCAATTTCGAGGACTACTGCTATGTGATCGTCTCGGAAGGGGAGTATGGCACGGAAGAAACGCCGGACTCCGTTCGGAATGCTTCCCAGCGGGCCTGTGGAATCCCGCAGGACCTGGAGCCACCCTGTATTGGCACCATTGACTTTGATACAACAAAAGATTGCCGAAACCATACCATCCTGATCACCTGGACGGAGCCGGATTCTGCCTGCGGAGCCGATGTCGATTTCTATTCGATTTACCGCGCGGACAATCGGGAGGCGGATTATGAGTTGATCGCGGTGGTGGACAGTGGATTCTATCAATTCTCGCCGCCCAACCTGACATCCATCGCGGATTGTTACGGGGTGACAGTGACGGATACGAACGGCAATGAGAGCGATATGCGGGTATTCTGCTTCGAGAATTGTCCTGAAGTCGAAATCAGCAATGTCTTTACTCCGAACGGTGATAATATCAACGATTTCTTTGCTCCGGTCACCGACCGGAACATCCGGGTCCAGCAGGTCATCATCTATGACCGGTGGGGAGCCGAGGTCTATTCGTCGACCAATGTTCCGAATCCCCAGCAGATCTGGGATGGTCGCACAAATAATGGAGAGGAAGTCCCGGTAGGGGTGTACTATTACATCATCCGCTACGAAGAAGATCGCCTCCCTGGATTCATTCCGAAAGAGCCCTTGGCAGGTCACGTGAACCTGCTGCGCTGATCCCATTTACATATCATCGTTACTCGCCAGGCCGGGACTGTCTACCAGTTTCGGCCTGGTGTCTTTCTGACAATTTGCCCAAAAACCTTTCACAACCTTACATCGGAAGCCGGCCAAGATGAGCAAACTTTTACATTTCAGTCATTTACTAAAACCTGCCAAAACCCCTGTTTTGTCGCCTAAAAGCATGTGTTGGTAGATGTGGGGGAGCTGGATGTAAAAAAATGATGCATTTTATTGAAAAAACCTTGCATCATTCTGAGAGGAATCCTACATTTGGAATATCAATCGAAAAGACGGCGGCTGTAAAAGGCCATTAAGCTGTTCAAAGTAGTAAAGCAAATTAGGTGTTTACCTAAAGAGTATTTTTCCAAGTCCTGTTCTGGCAGGCAATTATAAAGTCAATCAATAATTTTAGTATCCGATGAAGAACCAATCATTTACTTGGCTCACAGCGATTCTGTGTGCCCTGTTACTCTGGAGCTGTTCCAACGAAACTGTCGCACCGAAGGAAACGGCTTCCACTCCCGACCTCACCTCCGCAAATGGTAACAACGCAGTTCACCCGGTTGTAACTGGCGTTTGCTCCGACACTTCCGCCTTCCTGCTGGCCGACATGTCCAACGGTGGTACTCAGGTCAACTACTGTGGTCCCATTCCTTGCACCGGCAACGAAAACAACTGGGGTTACGTAGACGCTTTCGCTACCGACACTGACCTCTACTTCAACATCGGCCTCGATTTCGGCTGGTACGTTGAGCGCGTTAAAGTATACGCCGGTGACGGATCCAACATCACTGTTGTCAACGGTGTTCCGACCCTTTCTGACGAAAACCTCTGGACTGCCCTTGACATCAACCCGATTGTTAACAAGACTCAGGTTTCTGTTCCCACTGCAAGCCTCGGTCAGTGCAACAATGTCATGGCTGGCGTAACAGTCGTCAAGCTGGACTTCTTCACCGGTGCTGATGCCAACTCCCGCACGGATTTGTCCATCATCAACCCCGACTGGGACAACCCGAACCTGCCCGATCAGAACACTACTTCTCAGTTCGTTCTGCCCTGGTGCAACAGCTGTCCTTCCGCTTCCCAGCCGGTTTGCGACGACGTCAACTACTGTGACATCAACTTCTACTGCTCCAACTACGAGCACATCGCCCGCGTCGAGCTTGGCGACATCGACCACAGCTCCGGCAACGACGGTGGCTACGCTGACAACACCAACCTGTCCACGACCCTCGAAGCTGGCGGCAACGCTACCATCACCCTGACTCCTGGATTCGGCGGAAGCTGCTCCTACACTGAGCGCTGGGTTGTCTTCATCGACTGGAACCGCGACGGTGACTTCTACGACTCTGGCGAACTCGTTACCTGGGGCAAGAGCCGCTACCCGATCACCCGTACCTTCGACGTACCTGCCAATGCTGAAACTGACTGCCCGATCCGGATGCGTGTAGCAATGCGCTGGGGATGCTGGCCTGCAGGTCCCTGCTGCTCCTACTACTACGGCGAAGCAGAAGACTACAACCTGGTCATCAGCGGTGGCAGCGGCAACGCCCGTATGGCTTCCCGTCCCGACGACAACGTCCTCTACACCGCTTCCATCAACGAGTCCGAAATGCCTGGCGATGCTGAAGTTGTAGAAGTAGACGGCACTGAGCAGTTCCGCTCCGGTTCCGACCAGCAAGTTGAAGTTGAAGTCCTCGATGCCAACAACAACATCGTCCACACCGCTAAGGTTGACGCAAAGACTGGCCTGAACGAGCTGAAGATCGGTCTCCCCGCCGGTATCAAAGGCGAAGTAACCTACCGTGTCAAGGGCAACGCCCAGCACAGTGCTACTGAGCTTGACATCGAGTCCACCATGGGCTCCATGAAGTAAGACCTCAAACTCTAGAAATATCGGAAGGCTGTCCCTCGGGGCAGCCTTTTTCTGTTTATAACCCTGAGATTCATTTGAAATTGGGCGGGGGATAATGGAACTTTAAACATGGTCAAAGTCATCGAATGCCCGCGGGATGCAATGCAGGGGATTTCCCACCCCATTTCCACTGAGAAAAAGATCGCCTACCTCAACCAGCTGTTGAAGGTCGGGTTCGATACCCTGGATTTTGGGTCCTTTGTCTCGCCCAAGGCCGTCCCCCAACTGGCCGATACCGCCGAGGTCCTCGCGGGCCTCGATCTGTCCTCGACTTCGACCAAGCTCCTGGCCATCGTCGCCAATGTCCGGGGCGCCCAGGACGCTTGTCAACACGCCCCCATCCAATACCTGGGATACCCCTTTTCCATTTCCGAAACCTTCCAGCTCCGCAATACCAAAAAGACCATCGAGCAATCCGTCGACATTGTGCGGGACATCCACGGCCTCTGTCAGGCGAATGGGAAGGAACTGGTGGTGTACATTTCCATGGGCTTTGGAAATCCGTATGGCGATCCCTGGAGTGCAGAAGTGGCGGCGGACTGGGTGGAGAAAATGGTCGACATGGGGATCAAAATCATCTCTGTGGCCGATACCGTGGGATCAGCCGATTCCACGAGCATCCGCCAGGTATTCAAATTGCTCAGGTCCCGTTTTCGGGACATCGAACTCGGGGCCCATTTTCACGCTGCCCCCTCCCAACGCAAGGAGAAGCTGGAAGCCGCCTGGAAAGTAGGGATTCGGCGCTTTGACAGTGCCTTGATGGGATATGGAGGTTGTCCCTTTGCGGAGGATGAATTGGTGGGGAACATCGCCACGGAATCGCTCTTTTCCTTTCTGAGCGAGAAAGAAGAATTGCCCGACCACGATGGATGGGCCCTCCAACAGGCCATGATGATGGCCAGCCAGGTATTCACAGAGCCAACTTTTTAGAGCTTTCTATCGAAGGAAGAGCATGTCGCCCGGGATCACCCCGGTCGTCCATTCCGTAGTCACCTGGCCATTGGTCGGATTGATCCTCAGCAGCCGCCCGGCCTGGACATAGTCGATGGCATCCGTCACATACAAATCCCCGGTCACAGGATCCACTTCCAACGCGTACAAAAGTTCGTCATTGCCTTCGTAGACCACCTCCTGCAGGAAGCTGGTCGCGGTGATGGGTTGCCGAAAAATCCGGTTGCCGTCCAGGAAATAGAGGAATTCCCGGGTGGGGTCCAGGCACAATTGGGAGGGACTGCGACTGGAATCGGCGATTACAAAGTCCCGGAGCAATTGTTGATCGCTGAGGTCAAATTGCTGCAAGCGGGGAGGAGCGACGTTCAGGCCGCCGCTGCACAGCACCCACAGGAGGCCATTCGCGTCGATGCCCATGCTGACCGGCCCTTCGCCGGTCTCCAGGCTGTCGATGACCTGATCCGTCCCCGGATCAATGACGTACACGACGCCCGCATCATAGCCCGCCGCGTAGACCTTGTCTTGATAAGACAAAATCGCCTCTGTCCAGCCATTCACACGAATTTCCCCTGACAGCGAGCACTCACTGGGGTTGACAATGGAGATGGCGCTGGCGTAGAGGTCCGTCACGTAGGCCTTGGTGGGGGAAATAAAAGCCATTTCCCGAGGAGAAATCAGCCCGGTGATGGCACATTCGGTATCCAGGTTCCGCGCCATCCTTTCAATTTTACCGCTGTTGTTGACCACGACATAGATTTGGTCCCGGTAGAGGTACAGCGATTGCGCGACGTCTCCCAAGGGGCGTTCCGTTTTGGTTTCGAAGACATTTTGGTGAATGGTCCCCTCAGCGTCCACAAAACTCAAACTGGCATTGCCCCAAGTGAAATTCCCTTCGTTCGCCAGCAGAACCCCTTCGGAGAAATCAATGGGATCGGGCGTAGGAGGATCCGTTCTCCTGCATCCATTTCCCAGCAGGAGAGCAGTCACCAACAAGAGGGCGATATGGAGGTTCCAGCGCATCATCAATTGGGTTGATAGGTGATTCCCAGGGAGAACTGGCGTCCCGGCATGGGGCGGAAGGGCAGGTGCTCATAAGCGGCATTCCAAATATTCTCGACACTTGCCCAGGCCTGCAAGTGCTGGTGCGTCCGTTTCAGGAGCTTGACGTCGAGGCGAACGCGTCCGGTAGTAAAGGCCGGCAAGGACTCCGAATTGTCGCGGGTGGTAAACCGACGGCCAGTGATTTGCTGGCCGTACTGGAAGCCGAAGCGTTTTACCTGTAGGCTGGCCCGGGCCGTGCCGTTGTGGAGCGGCGTATAAATCAATTGCTTCCCGATGGACTGGTCATTCGGGTTGAGTTGCTGTTGGTTCTGACTGATGGAAAGCGCATAGCCCGCCTGAATTCGCCAGTGGCCCCACGGATGACTTTTGTCCAACTCGACTTTTCCCTCTCCTCCGTAACTCCGCACCTGTTGGACATTTTCCGCGGTCCAGAAACTACCCGTCCCCGGCGTCCACAGGATATAATTGTCGATTTGGGAGGCATATACATGCGCTTCCCCTCCTAGTCGGTAATAATAGGTCCGCCGATCGACTTGGCGGGTATTGCGGCGCCAGGTTTGGGCACCCGCCTCCACCGTCCAGGAGCTTTCAGCTTGCAGATTGGGGTTGCCGCCTGGCTGCCAGTAGAGGTCGTTCAGGCTGGGAAAACGTTCGTTGCGGCCCAGGGACAGGTAGGTATTGATATTGCTAAAGACCGCCCGGTCTGGATTGTTCCATGTCCATTTCAGGTAGCCCATCGGGGCCGTCCACTCACTATCTTGAAAGCTCTCGCGAATGAGCAATTCAAGCCCGTGGTTGCGGGTAATCCTGCCCTTTCGGCTCATGTAAGCGGTACCATTCCAAATCCCCAGAGGACCCCCAATTCCCTCCGAATCGACCAATTGCCGTCCCCAACGAAGCCCAAAGTGGTTTTCGCTCCGGCGGTGGCCTTCCCAATCGTTCAATTCGACATCTCCCACATACTGTTGGGTACGGGTGCGCGAATCGATCTGAGCCAACTCATTTTGGTAATGCAGATCATCCAGAATATGGGCGGCACTGCCCGTCACACGCCAGGTCCGTCGCAGGTAGAACTTTCGGGTATAGCGCAGCATACTCCGTTGTTGAAAATCCCGCTGGGTCTCGGTGAGGTTCGTGGTCAGCAGGCTGGGGGGGAGATTGCGGTCGGAGAATTGGGAAAACAAATGAATGGAGAGGTGGTCAGAGCTGGAATACAAGGGGAGAACAAGGTCCTCGGAAAAGGCAAATTGCCGGCGTTCCGCGTGGACCATGCGTTGCTCCGGGGATCCGGGCAGCGTGGCATTACGGAAGGGGAAGTCGTTGCGGCCGGATGAAAAATAAACCCCGGTCCGGTTCAGGCCAGATTCACCGATGGGCGCCGCGAAATTGACGGAGCCGCGCAGGTTCCGGAAGCTGCCGCCTTCCACGGCTGCTCCCATTGATTTTCGCAGTATCCGCCCTTCGTTTTCCCGCTCCCCCAAGCCAATGGCCCCGCCCAGCCCGCCAGTGCCCCATTTCATGGATTCCAAGCCGGGGATGACCTGGATATGCGAAAACAACTCGACCGGACTGAGAGAGAGATCGGTCACGCCCAGCGTACTGGAATTTACAGGAATGCCCTTCCAGAAAACTTGGGTATGACCAGCACCCGTCCCGCGCAGGGAGGGCATCGCAATGCCGGTGACGCCGTAATTGCGGACGTATATTTCGGGAGATTGTTCGAGGATTTGGTCGAGGGTACGGAGGCGGTAGAGCCTGCGAACTTCCTGGGGGACGAGGCCGCGTTCAACGCGGAGGTAGATGTTTTCGGTGATGTCGATGGGTGGCAACGGAACCACCGGGATTTCGACGATGGAAGGGGGCTGGATGGGGACAATGGAAATGGAGTCAGAACCAGTTTGGGCAGGCAGGAGGAGGGAAGCAAAGAGCAATCCCATCAGCAGCAAAAATTTGCCCGTGTACCTCATTCGTTCCTCCCCGGAATCCAGATTTTCCGACTCACCTGGCCGCCATCCAATTCAATTTGCAGGAGCAGAACCTGGCTGGCGATGGACAATCGCCGTTCGTAGCTCACCAGACCCGGGCTCGTTTCCGACCATTCCCACAGGCGTTGGCCTGTGACATTGAATGCTTGCACCCGTACCGACTCCTGAATCGGAGCGAATTGGAGCTGGATACCCCATTGCAGGCCGTCTTCGAACAGTCCAATGGAGACTTCTCCTGCTCCCGGCCCCGGAGGGGACAAGTTCAGGCGGATGCGGTCGTAGCCATCTCCCGCGCCGCCAGTATACGGCGCTTGGGCCATGGCACTTCCGGCAATGGCCAGAAACACGAGGGCAATAAACCACTGCTTCATCGGCGTACCCCCCTTCCGCCCGCGGTGCCGCGGCGTTGTTCGGGGGCGAGCCCCGCGTAAAAGCGGTCTGAGACCGCCAGGTCGCGGAATCCCGGCAGGATGCCGCTGTTCCAGGCGCCGCCGCGGTAGCCCGCGCCACTGGCCGAAGGCCAGCCCGCTACATTGGCCTGCCCGGTATCGTCGAGTTGACCATCTCCGTGGCCACCCGTGAAGCCGAGGCCCTCACCATTGACCGTGACGGCCAATTCCCAGAGGTTGCCGCTAAGTTCCATGATGCCGAAGTAGCTGGCGCCCGCCTGGAGGCGGGTGCTACTGCCATCGGCGGCGAAGCCGCAGCGGAGGGGCCCTTGGGGGCCGGTATAGCCATGACTGGCCAGTCCCGCCGGTGCCGAGGGCCGCTCGGCCACCATTTCATTGTCCTGCCCATCTTGCAGGACATCGTTGGCATCGACCACCGCATCAGTTCCCCACGCGAATTCCCCCGGGACCGCGTCCAGGGGGCCTCGGCAGGCCTTTTCGTATTCGAATTCGGTCATGGGGGAGAGGCCCGCCCAATCGAGGTAGGCCGTCAGGTCGTCCCAGGTCAGGAAATTGCACGCCCTGAACTGGGCGTCGTCGGGACCGTCGAAGGTTTGATCCGCCAGGCGGTCGCAGCCGTACACGGCCGGTTGGGCATCATTGCCGGGGATTTGAATCCGGATGGCATTGCGGTTTTCCGGGCCGGTGGACAGGGCTGAAGTGCCCGGGGCGGCATCGGGAGAAACAACCGTACGGGCTTGTTGCTGGGCGACGGTGAGGTGGTTGAGGAAGTCGATGTACTGGGCCTGGCTGAGTTCGTATTTCATGCAGTAGAAGCCCGAAACGCCTTTGGGCCATGCGGCGGGGAGGTCTCCGGCGGGAGCATAATCACCCTGGTCGGAAAGTTGTTCTGCTCCGCTACCAATCGGGAGCAGGGCTTCCGAATTTATCAGCAGCGGATTTCCATTTTCCCCGTCTCCAAATGTATTGTTCCCCACGCCATCCCCCAGTTCGAATTCCCCTCCATTGACCCAAACCATTTCGATTCCCACCAGGTCCACCATTTCTATTTCTCCATCCAATCCATTCCCCAACTCCAACTGAACCCGGCAGCTGACATTTCCCTGCACCCCTTCCACCGGCGCGACCATGACCCCCATTTGATCGGTTGCGGCTTTCACCTCCACCAGATCTGGACTCAACGAACGCGCGGAATGGACAGGGAGCGTTTGCCAACCCGAAGCCGTTTTCCCTTTGAGAAAGAGCCAAACAGCATCGTGGTTGGAAGGAGCGGTGGTCAGGTGCCAGGCATTTTCCCAGCCCAATTCCACCTCCAAGATCCGGTCTTCCACCTGCGTGAGGGAGGAAAACCGGAGGTTATTGGCAAAAAGGTGGCCCCAGCCAAAGCTGATGACAGCAATCGCTATGGCCACCCATTTACTCATTGTTTGATGATCGGTTGGATATAATCTCCGCGGTGGGTGCGGGCCCGTACGAAGTAAGTTCCGGCGGGCAGGTGCTGAACATCAATGGCGTTCTGACCAACCGGAGCCTGGGCCAGTGTGCGACCCTCAAGGTTGATCAGTTCGATGACGTCGGGAGCCATTTTCAAACGGCTGACATCCACCTTCAGGACCTCGGTGACGGGGTTCGGGTAGGCGGTGATGTAAATCTGGTCGTTGAAGGGGCTCTCCGAGGAAGTGGCCACGCTGTAATCGACGGCCAGGGCCTCGGGAGAAATGCCGATTGCGAAGGAGTCGAGCTGCATGCCGGACGTATTGTAGACGTTGAAGCTGCCGAAGGAGAAGAAATCGGTCGTGGTCAGGTAGAATTGGTTGCGGGAGGTGTCCACGGCGGCTCCGGCCGGTGAAATGGGGGCCAGCGGCGTGCTGTTGAGGGCATAGCCGGGCAGGTCGACGTAATTGAAATTGCCGTCAAAGGTGCCGTAGAGCCGGTTGTTGTAGATGCCCGCTCCACCGCCAACGGGGAAGCTGACTTCCGTGGTCGTCACGGTATTGCCGAGGCGGTCCAGTTGGGTAAAGGCACCATTGGTCGAACCAAAGTTCAGGTTGTTGATGGTGTAGATCATGTCGTCGTCCGGGTTGTAGTAAACCCGGGAGAGTCCCTGGCCAAGGGTATCGAGGTTGATGGTGTCGACCAGGTCACGGGAAACGAGGGCGACCACGGCGATGCTGCCGGTGACGGAGCCAAAGGGACCTGGCATGGCCAGATAAGCAGTATCGGTCGCAATGGCAATGCCTGCGCAGGCCGTTGGGACAATGATGCGGTCCGCAGCAGTTCCGACCAAGGTGGTCTTGTTGCGGAGCTGAACGTAGTAATCGATGGTGGGGAAGCCCCGGGAAACGACGAGGAAGTCGTCCCAAATGGCCAGCTTGCGCGCGCCTTCTTCCTCGGTGCTTGCGATCTGGGTATAGTTCGCAATGTTATAGGAGCGGATAAAGGAATCCGCCGCGACGTAGGCCGTGGTGCCATCCAGGATCACGTCCTGGACCGAACTGGCCGGGATCGAATCGAAGACGAAGTAGTTGTTGGTGGAAGGATTCCAGGACGCAATGGTCACCTGGTTGCCAGCTCCAAAGACTCCGCCATTGGCGATGATCACCTGTTTGGATTGTTGGGCGGAAGCCGACATGGTGCTCACCCACAGAATTGCAGTAAAAATTGAGTAGTAAATGGACCTCATAGTGATGTTTTGTAAAAATACTATGAGCCCCGGATGGGAAAGATGCCCCTCTGCGTAAGCAGAAGATGCTATCTCATCACTTTTCACCCGAAAGCTCCGAAGAATATTTCGCTTGGCAGGTCTTCTGGCTTCCCTTTTCCGATGCCTTCCCGTTTCGGTTCGAAACAGTGGCGCCAATTCGGGCCTGGATGGTTCCAGGCAGGGTTACAGCAGCGGGGACTGCTCCGGATTCACACCGGATTCCCTTTTAATCCCGGTCATAAGACCGGGAACCACGCGGTACAAAGGTAGCACTTTTTACAACTTTTATAGTCGGGAGGCGTTCTCATCCTGTGAAACTCCTGTATTTTTGCAGCATGAAATTCGTTCTCTCCCTCCTGTTTCTGGGACTCATGGCCAGTACCGCCACCGCCCAGCAACCTGAAGTGATCAAGTATGGCGACCTGTCCAGCCGGATCGAAGCGGACAGCGATACCTTGTATGTGGTCAACTTTTGGGCGACCTGGTGTCGGCCCTGTGTGCTGGAATTGCCCTATTTCGACGCCGCCCAAGCCGAATTCGCAGATCAAACGGTAAAGGTCCTGTTGGTCAGTTTAGACTTCGTGGAAGACTACGACACGAAACTGCTGCCCTTTTTGAAGCGGCGACCCACGGCCTCGGAAGTGGTCCTGTTGGACGAACCCAAGTACAATACGTGGCTTGACAAGGTCTCTCCGGAATGGAGCGGTGCCTTACCCGCGACCATTTTTGTCAAAACATCTTCCGATATTCGGGTGTTCCACGAGGGAGATTATACCCAAGAAGAATTATTTCACAAGATTGAATCACTAATACAATAAATACCATCATGCGGAAGCTCACCACAATTTTTTCCCTGATCCTGTTGGCTGCTTTCTTCAGCTACAACGAACTCTACGCCCAGGTAGACAGCGACCTGGTCGGTGAAGAGGCTCCCGGATTTGAACTCAAGAACATCGACGGATCGACCGTCGCGTTGGACGATTACCTGGAAGACGATGCCGTCAAAGGTGCCATCGTCATCTTTACCTGCAACCACTGTCCCTACGCGAAGCTCTACGAAGACCGTATCGTCGCACTGGATGCCAAGTTCAAAAGCCAGGGTTTCCCGGTCATCGCCATCAACCCGAATGACCCCGAAGCCTATCCCGAGGATGACTTCAAGAACATGATCAAGCGGGCCGAGGAAAAAGGCTTTACCTTCCCTTACCTCGTCGACGAGACCCAGGACATCGCCAAGGCCTATGCCGCCACGCGCACGCCCCACAACTACCTCCTCAACAAAGAAGATGGTAAGTTCGTCATCCGCTACGTAGGTGCCATCGACGATGCTCCGCGGAACGCGGAAGAAGCTGGTGACCTCTACATGGAGGATGCTGTCCAGGCCCTCATGGAAGGAGATTCCCCGGACGTACGCCACACGAAGGCCGTCGGCTGCTCCATCAAGTGGAAGAAAAGCTGATTGAATTGTCCTAAGAATATATGAATGCCGGTCTGGACCCCCAGGCCGGTATTTTTTTATCCCTTACTTTTGCCCCATGAACTTTGATTTCTCCCTCCCCAATGTCGACGGCCGCACCGTTTCCCTGGCCGATTATGCTGATCAACAAGGCGTCGCGGTGGTGTTTACCTGCAACCACTGCCCCTACGCCGTGGCCTATGAACTTCGGCTGATCGCCCTCCACAATGCCTTTGCCGAGCGCGGCATCCCCGTGGTCGCCATCAGCTCCAACGATGCCGTCCAGTATCCCCAGGACAGTTTTGACCTGATGAAGGTACGGGCCGAGCAGCGCGGATTTCCCTTCGTTTATCTCTACGATGAAAGCCAGGCGATTGCCCACGCCTATGGCGCGACGCGGACTCCCCATGTATTCTTACTGAAGCGGGAAGGCGAAGCCTGGCACCAGGTATACGCTGGAGCCATCGACGACAATTACCAGGATGCGGGACGGGTGCAGAAAAAGTACCTCGCGGAGGCGATGGAGGCTGTACTCACCGGGGCCGAACCTGCGCTGGGGCAGACCGATCCGGTGGGGTGTTCGGTAAAATGGAAATAGGGATTCGGCGGCTTACCAGCGACTCATGCTTCTCGGCTTGATGGCCTTCTTGCGGCCCTTGACCGGTTTGCGCTTCGGTTTCTTGACCACAGTTACATTGCGGTCGCCGGGCCAGAGGGATACGGTGCGACGGCTACTGCGGCATCCGGTGGTGGTGAACAGGGTGCCGGCAATCATCAGGGCGGCCAGGCCGAAGGTGACGTACTTTTTCATGCGTTCAATATAGAAAATTTGTTGCAATCGGTTGCGTAGGGTGGAGGACAGGATCAATCGAACCGGGCCACCAGGTATTCGTTCTTGAACTTGATAAAGCTAATCTGGTAACTTTTGACCTTTCCTTTTAGGCTCGTGAACTCGAGGTCCCATACAAACAGGTCGCGTTCGTAGCCGTAGACCACCCGGAAGTTTTTGTTGTGCCAGAGGGCCGATTTCTTCAGGTGGTGCCGGAGCCGGTTGAGGAGGTTTTCGGCGTAGAGCCGGTCGTGGGGATCATTGGGATTGAGGCGGGAGCGGAAATTGCGGAGCGGGTCCCGGCCATTGTAGATGCAGGCGTGGAGGAAAGGACCGTAGTTCCGGTTTTCGACCATCTTCATCACCTTGCCCAGGGCATCCTGGGTCTTCTCCTTGATTTCAGCCGTTTGGGTTTCGGTATAGGTCTGTTGGGCGGAAAGGAAATGGGCACTGAATGCCAGCAGCAGCATCCAAACTCCGGTCATCATTGATTTACGCATCATAGTATTCATTCAAAATCTGCCAATAAAAACTGATTGCGGATACGGAGAAAGGTCACGGTCGCCGGCTCCACCTTTCCGTCTTGGAAGCGGAGCTCCACGCTCAGTACATTCCATTCGCCCTCCGGCTCATCTTTTTTCTCGAATCCAACCGCCTCGAAATGATCGAGGCCGTCCATCCGGTACCGAAAGATTTCGGACATCCGATCCACGATGGCCCGGTCCCCCGGGGTATCGTAGGTGCAGGTCGCCCGGTACGCCCGGGCGTCATCCGCTCCCTTGTACAACATCAAATCTGCGGCCAATTCATGGTCCCGATCCGAAAAGAGCTCGATAAGATGCTGGAAAGTCTGTTCAGCCCGTTCCTGGTCTTCTGACATCAGGGCTGGCGTCACAGCCGACTTCGTCGAAGTGGCTTCTGGGGCGGTCACCCTGTCTTCTTCCGTAGACGCCGGCGCACCAGCACTACATCCGGCCACTACCAGTGCCAAAACGATATACCAAAAACGGATTTTCATGTCTGATCCCATCTGTTGCTCCCTTTTCAAGTTGAAAAATAATCTTCATTAATCGAAATATTGTCTGGGAAAGTCACTGGCCATCTTTCCGGCCTGTTTTTTGTACCTTGTCAATGGAACGACAATTTGACCCCGGAAGGGCATGTAGATTTGACCCAAAATAATCAGTACCCGATGAAGAAAACATTTCTCAACAGTCTCCTGCTCCTGTTGGCACTCACACTTGCCTCCAGCCTCCAGGCCTCCTTCTTCACCGATACCGACGCCTTCCTCAAGAAGAATGTCTCCTATGGAAAAGTAGACTATGCCGGTATCAAAGCCAGTCCCGCAGAGCTCAACAGCCTCGTCAGCCAGGTCGCGAGCTATGCCTATTCCTCCAAAGACAAGAACACCCAGAAAGCATTTCTCATCAATGCCTACAATATCTTGGTGATCAAGAATGTGGTGGACCACTACCCCATTGCCAAGCCCTTGGACGTTCCTGGTTTCTTCGACAAGACCAAATTCAAGGTGGCAGGCATGTCTTTGACCCTGAGCGACATCGAAAACAAGAAGATTCGCCCGGTATTCAAGGATTCCCGCACCCACTTTGCGTTGGTATGTGCCGCCAAAAGCTGCCCGCCCCTCGCCAACTACGCCTTTATGCCCTCCAAAGTGGACGCCCAATTGGATGCGATCACCAAGAAGGCCATGAACAACAAGTACTTCATGAAGGTTGATGCCGAGAAAAAGACCGTTCGTTTCTCCAAAATCTTCGAATGGTACAAGGAAGACTTCCTCGCAGAGGCAGACGATGTATTGGCCTACGTCAACAAGTACCGCACCACCGCCATTCCCAGTAGCTACAAGCAGAGCTTCTACACCTACAACTGGGCATTGAACGAAAAAAAAAAGTAACTAAAACAGACGACTCTCCTTCCAGTCGTTCAAATACTTCGCCGTCGACTTCACCTTCATCAGGGGAAAAGAAGTCGACGGCGACTGTTTCTGGGGGGGACGAAGGGGTCAAGTCCCAGCGCCAGTCAGTCGGGAAAGCTGCTACGGTCAATGTCAGTGAGGCCCGGGAGAACGATACTTCCGAGGACAGCATTTTTGTCGCTCCCGATCACCTCGATCCGGAAACCCGCGCCGCAAAAGAGCAGATGAGAGAGGAAGCAGAAGAAAATGCAATGGCTTCCGAGGACCAAATGGAGGAGGAAATGGAGGCAGAGGAAGAAGGATGGGAAGACGAAGAAGAGGAGTTGGAAGAAACTGGAGACCGGAACCGCCTTCAATTGTACACGCCGTCCTCGCTCCTCGAATGGGGACAGTGGGAAGTCAAATATTTCCAACAGCTCTATTCCCAAACCCGTTTCTACGATGGCAATGGCGAGTCCATCGATCAGGGAAGTCGTTCCAATTTTTACAGTGGCATCCTGAACTTCACCTTGGGCTACAACAAGCGCGTCAATTTTGGGTTTGACGCCTGGATCCAGGCTGCATCCATCGATAGCCCCGAAAGCTCCCCCTTCAAATTGTTCACGTTCCCCGGCGGCAGCCAGGGCCGGGTGCTGTTATCGGCCATCGGACCCAAGGTCAAGTGGCAACCGCTCCGCAAGGTCAATGACTTTACCTTACAGAGCTCCCTGCTCCTCCCCGTCGCCAACGATCCCGAAGGCCGCGAAAACAACCGCCCCTTCGTCGCCACCCAGAACATCCTTTGGTGGACCCAGATCTTCTATACCTGGAACTTCCACGAGAAGGCCCAGCTCTTTTCCGAGATCGACCTCTACTGGAACATCGACCGTCGCCTGGACTTCGGCCAAAGTGGATTCTTTGCCACGCCTGCGTCGGCATTCCTCAGCTATTTCCCCACCCAGAAAGCCACCGTTTACGTGATGAACCAGTTCTGGCCCACCCTCGGCGAGGGTGTCTTTTCCAGCTGGTGGTACCAGGCTGGCGTCGGCGCCAAGTACCAGGTCAGCAAAGGCGTGGACCTGGAAGTCATGTACGGCCGCTTCCTCGCGGGCCGCGGAGCCGCCGGTCCGGCCACGACTTTCAACTTCGGCGTGCGCTTCGTGAAGTGGTAAGCACGTCCCAGAACACAAAAAAAGCGGTCTCTTCCGGGGGACCGCTTTTTTTGCTTTCAGCCAAATTCAAACCGTCTCATCTCCTTCTTTGCTCATGATGGCCTGGAGGATCGAATAGGTCAGAATGCAGCCTTCCTTCACCAAAAAGATCGTTGGATGTACCTTCACCTTCGCAAATGGGGTGAGGACGCGTCCCCCATTCCAGGCCACACTGGAGAAGGTGGAGACAATTCCCCAACCCGTGAGATTGTAACACAAGGAGGCAATCGGAGGGACCGTGGCGCACAGTCCCAACAGGACATCCACCCAGGGGCTGACCTTCGACCAAGTCATCATCGAAGCGCTTGTGTCCTTCTTGTAGGTAAACATGTCGACGAATTTTTGGATGGCGGTCAATCCGTAAACAGCCTCGTTCAGGATTTGGTACCAGGTCTGAGAGGGCGATTTGACGATTCCTGCCGCCAGGTTCGGGGCCGTGGTCAGGTAGAAAAATGCACCATTGGTGATGCTGATCGCCTTGCTTTCCCCATCGAGGCTTTTCAACAAGGTTGTGCATGAAAAGACCACTCCGGAAATTGCGGCGGTCGAGTGCAAAAACTGGTAGAGGGTAAGGAGATTTTCGTCGGCTCCCGCCGGGATGGAACTGTCCATGGCCCGGCTATTGAAGTTGACGGCAGCCGTCGTGGTCGTCGTCGGAGTGTACAGGTCCTGCAATTCGGACCAGGAGCCGGCATTGATCACCGAAGAAGTGAAGCTGTTGTCGGGAAAGGGAGCCTGGCCATTGACCACTTTAAACAAAATGGTTGCGGGAAAAGCCGCCACCAAACAAGCCAGGTCCATGATGGTCAGTTGTGAGCCCGCAATCTCTTCGTAGAGCCAGGACAACACGGGAATGTCGATCTCCGCATTCAGGACATCGCTCAGGCCGCTCATGAGCAATCCGAGGATCTCAATGACCGTATCGAGGATGTTCTGGGCGGTTTCCACCAGCGCATTGGCCAGGATGGCCAGCAACCGGGTGACGATCTCGGTCAGCGAAAGGGTGTTGAGTTGGGTGAGAATTTGCGTGTAAATGTCCTCGATCGCCTCCACAAAGATCTCTCCCTCGTTTTCCATAGCGACCACCACATCATTGAGGAGCGTCTCCAAATCGGAGCTGTCGACGGGCTCGGCATCGTAGGTCACATTGGCCGCGGAGATGTTCTGCTGGAACTGGTAGCTGCTCCATTGGGCCTGGGGACTTTGGGAGGCGGCAGGAGGTGGATTGTTACTGCTCAGGCTGTTGACCGTATCGGTCCCGGCATCCAGCCCCGCCATTCCCTCCAATACATCACTCATTTCCCCAAAAAACTGGTCCAGGTCCGCTTGGATATTCGGGAGCTGGGTTTGGGAATAGGCAATGTACTGGTTGACGATGTTCTTGAGGGCGTCTTTGGAACGGAGGATATCGTTCCATTGAAAAATGAAGCCCAGCCATTTGACCAGGTCTTCCAACACAACGAGGATTGCATTGAAAATGGCCAACAGGGTATTGATGACGTCCGCGATGCACTCCACGATGAAGTACATGGTCTCCTCGGCAATCGTGACCATCACGTGCCAGACATCTCCCACCAGGTCGAAGACAAATTCTGTGACATCCTCCACGACGTCACCTACCCAACGGAAAAAATCTCCGGCCGCCGTGAGGACCGGCTCCGATTCCGCGTCCAGCTGCAGGGTAGTCGGCTGGAGCAGTCGCTGGGGACGGTGGTAGCCCAATTTCAGGACGGCTTCTTTTCCCCCGTGAAAGCGAATATTGCGCCCGCGCAGGGACAGGGCCCAGGTCGTGGGCCCGCTGACCTTCATTTGGGTGGTATCCGGCGAATCCGTGCTGACCGATCCGTCCTCGGGGAGGTTCGACGTCAGGTGGGGAAACTGCTGCAAGGCATCCACAATCGCCTGTTTGTCATCGTCGGAGGTCCCCGCCGGAATCAAGGGCTTCGAATTTCCCTGCTCATCGTACAAAGTAATATTGTCCAGATCCTCCACGCTGTCGACGCCCTGGCTGCGGGACAGGATTTCATTCATGGGATTGATGGAGACTTCGCTGCCGTCGGCCTGTTGGAGGTAATAGGGCACGAGGCTGAGATCAGAGGTCTCCTGGACCAGGGTGCACTGCCCATTCATGTCGGTGGTCAGCGGGGCAAATTTGTCCGTATCGAGCTGCTTGTACAGCCCATTGGCATAGATGCTGACCGGCCCAATCGCCTTCAGGCCCAATTTGAGGCCCTTGACCGGTTGATTATTGGTGTCGGTGACGGCGATCTGGGTAGTATAGGAAATAAATTCGACCACATCGTCGGTCGCCAGCCCGGGGAGCAGGATGGAACGTTCCTGCCAAATGGTAGTGGAAGGGTCCTGTTGTAGGCGCATCAGCACGCTTCCCTGGAGGTGGGCAAAGATCTCGTTGGCCCCGGTCTGAAAGTTGATCTGGGAGGAAATGGCAGTCGCATCTTTGAAAATGGGCGCGGGATTCGTCCAGGCCGACGCATTGCCTTCCGAGCCGGTCGGACAACTGGCATAAAAAACCTGTCCCGATCCATTCAGTCCCCAGAGGACCGTTCTGATTCCGTCACTGTGGACATACAGGCCCGATACCTCGCTGACCAGGGCATCCACCAGGATCGGCTGGCCCTCGGCAAAGCTCTGTTGGGCATCCGCGGCGTAGTATTGGATGCAGCCATTGCCCGCCACATACAGATCCGTTTCATTGCTCGAATTGACGGGGAGGATGGCGAGGCTGCTGGGCTGGTCGGGCGGGGTCAGTTTGGTGACGGTAGGCGGACCGAAAATGCCCTCGAAGGGGGTAAAGAGCAGGGAAAAGCTGCCGCTCAAGCCCCCCAGGCTGTACATCCCCGTGCTTGTGGCTCCGTGGGCCAGGCCGATGCCCTCCCCCAGGACTTCATCGTAGTTTTCTGCGGTTTCGAAAATGGTCCACACTCCGCTGCTGGCCGAGGAGGCGAGGCTCACCTGGTAATTCTGGACGTAGCCGGTGGAGGCCGCCGCAATTCCGACGACGAGGTAGGGACTCAGGCCCGCATCGACATTCTGGCTGAGGTAGACGGCTCCGATCTGTGAATCGGAGATGTCTTCGCCCCCGTCGTAAGGCCGCGCGAGCCAGTTGCGGCTCCCCGCATCGCTGAACCAAGCCGAACCGGGCGCATTCGGGCAATTTTCGAGGACAAAGAGGCGGTCGCTGTCCTCGCCCTCTGCCCGTACGGCCAGCGCAAGGGTCAATTCTCCCGAGGCTGCATTCTGCGACACCGAAAATGTACGGGCCTGGATGGATTTTCCGTCACATTCCGCCGACAACTCCGAACTGAAGTCTTCCGCGATCCAACCGGTACTGTGGTCTTGGGTTTCGTAGGTCAGGTAAAAGACCTGGTCGGTCCCGATCGAGAGAAAGAGGGCGGACCCGTCGGACTGTTGGGCGGCTCGGAAGAAGGCTCCTGGTCCCATGACCTGGGCCGCCTGCTGGTTCTTCATCAACTCCGAAGTGATCGTGTAATTGTACATCGTATTCGTTTTGAAGGTGAAGAATCAGGCCTCGGGGGTCAGGTAGTTGACGTTGGAAGCGAGGTCAAGGCTGTCGGAGAACTGGGGATTGGAGAAGGTGAAGGTGTCGTTTCCGGGAAACACAAAGGCGTTCGCATTGGCCAGCCCGCTGTTGATATCGGGGAGGATATTGTCGATGATTGAAGTCTGGATCTGGCCCCGGAGGTCCCCCATATCGTCCACGTAAGACTGAAAGTATCCGGCAATGGAATCCAGGAAAGTTTCCCACCAGCTGGGATCGGGCTCATTTTCCACCACCGGATCGCTGTCAAAATTTTCGTTTTCGACGACCATTTTGAGCACTCCATTGTTCGAGTTGTCGAATTGCAGGACGAGGTCCACACTCCAATTGTAGGTCGTTTTGGGCATATCGTATTCGGAAGTGCTGCCGTGTCCCGTGTTGAATTGGTTGATGATAGAGGCTTCGGTGGCCACATATCCGGAAATATGGACCTTGTTGTCTTCGAAGGTGATGTTCGCATTGCTCCAGTAGCTACAGGAATTGTCCATGGTCCACTGATAAGACCAGCCGTGATCCGAAGCGCTGTCCGAGTCCTGGTAGCTGTAAGTCCCGACCTCTCCATTTTGGGGGGGATCGACAACCGTGAAGGAATAGGAACTGCTGCTCGGCTGCAATTCAATGACCTGTTCGTCGAGGGGCTTGCTGCCATCGGCCTCCACGTGGACATTGGGGCTGATTCCGGTCAGCATGGGACTGAGCGAGTCCAACACAAAATCCCGGAACATATCCATTTTGAAAGCCAGGGCTCCATTTTCACTATCGCTGTCGACAAAGTTGAATGGAAAAGACTGCGGCGGGTAAGCCGGAGCCGTATGGTGGTCGGTCATCACCAGGTAGTTCAGGGTATCCAGGTCGTGATTGGTGGGATTGCCGTCGGCATCGGTATAAGGCGTCACGCAAAAGCCCATGTAGGTCGGGGCAAAGGTCGGCGGGGTATAGTTTTGATCCGAAAAGGTTACCGTATAGCCGAAAATGACACCGCCGGTGGCCTGAAGACTTTCCATATACTCATTCATCATGGCGGTAAATACCCCCATGGGGATATCGGTCATGCCGGTGATTTCAGTCATAGTATCAAATACGGCGGTATTCAGGTCGAGGAAGAGCTGCTGGATGGAAAACATGCCGGCCCCGTAATTGTTGACGTAGCCATCGACCTTGGCCTGAACATCGGGGGGCAGGGAGTCGAGGTCCGTACCGACCATCCCCAAATCGACATAGTACTCGATGATCCAGGGCTCTCCGGCTTCCTGGGTAATGTCCCAGCTCATGCCGGGGACGGTGGACTTGAATTCGGCATTGGAGAAGGTGATGTTGTATTGGACCGTTTGGTTCCCCCGATCGGTGTAAAGGTTGATGATATTGATGGGGTTCCCATTCTCGTCGGTATTGTAGTCCAGGGTACCGGTGAAGGTATAATAGGCGTTTTTGGAATCAGTGGGAACCAGATTGCCGTCCTCGTCGGTGGTATAGTAGAGGGCCACGTCCATGGACAGGGCATTGAGGTACTCGGCCATGGTTTCGTTGATCGACAACTGCGTGACGGCGATCACGTTGTCGTAGTTGCTGAGGTTGATATCAGAAAGACTCATTGTTGACTTATTTTGAAGTGAATTTCCCTTTGATTCCATTTCACCTCAAAACGTTACCCCGCTACCCTCAATAAATTTGGTTTCACACTCGGCGGGCCTGGTCTGGTCCCCTGCCCACCCGAAGGAGCAGAGTGCCGGCCTGCACTTTTCATCTCTTTCCCTCCCTTCCTCCGGGCCCTGAGGTTTTTATCTATTTGGGGGATTCCTTTTTGGGTGTGGGTGGTGTGAAATGGAAGACGCAAATGAGGGGGAAAATAGCACTCGCTCCCTGGGAGAACGCTTTCGTGGCGCCCGAATTTTCTATGGTATTTCGGTAGAGGGGCAGGGGAAAATAGAGGCATGGCCGGGTGAGTCTGAAAGATAGGTGGGCGCTTCCAGCGCTGAGCCGGGCCCACCCGGCCCCAAGGTGCGCCAGCCCAACCTCTCGGTGGGCGCGGCCAATCAGATACCCCGAAGCGCCCAAGACCTGGCCGGAACCGCCCGGCGCCGTGCCGGGCAAACCCGCCCTCCCTTCCGGAGCCGCCCAAAGCCTTGCCGGACCCTTCCGGCTTTCCGCTGGCCCCCCCCCAGCCCATCCGC
>CAWUKT010000059.1:0-44882 GCA_963923035.1 uncultured bacterium
CAAAAACAGAGGGTTAAATAAATTGATTTGTGCACGCGTTTTTACACAGTCTCCCAAAGCTCGAAGGTTGGAGCTATTTGGTCCAAGGGCCGAGCTTTTAGGTCCAACCGTCCAGCTATTGGCTCCAATGGGGCAAGTATTTGTTTCAAAGTTCCAGCCTTAATAGACAACAATCCATGACCAAGGTCAACAATCCAGGACAAGCACTCCTCAGCAGCTGTTACCAGGCTGGCCAAGGCAAGGATTTGGCCGTCGGCTTTCCCAAGTCCTTTTTTCCTGCGATCTTGTTGTTCCAATTCTTTCGCCCATGAACCAGCTCACCCGCATTTTCTGGTTGGCCCTTGGCACTTTGCTGGGCACGGCCACAGCCTGGGGACAATCGCCGCTCCCCCTCCAAACCCATTCGAATATTCCATACGTCGACGCGGGGGACGCGCCCGCCGATAGCCTCCAAATGCTCAATTTGGTGGTGCCGGAAGGGGTTAAGGGCTGCCCGCTGCTGGTCTGGATTGGCGGGGGAGCCTGGTCCTACGTGAACCGGCACATGGAAATGGATTTTGCCGGGCGGATGGGCGCCGAGGGAATCGCGGTCGCCAGCGTGGGGCACCGGCTGAGTCCGGCGGTCTGGCGGGATTCGACGATGGATACCGGGGTGGAGCATCCGGCCCATGTGCAGGACATCGCGGCGGCGGTGAAGTGGCTGCATGACCATGCCGGGGAATACGGGTGGGATGCGGAACAGATCTTCATCGGTGGCTTTTCCTCCGGGGCCCACCTCGCCGCCCTGGTCGCACTGGACAGCAGTTATCTCCACGCCCACCAACTGAGCCCATCGGTTTTCCGGGGCGTCCTGGCGATTTCGGGCGCCTACGACATTCCCCAGTACCACTCTGTCTTCCTCAATGGAAGTCGCCCCGAATTGGCCGAGCTGCACGTCGAGGCGGTCTTTGGGTCGGGGGAAGCTCAACTCCGCGCGGCCTCTCCCACCACCTATATCGATCAGATCGCCACGCCGATGTTGCTGATGGCCGACCGGAATATCTACAACTATACCCGGATTTTGGAGGACAGCATTCGGGAAACAGGCTTTACGGACGTCCAGGTCGTGTATTCCCATGATCTTCGACACGGGGAACTCTGGCAAAACCTCTCCCACGAGGACGAGAGCTTTTACCGGGACGCCATGCTTTATTTTATCCGAACCCATTCTGCCTCTATTCCTCCCTCTCCCGCCCAAGCCGACATGGACCGCTAGAAATTAAGGCCTTTAAGCATCAATCACCCGATCTCAATTCCCATGTCGCAATCAAAACCCACATTGTTGTTTGTCCACGGCGCCTGCCACGGCAGTTGGTGTTGGAAGAAATACTTTGTTCCCTTCTTTGAGGCGCAGGGATTTCCTTGTCGGGCCATTGATCTGTCGGGGCACGAGACTCCGGGATCGACCGCGAACATCAACCATATTCCCTTCTCCCAATTTGTGGATGACCTTGAGCGGGCCGTTCAGGAGCTGGACGAGTTGCCGGTGCTGATCGGCCATTCCATGGGCGGCATGGTGATCCAGAAGTACCTGGAACGCGGCCCGGCCCACAAGGTCGTGTTGATGGCCGCCGCTCCTCCCCACGGCGTCCTGGGAACGAGTACCCGGTTGTTCAAATTCAAGGGCCTCGTTCCCAGTATGCTTCGACAGGATATTCTGGGAGGGCTCCGTCCCAATATGCGGCTGGCATTTTTCAGCGATGACCTGGACGAGGATCTGCTGGAAGAATTCCGGGCGCAACTGTGCGCCGAGTCTTTCAAGGCCTACTGGAAGCTCCTGGTTCCCCGCATCAAGGTCCGGCACCATACCGAAGCGCCCATGCTCGTGCTCGCCGGGGAGCAAGACCAGCTCTTCTCGGTAAGGGATTCCGAGAGGACGGCCCGAAAATACGGGGCGGAGCTTCAGGTGGTGCCCAACGTCGCGCACGATATGATGCTGGATACGGGGCATGAGCGGGTTTCGGCTTTGGTATTGGATTGGTTGGAGGGGGTGGAGAACGGTTCTGAATGAGGTAGACTTTGCCTTATTCTCTCCATCTATGATCGCCCTCACCAGGAGCCATCCTGGGGGCATTGAAGCCGATAATTAAGGAGCCGAAAAAAAAATCACATTTCACGTAGGGGATTTTCTCAGCTGGTGGGTCATGGTGACGTCCGGACCTACTCACTACCCTTATCAGTAGAAGGCGGGCCGGATTCGAGATCAAAACGATTCAAATTATTTCTAACCGGGATTCTTCAATGCTCGCTTCAATCAACAATCAATTGCTCCGCAATCAACGGAAGAAGTTCGCATTTCCCTTTCACCAAAAATCGAAACGGCCCTTGGCCACCAGCTAAAAAACAAGTCCTAAGAACATCATGAAAGAAACATTTGACGCTCAAAAAATCTTGAGCCGGGAGGAACTCCGTGCGCTCATGGAACGGACCAACAAGGAAGCCACGATCCGAATTGTCACCCAATTGGCCTTGTTTGCCGGGCTGATAGTTGTCCTCGCCAGCTTTGAATTGCCCTGGTACGGATTGGCTGCTTGTGTCTTCGAATTGGGATGGATGATTTGGTCGCTGTATGCGCCCCTCCACGAATGCTCCCACGGCACGGCCTTCCGCAACCAAAACGCCAATTTTGTTGTCTCCTGGATCACGGGCATCATCTTTGGATACTCGCCCGGCCTCCACGTGGCCTTCCACTTCAAGCACCACCGCCTCACCAACAAGGACAATGATCCCGAGCGGGGCTTTGATCTGCCCGACATGCCCTTCCGCATGTTCTTCTTTGTGGTCATCGGGGCCTTCCTCGGCCTGTTGATTCCTGTCCATACCTTCCTCCTGAGCTTCTTGCCGGTGAAATACTGGGACAAGTTGCAGGCGGAATGGACGGACCCGAAGGAAAGAAAGCGGCTCCAGCGGGGCGCCTGGATTGTGACGGCCTGCTGGGCCGGGGCCTTTTACCTCATGGCCCTCCACCCCTGGCTCTGGCTGTACATGATCATCGGATTGGTGATCGGGCGGCTGATCAATGCCTTCATCACGGTGGCCGAACACCAGGGCCGCGACCGCAAGGGCCACATGCTGCACCGATCCCGATCGGTGAAATCAAATGCCATCGTGAGCTGGTTCTGGTGGAACCTCAACTACCACGCGGAGCACCATACGTGGCCGACGGTGCCGTTCCCCCGCCTGCCCCATCTCCAGCGGTTGCTGGAAGAGCGCGGTGCCACGCATATTTCGGAGGGGTATTTCTCCTTCTATCAGCAGGGTGAGTACCGCCCCAAATCCGATGCCGTCGTTTCCGAAACCACCTCCCTCACCTCCTAATCCCGCTGCCATGTCTCAACCATTCTTCCACGACAAAGTCGTCTGGGTCACGGGTGCCTCCTCGGGCATTGGCGAAGCGCTGACCCTGGCCTTCTCGGAGGCAGGTGCCCGCCTGATCATCTCGGCCCGGAGGGTGGCCACCCTGGAGGCCGTCCGCCAGAAATGTGCCTTTCCGGACAAAATTTTTGTCCTTCCCCTGGACCTCTGCGAGACCGAAGCGATGCCGGAAAAGGTCCGGACGGCCCAGACCAAATGGGGCCAGATCGATTTCCTGATCAACAATGCGGGCATCGGACAACGCAGCCACATCGCCAGCACTGCGATCAAGATGTACGAACACGTGATGCGCGTCAATTTTATGGGGACAGTGGCCCTGACCCAGGCCGTGCTTGAGGTCTTCCTGGCCCAGGGGCATGGACACGTGACGGCGATCAGCAGCGTGTTGGGCCGCATTGCGGTGAGTGAGCGGTCGAGCTATTCGGCTTCGAAATCGGCGTTGAATGCCTTTTTCGACACCATCCGGGTGGAATACCGCAAGCAAAACATTGAGGTGTTGCTTGCCTTGTCGGGGGGCGTCAAAACCAATATCGACTTCAATGCGATGGATGGGGAAGGCAAACGCCTGGGCGCCTTGCCGGACGATTACGATGTGGCCATGGAACCGGCCAAGTTTGCCAAGGCCTTGATGCGGGCTATTCGGGGCCGCCGCCGGGAGGTCGTCATCGGGAATATGCAGGAGCGAATGGGGGTATTGCTGCGAAAATACCTCCCAACTGTTTACCACCGCATCGCTCCCTGATCCTTTCATTTTCAATATCTAACTCAACTTTTGACTTCACATGCTAGAGAAAATAAATCAGATTATCGAACTGGGCATCAAAAAGAAATTGCTCCAACAACAAACCGAAAACACCCAATTGACGTGCCCTACCATCCGTCTCAACGGACAGGAACTCTTCAATTTTGGTTCGTGCAGTTACCTGGGAATGGAGTTCCATCCCCAGTTGCAGGAAGGGGTCTTTGAGGCGACCCGGAATTTTGGCACCCAATTCTCCTCTTCCCGCTCCTACGTCAGCCTCGGCCTCTACAATGAACTGGAAGGCTTGCTGGAACAGGTCTTTGAACAGCCGGTGATTGTGACGGCGAGTACGACGCTGGGGCACCTGGCGACGCTCCCGGTCATCGTGCAGGAAAGCGATGCGGTCATCATGGATTTTCTGGTGCATTCGTCGGTCCAAATGACGGTCGACATGCTCAAAGGACGGGGCATTCCCACGCACTATATCCCGCACAACTCAGTGGATCACCTGGAGACCAAGGTGAAAGCGCTCCGGGGCAAACACCGCCGCATCTGGTACATGGCGGACGGGGTCTATTCCATGCACGGCGATTATGCGCCGTTGAAAGAGATCGAAGCGTTGCTCGACAAGTACAAGCAATTGCACCTGTACATTGATGATGCGCACGGGATGAACTGGACGGGAAAAAAGGGCGCGGGATACGTGCGGAGTCAAATGGCGCACCATCCCAAGATGGTCCTGGCGGCTTCTCTGAACAAGTCGGTGGCCGCGGCCGGGGGAGCGATTGTCTTTCCCAATGAAGCGATGAAACGCGATGTGATGAACTGCGGCCGGACGCTGATTTTTTCCGGTCCCATCCAACCTCCCATGCTCGGCGCCGCCATTGCCTCGACGAAGTTTATGCTCTCCGACGAACTTCCCGCCCGGCAGGCCCAATTGCTGGATCGCATCCACTATACCAACCGGCGGCTCCGTGAATTGGGACTCCCCCAGCTCTGCGAAAACGACAGCCCGCTGTTCTTCATTCCTTCCGGCCTGCCCCGGGTCACGAGTACCATCATTTCCCGCTTGATCCAGGAGGGATTCTACGTCAACAGTGCGGGCTTCCCGGCGGTTCCGATGAAAAAGGGCGGGGTACGGTTTGCGGTGACTTACCACCATACGGAGGAGATGATCGACCAATTGCTGACGACCATGGCCCGCGAATATCTCCTGGGGCTCCAGGAGGAAGGGAGCAGTGTGGAAGAAGTGGCCCGCAATTTCCGGATTCCATTGCCCAAGATCGAACTCCCTCAAACGACCACTTCTACTCCTACGGAGGCTTCATCACCCTCGCTGCGGGTTGAAATCCATTCGACCATCTCCGACATTCCTTCCGATCTGTGGAATGGCCACTTTTCCCAAAAGGGCAGTTTGCTCCACGCCAATCTCCAAGCGTTGGAAGCCATTTTCTCCGGCAATGAACGGCCGGAAGACAACTGGCAGTTCCACTACTTCATTGTAAGGGACGAAAGGGATTCAGTGGTCCTGATCAGCTTGTTCACGTCGGCCCTGATCATGGACGATATGCTCGCCCCGGCGGATGTCTCGCGCAAGGTGAAGCCGCTCCGGGCAGAAGATCCGTATTTCCTCACTTCCCGGGCAGTCATGACGGGTACGCTCTTTACGAAGGGCGAATCGGTGGTGGTGGATTATGGCCATCCGGCCTGGAAAGAGGCGATGCACCTGCTGGTACGGGAGATGGAGCGGGTGGCGGATCGGGAAAAGGCTTCGAAATTGCTGCTGCGGGAATTCAGTGGACCGTAGAAGAAACAGCTCCGCGATTTCATGCTGGAAATCGGACTGGTGGAACACCGCTTGCTGGACAACTATGCGGTGGAGGACCTTTCCTGGAAGACGCAGGACGAATATTTGGCGGGGATCGGACAACGGTACCGCTACAATCTCCGCAAGGAATGTCTCCGCCTTGCAGATCGGTTCCGGGTCGAAACGGGCAAGCCGCAAACCCTGGCCGAACGTAGGACCTGCTATGAGATGTACCTCAATGTCCACCGCCGGGCGGAGGAAATCTCGGTCTTCGAACTTCCTTTTTCCCTCTTCGAACTGATGCACCAGGACGACCGCTACGACGTCATCCGTCTCTACCTCAATGAGCACCCTGAGCGCCCGGTCGCGGTGATGTACAGCTTCATCAACGACGGGGTGTACAATGCCATGCTGGTGGGGCTGGACTATGACCATGTGCGGGAGGTGAATGCGTACAAGCAGATTTTGTACCGCAGCGTGCTGCGGGCCCACGAATTGGGGTGCAGCAGCGTTGACCTGGCGTATACGGCGGGGATGGAGAAGAAAAAGGTGGGGGCCAAGGCGCAGGAGGTCTATGCCTATACGATGGCCATGGAGCACTTCAGCTTTGCGGTCTTGGAATCGATTGCGTGAACGAAATTCCCTGACATCCATTGATACGGGAGGCTGCCGGTGCTGGTGGCCTCCCCTTTGCATTTCAGGTTGAGGGAGAGCTTTTTGGTCACTGCCCCCAGAAATACTTGAGGAAGCCGGCTTTGCGGTAGCGGCTGACCTTGAAGGATTGGCCGTCGCTCATGATGACATTTCCGCCCGCCCCCTTGAGGTAGCGAGTGACGTGGCGCAGGTTGACGATGGTGCTTTGGTGGATGCGGTAGAATCCCAAATCGAACAGGAGCTCCTCGTACTCGCCCAGGGTCCGGCTGGTGATGACCTTGCGGCCCTCGGTGATGATGAAATTGGTATAGTTGCCGTCACCTTCGAGGCGGATGATGTCTTCCACGAGGGAGACGTCAAAGCCGTTCATGTGGTTGATGATCAGCTTCTTGATCTTGCGGTCGTCGCCGTAGTTCTCGATCAGGACTTTGACGCGTTTATTGGAAGCGCCTTTGAGGAGTTGGAGTTGGTTTTCGAGGCGGGAAATGACCTCCTGGAGGTCGGAGGGGGTGATGGGCTTGAGGAGGTAGCCGAAAGCGGAGAGTTGAAAGGCCTTGATGGCGTATTCGTCGTAGGCGGTAACGAAGATGATTTCAAAATCGGTCTGGCCGACCTGCTCGAGCAGGTCAAAGCCGGTGCCGCCGGGCATGCGGATGTCCAGGAAGACGAGGTCGGGCTTGTGTTTTTTGATGGCCGCGAGGCCGCTGGTCACGTCGTCGGCTTCGCCGACCACGGTCACGCGCCCGCTGAGGTGCTGGTCGACCATGGCGCGCAGGAGCTGGCGCGCGCGGCTTTCGTCTTCTACGATGATGGCTTTGATCATATCGGGATGCGTAAGAGGGCCCGGGTTCCGGGGCTGAGCGGGGTGAACTGCACCTTGTGGCCGAGCCGTTGCTCGGTGATGTCGATGCCTTTGGGGATGTGGGTTTGTGTTCCCGCGCTCGTCCGGATCCCCACGCCATTGTCTTCAATGGTACAGGTCAGGTAGCCTTCCGCGTCGCCCGGCTTCAGCTCAATGACGATGGTACCGCTGCGTTTGCTCGGCAGGATGCCGTGCCAGATGGCATTCTCGACGAAGGGCTGGATGACCATGGGCGGAATCTGCGTGCCCATGCGGTCAAGGCGCTCGTCCACTTTGAATTCATATTCGATCCGGCCCCCGCTCCGTTCCTTTTCCAGGGTCAGGTACAGCCGCAGCATTTCCAATTCTTCCTGGATGCTGATCGTTTCCTTGCCGCTGTTGTCGAGGATTTTGCGCATCAACTTGCCGAAATCGCCGAGGTAATTGTTGGCGAGGTCGGTCTCGCCGCTCATGTACATGGACTGGATCGCGCCCAGGCTGTTGAAGATGAAATGCGGATTCATTTGGGAGCGCAGCGCCTTTTGTTCCAATTCGATCCGCCGTTGCTTTTCCTTGGCTCTATTCCGCGTCACCCAAAACAGCATTCCCAGCACCAACAGCACGGCCCCCGCCACGATCAGAATCAACAGGACCTTCTTTTCATTCTCCGCCACCGTCGCTTCGGCTTCTTTCTTCTTCAATTCCGCGATTTCCTTGTCCTTTTGTTCCGCCTGGTACTTCTCTTCGAGCTCGTTGATGGTCGATTGCATCCGCTCCCCCCGCAAGCTGTCGGACAGGGCGTGGTGCTTCACCAGCCATGCGAGGGCCTGCTGGTACTCTCCCTCGACCTCATGGGCCAGGGAGAGGCCGCGGTAGGCATGGGCCTCGAATTCCTTGCCGCCGATCCGGGTGGAAATGGCCAGGCTCGAATCATAGTAGACAATGGCCGCTTCTCCATTTCCCTGAAGGGTCTGCAATTCGCCCAGGTTGAGGTAAAGGAGGCTCATTTCCTGCTTCTCGTCGATGCCTTTGTAGATGTCGAGGGCTTGCTGGTAGTAAAATTGGGCGCTGTCGAGTTGGTTGAGGTAATGGTATTGGACGCCGATGTTGTTGATGAGGTTGGCGGTTTGGAAGGGGTCGCTGAAACGGCGGGACAGGGCGAGGGTGCGGAACTGGATGGCGAGGGCCCGCTGGTAGTCCTTCTTGGCGGACAAGACCACGCTCAGGGCATTCAGGGTGGGGACCAGGCTGGCCGAATCGCCGAGGGCCTCCTTCATTTTCAGGGATTTCTGGATATAGTCCTCGGCCTGTTCGAATTGGCCCTGGCGGTAGTGGACGCCGCCGATGTTTTGGTAGGCGACGGCGATTCCGCGTTCATCGCCGATGTCTTCGTAGTAGTGGGATTCGGAAAAATAATGCTCGAGGGCCACGTCGTAGTTTCCCTGGCGGATCGCCAGGTTCCCCAGCCCGTTGTGGCAAGCCGCGACGCCTTCCGCGTCTCCCAATTGTTCGAACAGGACCATGCTCGTGTCCAGGGCTTTCAGCGCCTTTTCTCCGTCCCCCCTCGAATTGTGGTAGTCGCCGAAGCTCCTCCACACATTGGCCAGACCCTTCTGGTAGTCCAATTCTTCGGCCAAAGCCAATCCCTCTTCGAGGAAGTCGACGGCCTTTTCCGGGTCGGTTTTGCGGTTCAGGCGGTAGAGGAAATTCAGCGCGTTGACCTCGACGGTATCCCGGTTCTGCTCCGCGACCACGGCCAACAACTCCCCTTCGTCCAATTGGGCGCTCAGGTCCAGCCCTCCGCCCAAGAGCCAGCCCAGGAGCAGGAGCTTCAGCAGCCAGGGCCGGGCGGTTCGGTACCATTTGTTGCGGTCATTCATGCGGGCATCCCATCTTGCGGCCCAAAATAGTGCAAAGCGACTAACATTGCACTTTTTGTTAGCCCCTGGTCGCCTCGGTGAGGCGTTGGTCATTTTCCCATTTCCCTGCTCCTCCCCCGTCCTCTTCCTTCCACCTGACCATCTGTTGCTGAAACCCTACCATCCCCTAAAATACGGCTCCTGGGTGCGGTGTCCCCGGCCTTTTTCAATACTTTTGGCCTCGTCACCTCCACGGTGTTCGACATTCCTCCACCATGAATACATCTAACTGAAATGAAACAACTTACATTTATTGCGATCCTTACTTTCCTTTTCTCAGGCAACCTTATTCTGGCCCAGTCCTTCCCGGACAATTGGGAATCCCACGACCTCTCTCAGTACGACATGCCGTTCACGATCATGGCCCCGGCCTCGGCGACCTTTGATTACGATTCGGACATGGAGGAGCTGTACATCGATGCGGCCGACGATCATTTTCGGATCATGATTTCGGTCTACGAAGAGACGGTGGAGGAGCTGATCGAGGAGTACAAAGAAGAGGTTGAGGACGAAGAAATTGAGCTCGTGGGCTACGTTCACGACACGCCCAATGGCTTCCTCGCTGAAGAACGCATCGAAGGCGAGACGGATTTTGAGGTGTACTACGCCGTGCGGAAGGGCAACCAGACCTTCTTCTTCCAGACGAATCCGCTTTTCGACGAGCTCTATACCGCCGAAGACGGCGAGCATATTTTCCAGGCGTGTAAGGCCGCGGCTGGAATGTAGGTGGGACGTGATCCACGGTAATTCCCCGGAGTCGGCTGGCTCCGGGGATTTTTTTGTTTGGGGGGAAAATGGTTGAGAGAGTGAGGAGCTTGTGGAAAAGAGAAGAGGCAGGGATGGCGGCTTTGGCCTATTTTGAGGCAAATCCAGACGCGTGAGTGAATACCAGTACTATGAATTCCAGGCCATTGATCGTCCCTTGACCCAAGAGGAACAGGAACAAGTGGCGACCATTTCCAGCCGAACGTATCCCTCTTCCACCTTCGCCATTTTTGAATACCACTACGGCGATTTTCCCCTGGATGAGGCCAAGGTGCTCGCCCGTTATTTTGATGCCATGCTGTACATGGCCAACTGGGGGAGCCGGCGCTTGATGTTTCGCTTTCCGGCGGCAGCAGTCGACCTCAAGCAAATCCGGCAGTATTCTTTGGATGACCTGATCTCAGTGAAGAAATCGGGGGTGTATGTCCTCCTCGATTTTTACCCGGAACTCGACGAAATGGAAAGTGATTGGATCGAGGGAAATGGTCTTCTGTCCAACTTGCTGGAGCTGAGGGAAAATATCCTCGCGGGCGATTTCAGGGCGCTCTACCTTGTTTGGTTGTTGGGCGTTCAAAAGGGCTATCTCAAGGATCAAGTGCTGGAGCCTCCGGTACCTCACGGTATGGGGGAGCTGGACGATGCCCATTCTCATTTGATTGCGTTTTTCAGTCTCGGGGATGATCTGGTGGAAGTGGCGGCTGAGGCCAGTCAGCCTCTACCTCCCGAACAGTTCTTGAACGCGGAAGAAGCCATCCGAATGATGCCAGAAGACGAACGGATGGAATTTCTGGTTGGCCTCGCCGAATCTACCCCTGGACTCGCCCTACAATTCCAAAGGCGTCTCCAGGCACTTTCGGGTCCTACAATCGACCAATTCAGTCCTGCCCAAAGAACGGTGCATCAATTGAAGACCCAAGCGGAAACTGCCCGTCGACAGAGAGAAATGGAGGAAAAACGCGCCCGGGAAGATGCGCGGCGACAACAACTGGAAGCTGTGGCGCAGCGCAAAGATGAGTTGTGGGAAGAGGTGCAGCGGCTCATCGATCTCCGGAAGCCAAAGTTTTATACCGAGGCGGTTAAAATTCTGGTTCAGTTGAAGGACTCAGCCGAAATGTTGGGGGGAGTGGACGAATTTCAGTACGGGCTGGGGCAAGTGAAAAAAGATTATCGTCGCTTGTCGAGCTTGATGGCGAAATTGAGGGAGGCTGGGTTGTTGGAGGAGTGAAACATCTCTAAATCTAAAGTCTGTTTCCTATTTCTCTTTTTTTACTCTCTCCTATCTTCAATTCATTCTTTTTGGGACTAGTAATCTTCACTAGCTATTATTAATCTTAATCTCCTCCCTCCGGAAGATCCTCCCCCAACTCCAAGCGCATTATTTTAACATTTCCCCTTGCAACGAGACGCGAAATTACAGAATTTCACCCCATGGCTACTTTATATTATTACCTCAGTAAGGCTGCATCGGCAAATCTTTACAGGCAATCCCTTCTCGTTTTTGTACTTCTAGTAACTTGTAATTCGGGTTATGGACAACTAAAGTTTTTCAATGACGGCCACCGAGCTGTTAGAGTTGCAATTGGATACTATGACTCATTCTGCAGGTGCTGGAAAACGGCTGGTTGGTATAAAATTGAGCCGGAAGAAACAGCTACTGTTCTAAACCGAATACGGGAGGGAAAGACTTATTATTACCATGCAACCATTGACGGTTGTAACTCAAACTTTTCGGGGGAACAGCCTTTGATTGTTGATAAGCAAAACGCATTTGAAATAGCCTATGCTGATAATGCCGCAACCAAATCAAAGAGTAATAATTATGTTATCAGGGACTTCCACAAAATCTCACCTGAAAGCGATCAAGCCTTTACGCTTCATCTTACCCAACATAATCTAGTATGCAATGGAAAAAGAGACGGGGAATGGGAACTGACCTATGACAGGGACTGGGAATTAACTGATGATCCAAGATATATCGAGTTCAAAAGACATATCAACTACGAAAATGGATCTCCGAAAGGCTGGGTACGAGATTATTATAAATCAGGAGAGCTACAATGGGAAGGAAAACTTATTGCTGCGGACCCAGACATCGTTCATGGTACTGCCACATGGTACTACAAGAATGGCCTAAAACAGCAGGAATGCAGGTATAATAGGGGAGAATTACTTCAGCCTTGCGAAGAATGGACAGAAGACGGATCCAATGTCCATTACTCAATTAAGTATACATCACCAACGATTTGCGGTACTCAGAAATACGTACTGAATGGAGGATTTAGAAATACGTTTGGTCTGGGAAAATCCAGAATACTTCTACCGGTCAAGCTCCCACCCAATACGATTAAGTGGTATTATGAGTTTAGCGCCTATCAAAATGAAGCTGACTTAGACAGAGTCGCAAACTCTTTTGAGCTCGCAGCCGAGTTGACCCGAATAGTTGATGCTTCAGGTGTTACTGGAAATATCCTTTCAATGCTTTCTCAACCTCCAGGTGAAGCATATTGTGATGTATTTGTCTTAGACTCATGGAACGCCGTTGATTTTGAGAACCATGATGGTTATACCTACAAACGAAATCCTTCAAGAGAGAATTTCACATCTGGCGTTGTTGAAGTAAGCCATTGCAACTCTGGAACTTGGTACCTGGGCTTTAGAAATCCCTCCGCCTCTTATCCTATAAATATTGCTGTCCAAGTCGTGGCAGTTGTAGCTGAATACGAAAAAATCGATTGATTCTCAGTATTTGGAAGCAAGATGGGGGTCCTAATCCAAATAGAAATGAATCTATTTTCCTCAATTTCTCTTCTGCAAGAGGGGCATTGTGATTTATCCTTGAATAAATTCTGATTTCCTGATTAAAGATTACTCAGTTTGCCCCCTTACTGGTGATTAAGAAAATCTCCTTAATGGGAAAATTTATCCAGGTCGCATTCAGTTTTTCAGCCCCCAAATTAGATCAAGCATTCCAACACCGTTCATTTCGCAGTGAAATGTTCAGAGAAAGAAATATCCTTTAAAAAGAAGCCCCACCAACCTTTGCCCCCTTCCCCAAAAAGTCTGAACTTCGGCCAAACGATCCCCCATGACTTCATTCCCCCGATGGACCTTCCTGCTGTTCTTGCTTGGCTTCGCCGCTCCCCTCTCCGGCCAGCCGATCCGGGAGTACATGGACCTCCAAACCCATCCCACGATGCACATGGCCTACGGATTCTTCGGGCAGGGGCTGGAGTACATCGATGAGAGCCATCCGCCGAAACTCAGCCACAAGCACCTGCTGACCAATGTGAACTACGCGAACTTCATTGAGCAGAATGAAGGGGCGCGGATCATCGTCCACGGGGCGATTGTGCCGGAGGTGCTGGTGTCCAAACGGAGTGCGCGCAAGCGGATCCTGGCCCAATTGGCCTTTGTCAATGATTTCGTGGAGGCCCATGCCGACCGCTTTGCGGTGGCGCGTTCGCCCCAGGAGGTGCGGGAACTGGTGCATACCACGGACAAAACGATCATCCTCCATTCTATCGAGGGGGCCAAGCGCCTGCTCGACGGGCCGGAGGACGCCCGGTTTTGGGCGGACCAGGGCGTGGCGTTCATGACGTTGATCCATTTGATCGACGACGAATTCGGGACGGCGGCGGTGCTGCCGGACTTGTCGACGCGCGTCATCAATTACCGGGCGGCGCTGAAAGGCGTTTTTGCGCCGAAGCGCAAGGAGCAGGGCCTGACCGAAAAGGGCAGGCAGGCGATTCAGTGGCTGGCCGATGCGGGCATCATGATCGACCTCACACACATGTCGGATGCTTCCCGCGCGGACGCGCTCGCGTACATGGAGGCGGAGGGGATTCCGCCGCTGGTGACGCACGACATGTTCAAGCCGGTGCAAAACCACGCTCGGGGCATCGCACCGGAGGACATCCTGCGCATTTACCGCCTGGGCGGGATGGTCTCCCTGCCCATCAGCGGCGTCTCCAACCTCCCCCATGACCCCACTCCTACGTACCAGGCGCGCATCGATGCCCTGGAGGAGTACTGCGAGGGCTCCATCGATACCTACCGCTTCACCTACGAGGTGCTGAAGGAGTATGTGGAGGGCGAAGTGGCGGAAAATCTGTTGTCCGGGTCCTCGTTCCGGCAGCTTACCGAATCCGGGAAGGTCGATTTTGCCATTGGGTTCCAGACGGATTTCAATGGCTGGCTGGACCACCACCGACCGCGGTACGGCGAGGAGGGCTGCTTTGAGGTGGAGGCGGGACAGGAATACGAGGCGGTGGAACTGGAAGGCATGCCGCATCCGGGCTTGCTGGCGTCGCACTGGCGGTGGTTGGAAAAGGAAGGGGTGGATTTGGAACCGGTATTGCGGGCTTCGGAGAAGTTTTTGCAGATGTGGGAGTCCTTTTTGGAGCGGCGGGAAGCAGTAGGTAAATGAACAGAGCAGGGGGTTCTCGGGCAAAAAAGAACCATTTTCATTTCCCCGCTCATTCTCCCTCACCCCAACGGACATCTGTATCCAAGTTCCGGCCTTATGTATACATTTGGGAAAGTTTTCCTTGGGACCTTTGTCTGGAGTGAAGAAACAACTTGTCATGAGTACTGTCCACCATATTGCCACGATCCATCAACTCCACCAGGCGGCCGGCGTTGACCCTCCCCGGCATCCCCTCTTCAGCATCCACCGCTTGCAGGACCTGTCCGTCCTGAGCGACCAATTTCCCGGCGACTTTACCTACGGCTTTTACTCGATTGGCCTGAAGAAGAACCTCGGTTCTTTCATCAAATACGGCCGTACCCAATACGATTTTCAGGAGGGAACCCTCGGATTCACGGCCCCCAACCAGCGCATTTCCTTCGATCCCAATATCACCGCGGATGCCCGGGGTTGGGTGCTGTTTTTTCACAAAGACCTCGGCATCGGCACTGCTTTTCACGAACAATTGGATCGCTACGGCTTCTTTGGCTACGATGTGAGCGAGGGCCTGCACCTCTCCCAACAGGAGGAAATCGCCATCCACCAGATCTTCGCCAATATCCACGCGGAATCGGAGCTTCCGATCGACCAGCACCACCGGCAGGTGGTCCTCTCCAACATCGAATTGATGCTGACCTACGCGCAGCGGTACTATACCCGGCAATTTGTGGTCCGCCACGACGCCAATCCAGACCTTTTGAACCGGTTTGAGCGGGAATTAAAGCAGTATTTTCAAGCGCCGGTCCGGGAAAAAGGCCTCCCCACCGTCGAGTACTTTGCCTCCCAACTGAACCTTTCGCCGAAATACCTCAGCGACCTGCTCAAGTCGTTGACAGGAAAAACGGCCCTGGAACATATCCATTACCAGTTGATCGAACTGGCCAAAAACCGCCTCCTGGCCTCGGATGCCTCCATTTCTGAGATTGCCTACGACCTCGGATTCGAATATCCCCAGTACCTCAGCCGGCTCTTCCGCAAGAAGACCGGCATGGCGCCCAAGGAGTTTCGCCTCAGTAGCAACTAGCAGATCCCCTACTTATGAAATCGTACCATACCTCGCTTGTCATTGACAAGCCGATCGGACGCGTCTGGCACCACCTCACCGACGTGGAACGCTATCCGGACTGGAATCCCCTCGTCGGGCGCCTGGTCGGAGAGCTCAAGAACGGCAACCGGATCGAAACGTTCATCGTGCCCTTGGGCCAGTCCTATTTTCCCACCCTCCTCTCCGTCCAACCAGAACAAGAATTGGTCTGGCAGGGATTCCAGGGCGCCAAATTTCTCCTGGCGGGGAAGCACTATTACCGGCTGGAGCCGGTGGATGCGCACAGCACGACCCTGTACCACGGCGAGTATTTCACCGGCCTGTTTTCTGCATTCATCCCCAAAAAGCTCCTCCAGAAGATGGAGGCGGCTTTCATCCAACACAACCTCGAACTCAAACGATTGGTCGAACATGAAGGATAATCTCATGATCTACGGCGCGACCGGCTATACCGGCCGCCTCTTCGCGAAGCACCTGCTCGCGCGCAATATCTCCCCGGTCCTCGCCGGGCGCGGAGAAGATGTCACGGAAATGGCCCAGGAATTGGGCTGTACGGCGCGGATATTCCCGGTGGACGAGGCCGCCGATCACCTCGAAGGAATCTCGGTGCTGGTCAATCTGGCGGGGCCATTCGTGCATACCCAGGCCCAGCTGATCGAGGCCTGTCTGGAAACGGGAACCCATTATTTGGACATTGCCGGGGAAGTGCCCGAGGTCAAAGCGGCCTTTGCTTTTCAGGAACAAGCACAGGAAAAAGGCATTACCATTGTCCCGGCAGCGGGTTTTGGGGTGGCGCCCACGGACATTGCCGCGAAGCGGGCGGCGGCGATGGTTGAGCATGCAACCCATCTGACCATCGCGTACGCCACCGATGGGGGCGCGTCGCGGGGCACCTTGCGGACGGTATTGCAGGACATCCACCAACCGGGCGTTCAGCTGAAAGAAGGAGCCTATATCGAAGCGGCCCCCGCCCAATCCGAAATGCCCCTGACCATCAAGGGGAAGGCGCAAACGGCGGTCTACAATCCCTGGCGGGCCGACCTGTTCACGGCCTTTCATTCCACCGGAATCCCCACTATCGAGACGTACTCCGTCTTTCCGGGATTTGCGGTGCGGATGATGCAGGGGAAATTGTTGTGGCTGCGGAACCTGATGTTGAAGCGCTTGCTCAAGCTGTTGCCCGTGGGGCCGAGTGCCAAGCAATTGGCCAGGGGCAGCACCTTCGTTCGGGCGAAGGTGCACAATGCCGCGGGGCAAGCTGCCCAGGTCACGGTGGAAGGGCCGGAGGCTTATGTGTTTACCATGGAATGTCTGGGGCAGATCGCAGAGCTGGTTCGCGGCGGGCAGGCGCCCGCCGGGGTCCTGAGTCCTTCGGATTTGGGGGTGGACTGGCTGGGGGAAATCGACGGGGTCAGGGTGACGGAGGAAGTTCTGGGAAATGGATGAATGGGTGGATACATTTCCCCGAAAAAAACTACCTTCGGGCTCAACTTATCCCTCAATCTCACGTTCAACAAAGGTTGATCGACAGTCTGGAAATCGCTGCCCGCGCCGCCGAAATTGCTGATGGCGGCCCCATCTACTATGAATTCATCCACGGCGCCACCATCAAAGAGCCGTGGAACGCCTGGTCCTCCCTCTTTTTCTTCGTCCCCATCATCTACTGGATCTGGCGGCTCCGCGGAGAGTACCGCGACAACCTGATCATCGTCGCCATTCTCCCCTTCCTGTTCCTCAATGGCCTCGGTTCCACCTTGTTCCACGCCTTTCGCACCGATCCGCTCCTGCTGCTCCTCGACTGGCTCCCGGCGTCCTTGATGGTCATCACCATCTCCACCTACCTCTGGACCAAGCTCCTCCGAAAATGGTACTTCGCCTTCCCCACCGTCATCGGATTTTATGCGGGGGCCATCGGTATCATTTTCCTGCTGATCCAGGTCGGTGCCCCCCGGAACATCGCCCCCAACGTTGGCTATTTCATGATCGGCGCTTCCTTCATTCTCCCGCTCCTTTTCATCCTCCTTCGGACCCGTTGGTACAAGTTCCAATACGTTCTGTTTACCCTGCTCTTCCTGCTCGGCGCCCTCACTTTCCGCACCATTGACCTCACCAATCCGCTCCCGGAAACACTTCCCCAAGGCACCCACTTCATGTGGCACATCACCTCCGCCCTGGCCGTTTTTTCGTTGGGGTACTATATCTACTTCATCAAGCACATCGACCTGCGGAAACCGGAGACTTTTCCGGATGACTTGAAGGTTCGGATGGGGATCGAGGGGTGAGGATCGAGAAAATGAAGGAGGGGAAAACGAACTACGGAGCAATCGTCCCACCCTGCTTCACCAACTCCATCGCTTCCGTATGCACGCGAAAGGTCTCCCGGAAATCGTCCAGGTTCTGAGCGACATTGGACAGGACGACGAGGGTCATGTGGGAAGCAGGATAATAATAGCAGGCGGAAACAAAGCCCGGGGCATAGCCCAGCGCCCCAATCTGGATGTTCTCTTCTCCCCGCTCGTACAACAATCCGTAGCCGTAGTCCAATTCTCCGAAAATCGGATGGATTCGGGTCGCCTTTTTGGACTTCATCAGGGTCAAGGTCGAGTCTTGCAGCACCTCGCCGGAATGGAGCGCGTGGGTCCAGGTGAGGAGGTCTTGGGCAGTGGAAACAAAGCTCCCGGCGGCGGGATAATTGCGGAGGCTGTTGCTGGCGGGAGAGAGTTCACCGGATTCTGATTCCTCGTAACCCAAGGCCAGAGTTCCCATTTGGGGATCATCGGGATGGTAAATGGCGTTCATTTCCAGGTCCCGAAAGAGTTCGGTGGACAGGTCGCGGAATGATTTTCCGGTCACTTTTTCCAAGACCCGGGCCAATAGATCGTATCCCAACTGAGAATAGGCGAATTGAGCGCCAGGTTCAAAGGCCAAGGGCTGATCCAGCTCGACAATGCCGTGGGTATGGGCCAACAGGTGATGGACGGTTATTTGATTCCCCATGCCGTAGCTCATCCCTTCCAAATAGGTCCCCAGGGAATCGGTCAGTTTCATTTTCCCTTTCTCGTACTCCCTCAATACCAGCGCGGCGGTCAATTGCTTGCTGATGGACCCCACCACAAATTTTTCGTCCGGTCGCATTTCCTCTTTTGCTTCCAAATCGCTGAATCCCATGCTCCTCTGCAACAAAACAGTGGTATCCCTGGCGATCAGGACCACGCCGCTGAAGTCTTCGGCGACCAGCATGGAGTCGATCGCGGCTGGCAGGGAAGGATTCAATTCAGGGGCAGCTTGATCTGTGGTCGGAGAACAGGATGTCAGGCAGGCGATCCAGATCAGGTACCAGAACAAGTGACGTTTCATTGGATGGGTCGGGTTCGTTGGTGGTAGCGGGCAAGTTAAGAAATGAAGGAGAGTTCGCCTACGTTCATTTGCAGTGTGTTGGTAACGGGACAGAGAAGGTCAAATCGGCCTTTTCATTGAGCAAATCCCCGATTTTTTAACTATTCTTATGGTGTAATTGAAACCATCTTACCCATGCTAAAGCGTATACTCCCTCTCTTTTTGTTGGTTTTCCTGACCGGTTTCCTGCAAGGTCAAAACAAGACCATCTCCGATTCGACCTTCAAGAACCTGAAATTCAGGAGTCTGGGGCCGGCTTTCATGTCCGGACGGATCGCCGATGTCGCCATCCATCCCCAAAACGACAATGTCTGGTTCATTGCTGTGGGTTCGGGCGGGGTGTGGCGCACCCAAAACAGTGGGATCACCTGGGACCCGGTCTTTGACGACCAGAAAGTGTACAGCACGGGCTGTGTGACCATCGATCCCAACCACCCGACGACGGTCTGGGTGGGCACCGGCGAAAATGTTGGCGGGCGCCACATCAGCTTTGGCGATGGCATCTACAAAAGCCTCGACGGCGGCGATTCCTGGACCAATATGGGCCTCAAGCAATCCGAGCACATCTCGGAAATCATCGTCCACCCCGAGAATTCGGAGGTCGTATTGGTGGCTGTTCAGGGCCCGCTGTGGACTCCGGGCGGAGAACGCGGCTTCTACATGACGGCGGATGGTGGCAAGACCTGGACGAGGACCCTGGGCAACGATGAATGGACCGGGGTGACGGACATTGCGCTGGATCCCACCAATCCCGACGTGGTCTACGCCGCAACCTGGGACCGCCACCGGACGGTGGCTGCTTTCATGGGCGGGGGCCCCGGGACTGGCCTGCACAAGAGTACCGATGGCGGAAAAACCTGGATGCAGCTGAAAAAAGGACTTCCCGAGGGAAACCTCGGCAAGATTGGCTTGGCGGTGAGTCCGCAAAAGCCCAATGTCGTGTACGCTGCCATTGAGCGCGACCGGAGGTCGGGCGAAGTCTACCGCAGCGAAGACTACGGCCTGAGTTGGAAGATGATGTCGGCCACGGTTTCCGGCGCTACGGGACCGCATTATTACCAGGAACTTTATGCCTCTCCCCATAAATTTGACCGGCTCTACCTAATGGATGTGCGGGCGCAGGTGAGTGAGGATGGGGGAAAAACCTTTACCCGGATGCCGGAAAAGCACAAGCACAGCGACAACCACGCGATGGCATTCCGGACCGACGATCCCGATTACCTCCTCGTGGGCTGCGATGGGGGCCTGTACGAATCTTTTGACCTCGGACAAAACTGGCGCTTCATGGCCAACCTCCCCTTGACCCAGTACTACAAAGTGGCCGTCGACGACGCTGTGCCCTTCTACAACATCTACGGCGGCACCCAAGACAATAATACCCAGGGTGGCCCCTCCCGCACCGACAATGTCCACGGCATCCGCAATGCCGATTGGTACGTGGTGCTCTATGGCGATGGCCACCAGCCCGCCACTGAGCCCGGCAATCCCGACATCATGTACGCGGAATGGCAGCAGGGGAACCTGACCCGGATCGACCGCACCACCGGCGAGATCGTTTACATCAAACCCCAACCCGGCGCCAACGATCCCGTCGAACGCTTCAATTGGGACGCCCCCATTTTGGTGAGCCCCCACAATACCCAAACCCTCTATTTCGCCTCCCAACGCCTCTGGAAATCCACCAACCGCGGCGATAGCTGGACGGCCATTTCCCCCGACCTCACCCAAGACCTCGAACGCATTGAGCAGCCGATCATGGGGAAAAAGCAGAGCTGGGACAATGCCTGGGACATTTACGCCATGTCCAATTATAGCACCATCACCTCCGTCTCCGAATCCCCCCAGCAACAAGGGCTGGTGTACGTGGGCACGGACGATGGCCTCCTCCAGATCACCGAAGACGACGGTGGCTCCTGGCGCAAAGTTCCGGTTTCCGAACTGGGCGCCCCTGAGACGGCCTTTGTCAACGACATCAAAGCCGATCTCTACGACGCCAATACCGTTTACGTCTGCCTCGACAACCACAAGTTCGGCGACTACCAACCGTACTTTTACAAGAGCGACGACAAGGGGAAGAGTTGGAAAAAAATGACCACGAACCTGCCCGAAACTACCCTGGTCTGGCGCATGGTTCAGGACCACCAGAAAAAAGAGCTGATGTTTTTGGCCACTGAGTTCGGGATTTATACTTCCCTCAACGGCGGAAGCACATGGCATGAGTTGAAAGACGGACTGCCCACCATTTCTTTCCGGGACCTGGCCATCCAGAAGCGGGAGAATGACCTCGTGGGCGCCTCCTTTGGCCGCGGATTCTACGTGCTGGACGATTATAGCCCGCTGCGCGAAGTGACCGAAGAAAATCTGAATGCGGAGGGCCATTTGTTCCCGATCAAAGATGCCCTCTGGTATATCCCCCGTCCTGTTCTGGGCTTCAGCGGCAAAGGTTCCCAGGGTGCCTCCCATTTTGTGGCGCCCAACCCTGATTTTGGTGCGGTCATCACCTATCATCTGTCGCAGGACTATCCTTCCCTGAGCGAACAACGGAAAGAGGCAGAGAAAAAAATGAAGGACAAAGACATTGAGTTTCCGGGATGGGAGGCGCTGGAAAAAGAAGCCCTGGAACAAGCACCGGCCGTTTTCCTGGTGATCAAGGACAAGAGTGGCAAGGTGGTCCGTCGGATTTCGGCTCCGGCCAAGCAGGGCCTGCACCGGATCGCGTGGGACTTGCGCTATCCTGCCACCGATCCCGTCCGCTCCACCAAGCTCCCCGACAATCCCGACAATGGCCCCCAAGGCTTCTACGCCGCTCCCGGCACCTATTCCGCTACCCTGGTCAAATGGGTCGACGGCGTCAGCACCGAACTGGGCGCTCCCCAGTCGTTCGAGGTGGTCCGGATGAGTCGGGGCGCTTTGAAGGGAAGTACTCCCGATGCCACGTCCGCCTTCTGGCGGGAATTGGAAGCGATCAACCTGGACCTGAGCGCCACCAATATGGTGGTGGAAGCCACCAAGGAAAAGGTGCAACTGATGGCCCTGTCACTGCAACGCAGCCAAAGCGCGCCGGGTGACCTGGACAAGCAGTTGCACGACCTGAACCGACGGCTTCAGGTCATGGGCAAGCAACTCCGCGGCGATCCCCGCCGCGGCGAAGTCGGGGAAAAGTCCCTGTCGACCATTGGGGACCGGGTGTCGGTGGCCAGCATGGGCACCAAGAACAGTTCCTACGGCCCCACTCCGACCCACAAACAGAGTTTGGCCATCGCCCAGCAGCAACTCGAAGCCTTGAACAAAGAATTGACGGAGATTTTGGACTCTGATATTCCCGCGCTGGAGCGCGCGCTGAAAGGCGTGAATGCCCCGCCCGTCAAAGGCGGCGGATTGCGGTAATTGCTGCCTGGCAGCGACATCATTTTGGAAAGAGGTCCGTTGCCGCGGACCTCTTTCGCATTTCTCCACGCCTTCTCCCCCATTGACCCGAACGGTAAAACCCATTATCTTATATGCTCAATAAAGGTAATCGCGTACGTATGAAACAGGTACTGGCAATTCTGATCCTGGCGGTGGTCCTCGCCGGCTGTTCCGGCTCGAAATCCACCCGCCAAAAAGCCACCGGCAACCAACTCTCGACCTTTCTGACTTTCCAGGAGAACAATGCCGAAGAGGCCATGAACTTCTATGTGGGTCTGTTCGACAATTCCGAAGTCGTTGACGTCAAGCGATACGGAGAAGGGGGGCCCGCCAAACCGGGCACGATCCTGGTGGCGTCTTTTCGGCTGAATGGCATGGACTTCAAATGCAGCGACAGCTTTGTCCAGCACGCCTGGGACTTTACCCCCGGCGTCTCGGTTTTCGTCGATTGTACCTCGACGGAAGAGTTGGAGCGCCTGTTCAAGGGGCTGTCCGAGGGCGGCCAGGTGATGATGCCGCTGGACAATTATGGGTTCAGCCAGCGGTTCGGCTTTGTGGAGGACCGCTTCGGGGTTTCATGGCAATTGAATTACCAGTAGGACCGGCTCAGCAATTGGCAAACTCCTTTCCCAACCACCTCCCTCTCATTTCCATTTCAGAGGCGTCCAGATATTCGAATATCTTTTAAATTGCTTCCCCGATGGAATGTAGCGATTGTTTCGAAAGCATATTCTGGGCCGCCATCCTCCTGATGACGAGCTTGCACGGCTTGTTGTTGGTGTTGATTCTTCTGTTTGGGAGAAGGTTCAAAACGAAGGCCAACCGTTACCTCTCCCTCTCCCTCCTGGCGATGGTCATCATTCTGGGATACGAAGCTGTCTATTGGTGGGGAGGATATGAGGCGGTCCCCGCCTGGATCGATTGGATTCCCATTTATATCCGCTCTGCCATACCCGCTGGTATCTTCTATTTCATCGTTTACCTCATTCGCCCTGAACATTCTCTGTCCCCCATCGAAAAATCGGGTTTCATTGCCATGGCCGTGGAGATTGTACTGCATTTGGCAGGTCAATTTGCTCCCCTGGTCTTATCGGATGAAAGTGCCATTGAGTGGGCGTCGGAATCCCTGACCCTGGCGGGCTGGCTCCTGAGCTTGGTTCTATGGGTGATTCTGCTTCCCATCGCGTGGAAGAAGATCAACCAGTACCAGCAATTTCTGTACGCCAACTACTCCACGGCGGATCGCAGAAGCCTGGCGTGGCTCCGGAATTACCTCGTGGTCTTTTCCTTGGTCGCGGCGATTTCCGGGGTGAGCATGGTCCAGTACGCAGTGGCGGATTGGGAAGGGAGTGACTTTTCATTTGGCTTTGTGACGATCGGGCTCGTACTGCTGCTCTTCGGGGTGGGCTATTTTGTGATTCTGCACCACGCCTGGTTTGAAATTGTGGCTTTTGAGCCGGAAGAAAACGAAAGTCAGGGCCCGGAATCCAAATTGTCTTCCAAAACAGATGGGTATTTCAAAATGCTGAAGTCGATGATGGAGGAAGACCGCCTGTTTGAGGATGTTGAACTCACGCTCGAAAGCCTGGCCGGCCGACTTGACATCAGCGGGGGGTATCTTTCTCAGATCATCAAGGACAAAGAACAAAAGACCTTCTTCCATTTTGTGAACCATTATCGAGTGGAAGCTGTCAAGGCGAAACTGCTCGACGCCAACTTTCAGAAGTATTCCATTCTGGGCATCGCAATGGATTCCGGGTTCAGTTCCAAGTCCACTTTCAACGCTGTTTTCAAAAAATTTACAGGCCAAACTCCGTCTGCATTTCGAAAGTCCCACCGAACCGAGTCCAACCTCTAAACCTGCCCAAATGGTCCGATTTTCCACTTTTTCAGGATTCTCGCACCTCCGTCCCCGACCATTTTTAGGGTTCAGGCGTAGATCTACGTACTTGACGGATGACTCCCGCAGGGCTTCAACCAAACGTGCCCCGGAGAATCCAGTACCGCCCATTGATCAAATTGAATATGAACAGGAAGGAATTTCTCAAAATGTGCGCCATCGCCGGCATCGGATTGCCTTTTGCCTCGGCCCTCAGTTCCTGCAAAGAGCGGGTCGGTTTTAAAGGAAAAGTCATTGTGGTCGGCGCGGGACCTGCCGGCCTGACGGCCGCCTACCACCTCCACCAAAGGGGAATCGATGTCCAGGTATTGGAGGCTGCGTCTACCTTCGGCGGGCGCACCAAAACCAATACGACCTTTGCCGACTTTCCGATCCCGCTGGGAGCGGAGTGGCTGCATACCGACCGCACCATTTTCGACAACATCGTCAACGACGCATCGACCGCGGTAGCAGTAGAAACCACCCAGTACAACCCAGATGTGGATTACGGGCTGTTTGAAGGCCAGCAGATCACGGTGGCCCAGGTTGGATTCACCGACGATGCCAAGTTCATCAACTCCAGTTGGCTCGATTTCTTCCAAACCTATGTTCTCCCGCCCATCGCCTCCCGGATTGAGTACAATTCAGCGGTCGAATCCATTGACTATTCGGGGGACCAGGTGTTGGTCACCACGCCTGACCGGCAGCTCTCTGCGGACAAGGTCATCGTCACGGTTCCCCTCAAGATTCTCCAAAACGGCGCCATCAGCTTTTCCCCCGCACTGCCTACCCACAAACAGGAGGCCATTGACGAGGCCACGGTCTGGGATGGCTTCAAGGCCTTCATTGAATTTTCCGAGTCCTTTTACCCCGCCTTCACTGCTTTTGACATCTCTCCCGAAACGGCAGGTCAGAAGCTCTACTACGACGCTTCCTACGGCCAAAATACCAGCCAGCATATCCTGGGACTATTTACTGTGGGCGTCGGGTCCCATCCCTACCAACAGTTGAGCGGGACCGACCAGTTGAACTATATGCTGACGGAGTTGGACCAAATCTACAATGGGCAGGCCTCCGCCAAGTATGTACGGCATACCACCCAGGATTGGAATGCCGAGCCGTATATCAATGGGGCCTACCTGTATGACCACGAAAATTGGCGCCGGGTAAGGGTCCTGGGAGAGTCTGTAGGGGACAAGGTTTACTTCGCCGGGGAAGCCTATACCAATGGCCAGAATTGGGGCGGCGTGGATGCAGCGGCGACGTCGGCGATCACGGCAGTGGAAGAATTGGTGAGTTGATGGTTCGCGGGCTCCTTTAAGGACTAAAACCGCCCGGTGACAGGCGGTTTTAGTCTACAGCAGGGGCTTAGGCGTTTCGAAAGGCGCCTTCACAAGCCGGGCGGTCAATTTATTACCGTAAATTTTTCAACCATCTCCGCGCTCAAATCTCCTTTCAGCGCGGTCAATAAGCCTTTGAAGGTGCTGTAATCCCGCTCTTTTGCTGCCCATGCAGTAAAGGTCCGACCGAATTGCTCCCGCCCCATTTCTTCTATTGCTTCATACAACACCACTGCTCCCCTGTTTTCCTCCAGGTATCCGGTGCCGTCGGCATACAAGAGGGCAGGTTCGGTATTGGGTTCATTGTTCCGGTCTTTGGCATACTTGTCCACCTTCTTTTGGATGAGCAGTTCAACCGCTTCTGTGCCAAAGGTTTCCTTCACAAATTGTAATCCCATGGCTTCCGGCAGGGCCTTGGTCAGCATGTCGGCCCCCTGAACATTGGCCACCTGGAGGTGCTGTTGAATCCAAAGTTGGGCCAATCCGCTCCCGACCGTTTGGTAGATATAGGCCTTTTCCTTCAACCCATCCGTTTCTGCCACCCAACCCTCTTTCTCGGAAATCGCAATGGTATTGGCAAAGGCATAGATCGGGTCCTGCCACCGGTGAATTTCGACCAATTGCAGTTGATCCATTACTGCTCCAGGGCCAAACTGCGACTGCAAGAAGGCAATGCCTTTTTGGAGGGCGTCGTCGTACAGCATGAGGTTGAAAGTATGGAAGGGCTTGTGGAGAATGCGATAACGAATGCCATGGGCCTGAGATTCCATTTTTTCATATTCGGAGGAGCCGAAGTGCCAGTTGAAAGCACCTGGTTCCCCAATCTGGTAATGCGCGACCAGCCGGTTCGAGCGGGATTCCAACTTGATCAATTGACCGCCCGCAAAGGGTAGCTGCCCTTCTTCGGTGCCAATGACGATTCGGCCTGTCACCCTTCCCGCATCCGTCGAGAAAACATTTTGACGGAGGCCTTGCGGGTCATCGACAGGAGCCATTCTGGAATTTAGCTTGGGCAATCCGTGCGCGGCCCTTTTTCTGTTCTCGGTCAGTTCGTTGTCACCCTGGTATCCGATGAAAGGTAAAAAGTCATGAACGCTTCCAAAACTCCCGACATAGGTCAGGTCGGCTTGAAAATCACTTTGGGTGAATCCTTCATACTGCTTCACAGCCTCCACGGATAGGTTGAGCAGGCTATCGGAGCGGTATTGGGGAGGAATGAGAAAGGCAGTCAGGTTATGTTCCGGGTCTTCCTTTACTTTCTTCAATTCTTCACCGTCCAATCGGAGACTGTTTACGGTTATAAAATCTTGCCAATTCAGCATCAGGGTATCGGTATAGGCATCGTTGGCCAAGGTAACCGCTCCCTTGTATTCGGCTCTTCTTTGTGAGGGGAACAAATCCAGCTCGAGGTTGACCGCCGCATATCTGGGATGGGACCGAGTTTCCAGGTATTTGTACTTCTTTTCGTATTCGGCGCTTAAGAATTCTTCCTCTGCCTTGGGGGTGAAGTTTCCACTGTCATACACGCTTTTCCCTATGAAAGACATCAGAAAAAGGAAGACGGCAAAACAGGACAACATGGCGAATTTAGAGACATGACTGAGCTGTCTGTTTCTTAGCGAGAGTCGATTGAACCATTTTTTGTCCGCCCCCCGCTTCCACAACCAAATACCGATCATGATCATGCTGATGGCAAGGGAAGTCCATAGGAAAAAGAACCAGTTGGCCGATTGTTGGAAAATCCCATAGCCGCTGGTCTCAGAATAATCCTCCACCCCCGGAATCAATCCAAACCCAATCCGCAAATCTTCCACGATGCCCATGTCAAACGAAATGATCAGGAACAAGAAGAACCCAACGCTGATGAGGTGGGTGAGAACTCTTTTGCTGGTGAGAGAGGCTACAAAAAATACCAAGGCCGCATACAGTACAAAGGTCAGGAAGGCCCACCGGTGGAGCAGTAAATCTTCCGCAAACCGGCCTGGATCGATGTAAGCAGCCCCTCCAAGTAGAATTTGCGTGAAGATGGAAATGGCCACAAAACTGAGACTCAAGACAAAGGACAACCCAATGATGGCCACAAATCGGGAAAGTTGGGTCACCCAAACCGGCACCGGCAAGGAGTCGGCCACCTGCCAAATATTGGTGGTCCTGTCCTTGAAGAACAATTCCCCGGCCCAGATCATGATCAGCATATTGACAAAAATTCCCCACTGAAGCCGGAAGAAGGTCATGTTGCTGGTGATGGGCACCTCCTTCCCGATGTAGTAGGCCGCATTCCAGGTGACGTTCTGCAAAAAGACCATCAGAAAGATGATGCCAAGGATAATTTTAAAGGAGGTGGGACGGACAATGTTGAAAAATTCAAGTTTGGACAGTGACCATAATTTTTTCAGGTGATCGGAGGTCCGGAAATACCGCTTGACGGAAGGAAGTTCTACCCGAATGACGGGCTCATCTGTCCGGGGGGAATTATCCTTTTTGGATTTGCCCCTCCCCGCCTGGATGAAATACTTAAAAGAGAACTTGAAGTATGCCGCCAGGGTCAGCAGTAGGGAAATGCCGAACCAAACGAGCCGGTTGTGAAGCAAAAAGCTAGAAAGATGGAAGTAATCGGTGTTCTTTTCCAGGGGAGATTGGAGATCGGTATAGTGTTGGGCGGCCAGGTACCCGCCTGGATCCGCAAGAATATAGGCAAAGACATTGTCCCCGCCGCCGGTGTCGTAAGATGCCTGCATGATCATAAAGGCAATGACCAGGCCAAATACAGCGAGGTAGCCCGTAGCCCTTCGCCGGGTGAAAATGATGGCGAAAAAGACCAGTCCGACATACACAAGGAGGTTGGGCACGGTAAAGATGAGCCAACCGTGGACCAATTGTCCCCATGGAGTGGGGCCAAAATTCTCGGCTTCCCCAATCCCGGAATAGGGCAATAGGATATGTCCGACCACCATTCCGGTGCTGATGATGATCAAATACAGATAGGCAGCCAAAAATCGCCCGAGGAAAAAATGCTTGTCCTTGATGGGCAGGGCATAGGTCCATTGGGCAGATTTGTATTGGATATCCCGGTACAATACCCCTACCGCAGCAATGGCAACGATGATGATCATGAGCATGCCCATGCTGGCGTAGTTGCGGTACATGATACTCGGGGCGTTCATCAGAACCTGGTCATTGATGTAATAATCAAAGGTTCCTTGGGTGTACCAGATGGCTTGGAAAACCAACATGAAGAAGAAAAGGACCGAATACCAACTGAACAACCGTTGTTTAAGCTCGCTCCTGACAATGGAAAGAATGGTTCTCATCAGTTCTCACTTAAAATTTTGAAGTAGGCGTCTTCCAAGGAAGGAGCTTTGGCCTCAAATTCGGCCGAGGGCTTGTCATCCGCCAGAATGGTGATCAGCATTTTGCCGGAAATGAAGCGTTGGGAAATGACCTGGTGTTCTTTTTCGTACGCCGCGAGTTGGTCCTTCTTGATGTGTACTTCATAGAGTCTGCCCTTCAGGGCCTCCTCGACTTCCTCCGGTTTTCCGGTGAGGACCACCTTTCCCTGCCCAATGATCGCCATGTCCGTACACAAGGTGCTGACATCTTCCACGATGTGGGTGGACAGGATGACGACAGCACTCTCCCCCAATTCCGACAGCAGGTTGTAGAATCGATTGCGCTCCATCGGGTCCAGGCCGGCGGTGGGCTCATCCACGATGATCAGATCGGGATTGCCGATCAGGGCCTGGGCGATGCCAAACCGCTGTTTCATGCCTCCCGAATAGCTGTCCAATCTTTTGTTGCGGACGTCGTACAGGTTGACCTTTTGGAGCAGTGCCTCCACGGTGTCCTTGCGTTCGCCCTTGCGGACGATCCCCTTCATATCTGCGATGTGGGAGAGCAATTCTCCACCGGTGACATTCGGGTAAACGCCAAATTCCTGGGGAAGATAGCCGAGTGTCTTTCTGAGCTCGGCGGGCTGTTTCAAAACATCAATGCCATTGAAGGCAATGCTGCCCCGGTCCGGATCCTGAAGGGTCGCAATGGTCCGCATGAGGGTCGATTTCCCCGCCCCATTTTGGCCCAGGAGCCCAAACATTCCCTTGCCAATACTCAGGGAGACATCTTGCAGGGCCTTAACCCCGTTCGAATAGGACTTAGATAAGTTTTTGATTTCCAACTGCATCATAGTGGATTTCCTTCTGCTTTTTCACTTGTCCAGATAGGACAGCCTCAACTTAAAGTGAAAAAGATCTTCGGAAGCTATGCGAAAGGGAATCCTACCTACGCAAAAGGGAATATTTCCACCTGGGGTCCAGATTGTGCTGCTACCTGGAACCCACGAGACGAATCAACGATTCTTTCCGAAGCCAGTTTGAAAAGGCGGGAATTCCTGAAACATGAATGGAAAATCACCCTTTCCAAGCGTGGCAATAATCAAGGAACCTGGGAAGGATCGCTCATGGACCTTGTCATGGACAAGGCGTCAAGGAGTTTTCGCCCCCAAGAGGAGTCTGGTCCTAAGTGCTCACCTTCCCTACTTCACGATCACCTTCTGTACCATTTCAGCCGTCCGGAAGAAGTAGATGCCGGGAGCCAAATACCCCAGGTCCATTTCGTTCCGCCCGAACTTTAGGGGAATTTCCTCGATCAAGCGTCCGTTGAGGTCATAGATTTCCAGATTTTCCCTCCTCCAATCGTTCCAATCCAGGGCGATCTTACCCAAGGTAGGATTGGGCCAGACTATGTTTCCTTCCTCACAATCAGGCGCTAAGGTTCCCACCATTGATCCCACCTGAAGGCCATTGCCGAAACTGGTGACCCACATTTCGTTGAGGTTGTAGGGATTGAAGAAAACCCGCTCCGGCTGGCGGAAAGGATAGGTTTGGACGCGGGAAAAAGAGGGGGTGGCGGAATTGATGTCGGTGGACATCCACAGGCCCTGGGTTTCGGTGGTGAGGTAAAGCTGGTTGGGATCTGAAGGGTGGAACGTACAGGAGGTCACCCGGTGGAATTGATTGCCAGTGAGCTTGGTCCAGTTTTGGCCCCGGTCCGTCGTGCGGAACAGGCCGCCCTTGTCATTCGGCGGGCCTCCCCAACCGCTGAATACCCCCACATACCAGGTATTCTGGGTCGGATCGTTGGGGTCCACGACCACATCCTTCGTCCAATAGTGCATGTCGGGATGGGACATATCGGTCCAGGAGCCGGCCACCGGATCGTACAGGAAGACGCCCGAACTGGCGGTGAAGGCCCCCGAGCCATTCCGGCGGCCGGAATAGGTGGCGAGGAGCTTACCATCGTTGAGGACCACCAGCGAAGCTGGGTGTTTTTCGGTCCGAATCGGATCGGGCAAAGCCGTCCAACTACTGGTCCCCAGACTGGAGAGGTCGTCGCAGCGGTAAATGCCTCCGGCGCCGCTGCCGCCGTCGTAGTGGATGACACTGGCGTAAGCCCGGTCGGCATTGCTCGGGTCCAGGGCTATCCAGAATACCGGGTGGCCAAACGATACCATTTCGTTCCAGGTGGCCCCCTGATCGGTGGAGTAGATCACCTTGCCGTCCGCGTCATTCACATCCAGGCGGCTGTCCTGCAGGTAGGTACTCTGGTAGATGTCGTGGACATCCGAGGTGGCCATGAACAAGGTCCCGTTTGGAGCTTCAGCGACCCGATAGGCCGTATTCCCCGAGTGGCCCTGGTAATCGAACGACCACCGATTCCCGCCATCGGTGGACCGGATGCCTTTGATGTCCGAGAAACAGCCCCATACCGAATTCGCATCGCTCCAATGCACCTGCCAAACGGAGGTGTTCTCAAGGCCAATTGATTGGTAGTAGTGCCCCTTGGGGGTCGGGGAATTGGGCGGATTCTGGTCAACGACATCGACATAGGCCTGCTGCCAGGTCGTTCCGCCGTCCTGGCTTCCGTGCACAAATCCATAGTCGCTGAAGATGATCCGGTCGGCATTCAATGGACTGACGGCCATGCCAAAGGGCATTTCTCCGTAGCCCCAGGTCCGATCTCCCTGGAAACCACTCCACCCGGTCGCAATGTTTTGGTTGTTTGGGCTCAGAAAAACATCGCTCCAATTGGCCCCTCCATTGGTCGTCTTGAGAACAATGGGCGCAGAAGAAGAACTGCCCCCCCCGATGTAGGCGGTCTCGATGTCATTCTCCGCCATCACCACAAACATTGGGAAGTCCTGGCCGGAGGAGATGCCATTCGTCACTGGAGTCCAGTTCGAACTGCCGAAATCACACCGGTAGGCACCGGTGAAGAATCCCCAAAAATCGGATCCCCGCAAGCCCACATAGACATCGGCGGCATTGCCGGTGATGCAGTAGAACCGGACGGTATTGCCGGTACGGGCAGCGGCAAACGATGAAATCCGGTCTGCGGAGGGAATTCCGGAGATGCCCACCATGCTCCACGAGGTTCCAGCATTGGTTGAGACCAGTACGCCATCGACCGTCCCGCAGTAGATGCTGTCACCGTCGAAGAAGGTCCCACCAATGTGGGCCCCGGAACCGGTCGCAGCCGTATGGATTGGGGAAAAGGTGGTGCCGCCATCACTGGAAAAATAGATCTGGTTGTAATCTGAGATGAGGACCCGGTTGGGGTGGCTACGGTCCACGGAGATGTGGTAGATGTCCTCCCAGGGATCGGGATTGCCGGGCAGGCTGCTCCAGCTATTGCCGTTGTCGGTGCTTTTGGCCGGCGTCGCCACCTCATTCTCGTAGCGGATGGCGTACAGCAGCCCGGGGGTACCGGTGAACGAGACCCGGGCGTAGGCGCCCCCTTGGAATCGCTCAAAATCTTGCATTTGGTAGCTCTGCCCAAAGTTGGAGGTGTGGAACAATTCCGTCATGTCGCAGGCGACGTAGAATTCATCGGGATCGTAAGGATTGATGCTGGGGGAAAACAGGGCGCCCCCACCGCCGATTCCGCGGGAGCTGAAGCTCAGGGGTTGACTGTGTACAGCGCTAAAAATCAGTAGGCCAAGGGTGAGAATCAGGGTCCATCTTTTCATATTACATGTTAAGGAAAATAGCCGAGCATTCGACCGGAATTCTATTTCAGAGCCATTTCCTCGATTGGAGCCTGTAACCTTTCGCTGCTCCCGCTTTATGCTACCAAAAGTTTCCCTATGAAATTGATTTGTATTGCCATTTTGTTCGCCGCCTTTGCGGGTAGCCCTCAGCCAGCGGATCACCAACAAACTCCAATTGCTCCTCTTACCGATCATTCCCTCCATCAAGCCAACAGCGAGCCCATTTCCCTGTCCCCTTCTGCTGATTCCGGCCTGGCTGAAAAGCGAAAATTGAAGAGTGAGCGGGTCATGGAGGCCATCAAAAACCAGCGCAAGGCGGAATTGAAAAGTTTATTGAGTGGTGAGCAAACGGTGTCAATCAGTGAAGTGGAAGCCTTGTTGGCCAGCATTGAAACCCATTGGGGCCCCTTGTCAGCGTCCACTCCTGTTGATGCCGACGTCAAGCTTAACAAGGGCGATTTCGATTTCATTTACCACCTGCAACTGACTCCCACCCACTTTGGAAATTGGTATATGTTTTCCAAGGAACAAACCGACTCCAACCTCCGCATCGGGATTACCTTCCACAAAGCCAATGATCAGGTCGGCGGCGTTGTTATTGCCCTGGTGCCCAAATAGATGTAGAGTCAGTCCGGAATCAGGATTCAAAAAAGACCCATTGGGCGCTGGGATTGAACTTGGAATTGCCTACTATTCGCCCCTGAAACAACCTATTGAAATCGGATGAAGAAAAAATCGATCCTTATCGTTGGAAGCATTGCCCTGGTAGCCTTGTTGGTGGCGGGGTATTTCTATGTGGACAGCATTTTGTTTGATGGAGTGAAGCCGAGGCAGGTGCAGGAAAATGGGTTTCAGGCCAGTTTTTATGCCAAAGCCAACGCCCAGAACCAGCCCGCCGTGGTACTTTTGGGCGGGGGAGAATGGGGGGCGTATTGGGGGCAGGAGCTGGCACGGGCGAACTACGCGGGCTTGTCGCTGCCCTATTCTGGCCAGGAAGGACTTCCCATGCTGCTGGAAGAAATTCCCCTGGAATATTTCCAGGGCGCGATTGAGTGGCTGCGGGAGCAGCCCGAAGTCAATCCCAAGCAGGTCGTGGTGATGGGTGCATCCAGAAATGCAGAACTCGCTTTGGTGCTGGCGGCCTATTTCCCTGATTTGGTCCACGGAGTCATCGCCTACTGCCCCTCCTCCGTCAGCTGGTCCAATACCGTCCATGCCTTCAATTCGGATTCCATTCTCCCGACCTGGACCCTTGATGACCAAGCGGTTCCCTATATCCCCATGGCAAAGCTAAAGCCCGGCGCCTCCGATACCCTGGAAACGCTCAGCTATTGGACCCGGGCCCTGCGGGACAGTGCGTCCGTGGCCGAGGCGGCCATTCGAGTCGAACAAATCAATGGCCCCATTCTTCTGCTTTCCGGTCGGGACGACGAGGTATGGCCGGCGGCCATGATGGCCGATATGATCGCCGCCCGCGCTGAACGTCGCTCCTTCACGTTTGAATTGGAAAACGTCCAGTACGAAGCGGCCGGCCATTTGATCTCCGGCAATCCCAACTTCCTGAACACCTTTCGGTACGGCGAAATGGTGATCGAAGGTCAGCCATACGCCTATGGCTTCGGAGGCACCCCGGAAGGCGACCAAGCTGCGCAGCAAGATGCCACTCAACGGATATTTGATTTCCTGGCGAAAATGCGGGATGGGTAGCAAGAAGAACTTCTCTCGTCGGATTTGAGTTCAAGGCCGAAAAACAAAACAGGCAATCCTTTCAACGGGATTGCCTGTTTTATTTGGACGCTTGAAAAGCCAGATCAGCCTTCTTCGCTGTGCTCGGAGAGCATTTGCTCATGGTCTTTCATCATCGCCGAGTGCTCCGCTTCCAACTTTTCGTGGTCGCCCTGGATGGCTTCGTGCTCCTGCGTCATCTTATCGTGGTCGGCCTTGATTTCCTCCTCACTCATGGAACCCTCCTGGTGCTTCTCTTCCAGCGCCTTGTGTTTGGAAATGAGTTCATCGTGCTGCTGGATCATCTCGGTGTGGCGGGCCAGAATCTCGTCGTGCTCCTTCTCGATGGCCATGTGAAGGGAGTCCATTTCTCCACTCACCGCACTGTGCTCTTCCACCATTTTTTTGTGCTCCTGCTCCATCTTTTCGTGGGCAGCTTCCATTTCGTTGTGCTCGGTTTCAAAGGCCGCATGTTCATCGGCCAATTGCTGGTGGAAGTCGCTGGACGAATCGCCGCCGGAGGACTCGCTACAAGAAACGAGCGTCATTCCCACCAGAGCGGCCATTAGAATTGTTCTTATCTTTTTCATTTTTCTCCTGTTTTTAAAAAGAGTCTTACAAAAAATACTTCTATCTAAACTTTCAAGATTATTGCACGCGCAATATACCGCCGTGACCGGTCTGCGCCAACTGAAATGAAGCCTTCAGAAGGGGAGGATCGGGAGCGAAAGAAATTTGGTCTGGTAGGGACATCTTCTTGTTCGATCGTTGGTTGAGGGAGAATGGAGAAAAGTCGGGTTCTAGTGAAATGGTCCCGTCCATTGCCCGAGAATCATCCGAAAACAATGAATGGAAATGCTGTTTTTCCTCCGACTTCCTATAAACAAGCGCCTACATCCAGGTCCTATTCCCCCACCTCCATTTCTGCCCAATAAATGTACTTTTGCACATGGCCAAAGCTACCACCAGCATCCGGATTCGGGGCGCACGCGAGAACAACCTCAAGGGCATCGACCTTGACCTGCCCCACGGAAAACTCATTGCCATCACCGGGGTGTCCGGATCGGGGAAATCGTCGCTGGCCTTTGATGTCCTCGCCCGCGAAGGTCAACGCCGCCACCTCGAAACTTTCCCATCCTATGCCCGCCAATACCTCGACAAATTGGGACGGCCCAAAGTCGACCATATTTCCGGCCTTGCCCCGGTCATTGCCCTTTCCCAACGCAACCACCTCCGCAATCCCCGTTCTACAGTTGGCACCTTGTCCGACTTGTACAGCCACCTACGGCTGTTGTTTTCCCGGTTTGGGGACCAAGCGGAGGGATTGAGCCGTAGCCATTTCTCTTTCAACAGTCCCCTCGGAGCCTGTCCTACGTGCAAAGGATTGGGACAGGAAGAAAAAATCGCGCTGGACAAACTTGTCACCCATCCCGACCGAACCCTTCGCGAAGGTGCCCTTGCTCCCACCCTGCCGACGGGCTATATCATGTACTCGCAGGTCACCCTCGACGTCCTCGACAAGGTCTGCCAGGCCCACGGATTTTCGGTGGACATTCCTTGGGAGCAGCTGAGCCCGGACCAGCAACACATCATTCTTCGGGGCAGTACCAAGATCAAGGTCCCGTTCGGCAAGCACAGCCTCGAATCCCGGCTCAAATGGACGGGGATCGCCGCCAAGCCCCGCGAAGAAGGCCATTACAAGGGCATTCTGACCATCATGGAGGACATTCTGCGCCGGGACCGCAACAAAAACATCCTCAAGTACGTCGAGTCGGTGACCTGTCAATCCTGTGGCGGAACGCGAATTGGAGCACCTGCCCGGACCGCCCGCTTGCACGGAAAATCCATCACCTGGTTGTGTGACCTCGAGTTGGGGGAGTTGGGGAAATGGCTAGGGGAACAATCCTGGCCGTCCGCCGCAGCCCCGGTGGTGGCGGAAATGCAACAGCAAATCGAGGTCATGCTGCGCTTGGGCCTCGGTTACCTTCAGCTGTCGCGTCCTGCTCCGAGCCTCACCCAGGGAGAAGCCCAACGCATCCGCCTGGTCAACCAGTTGGCGGACCAACTCAGCCGGGTCCTCTATATCTTTGACGAACCCAGCATTGGCCTGCATCCCCGCGATACGCGGGCCCTCATTGACATCTTCCACACCTTGGTCGCACGGGGCAACAGCGTCATTGTCGTCGAACACGAACCAGCGGTGGTACTGGCGGCAGAATGGATAATCGACATTGGACCCGCAGCCGGACATGCTGGGGGTGAGGTCTTGTTCAATGGTCCCCTCACCGATTTCCTCAAGCATGCCTCGCCTTCACTTACCCGAGAAGCCCTGCTGAAAGTATTGGTGCCATCCACCGAAGCACCTGTTATTGAGCCCAATACCACATCTGATTTCATCTCCCTCCAAGGTTGCACCCACAACAACCTCCAATCCATCGATGTCCAATTCATGCGCGGAGGCCTCAATGTAGTTTCCGGGGTTGCGGGGGCCGGCAAGGCCTCCCTGGTCAAAGGCACCTTGGCGGTGGCGGCATCGGACGACGCCCATCCACCTTGCCGCCAGGTCACGGGGCTTCCTCTCGGAATCAAGCCCGTCGTGATCGATCAGAAACCCATTGGGCGGACGCCCAGAAGTAATCCAGCCACCTATACGGGGCTGGCCGACCATATCCGCGACCTCATGGCGCGGCAACCCGAAGCGAAGGCCCGGGGATTCAAAAAGGGCCGCTTTTCCTTCAACAACAAAGGCGGGCGCTGTGAAACGTGTCAGGGAGCGGGTCGGGAACAGATCGGAATGCACCTGCTCGGGCAGGTGGAGGTGCCCTGCGGGACTTGCGGCGGCAAACGCTTCAATCCCGAAACCCTCAGCATCACCTACCGCGGCCTCAACATCTACGAAATCTTCGAATTGCGGGTCCGGGAAGCCCTGGACTTTTTCGAGGCCGAGGCCAAAATCCTCCGCCCCTTGCAATTGCTGGACGATATCGGGCTCGGTTACCTGCAACTTGGGCAACCCTCCACCACCCTCTCCGGGGGCGAAGCCCAACGGGTCAAGCTCGCCAAAGAGCTTCAGCAATCCGGTGGAACCCATTTGTATATCCTCGACGAACCTTCGGTCGGGCTTCATCCCGCCAATGTTCAAACCTTGCTCGCCACCTTGGGCAAGCTGACCGCTCGGGGAGACACCGTGGTTTGCATCGAACACGACGCCGACATCATCCAGGCTGCCGATTGGCTCGTGGACCTGGGACCGGGAAGTGGCCAGGCGGGGGGACAATTGGTCTACCAAGGGCCACCGGCTCAATTGAGCTCCATTTCGGAATCGGTCACCGGGCAATATTTGAATTCCCCTGCCCCTCCTGCCGCCAAGGCCTCCCGCGAACCAGCTACCGAAATCACTTTTTCCGGCGTCCGCACCCACCTTCTCAAAGGCTTCGACGTCGCATTTCCCCTCAATGCCCTGACCGTCGTCACCGGGGTTTCCGGCTCTGGTAAGTCCACCTTGGTATTCGATACCCTGTTTGGAGAGGCCCAGGCGCGGTTCTCGGAGAATTTTGGCAACCACTTGCGCGGGTTGATTTCCCAGAGCAATCCCGCTTTGTTTGAACACGTGGATGGATTGGGGCCTGCCATCGCCATAGGCCGTCGCTTCCTTGCCCCTAGTCACAGATCAACAGTCGGTACCGTAACAGGGCTCCAAGACCATTTCCGGCTGCTCTTTGCCCGAATTGGCCAATTGGAAGGCTTCCAATTTTCGGCCCAGGATTTCAGCTTCAACCACGAATCCGGCGCTTGTCCGGCCTGCGGAGGATTGGGCACCTTGCCCGCTTTGGATCCGGATAAATGGTTTGCACGGTCGGACGAATCGGTGTTATCGGGCGCCATTGTGGACAATAAAATCGGGCGTTATTTCGGCAATCCCGATGGTCAATTCATGGCCACCTTGAAGGTTGCCGCGGAGGCTCGGGGCGTAGACCTGACACCCGCTTGGCGGGAACTTTCCCCAGATGCCCAGCACCTCGTATTGGAAGGCACCGGAGATCAGGTTTGGCAAGTCCAATGGCACTTCAAAAACCGCACCCGGAGTGGGGTTCAGGAATTGGAGGCTACCTGGCCTGGGTTCAAGCACCTCGTCGAAGATGAATACGCCCGCAAACGGCACAACAAGGATACTTCCGCTCTGAAGGCGGTTTTGCACGACCTTTCTTGCCCTTCTTGCCAAGGCACCCGCCTCAAACCGGACCGCCTATCGGTGCAGTGGCGGGGACTGCACATCGCCCAATTGACCGCGTTGACCATTTCAGAAATCCAACGATTCATCCTGAATCTGGAACCAGCGGATGGTAAGCAGGCGGCCATTGAATCCTTGGTGCTTCCTCCCATTCTGAGATTGCTGGAGGCCATGCAAGGACTTGGCTTGGGCTACCTGAGCCCCAACCGAGCTACCCCGAGTCTTTCGGGAGGTGAGGGCCAGCGATTGAGATTGGTCCGGGCCCTCGCCGCCCAACTCTACGGCGTCACTTTTGTCCTGGATGAACCTACCATCGGCCTCCACGCCAAGGACACGCACAACTTACTCGCTCTCCTGAGGCAACTGGTCGATCAGGGCAATACGGTCGTGGTCGTGGAACACGACCATGAAGTCATTGCCGCCGCCGATCAGGTCCTGGAACTGGGGCCAGGCGCCGGCGATGCCGGCGGCGAATTGATTTTTTCCGGATCTGTGGCGGCCCTCCGCGAGCAGAACTCTGCTACGGGTGTTTGGCTGGCCGATCCGGCATTTTCCCTGCACCAACTACAAGCCCAATATCCTCCGGCCAGGCCAGCAAACAGCCATTTTCAACTCCAAGGATGCCACCAACACAACCTGAGTGGCTTTGATCTGAAGATTTCCCTGGGTCAGATGACGGCCATCTGCGGGGTATCCGGCAGTGGAAAATCCACGTTGGTACGGGACGTCCTTTGGGCCTCAGCCGAAGCGGGACGGCCCATCGGATGCGATGCTATCACGGGTCTGGAACAATTCAGTGGGGTTCATTTCATGGAACAGGCCCGGTTTCCCGCCCAAATCCGGAGCACTGTGACCACCTGGATCGGCTTCATGGATCCCTTGCGCAGCCATTATGCCAAACAACCCGCCGCCAAGGCCTTGGGATTGAAACGTTCGGCGTTTTCCTATCTCCACAAAGATGGGGCCTGCCCTCAGTGCAAGGGGCTGGGCGAGGTCCGTATTCCGATGGACTTCTTTGGCGACCTCTGGTCGACGTGTGAGGCTTGCCACGGAATGCGCTACCGCCCGGAAGTCCTGGCCTGCCAGGTCAATGGACATTCCATTGGGGATGTTTTGCAATGGTCGGTTGCCGCTGCGGCGTCTCATTATGAGGCGCTCCCCAAGTTGCAGTCGATTTTGGGGTTGTTGGAGGAAGTGGGCCTGGGCCATCTTCGGTTGGGGCAGCCGTGTAGCACCCTTTCGGGGGGCGAGGCCCAGCGCTTGCGGCTCGCCCGTACCCTGCTGCAGGAGGCCGATGGCCGACACCTGTTCTTATTGGATGAACCGAGTACGGGCTTGCACGTAGAGGATATTTCGCGGCTGGTGAAGCTGTTTCGCCGCTTGACAGATGCGGGGCATACGTTGGTGTATGTGGAGCACCATCCGGTGTTGATCGCGTTGGCGGATCGGAAGGTGGAATTGGGGCCGGGAGCTGGAGTCGACGGGGGGAATTTGGTGGGGTGATGGAAAAAAGAAAGGGACCGCCAAGCCTTTCAGCTTTGCGATCCCTTTGTCAATCCTCTTAGAGACAACAGTTTCCATTCGTTTTCCAGCCTTTTCACTTTCTCCTCATCCACTGCCTCAATGCCGAAAATAGAACATCGCGCTTTTGTTCCGGTTAATCATACTTTGGAACCCCTAAACCATCTCAATTCACGTGAAGGAACTGGACATCGATACTTGGGCGAGGAAAGAGCATTTCCATTTTTTCAAACAATTTGAGGAGCCCTACTTTGGGGTGACGGTCAACCTTGATTGTACGATTGCATATGCAACCTGCAAGGATCAAGGGATTTCCTTTTTCCTCTACTACCTCCACAAATCGCTCCAGGCTGCCAATGAGGTGGAGCCGTTCAGGTACCGGATCAAGGAGGGCAAGGTGTATGTCTATGACCAGATCAATGGCTCGGCGACCATCCACCGCCCGGACGGGACCTTTGGGTTCTCGTACATGACTTACCATGAGGACTTTTCCATCTTTGCCCGAGTAGCCTCTGAAGCAATCGCGCGCACGCAGCAAAGCAATAAGTTGGTCCCATCCATTTCAGGCGACAATGTCATCCACTTCTCTGCGCTTCCCTGGATCGATTTTACCGCCGTATCCCACGCCAGGAGTTATTCCTCGCAGGACAGTTGCCCGAAAATCACGGTTGGAAAGATGAAGGAGGACGCCGGCCGGAAATCCATGGCGCTTTCCATTCATGTGAACCATGCCTTGATGGATGGGTATCATGTGGGGCAGTATGTGGAATTGTTTCAGGAGTTGATGGATGGTGGTGAGTAAGTGGGCTGGGTAGAGCCCTACCCCGTTTTTCCCTGGAGAATTTGCACCAATCCCAATATTTGATGCCCGAAGTACTCGCAGACATCGTTCCCCTTGATTTCATAGTTGGTTTAATGGGTGGTAGGATAATACAGGTATCCTTTGTCGATGTGGTGGTTCACCGCTATGAAAAATAAAGACGGGGAATTGGAAATCCGTTGCCTCTGCGGCGACTTATTCGGATCATAATACACCTTGATGAATTCCAAAGCGTGTTGGGGGCCATTTGCATTTGCCTACTTTACACTGATCCTCCCCTTGAACATCTTATCCACCTGCTCCGCGACGTAGAGGTAAATCCCCGGCGACAATGGATCCGGCAACTGAATCGATTGCCCGTCCACCCATTGGTTGGCGACTTGCTTCCCTGTGACGTCATACAAGCTAAATCTAAAGGGTTCATTGTCAGACTTCTTGACCATCAGCTCGCCTCCTGAATTGATGGGATTGGGATACAGGGCAAAGAAATCTTCCACGGCATGGTCGACAGCAACCACAATCGGATTGGACAAGTTGATATTGTCGATGTACATGCGATTGCCATAGCCATTGATGTTCCTGAATACGACGATCAACTCTGGTGTCCCTAGGTAGGGCGCGAGGTCAATCGAATCGGTCCGCCAGCTGTTTGGATCGGGATAAGGTGTCCCAATGGGCACAGTCGCCAAATCAGCCGGGGCCTTGGCATAGGGCTTTTGATAGGTCAGGCCACAATCGGTAGAAACCAGGACTTCCAAACTGTCTCCCCAAGTCGCGCTGAAAGGCGTGTAGGCGACATCAAAGGTCAGCCAAGGCGTTGTTCCCGCACTCAAATCAAAGCTGAACTCGAAGTCATCGTACTCGCCGGGCTGGTTGTAGTAGTAATTGTCCATCACAATACTCAGGTCACTGTTCCCATACCCACCTGAATTGGCCGATGAGAGCTGCCAGGTTTCATCCCCATCCACATTGATGATGACAATTTCCGCCGGAACTCCCTGTTCAAAGGTTTCCTGAAAAAGGTTGGGGAGTGGAATGGAATTGATCTGGACCTCCAGGGTATCGCGGTCGGTGGCTCCGTACTTATCGGTGATGGTCAGGATGGCCTGGTGGGTGCCCAACGAATTGAAGAGGACGGCAGGATTGCGCAAGGAAGAAGTGGACGGACTGCCGGTCGGGAATTCCCAGGCCCATGTATTGGAGGCCGTCTCCTCGTAGGCCATATAAGAATAGTCATCAAAATACAGGGAGTCCATTGTGAAGTTGGAGCAATTGCTGGTCACGATTGTATTCTCCAGAGAATTGACCATGATCCTCGCAATGGGAGGCCGGGTCGAGTCGCACAAATCCTTTTCCCATACCCCACGTCCATAGGTACCTATTCTCAATTTCTCTTCCTTGTACCAAACCTCCCCAATATTGGTACAGGTATAGAAGGGTAAATTCTGGTCCTCCAGCACCCAATTCGTCATTGAGTTGTCCCGGTAATACACTGAATTCTGCGAGCAGAAATAAACGCCGCCATTGGAACCGGCTACGTGTATGATGTCGTGACAGGTTTCGCCGTCCAGCATGGAGGTGGTCAGGTTGTTCCACGTTTGCCCCCCATCGGTGGAACGGTAGGCTTTGTTCCCATTCATGTCATTCTTGATGCTGCCCATGTATTCCAGTCCGGAGGCAAATCCAAGCCAGATATTGTTGTCGTTCAACGGGTCTATCGTGATCATGGCCCGGGAACCATTTCGCAAGATCGGCAGATTCAGCTGTGTCCAGGTCTGCCCCCCATCGGCGGTCTTCCACAGTTGAGAAGGCATGTTAAACGTCGGATAATGGGCCCTGGTAATGTACATGACATCGGGATTTTGATCCGAGATCTGAATTTGACTGACATATAGGACACTGTCCGCAGTGGGGGTATAGAAATCTTTGACCATGGACATCGTAGTGCCCCCATTCGTCGTTTTCCACAGTTTGGTCCCGGTCCCTTGGTAATAGGTATTGTAGGAGTTGGGGTGAAAGGTGACCCGGCTGCTGTAGGCGGGCCAATGCATTTCGTAGGGTCTGTGAGGAGTTTGGAATAAAAAGGATGGGGCCTGACCAATGTTGTCGGGCATCAGGGCCACCTGGTCCATGCAATAAAAACGTTTGCCATCGCTGGGATTGACATATCCTGTGGAGGGCTCCCCGCCGATATAGCTGATCGTATTGCGGGCGGGGTAGTTTCCGTGGTAGAGACTGAAACCATTGTGAAACAGCCCTCCCACCATCACATCTTCGTGCCATCCAATGTCAAAGCCCCAGAAATCCTGTCCGTGCAGGCCGTAACTCTTCCGGCTCACATTGGCCGAATAAAAATCGTTTGACAAACTGAGACCGCCGTCGGTGGCCACCCATACCCCACTGCCATCCTGGTAGATATTACGCACATCCACATGGATCCCAAATGTATTCGAGATTTGGGTAAATGTCTGGCCTCCATCCGTGGACTTATAGGTAGGGACTGTTCCCACAATCACATGGTCAGGATTGGTTTCCGACACCACCATCTCACACAGAAAGTCATCCGACCAACCGCTGTAATTGATGTGGCCCCCGACATAGGGATCGCCACAGTGTCCCACCGGCATGAACCAGGAATTTCCGCCATCCTGGCTTTTCACAATGCCGATCAATCCATTGTCACTGGCCGTAGAGTCCCCCAGGAGCAGGGTATAAATGGTGGAGGGTTGACTGGGAGAAATCGCAATGGTCGCTCCGTTCAATCGCCGGTCAAGGGCCGAGGAAGCGTACCAACCATTTGTTTTGGGAGTCCAGGTCAGCCCGGCATTTCCAGAGACATAGAATTCCGGATTGGTGGTCGACTGGTTGTTGGTCACAATGTACATGGAGTCCGGCTGGGTCGGGTGGATTTCAATGTCGTAAGTCCGCTGGTTATGGACCTGGGTGATCGTAGCCCCCGCATTGTCCGATCGATACAGCCCATTCCGGGTGGCCCACAGTACAATATTGGGATTCACCGGATGGACCAGCATCCAGTAGGCTTTTCCCGATCCTCCATTCAGTTGCCCCCAATTCACCCCACCGTCAAGGCTTTTGTAAAAATTGCCTTCTCCCGCTACGTAGACGATGTCGGGATTGGTCGGATGGATGGCCATCGCGGTGACTCCGTCCCAAATCGACATCACCAACTCAGGCCCGAGCGAGACACAAAACCAAGAGTTGCCACCAGTTGTGCTTTTGTAGACCTCTCCGGCTTCGGTGCCACAGTACATGATCGCAGGATTGGAAGGCGCTGAGGTCACCGCACTCACATGCGTAATCCGATCGATGACTCCTCCGCTGTGGTCATGGCTCTGAATGGGGCCAACGGGTTCCCAGGGGCATGAAGTGCGATTGGTATTTCTATCGTCGAGGCGTCGTTGGATATATCTTTCGCGGGCCACCTGCTGGTTTTGCCGGTAGGCTTCAAAATCCCGGATAAATGTGGCTGGATTTCTGACCCACATTTTGAAGCGCCAGGTATGCTTGTTCTTCTGAAACGGATGGCTTTCGTAGTAGCTTTCGTATAGCCCCATCACCTTGCCGACATCGGGCACTTCCTCCCCCATTTCCTGGTACATCACCTCGACCCATTCCGGCCAATCGGCTTCCTTCTGCGCCATTAGCAACCCACTATTCATGAACAGCAGAAACAATAGGATCAGGCAACGAGCTGGTGGGTGTTTCAAGACAATCATAAGCGACGGAGTAGGTGGAGATGTATCAAGATAATCAATTCACCGCTGTTTTCCGTAGGTCTGGACTGAGAAGCAGGGCGTCCTCATTCTCCCTGGGCGATGACTTTGAATAAATATTGATGGTTGAA
>CAWUKT010000060.1:0-44342 GCA_963923035.1 uncultured bacterium
GCAAACCACTGGGCGGGACCGCCGGGGTAATTGATGCCGTCGCCGGGGTAGGTCGGGAACAGGAGGGGAGCGGTCCCACTCTGCAACTGGGTGAGGTCGGTGGTTTGGTTACTGGGAATTACCGGCTCGTTGTCGTAGTTGTAGATGGGGTTGCGGAACAAATTGAAGATCATCTCCCGGACGGGTTTGCAGGCGTCGCTGTTGGAGTAGATGCAATTGAATTGTCCCTTCTGGGTGAGTTGGTCGATGACTTCGCGGAAGGAGGGGGCGAGGAAATCGGAGGCGTTCACCCACTGCATCCGGTAGAGGCGGTACATGAGGGGAAATACCAGGCTCAGTTCGGGGGTGAACTGGGCGTCACCGGCTCCGACGATCAGGTCGTAGAGGGTGGACAAAGGCTGAATCTGGGGCGCATAGTCCGGCGGCGTGGTCGCAATCCAGGCCGCGGTTTGGGCATCGTTCAGCTCAATGGGATCGCCTCCGCCAATGGGGGTAATCTTGGCGGTAATCCGGCCATCGCAGATGTCGTCGTACCAATTGGAGTTGTCGGCGAAGTCGGTGTTGAGGTCCGAGGGGTTGAGTGAAGCCGATTTGCCGTCGGCGCCGTAGAAGATCAGGGTACCCGCGTCGTACTCCACGGTGCCCAGCTTCACGTCAACGGAATTTGTGCGCATCTTTTGGGCGATCAAACTGACCGCAACCGCCCCCAACTTGCCATTCGCATCTACGGGGGGATGGGGGAAGGGGAATTTTCCATCAATGTCGAGTTTGGGGGTGCCAGCTGAGACCGTTACCGGGCCGGGGCTGTTGACGAGTTCCTTGCGGTAGTTCTGGCCGTGGGGACGGCGCAGCCCTTCGTTCAGGACATTCGGATTTCGATAGGAGGTGGAAATGGCCGGGGCAATTTCTTTTTCGTAGAAATTGGGACTGAGGTTGTCGTGGTTCTCCAACTGGATGGAGAGGTCGAGGCTGTTGTTGAAGTCGTACCAAAAGGGCTTCTTGTTCGCCACCTCAGCCGTCCATTCGATTGTCCATTCACTCGGATCGATCTTTTTGACCGGATTGCCCTGGTCGTCACATTCATAGATGTAAAACCGTTGGGCCTGCTTCTTGATTTCTCCGTTGACGGTCAGGTAATCGTTGTCGGTTTCGTAGAGATTGGCCCAGGGAACCTCAGGTGAAAAGATTACCTGGTCTTTTTCGGCGGGGCCATTGCCCAGCCGGGCAATCCCGATAGAGGGATAAATACGATACTTGGGGGGAGGAGTGTTTCCCATTGCATGTTGATTTAGTAGTACAAAAAACAATGCATCAAACGGACGGTCCCGAGTTCAGGTCGAGCTCAAGCGGGGAAAAGAAATACAAACCGTGTCGTTGACACATCCATAAAAAGCCTAGACTCAAGATACCAAACTTTTCGGGAATGTCATGGACCGGGGGAGAGAAATGCCGGAGCGAATCAGACCGGAACCTGAATCGCCGCCCGCCGCTGCCAGAATGGGGATTCCAACCAGCGTTTTTCCTTGGCATAGTAGCCCTTCAACCGGTGGGTGAAGTCCTGGAAATTCGCTTGGAGGCTTTCCCGGTAGGCCGGAATGAATTCCGCCTCCCCCTTCAGGTCGGCGTCCAGGGCCCGGGCCGCATGGCAGCCCGAAGTCATGGCAAATCCAATCCCAATCGAGGACAAGGGGTCCATGCTCAGGGCGGCGTCACCCACGGGGAGGTACCGCTCCACGCCCTCCGCTGGCATCAGGCGGGTAAACGCATTCCGGACCCACAGGCCGGAGCGGACCTTGCCGCCCGAGGTCTTCTGGCGTACGAACCGGGTCCGGTTGAGAGAGGCCAGCCATTGCTGGGGATCGTTCAGGCCGAGGGCCGGCACCTGGTCCGCGTCCGTGAACAAGGTCACAGTCATGCGATTTCCGGGCAGCGGGGCAGTATACCACCAGCCTTCCGGCCCCGTTTCCATTACTACTTCCGGCACGCCATTTTCCCGTTGCTCAAACTCCAAAAATGCTCCTACCCCCACCAATTGGTCCAGCTGTTGTTCCGGCGCCCCCAAATGACGTCCCAATACCGCATTCCGGCCGGAGGCATCCACGAGGTAATCGGCCTGGATCACGACCTGGCCCTTGGTTTTGTGGCGGGCCACCAGCTCCCAGCCTCCATCCGGCCGGGGTGTTGCGCGCACGAATCGGGTATGCGGCAGAACTTGTCCTCCGCGTTCGACCACTTCTTCCACCAACATCAGGTCGAAATGCTCCCGGTCCAGTTGGAAGCTGTCCCCGGCAACATTGTTGATGGCGTGTCGCGACAGGAGTTGGGGATTGCCCCAGGCCGCCAGGTGGGTGAATCCTTGGAGGCGGGTGGACTCGGGCAGGGCTTCCCGGGAAATGCCCAGGTAGTCAAGGGTATTGAACAAAGCGGGCGATACCTGTTCGCCTACTTTGAGCCGGTCAAGGCCACTCTGCTCCACAATGGTTACCGAGCGGTCGGTATACCGGAGCAAACTGAGGGCGGTGGAAGCCCCAGCTGGGCCTCCACCGCAGATGACAACATCGGTTTTGATATTGATTGCCATGCAGGTTGATTTAACGGCGACGCAAGGTACCGCGTTTCGGATGGGGCAAGCCATCGGGATGGGCCTTGACTTTCTTGAAGTTGACCTCCTCGAGATGGGCCACCAGGAGGGCAGCCCGCTCGGATTTGGCGGCAACGACCTGGGTATCCTCCTCGATATAGAAGACCGGGATGGTCACCTGGTCGTCCGGATTGCCCGTGATATTGGAGATGGGATAATCCTCGTAGCGGAAGATGTCGTTCAGACGTTCGGTTTCGAGGAAATAGGGGTACTCGGCCTGGTCGGGATTCAGGTCCCGGAGGAAGCCCAGTGCATACCAGTACTCAATCATCTGGTTGAAGCTGTTGATCCCGCGCTGGTAGTTCATCTGTTCACCCATCGGGAGGTAGTGGGGCTCATTGTTCCCGTCCAGCATGGTGGAGTTCTCGACCAGAACATCCCAGGGGCTCTGCGGTGGCCACCAATAGGAATAGTAGGTCGGCGGGACCGGAGCGAGCGGACTACCGCCCTTGTTGACGCGGGGATCGGTATAGTTGATGTACTGGATGGTACACTGGAAGAAGTCGGCCTGCCAGGGGTTGGCCATGCGCTTGGTGAGGTCGCCCGGTTCCAGCCCGGTACCCGCTTCACATTCGTCCCGGTTGGGGTCCAGGCCTTCGGCATCGTAGCCGCCTACGCCTTTGAAATGCTTGAGCGTATAGGCGCTGTCGTAAATGACCGGGTTCTGAAGGGACCAAGTCACCTCGATGCCAGGACACATAGGTAGTCCCACACAATTACCCACCTGAGCCTGGTCGGCGGGATCGATACCCAGATTATCGGCCGGGGGCGTATTGTCAAATATGCCGGCAGCCCACTGCTGCATAAAGAAGTATTGGGTCTCGTTGAGGGCCAGGAACTTCACAATGTTGGTATTGCTGACCGAGTTGCTGCCGGAGTTCAGGGGCATACCGGGGAATTGGCCTGAAATGCCTTCCACAAACAGCTTTTGCTGGGGCTGCTGGTCGGGGTTGGGATTGGCGGGAGGGACCCCATTGGGCCCCCGGAACATGCTGAAAATGGCCTGGCGCTTGGCGGCGTTGGCGGAGTCGCTTTTGTCGGCGTAGTCGAAGCGCTGGGCCCCGATGAGCTGCATGGGTTGGACATTGGACACCCACTGGTAGTTCTCCATGCGCTTGAGGATGGGGGCAATGTCCCGCTCAAAGTTCGGTGCAAAGGTGGGGACAAAGGCACCTTGGGTGTAGATGTCGGGGAATTTGCCAAGGTGGCGGACGGCCACGTCAAACATGGTATCGCTGAGGTTGGAGATGTTGACGATCTCCGGCGCAAAGTCCGGGGAGCCGACGATGACCCAGGCGCGGTAGGTCTCAGGATTTTTGTCGGTGAAGTGAACGGTGCAGAATACAGGGCCGTCCGAGATGTCGTCGTGCCAGGTATTCTGGCCGCCGTAGTTTTCCAGTTCCTGGTTGCCACCCGAATGGCCGTAGCCGCCGAGTACAATGAGCCGGCCCTCCGCATCGGTTCGGATTTCGCCGAGGGTATTGATGGGAGATCCGTAGGTAGGAGCACCACCGACGTGTTCATAGTTGGGGAAGCGGGAGGGATAATCGGACGCCTCCGAGGAAGCCCGGTCGAAACGGGCGACGGAATTGGGGGCATCGAGGGTGCGGGGACCGGGATCAATGAGGTAAGGACGTCGGAGCGGCGCGGGTTCGGTCAGCAGCCCTCCATTCCGCCATTCCACCTCGTGGGCGTCATAGCTGTTACTTGGGCCATACAGCAGGTTGCCTTCCAGTTCAGAATACTGGCGCCAGGCTCCTTTTTTGTTGGCGAGGTGGACTGTCCATTCGAGCTTGGTGCAGGTGCCTACACCGGGAAGAAGCTCAGTGGTCCCATCAAAGATTTTGAACAACTGCCCTTGTCGTTTGATCCGACCGGCGGCGTCCCGAAAGCTGGTGACGGGGTTGCCTTTGTTGCCATTGGCATCGGCATCAAAGGGGAGCCCCCCAATGCTGTCCGGAGACAAGCAAATTTGGGTGGTGCTGTTGCCCAGACGAGCGACTCCCACAGAGGGAGAGATTTTGATACTCATAATCGCATGTATTAGCTAAATGAATTAATTGATTTTAACAGACTTTTAGTTTGAGCATAGGGTCTCAGGACCCAATACGTTCGTTAACAAGCAGTTGTATTTAGGAGAGTAAAGAAGGAGATTACAATTTGTATATGCACTTGGAGGCAGTCATTGCTGCCAATCTTCATTGTTGAGAAGTAAGAAAGGAAAAATCCGTCTATATCAAAGGAGATAAATTGGGTTGCTTGCCATTGGCTTGTTAATGAGGGGTATAAAAGTGGAGGCTTGTGGCTGTTTGATTAAGCAATGAAGGGGAAATGCTGCTGGCGTTCAGTGAAAGGGGGAAGAGGAAAAGGCAACGATTTGAAGTGTAACAGTCAAAAGACACCATTCGGAGGAGGAAAGGAACCATTGGCACGGGGGAATTCAGGAGGAAGGACAATTCATTCTATCTTCGATTTGATTTCTGGGTGGAATGGGTCCATTCTGCCGGGGAGTCAGTTTCAAAATATCACTTACCTCAACCGAAAAGATTGTTTATGTCAGGTTCAGTTTCTCCCCTTCAGCGGGGAGCCATCCTCCTTTTGCTCCTACTCCTCGCGACCAGCACCCAAGCCCAATGGCACCGCTACTGCTACCGGGACACTTTCCAGGTCCCGGCCGGCGTCCCCTCGGTCCTCGACGTCCTCGCCAACGATGACCTCAATCCTTCCCCCAGCGCCCCCAATTATACCGCGAACCCAGTGACCGTCGATTACGGCTACTTCTTCGGTACCCTCCAGTCCGAGCAGGGAGGCACCCTGGTCATCCTCAACGACGACAGCATCCAGTATACCCCACCCGTGGGCTATTCCGGGCCGGATCGCTTCTACTACGGGATCGGCAGTGGGCCCGGTGCGGGCGCCATGGACAGCGCCCAGGTCCAGCTCACGGTCGGGACCGTGACGTCGGTGGTCCGGCCCCTCGTGGAGCCGATCGCCATCTATCCGAACCCCGTCCAGGATGTCCTCCGCTGCCGCGGCATTGCCGACCACGATCCCCTGGTCGTTTTCAGCTTGAACGGCCAACAGGTCGCCGAAGGCAGCGGCCACGTTGACGTTTCCCACTTGTCACCAGGCATCTACGTCGTACGGGTGGGGCAGGAAACCGAGGTCACCCACCTCCGCTTCATGAAACAATGAGAACGGTTCATACATTCGATTGCAAAACGCCCCGCCTGGTTTAGGGGGGCGTTTTTTATGAAGTAACCGAAGAAGAGGGTTCGATCAGAACCCGTAGACGAATCCGGTCGAGACGGTCATGAAGTTCAGCCAGTTGCGGACGTATCCGTCGCCGGGGCCGGGATCGTCGTCGGAGGTGCCGACGGCACCTCCGACGAGGTAACGCAGGTTCAGGAAGGCGCTGACGTTTTTGTTGACGTGGAACCCCTGGCGCACGCTGGCGTCGAGGATGGCTCCGACGACCTCATTGTCGCTGCCGTTCAGGTAGCTGATGGGCGCGTAGATGCCGTCGGCCTCCACCTCCGTGTACATACGGGGATTCCACAGGGCCCGGGTCCGGACCTTGACGACCGGAACGGGGCCGATGTCGCGGTTGGTGCGGAAAAGGCTGCCATCCGTCGATTCGAAGGCAATGGTCGCATTGCGGATCTGGAGGGATCCCCCGATGCCGAGGCTCCACTTCTCATTGTTGGGAAGGAGTTCGCGGAGGTAGCTCAGGCGGTAAAAGGGGAAGTTGTAGAGGAAATTCACGCTGGTCCCGGCGGGAAAGGTGAGGTCGTCCACGATGAGGTCATTCTCGAGTAAGGCGGTGGATTCCAGGCGGAGGGGTTGGTAGAGGAAGACAAATGTATTCCGCTGATTGAAGTCCAGTTCCAGAGAAAGGCGGGAGACGGGAAACAATACATCCTGGCCGCCTTCTTCGTCGTAGTCGAAGTAGGTGCCACCGTTACTGAACTGGATTTTGTGGTCCAGGACGGCCAGGAAGCCGATCTCGGCCACGCCCCGGATTTTGACATCGGTTTCGGGGAGCTCGCCGGAGTCAAAGGACTGGGCGGGGAGGAGGGCAATGCCTCCACACAATAGAAGGAATGAAAGTAGGAGTGTACGCATATTCATTTGTTTCATTTCCCAAGGAACCACCAGACCAGGCCTTGGTTTGGCACGAACAGGCTTCCTGATTTCTCTCACCCGAGGTTTTGCCCACTTATTCTCCCCATAAGTTTTTCGGCAGGCTTTGGATGGAAAAGGGAAATGGGTATAAATTAGAGGGACGAACGGGGCTCACCCGTTGCATTGGCTTTCTTCTGACCCCTTTTTCATCAATCCGGACCGCTCATGCCCAAGAAATCACCTTCTTCCCCCCAGCACTATTCCCGGCGGATCGCCCCGCCGCCCAGTTGGTACGAACAACACGGCATTTCCACCGATCCCCCTCCCCCCGGAGCCTTGTTCTGGGAGTTGTGGCAGGAAAATATGCACCTGGCCGAGCAGGCCTTGCAGACCGATTTCATCCAGGGCATTCGAGCGGGCAACCTCGATCCCAACCAGTATGGCAGCTATACGGTCATGGACGCCTATTACTGCTTCAGTGCCGCCGAAGACTACGGCGTGGTCGCGAGTCGTTGCTCGGATCACCCCAATCTCCTGGTCTACCTGACCCACAAGCACGAGAGCTACCAGAAGTACAATGCCAGTTTCTCCCAGCAATGGGGGATCGGCAGTGGGAGTTGCCTGCTCCCGAATGAGGCCGTGTCCAATTATTCAGCGTTGGAATCCCAGGTCTGCCAGCAGGAGGATCCCATTTACGCCCTGGTGGTGATGCTGCCCTGCGAATACCTTTGGTACTGGTTGTCGGACCAGATCAGGGCGGAGGCGACGGAATCGAACCTGTACGCGTTCTGGATCAAGGGAAACCTCGACCCGAGTGGCGCCTACGCGATGGGCAATGAGTTGGAGGCATATTTAAAGGACCATCCCGGTGGCATCGACCGGGACAAGGCTCGGCGCTTTTATACCCAGGCCATGCAGGGCGAGCTGGGTGACTTCGCGGCGTCGAAAGCCGACTGATGGGGCGGATCGGTTGGCCTTATTGGCCTGTATCTTTCTATATTTGAGCCGCCTATGAACAAACAACTTTTCTTCCGCTTCCTGTGCTGGGTTTGCTGCGCAATGCCCACGCTGCTTACCGCCCAAATCCCCTTCAATTGCAACTCGTTTGAGTGGGTCAATCCGCTGCCGACTTCCAATACCTATTATGGCATCGACCTTCAGGGGGCCGATACGATTTGGGTGGGTGGCGACCGGCAAACCCTCGTCCGCTCGGTGGATGGGGGGAGCAACTGGGAGAAATTGGAGGTGAATTTTGGCAACCGCTCGGTGCGGGACGTGGAGTTTGTGGACCATGATACAGGCTTTGTGGCCACGGCGCTGGGCATCCAGGGCCGGGTCTACCGGACCACGGATGGAGGGACGTCCTGGGACGAGCTCAACCTGGGCTTTTCGGGTGGGGCTACGGACATTCAGTTCCTGAACCACGATACGGGCTTCGTCGCGACCGGGGGCGGCGTCCTGAGGACGCTGGATTGTGGGCTGACCTGGACCAATCTGGGGTCCGGGTCCAGCGGCTCGAAGGTCCACTTTGTGGACCTGGATACCGGGATGGTCATCTCGGGCGTTTACGACATTGAGCGGACCACCAATGGGGGCCAGACCTGGACGACGACCACCCTTCCCAACGGAACCTTGCAGGACTTCGCCTTCATCGACGCCGATACCGGATTTGTTTTCGGTGGGATCGGCTACTGGTTCAAAACCACCGATGCCGGGGCCAGCTGGAACTCCCATCCCAACCCGGGCATCTTTGGAATACCTTACCTGATGGCCTTTCAGGACAGCATTGGTTACGCTTCCTCTGTCTCCGGTTTTACCACCTATTTCTACAAATCCACCGACTACGGCAATTCATTTACCTCCATTTACTCCTTGCCCCAGCACAATATCATGTACGGCATCGAGTTCCGGTCGCCCGATGATGGGATCCTGGTGGGGCGGTACGGGAGCATGTTCATCACCGACGACGGTGGCACCACAGTTAATCGAATGCCCGGCGGTCCCCTGACCTTCGACTACCTCTACGAACTCGATTTTCCCACCCCGGATTCTGGCTTTGCCACCGGGCGGGGCCAAATCCTCTTCACCTCCGATGGCGGCCAGACCTGGGCCGGCCAACCCGCCCCCCAATCCACGAATTACTACGTTATTGACTTCTATGATTCCCAGAAGGGCATCGTCATGGGCTACCAGGGCGCTGCCGCCCGCACCACCAATGGCGGCCAAACCTGGCTCCAAATGAACGTCAGCGGCACCCACAACGATTGCCAGTACGTCAATGACTCAGTGGTCCACGCCATCGGTTCCTACAATGGACTACGGGTATCCACCAACAATGGGCTGTCCTGGTCCTACCGAGCTTACGGGACGAGTGGCGTCAGCTATTACGACCTTTCCTTTGTGGATGGGATGAAGGGCATGGTGGTAGGAACAAATGGAACCATCGGTATGACGACCGACGGCGGTCTGAACTGGACCTATCCGAATACCCCCACGAACCTCGACCTGTACGAAGCGTATTGGCAGGACAGCTTGATTGGGCACGTCGGGGGCGAAAGTGGCCTGTACCTGCGGACGACGGATGGGGGCCTGACCTGGAGCCAGACCTTTATCGGTGCAGGCATTGACATCGAAGAATTTAGCTTTGTGGACTCGCTGAATGGGTTTGTGCTCATGTCCGACTTTGGCGATCAGATTTACCAGACCACCGACGGCGGCCTGAACTGGAGCCGCGTTTTCCTGGACAATAGTTCTTCCACCATTTCCAGCATCCACTTTTTCAATCCCACTCAAGGCATCGGAACCGGCTTCAATGGGACCATCCTCCGCTATCAATTGGGCTTGACCCAGCCGACCGTGGCAGGGGACAGCATCTGTGGCCCGGGAGATGTCCTGCTCCAGGCGAATGGCGGCAATGGCTTTGCGTGGTACTCCGACAGCGCTCTGACCAACCCGGTGGGGACCGGTGCTCAATTGCCGGTAGCGGTGACCCAGACGGATACGTTTTACGTGCAATCGGTCTATACGGCGCTGAATTGCCAGAGCGAAGTGGTGCCGGTGACGGCGACGGTGCTGGTAAAGCCAGCCCTGGCAGCCTTGCCGGCGGACACCTTGTGTACGCCGGACAGCCTGGACCTCACCACGGCCGTGGTGGACAACCAAGCGACCGGAGCCGCCCTGAACTTTTGGGTGGACAGCCTTCTGTCCGTGCCGATTGGCTCCACCGTTGGACAAGCCGGGACCTATTTTGCTTCGGCGATGACCCCCGATGGCTGCGCGGATTCCATTGCCCTGCAAGCCTTCATTTTTCCTTCTCCCCAACTGATGGCCTTGCCGGCGGACACCTTGTGTACGCCGGACAGCCTGGACCTCACCACGGCCGTGGTGGACAACCAAGCGACCGGAGCCGCCCTGAACTTTTGGGTGGACAGCCTTCTGTCCGTGCCGATTGGCTCCACCGTTGGACAAGCCGGGACCTATTTTGCTTCGGCGACGACCTCCGATGGCTGCGCCGATTCCATTGCCCTGCAAGCCCTCATTTTCCCTTCTCCTGCTTTGTCTGTCATTTCCCCCGATACTGTCTGCGCTCCCAATACCGTCGACCTCACCCTCGCGGTCACGGATTCCGCCCAGACGAGCGGCACCCTGGCCTGGTTCTCGGATGCGGCTCTGAGCCAGGTGCTTGCCCAGCCCTCGGCGGTGGACAGCTCGGGTTGGTACTACGTCCTGAAAACCACGGCGGAAGGCTGCGAGGATTTCGATTCGGTGGAAGTGGTGGTGGAAATCTGTGTGGGACTGGACCCGGCCCAGGTGACTTCCTGGAAGGCTTGGCCGAATCCGGCTGCGGCCCAATTGTACGTGGGGAACGAGGAGGCCTTGTTGGAAGATGCGCGCTGGCAATTGTACGGGATGGACGGTCGCTTGCTAAGGTCAGGAGAATTGAAGGCAGGCGTTGGGCCGAGGGAAATCGATTTGGAGGGGCTGGCAAATGGAACTTATAGCCTTGTGTTGGACCTGGAAATCGGGCGGCATTGGGTGCGGATACAGAAACAATAGACGGGCATCTACCTCAAACATTTCCCATGGAAGACGAAAAACAAGACCTCGACAAGTTCAAGAAGTTCGGTCAGGACCTGACCGACTGGTTCGGGAAACTGGTCAACGCGGACGGGGATCTGATGAACATGGGCGACGCGAGTCCGGCCCCCAATCCTAAGGGACGGCCCCAAGTTAAGCTCATGGGACTTCAATTCCAGTACGGCGATTCCACGCCAGAAGAGGGGGGAATCCCGCTGACTACCATGGGCTCCAGTTGGCAGCCGGGAGACCGCTCCACGGCGGTATACTCTATTCGCAGCACGGCCGAAGCGATCCAGAAGGGTAAGCTGAAGGTCTGGGCGCGGTTTTGGAACTCTCACGGTAAGGGAAAGATTCGGGTCCGGAGCCAAGTCGCGATCACCCACCTCCTCGATGTCATCACGAACGAGGTCCAGGGGCAGGAATTGGGGCGGGATGCCCTCGGCTCGGCCGCCCCAACGACTATTTTCTTCGATCAATCCGGCTATTCGGTGTTTCGGGGAAAGCATTCCTACGTTCCTCTCAAGCTCGAAGATGTCAAGTTTCCCGAACTGGGCGTTGGCGTTTATGATATCCAATGGTTCTGGGAGTTCACGGTGGTGGACGAGGAAGAAACGGAGCGGAAGGGGAAAACGGTGTGGAAGAACGAAGAGGAAGATTGGACCGGCATTCGCATTTCTAATTCCACGATCCCCATCGAGCTGTCGGCAGGCTTTGAGCAAACCCAACACCGCATTTATGTAACATTGGATGTTCCGGGGCCGCCCTGGTCGGTCCACCGGGTGCCAGACATGAGCAAGGGCCTGCCGGTGAGCATGCCGATGTGGTCCCACGCCCTGGAGCTGGCCTGTCGCTATGCGTCCCAGGCCCAGGACGAATACAATATTGCGCTGCGCATCGCCTCGGAAATCAACGCGCTGGGCTTGTTTGTCTACGATCCTAGTCCCCAATATTGCTCCCTGGCCAAGAAAGACACCAATTTCGGTGGCGTCGATTTGGAAGAACAGGAAGGCAGCTATATCGCCTATTTCCAATTTGATAAGTTTGTAGAGCGCTTGTGGGGCGGAAAAGGATTGGGGCCGAATATCAATTGCTTTGATGCGGCGTTGGGCGTGGCAACCCTGGCGAATATGCTCGGCTGCAAGTTGCGGGTGGGCAAGCTCCAGAACATGGCGGACATCGACTCGACCGACGACTCGCACTACGAGGACAACCGCTTTGAGATCAATCCGATATTGCCGGTGGGGTACCTGGACCCCAATATGCCCGTCCCCGGTGTGAACCGGGAAGACGGGAATTTCTTCGCCTACCATTCGGTGGCATGGTCGGCCGCCCACGGCGGCTATGGCACGCCCGAGGATTTCCTCGATCCCAACAACCTGATCTTCGATGCCAGCCTGAGCTTCATCCAGGATGGCCAGTACTGGTCGGGATCGGGCCTGCGCCTCGGCCATTCGAATTATCCCGGCTCCTATGTCCAGTGGCTGGCCGCCGCGACGCCCATGGGAATGCCGCGTTGCAAGCCGCAGCCAATCACCGTCGTAGACGTGCAGATTACCGGTTAGCGAATTTGCCTTCTTCCGTCCTTCTCATTGGTCCCAAGTTTGGTTAGCTTTGCGGCCTCACAAAGTATATATACCTACCATGAAATTGGAGTCCCTCAAAGAAAAAGCAAGCTACGCCCTCGGCGTGAACATTGCTCAAAGCCTTCGCCAACAGCAGGTATCCGAAATTGACCTTGACATCTTCTCGCAGGCCGTGGCGGATGTTTATGGCAACAATGATCTGGCCATCTCTCCGGAAGAGTCCAATGCCCTGATCAACGAATACCTGTCCAAGCTCCAGGCAGCGGGCGCCGCCGACCGGATCGAAGAAGGCCGGAAGTTCCTGGCCAAGAATTCGCTGAAGGAGAACGTTACGGTCCTCCCGAGCGGACTTCAGTACGAGATCATCAAGCCTGGTTTCGGCCCGATTCCGAAGGCGACCGATACGGTCACCACGCATTACCACGGCACCCTGATCGACGGGACTGTCTTTGACAGTTCGGTCCAGCGCGGCCAGCCGGCCAGCTTCCCCGTCAACGGGGTGATCATGGGATGGCAGGAAGCCCTCCAACTGATGCCGGAAGGCTCCAAGTGGCGTCTGTTTGTGCCGTCCGACCTTGCCTACGGCAACCGTGGCGCAGGTCCGGCCATTGGCCCCGGCGCGACCCTCATCTTCGAAGTGGAACTGCTGGGCATCGGCTAAGCGATCCCCGACAATATTCAGGAAAAATATGGCCCCGGCTGCTCATGCGGTCGGGGCTTTTGTATTGGGGCGTAGCTGAAAAGGGGAGTTTTCCCCTCTCATAAAAAATCCCCGGCCGCTCGCGCAGCCGGGGGCACCAAGGTGCAATGCTGAAAATCACATCAGGAGATCCGCTGGTACCACTCAGCGATGGCGCTCCCAATTTCGTGGGGATAGTCCTCCTGGATGAAGTGGAGGCCTTTTCCCAGGTCGATCATTTTGGTATGCTTGAAGGTTTCCCGGATGATTTTCACATCCTTTTCTTTGATGGCCACGCCCGGCGAAACGTAGAGGCAGAGCTTGGGGAAATTGGCTTCGGGGAGCCATTGGGCCCAGGATTTTACGGCTGCGCCGACCGACTGGAGCTTGCCACCGGCAAATGGGACGCTCCGGGGCCAGGCGAGGAGCGGTTTCCGACTCGCCACGGTGGGGAATTGTTGTTGGGGAACAGAAAGTCGCTGGCCTTCTTCCACGTAGTATTTCAATTCCTCGGCCAGTGGCTTGACGGCGGCAGTGAGGCCCATGTGGACCTTGGCTTCCTCCTCCGGACTCAAATCGGGGCTCGGGATGGCATTCAATTGATCGGCAAAGTCGTCAAATCCCTTCCAGTGGTCTTCCATGGGGCGGCGCTTGGTCTGGAGAAATTGGTTGGCGACAATGCGGTAGGCCCAGGTGCGGAAAGAGCTTTTGCCCTGGAAGGTGGACAGTTTGGTCACGATCCGGAGCAAGGCCTCTTGGGTCAGGTCCTTGGCGGCGTGGGGATCGTTGGTGTATTTCCGGCGACGTTGTAAATGAAGGGTTCGTGGAGACGGATGAGCTATTCGAGGGCCGCGCGGTCGCCGGCCTGGGCTTTTGTCACCCATTCCTGGCTTTCCCGTTCAATTTGACCGCTTGTTTTCATTCTCCTGCCATTTTTCTTCCCCTCAATATCCATCCAATCCCGGGCCAGACGCAATATCGGGTGGCGCTTTGCTTTCCCCGATCTGTAAAAGTGTTATTTCAAACCGGAAAAGGGATACACCGAGCCGGTTGATACGCGCCATCTTTGTACTATAAAAATGACAACGATGGCAAATAAAAATGTAATCTGGTGTGATCCCGCAACGCTTTCAAAAGACCTCATTGGCAAGGTATACATTGTCACCGGCGCCAATTCGGGGGTGGGATTTGAAACGACCCAGCAATTGGTCAAGCAAGGTGCCCACGTCGTGATGGCCTGTCGCCGCGTCGAAGCGGGGGAGGAAGCTGCGGCCGGCTTTTCCGAATTCAAAGGAAGCCACGAAGTTTTGCGCTGTGACCTGGCGGATTTAGAATCTGTTCGCACTTTTGCCTCCCAATTCTCTTCTAAGCATACCCGACTGGATGGCCTGGCCTGCAATGCGGGGATGGTGAACATGGAAAACAAGCCTAAATACTCCAAGGACGGATTTGAGGTCACGATGGCGGCCAGTTTCTTTGGGCACTTTTTGATGACGGAGTTGTTGTTGGAGGAAATGAAAAAAGCTCCTTCGTCCCGGATGGTCATCCTGTCTTCGGTCGTGCACGCCGGCAGTCCCCAAAACAGGTACCAGGTTCACCTCGACGACCTGCATTGGAAGGAGCGGAAGTACAACAATTTTGCCGCCTATGGGGAGGCGAAAGTGGCGAACGTTCAGTATGCGATGGAGCTGGCCGATCGTCTGAAAGGCACGTCGGTATCTACCTATTCGGTGCATCCGGGATGGGCGCGCTCGAACTTTGGTGGTGGAGGGAACTTCTTGATGAAAGCCGCTATGGCTGTTACCAAGCCTATTTTTAACCTCCTGAATTTCAGTGACAGCAGTTGGGAATCGGCCCAAACTTCCCTGCACTGCCTGCTTTCGGATGACGCTCCACAATACTCGGGTCAATATTTCAGCCAGCACAGCCGATTGTACCGGAACAAGGAATGTCGCAAGGGAGGTTGGCCCATGAAATCTCCCAATCCCCATGCAAACGACATGGAAGCCGCCAAGAAATTGGTCGATTTAAGTTATAAATTGGTGGGACTCAAATGACTGACATCTTAACGATCTCGAGTATCTCCCAGTTCCACGAACTGTTGGCTCTTCCTTCTCCCGTTCACCCTCTGATTTCCCTGGTTGAGGAGAACGATGCGATGAAGAAGCCAGAAATGAGCGATGAGCTGTTTGAAGTTCGTTTCACGACGGACCTGTACGCCATCATGTTCAAGGACAAGATCAGAGGCTCCATCGGGTATGGGCGCAATTCTTACGACTACCAGGAGGGAACATTGATTTTTTCCAGTCCGGGCCAGGTTTTTACGTCCCCCTCCCGCCAAGATGTTGAACACAAGCAAGGTTGGACCTTGTTGGTTCACCCGGATCTTTTCGCTCGTTCCACCCTCGGCGCGAAAATCGGGTCCTATTCGTATTTCTCCTATGCAATCAACGAAGCCCTACACCTGTCCGAGAAGGAGCAGAAGTTCGTCTATGAAGTTGTCCGAAAGATCCAGGAAGAATATTCCCAGAACATCGACCAGCACAGCCAGAACCTGATCCTTTCCAATTTGGAGTTGCTGTTGAATTATTGCCTCCGGTTTTACGACCGTCAATTCTATACCCGGACGAATCTCCACCAGGACATCGTCATCGACTTCGAACGGAAGCTCAAGGCCTATTTTGATTCGGAGCAGGTCTTGGAAAATGGAGTCCCGGCCACGGGCTATTTTGGCACCCAACTGAACCTGTCGGGCAATTACCTGAGCGACCTCCTGAAAAAGGAAACCGGAAAAAGCACCAAGGAGCACATCGACACCTTTGTGGTCAACCGGGCCAAGCATATCCTGCTGAACTCGAACCGGTCGATCAGCGAAATCGCGTATGGTTTGGGGTACGAGTACCCGCAGAGCTTTACGCGTTTGTTCAAGAGGAAGACGGGGGTGAGTCCGCTGGAGTTTCGGACGTTGAATTAGGGGGATTTTGGGCAAAAGGAGAAGGGCCAAACCCGCCCTTCAGCGACTTTGGCCCTTGTAAGCAGGCCCAGGAGGACTCGAACCCCCAACCCCCTGCTTAGAAGGCAGGTGCTCTATCCAGTTGAGCTATAGGCCCAGATTTATGTCCAAATAGAAAAGCACCGCTTTCCACTGTCGCCAGTCAAAAAACAGTGCTACTCGTCGAGGTGGCAGGATTCGAACCTGCGGCCTCCTGCTCCCAAAGCAGGCACACTAACCGGGCTGTGCTACACCTCGTCCTTTTTAAAAATACAAAAACCCCAGAGCATCCAGGGCTTTTCGCGGTGAGGGCGGGATTCGAACCCGCGATACCCGTTTCCAGGTATGCCTGTTTAGCAAACAGGTGGTTTCAGCCACTCACCCACCTCACCAAAGCAGGACTGCAAATATACACGCTTTCCCATACACTCCAATATTACTCTCGAAAAAAAATCCTAAATTGCACCAGCTCATTATTACAGTGCGTTGCATGCTTGATTGGAAGAAAAATAGGTTGTTCCCCCTCTTGGGAGCATTGTGCATTTGCCTCCATTTCCTGTCCTGTGGGAACGGAAACAATGGCCAGCCTTTGGTCACCGGGCGGCAAAAAACCATGATCCTTCACATCTCCAGTGACCCCGTCGGACTCAACCCCATCAATGCCCGGGGTGCCGATGCCACCTATATCCAAACCCAGATCTTCGACCACCTCCTGGCCCTCGACTTCCAGACCCTCGAGGTACGCCCGGAACTGGCCGCCGAGATGCCTGTCATTTCCCCCGACCGCAAACGCATTGACTTCACCCTGCGCCCCGACCTGGTCTTCTCCGATGGGCGCCCCCTCACTGCCAAAGACGTGGAGTTTTCCTTCAAAGCCCTGAAAAACCCCCGCGTCAATTCTGCCCCCCGCCGGGCCGAACTGCGGAGCTTCACGGACTTCGAACTGGTGGACGACCAGCGCTTCGCGTTTTTAATGACGGATGCCGGGCCCTTTGACCTGAGCCGCCTCGCCATCAATTTCTACGTCCTTCCCAAGCACATCTACGACCCCAATAACTTTACCGATACCTATACCAGTCTCGAGGTCTGCATGGCGGACCGTTACCCGGATACCATCTCCGAAAACCTCGAAAAGCGCCTCAACCTGTTCGCGGATTTCTTTGAGAATGAGCGGTTCCAACGGGAAAAAGGATTCGTGGTCGGGTCGGGCCGGTATGCCTTTGATGGGTGGGAGACCAGCCAGTACATCCGGTTGATTCGGAACGAGCGCTATTGGGACCGGGACAACAACGCCCCCCACGCCCAACAGAACATGGATACCTTATTGTACAAGGTGATTCCTGAGATTGGCACCACGCTGCAAGCGTTGCGGTCGGGTGAGATTGATTTTTCGACGAAATTCACCCCGGAGCAGTTCCAGGACAAGATGGACGCCGATTTCCAGGAGGATTTTGCGAAGGAAAGCGTCCCGTATCCCGCGTACGAATACATTGGCTACAACATGGACATCCGCAACCAGCCGCGGAAGGTGTTCTTCAACGATGCCCGGGTGCGTCGGGCCTTGTCGTACCTGGTGAATGTCCCCGAGATCGTCGAGAACATCATGGTGGGCACCGCGACGCCGATCGTGTCGATGGTGTATGCTGATCGGCCGGAGCACAACGATACCCTGGCAGCGTTTGGGTACGATGAGGAAAAGGCCAAGGCCCTGCTGAGTGAGGCCGGATGGGTGGACTCGAATGGGGACGGTAAGCTGGACAAAGAAGTCATGAATTCCCTCGTGGATTTTGAATTTACCTTGTATTACCGGCAGGGAAATGAGGTGCGGGAACGGATTGCGCGGCATGTGCGGGAGAAATTGAAGCGGGTGGGGATTGTGGTGCAAATTCAGGGGCTGGATTGGCCGGTTATGCTGGATCGCCTGGGCAAGCACGAACTGGATGCCTGGGTTGGCGGATGGGCCTACGATTCCGACGAGCAAGATTTGTACGCCCTGTTCCACTCCAGCCAGGTCCTCAACGATGGCTACAATTGGGTGGGGTATGAAAATCCGGAAGCAGACTCGGTAATGGAGGCAATTGTGGGAGAATGGGACCGGGAAAAACGATTCCATTTGCACCGGAAAATTCAGGAAATCCTTTACCAAGACCAGCCCTATACATTACTTTTCGCCAATTCAGCTCGGATCGCGTACAACAAACGCTTGACTGCGGGGAACTGGTACGGGCAAAGACCCTGCTATTACCCGGGTGAGTTTTCCCTCGGCAAGGCCCCGGAATAGTTCAACTTTTCCCCTTATTTGGCGACGCTTTCATTTCCCCCAAATCCAATTCCAGGGCGGAAACAAGCCATTTTCCCCTAATTTTAGCGCCTTTCTGTACTTGCAATTCCCACCCCAATAATTTAGTTTAGGCTTGTTCCTACCAACCTATAGAAAAAGGATATGAGACAACGTTTTGGTATTTTGTGTGCACTCTTTGCAGTACTGATTTTCTTGACTGGCTGTGGGGCTGATTCTGATGGGACAGGATCTGGCAATGGTGCTGATTCAACGGGATCAGAAGTCACCGCGCCGATTGAAACTGTACGGGGCGATTGGGTACGGGTTTATACCCCCTCCGACCCCGATGCACTCCACCCTTTTGCTTCTTTCCACGCTTCGGCCACCTACGTCAAGGACCACATCTACCAATACCTGGCGGACATTGATCCCCAGACCCTCAAGTTGACGCCGGTCCTGGCCAAATCCCTGGCTGAGGTTTCCGAGGATGGCATGGCCTATACCTATGAGATCCGTGAGGAAGCCGTTTGGGACAATGGCAGCCCGATCACCGGAGAGGACTATGCCTTCTCCATGAAGGCGATCAAGAACCCCCTCACCGAAGCCCAGCATATCCGGGCTTATTATCCCTTCGTCAAGGATGTACAGGTTGATGAAAGTAATCCCCGTCGCTTTACCGTCATCACCGACTCCCGTTTCTTCCTGACCGAAACCGCCCTGGCGGGCATCGATGTGATTTCCAAGGAATTCTTCGATCCCAATGGACTCCTCGATCAGTTTTCGGTGCTGGATTTTTATGAAATGGGGGATGAGTTGGCGAACAATGAGGACGTGAAAACCTGGAGCACGGAGTTCCACGACGTGAAGTTCAAGCGCGACCCGGAATTCATTTATGGATCGGGTCCGTACAAGGTGACCAATTGGACGACCGGCGACAACATCACGCTGGAACGCAAGTCAGATTGGTGGGGCGACAAGTTGGAAGGACAAGGCTCGGCCTTCATGGCCAATGTCGATAAGATCATTTACAAGACCATTTCCGATCGCCAGGCGGCGATCCGGGCGGCTGCAGCGGGCGAAATCGACGTCTTGCGGGACATTCCTGCCTCCGACTTCGTCGAAATCCAGGACGGTGCCTACGGTATCACCGAAAACTTCAACCTGCATACGCCGGACAGCTACGCAATGGTTTACCTCGGCATGAACTGCCGCCCGCCCTCTGACCGCACGCCTTTCCTCGAAGACAAGCGGGTGCGGACGGCTCTTTCCCACCTCCTCGACGTCGACCGTGTGATCGAGAACATCTACGAAGGCTTTGGCAAGCGCATCGTGGGCCCCGTTCCGATCCATAACAAGAACGAATACAACGAAAAGCTGACCCCCATTCCCTTTGATCCCGCCAAGGCCGCCCAACTCCTGGACGAAGCCGGCTGGGTCGATACGAATGGCGACGGCACCCGCGACAAGGAAATCAAGGGCAAGCGGGTCGAATTTGAAATCGAATTCATGGTGTCCAACAGTTCTCAGACCGCTGACCGGGTGGCGGGAATGTTGGCGAAGGAAGCGGAAAAAGTCGGGTTGATCATCAATGTCAACAAGACCGAATTCGGCAACCTGACCGGAAAGCTCCGCGAGCACAAATTCGACATGTTTGGTGCTGGCTTCATTTCCAGTCCCATTCCCATGGACATGCGTCAGCTGTGGCATACCGAATCCTGGCTCAACCAGGGCTCCAATTACTTCGGCTTCGGCAATGCACATACCGATTCCCTCATCGAGCAGATTCGGATCACCCTGACCCCGGAAGAGCGCAAGCCGCTCTACGATGAGCTGCAAGAGATCATTCAGGCCGAGGCCCCGGCCATTTTCCTGATGTCTCCCACCGAGCGCCTCATCATCCACAAGCGGTTCCGCAACGCCAGTACCTCAGTGGTCCGCCCCGGATTTGACATCCACCAGTTCTTCGCGCCCGAGGAAGAGCAAATGTTCAAGCAGGAGGCCGGCTAACCGCACCCCTGCATGGGCAAGTATATCCTCAAACGGCTGCTGATCCTGCTGCCGACCCTGTTGGCCATCATGGTCATCTCTTTCATGGTCTCCCGAAATACGCCCGGCGACCCCGTGAAGGAGGAGATTCGTGAGTCCGATGGGCCCGGCAGCGTGATCAGCCGGGAGGACTACGACTCCCAATACCGTGACGTCTCCCACCGCCTTGGATTGGACCGCCCCCTGTTCTATTTCTCCGTCCGTTCGATGGCCATGCCCGATACCCTGTACCGGATTCTCCGGCGGGACCGCCGGGAAGCCCTGGCCCAATTGATCGATACCTACGGGAATTGGGACGAGATCAGCGCCTTTCACTACGCGGTGCAGGCCACCGAAGCGGAAGCCTACGCGATCCGGCCGTCGGCCGAGTCGAAGGCGGATGTGGACGATGTGAAATTGGCGCTCCAGGAATTGTTGCGCTCGCCCACGAAGGAGGAGATCATGTACCGATTGGACCTTATCGATAGCCTTTCCATTAAGCATCCGGCCTACCTGGCCGGAATCGGGCGGCAGAACCGGGATATCCGTCAGAAGTTTGACGCGGTGGAGTCGGAGGCGACGACGTGGAAGCTGTATGTGCCAACTTTTGTGTGGTACGGTTGGGAAAACCAATTCAACCACTGGTTGGGGCGGATGTTCCAGTTGGATTTTGGAAAATCCTATCGGGACCGCTTGCCGGTCAAGCGTAAGATCGCCGATGCCCTTCCCTGGACCATTTTCATGGGATTGTTTTCCTTCATCCTCGCCTACCTCATCGCGATTCCCGTCGGCGTCTATTCGGTTCGGAAGCGAAATTCCTGGCAGGACCAAACGGTGACGACCCTGCTTTTTCTCCTTTATTCTGTCCCAACCTTCGTGATGGGCATGATCCTGATGGGCTTCCTCTGCAATCCGGAATTCTTGTACTGGTTTCCTACGAGCGGAGTGACGTCAGATGGAGCGGAAAATTGGAGCTGGTTCGCCCGAATGAAAGACTACGCCTACCACCTGATCCTGCCGACTTTGGTGTATTCCTACGGCAGCGTGGCTTTCCTCAGTCGGCAAATGCGGGTGGGCATGCTGGATACCATTTCCTCGGACTATATCCGTACTGCCCGCGCCAAGGGTCTGTCGGAAGGCGTGGTGATCTGGAAGCATGCTTTCCGCAATTCGATCTTGCCGCTGGTCACTCATTTTGGCACGTTGCTGCCCCGACTGATTGCAGGAGCCATCATCGTGGAGAAAATTTTCTCGATTCCCGGAATGGGGCGTTTGACGATTCAGGCGACCATGAGTCAGGACCATCCCACCATCATTGTGATTTTTACCTTGGGAGGCATTCTGTCCTTGCTGGGGATATTGGTTTCCGATATCCTGTATGCACTGGTGGATCCCCGCATCAGTTACAATAAGTCGTAATGGCAAAGCAGCAACCAACAGCAGTCCCGTTCTCGGGTGAAACGGTTTGGCAAAATGCGTGGAAGCGCTTTCGCCAGAACCGGTTGGCTGTATTTGCCTCGCGGATTGTCCTGACCTTGTCCATCATCGCCTTGTTCGCGGATTTCATCGCCTACAACAAGCCGTTCTATGCGTTGTACCAGGGCGAGACCTATTATCCCTTGTTCAACGACTACGCCAGCGGCCTCGGCCTGTACCGGTGGGACGCGGACCTGATTCACGTCGAATGGCGGGAATTGGAGTACCGGGGCGAGATTACGAGTTCGTTTTGGCCGCCGGTGCGCTATTCACCCAGCGACCTGGACTATGATAATCAGAGAGTTACGAGCCCCTTTGGTCGCCAAAAGGTGAAACATTGGAAGTTTTGGCACTATTTGGGGACCGACCGCAGCGGGCGGGATGTCCTGAGTGGCCTGATCCACGGTGCGCGGATTTCGCTGACCATCGGCTTGGTCGCGATGAGTATTGCGGCCTTGTTGGGGATCTTCTTTGGCGCGCTCGCCGGCTATTTTGGGGACCACCGGTTACAATTGTCTCGTATCGGCATCGTCTTCCTGTTCCTCGGGATTTTCCTCGGATATTTCTACGGATTCCAGGTCCGTTCCTATGTCCTCAGCAACGCGCTGACCGACGGCGGCGGGATGTTCATCCTCCAATGCTTATTGAGTCTCGCCATCATGCTGGGTGTCATCGTCCTGATGGTCCTGTTGGCCAAACCCTTCGAATTGATCCCGTTTTTGGGGAAAAAGCGCTTCCTCTGGATCGACATTTTCATCTCCCGCTTCATGGAGATTTGGAGTTCGGTCCCGCTGCTATTGTTGATCATTACAATTTCGGCGCTGACCGAGGACAAGAATATCTACTTGATCATGCTCTTGTTGGGCGTGTTCAGTTGGCCAGGGATTGCGCGGTTCATGCGGGGAGAAATGCTGCGGGTGCGGTCCCAATCCTACGTGGAGGCGGCGCGGTCCTTGGGTTTGCGGGAATGGCGGGTCATCCTGCGCCACGCCCTGCCAAATAGCCTCGCTCCCGTGTTGGTGGTCCTGGCCTTCCGGGTTTCGTCGGCCATCGTCATCGAAGCCGCCCTGAGCTTTTTGGGGATCGGCGTGCCAGACAATGTGATGACTTGGGGAAAAATCCTGAAAGAGGCCAGCACGGATGTCTCGGCCTGGTGGCTAATCGTTTTCCCCGGCTTCATGATCTTCCTGACCGTCACCTCCCTGAACCTCATGGGCGAAGGCCTCCGCGACGCCCTGGATCCCAAAACCGATCTGGAAGGGCAATAATGCAGGGAGTCAGAAATGGCTCATGTTCCGAGAAAACTTGAAACCTGAACTCTGATAGATTCTTTGATCTCTTCCCAGCTGATTTCAACTAGCATGTCAGGATCGGGATCAAGATCCGCATCTTCAAAATAGGTCATGCTTCGGAGGATCAACAAAGGCCCTATATTGGGGAACTTTCGTTGAAAAAAGTCAATCATTTCCTGGAGGGAGAATTCTTTCATCAGGAAATAAATGTCGATGAAATCTTTTTTGGTCCCCCGTCGAGCAATCGCCCACAATTTCATCCCAGCGATTTCTTCGCGGTTCGCCATTGGAATACCTTCTTCTACAACGAGCGGATTGATACAGGGGAACAAATATTTCACAATGTCAACCTTGATCCCTTGAATCCGAACCCCAAGGAAAATTTTGCTCCTGCCAAACTCCTCATAATCCCATTCAAATTCAGAGAGTATCAAGTCCTGATCGTATTCTGAATCGGTAAATAGATCAAGGTCGATTGACTTGCGATGCCCAATTTGAAGGGCCAGGGCAGTGCCGCCCACCAAGTAAAAGTCCTGTAATGAGGGAAGTTGGATAAGTTCCTTTAGTAAGGAAAATGTGGCTGGTTCAACAGTCTGTTTGAAAAGCATCTGAAATCTTCCTTCGGGATTTGAAAAATGGAGGCGAGAAACGTGTGGGTCTTGTCATCAAGACTTCTGATTTGGACGACCTCCTGTTTGATTCGATCCAAGCCATAATAATCTTTCATGGCAAACCAATCCTCCAATCGACCCCGTGTCACTATCCGTTCAATGATTTTCCGGGCGTGTTTTTCCAGGTCGACGTTGTCAGTGGGGGTATCCCAGAAGAGATGTTTTCCGAGCTTCATCATCTCAAAGATACAAATTTTGGATGCGGGTCGGAGGAAACATTGCTGCGTGGGTCGATTATGGGACCATCTCACCTCCCTGAACCTCATGGGCGAAGGCCTCCGCGACGCCCTGGATCCCAAAACCGATCTGGAAGGGCAATAATGGACCAAGGAAATCGTTTTTTTCAAGGATGAGAATCGTTCGAGAATTTCCCTAAATTTGCGCGATGGAATCTTTTTTGGAAGAATTCTTGGTGGAAGCTGAATGGTGGCCCGTTTTTTTGGTCCTCCTCCCCGTTGCGGTCATCCTCGGATTTCTATTCATCCGCAACCGCTCCGCCGTCCAAATCTGGTTCAAGCCCGGCACCTATTCCCTGTTCATTCCTGAAATTCGTCTGATTCTGAGAGGAGTAGCAGTCCTCTGTTTGGCGATTGCGATCACCGGACCTTGGTGGGGGAGGGTGGAAGAACAAATTAGTCAGTTGGGCCGGGAAGTGTATTTCCTGGTCGACGTGTCGGCCTCCATGAACACCGAGGACATTCGCCCCAGTCGATTCTCGAAGGTCAAGAAGGAGGTCCGCAACATGATCAATCAACTCAAGGGGGACAAGGTGGGGATCATTGCCTTTACCACCAAGGCCTATGTCCGTTGCCCCCTCACCAACGATTACAAGGCGGCGAATTTGTTCCTGGACATCCTCGAACCCAGCCAATATGCCAGTACCGGGACCGATTTCCGCTCCGCCCTCCGCCTCGCTTTCAATCGATTCGTCAAATCCGATGAGCTGGAAGAGGGGCAAAGCCGGCCGAAAGTCACCCGTTCCGTGGTCCTGATCTCGGATGGGGAGCACTTTGGGGATGAATACCAATCCGTGATCGAACGGATGAAAGATGCCGGGATCATGGTGTTCCCGGTTGGAGTGGGAACCTATGCCGGGGGAAAGGTTCCGGATATGAAAGGAAAACAGAAGCGGGGGTATAAGCAAAATGAAGATGGTTCGGTGGCCATTTCCAAGCTCCAGGACACCAACCTTGCGGACATCGCCCAGCAATTTGGGACGGAGTACACCCAAATCGACGACCAGATCGACAACCTGAATCCGGTCCTGGACCAGATTCAGATGCAGTCGGCTTCCGTCATGGACCGGGAATCGCGTTTGTCGGAGGTCAACCGCTACCAGATGTTCCTGTTGATCGCGGTCGTGAGCTTCTTCGCCTCCATGGTCCTGCTTCCCTACCAAACCCGGGCCCAACGGCCCCGGGCCTAAATTGAACCTTTGAATCCAATGCAAGCATGCGCTACACGATTCTAAGCATATTGTTCATCGGCGGCCTCTTCGGAGGCGAACCGTCCAAGCCCCGCGAGGCGGCCGATGCCTACGCCGATGAGAATTACGAGGCGGCGGCTCCCCTGTTCCAGGAATCCCTGGAGCTGGAAGACTATGCCGGCCAGGCCCAGGCCCTCAATTTCAATGTTGGGCAGAGCCTGTTGCGGCAGGATTCGCTGACGCGCGGACGGACCTGGTTCAGCAAGGCGATTGGACCGGCCGACAAGAAGTTGGGGCCCAACGAAAGTGCGAAAGTCGCGTCGTGGGCCTACAACAACGTCGCCGTCATCCAGGTGAAGACCCAGCCGGGCGTTCAGATCCAAGGCAGCAGTCCGATGGCGTTGGCGCCGAGCGGAAGTGGTGGCCAGGGACAGGAAGACAATATCAAAGAGGCGATCAATTCCCTGCGCGAAGCCTTGCGCCTGGACCCGGACAACGACATTGCGCGCTACAATTATGAATTGTTGATGCGGCGGAGTCAGCAGCAGTCCGAGCAGGAACAGGAGCAGGATGAGGAAAAGGAGGACCAGCAGGACCAACAGCAGCAGAACGAAAAGCAGGAGCAGAACAAACAAGACCAGCAGCAGGACAACCAACAAGATCAGCAAAAGCAAAACAAGCCCCAGCCCGACAACAAGGAGAACAAGGGGCAAAACAATCCCCAACAGCAAGACCAGCAGCAGACATCCGAGCAGATGGACCAGCAGCAGGCGAAGCGTTTGTTGGAGGCGGTCAATGAAAAGGAAAAGCAATTCATCCAGGAATTGGAGGAATCGCGGCCCAAGGGGCGGCCCCGCCGGACCGATGGCCCGGATTGGTGATCCCAAACAGAAAGAGCCCTGCGTGAGCAGAGCCCTTTGAACAATGGATTATTTTATAAAATGAGGGGCCTGGCCAGGCCCCTCCCTCAATTCCAATTACCTCCGCATCTCTCAGCTCACCTTGGCCCAGCTGCAGCCCGGACCAAAAACCAATTAACGCGGCAGCAATTAAGGTCGAGGACCTTGCGCGTTGATGTAAATGTAAAGGGGCAACTCTCTGGAAAGACAGACGATTATTTGAGTTTGCAAGATTTGATTTGTTTCAATTCTATCCTAAATCTTATGAAAGAGTCTGTTTGCAGGATATTTGCAAGGTGATAATTTTAGATTTCATTCCCCGCCACCACCCCCTTTTTCTTCCTTCATGATCTTAAATCCCGGCCAATAGGATTAGAATATCAGATTACTTAACTTGGTTTGTTAAAAATTTGCAATCGTAAGTCAGTAGTTAAAAATATCAACCATTGAAGGTCGATCTCTTTGTATGAATAGGCGGTTTCTGTTTATATCCATTTTGTTGGTATGGGTGCAATTCTTCTGTCTGGGAGGGGTTTCATGGGCACTTGTGCCTTCCTCTGATCAGGTCCGGCGGGACAGCCTGGAGACTGTACTTGAGGGCTCAGAAGGGCACGAACGCGCCACGATCCTCATGGAATTGTTTGACCTTTCTTCCAACCAGGCCTCCGATTCTGCCCGCAATACCGCCTGGGAAATCCTACAAATCGGCAATGAAGAGGAAGAAGATACCTTAAAAGGATGGGGCCACTACCTCATGGCCTTCAATTTTTACTACCGCGGCGAATACGATTCCGCCACCTTCCACCTCAAAGAGTCGCTGATCTACCGACGGCGGTCGGGCGCCCCCAAGGACCTCGGCCACTCCCTCAATGTCTTGGGCGTGATCTATGACATTGTTGGCGAAACGGACTCTGCCCTCGCCTTTTATACCGAAGCGCTTGACATTCAGCGGCAAGCCGGGGATTTGCAGGGGGAAATTTCCACCTTGAACAATATTGCCGTCCTGTACCAGTTGCGGGAAAATATGGAAGAGGCCCTGAACTATTATTTTCAGGTCCTCGAAGCCGATGAGCGGTTGGGGGACAAGAAAAACATCAGCATCACCCAGTCGAATATTGCGACCTGTTACGCGGCTCAGGAGGACTATACCAAGGCCCTGAAATACCACCGCAAGGCCCTCGGGCTGCGGCGGGAAATCGGCAACAACATGCTCATTGCCAGGTCCCTCAACAATATTGGAAACGTCTATTTCCGTCTCGAAGATTATCCCTACGCCGAAAAATACCTCCTCGAGTCCATCGAGATGAAGCGGGAATTGGAGAATGAATTTGACTTGACCCGCACCCTCCTCAACCTCAGCAATGTCTACATCAGCCAGGAGAAGTTTGAACCCGCCCTGGAAATCCTGGAAGAAGCCGAATCGACGACCCGGGATGGCGATTTGCCCAAATTGCTGATGCGAACTACGGACCAGTTGGCGATCGTCCATGCGGGACTGGGGGAATACAAAGAGGCCTACGAATACGACCGCTACTACCGGAAGCTCCAGGATTCCCTGCACCTGAACGAAAAAGACGCCCAGATGCAGGAGCTGCTCCAGCAGTTCAAGACCATCCAGCAAGAAATGGAGCTGGACAGCTTGCGGTTCCAAAAGGACCTCCAGGACCAGCAGCTCGACGCTGCTGAGCGCCAAACCAATAACCTCATCGGTTTTTCCATTCTGGTTGGACTCCTGGCCATCGGAATGTTCATCCTGTTCCTCCAAAAGCGAAATGTGAACCGACGCCTGACCGTCCTCAATTCCAAGCTCGGGGAGCGGAACAAGCAGATCAAGGAGAAGAACAAAGAGATCGAAGAGAAATCGCAGCTGTTGGAGCGGAAGAATGCGGAAATCCTGGAAATCAACCAGAATCTCGAAAAGATCGTTCAGGAACGCACCAAGACCCTCATGGAGACCAATGAGGAGCTGGATACCTTCCTCTACCAGACCTCGCATGCCCTGCGGGCGCCCCTGCTGCGCATCATTGGGCTCTTTGACCTGGCCCGCAACACGGACGAGGTGGAGGTCCAGCAGGAAATGTTCGGACGTATCCACGAGACCATCGAACGGATGGACCGGATGCTGTTCAAACTCCTGGAAGTCCAGGACGTCAAGCTCCGCGACTTGAAGCCGGAAAAACTCTATGTCGGGCCCTTGATCGAGGAGGCCATCGAAGAGGTTGCCCAGCAATCGGAATTGGCCCGGCCCGAACTGAACATCGATTATCCCTCCGGGCTGGTATGGGTGCCGGACCGCCAGCTGGCCAAGGTCGTCCTGAAAAACCTGATCGAAAATGCGTGGCATTTCCGGCGGGACGGAGACGATCCCCACGGTGTTTCCATCAACTTCGAGGCGGGGAATGGGGAAGCCCGGTTCATGAACCTCAAGGTTTCAGATGACGGCATGGGGATTCCAGAGGCCGAACAACCGCTGGTCTTCCAGATGTTCCACCGGTCCACCCACAAGTCGAATGGGACGGGCCTGGGCCTGTATGTGATCGGGAAAGCAGTGGAACGAATGGGTGGAGAAGTCAAATTGGAGAGTGGAGAAGGCGGACCGACGACAGTCCAGGTAAGACTTCCTTTTGACGTCCACGAAGGAGCATAATTTTTCCCTGTTTTTTGATGGTTCTTCCTCCTTTATTTGTGGCAACTACATTCCTGCCCGGAGACATGATGATTTGCCGGTACCGGCAATTTTTTCGATCTGATTTATTTCGCCATGTTTTTCAAAAATACCGCTCTAATACTGGCCCTGGCCATCGGATTGCCATTGGCCGCCCTCGGTTTGGGGGAAATCGACCAGCGCTGGGGCCTCAGCCTCCTGTACCTATTGCCCCTGGGATTGGGCTTTGTCATTGGGAAAACCGCCAATTTCCAGTGGTGGAAAGTCACCCTCGGTCTCCTGGCAGGGGCCATTCCCATCTACCTCCTGTCCTTCACGAACGTCATTCTGGTATCCTTCGAGTACAAAATCATCTGGCAAGTGCTGTGGACCTTTGGCTTGTTGCCGGTATGGTTGGGTTGGTTGCTGGGAAATGAAAAACGGGTCGGGATTTGGGGCTGGCTCGGCCTGGGAATGGTTTTCCTAATTCAAAACACCTCGCCCTTTGGAATTGGGGAACTGGAATTCCGCTATGTGGGCTGCGCGTTGAGCATGGGCTTGCTGGCCTATCTCGGCCGGGGAAGCAGTCCCTGGCGCCACCTGGCGGTGCTGGGCCCTTGGGCACTCATGGAATCATTCATGCTCTTTTTCAGCGGCGACTTTGTCGCCCAAGGCGTCGGCATATACGGGCTGCTCGTCCCCCTGGCCGTCTACGCCGCCGTGACGGCGCTTCCCTCGCAGCGCCTCCGCCTCGCCGGCGTCGTCGGGACCACTTTCCTGGCGGCAGTGTTCGCCTACGGGGCCATCCCCGGAATCATGTTCCAGTCTTCGTACGAGCAGGCCCGCGACCTGAGCATTCCCTTCAACCTGTTCCAGTCCGTCAACCAGGACGGGACACCCGCCAGCCAATTTGACGACAAAGTCGTCTACGTGGACGTGTGGTCCACCCGGTGCGGCGCCTGCGTAGCCATGTACCCGGAAATCGAGAAGCTGCACAGCCAGTACAAGAACCATCCGCAGGTGCGGGTGGTCGGGATCGTCCCCGAAGAAATGGACCCGCTGGAGCGGGTCAGCGCATTCGCCGACCGGAACGAACTCGACTTTCCCATCTTATTGGACACCACGGGGTTCCTCGTCGAGAAATTCTCCCTCGAAGGCGTCCCGCTCAGTTTCATCGCTACCCCCGATGGAAAAGTGTTGGATGTTCACCCCGGTTTCTCAGAAATTTATGCCGAGGAGTACTGGGCCCGCACCCGCGAGCAGCTCCAACGACTGGGCGGATAAGACCCTTTGGGAGCAAAAAACACCGATCCCTCGCCGCTGGCGGGGGATTTTCATTTAGAAGGGGGGAAGAGAGTGGAGAATGAATAAATAATCCTTGGGATTGACATAAAAACTATTTAGGTAGATAGTAAAACTATTGTGGGCGGATGTCGTTATATTCACAAAATAAACTAATCGCCTATGAAACAAATTCTTTCCATTAGTGTAGTCGCCCTTTTGGCGGCAACGCTGATGACAAGCTGCGCTGTCATTCGGCCGGGTGAGGTAGGTGTAAAAAGCCGCCTCGGAAAGCTGAAAGAAAAAGTTTACACCCCCGGAACTGTTGGGTTCAATCCCTTCGTGACCCGCGTCATTCGGATGCCCACCCGTACAGTCAACCGGGAAGTAAGACTGAATCTTCCCTCAAAAGAAGGTTTGAATGTTCTTGCTGAGATCTCGATCCTTTATCATATCAAACCTGAAGCGGCTCCCAAAGTCATCGCCGAGGTCGGCACCAATTACGAGGAAGTCATGATCCTCAGTGTCTTCCGCTCCGCCGCCGCCGATGTCTGCTCGCGATTCCTTGCCAAGGATATGCACACCGGTCAGAGGGGGATCATTGAAAAGGAAATCAGAGATCACATGGACAATCTTCTCTCCGAACGTGGATTCGAGATTGAAGCGGTTCTGATGAAAAGCATCAGCCTGCCCGATGGACTGTACATGGCCATCGAGAACAAGCTGGAGGCCGAACAGGAAGCCCAACGGATGGAGTTTGAACTTCAACGTGAGCGCCTGGAAGCCCAGCGGAAGAAGATTGAAGCGCAAGGGGTCCGCGATGCCCAGCAGGTACTCGCAGAAGGCCTGAGTCCCAGCATCATTCAATGGCGAAGCCTCGAAGTGCTGGAGCAATTGTCCGCCTCCCCGAACGCAAAACTGATCATCACCGACGGCAAAGCCCCGGTCCTGATCGGCGACGAATAGAATTTTCCCCATACTCACTTTTTGGTTTTAAGCACTGTTATAGTTGGTACTGTAATTTTTGGGTCCCTCTTGCCGCCCGGCAAGGGGGATTTTCTTTGTAAAGGCAGGGTAGAAGAAAAAGAATAGGGATTTCGGTTTGGAAAAAGCAGGGAGAAAGTGAAATTTTGCCCCTCGATCAACCTGAATCAATTTCCATGGACCTCGCAAATATACTCGGCGTGATCGGCGTCGCCCTCTTGTTGCTGGCTTATTTCTTTTCTCTGGTCAAAGTCCTCAACAATCAATCCCCCTATTATTTTCTCCTCAACATTGCCGGAGCGGCCACCGTCGGCTATTCCTCCTACATGATCGAGTTCTGGCCCTTTGTGGTCTTGGAAGCCGTCTGGGTCGTGGTCTCCATCGTTCCGCTGGTGAAATTGCTGACCAAGGGGCCAGCTCCGACCGCCTAGCGTAGCTAAGATGTCGCCCGCTGGGGTACGCGCAGAGGGCCTGATTTGCGAAAGGGGAGGAGAAAAGGCAAATTGAGTCTTCAAACAGTACCTCATGCCGACCTCCACTTCACGCCCCAATATCAAACTGGATTTGACCGACCACGAGCGTCGCCAACTCCGCCGCCACAAGGTTAAAATCGCTGACCTGACCGCTTACGCGGTCGACGAACTGGAGCTCATGCTCCAGGTCCCCACCCACCGGGCCCGGGAACTCTTCGCCCTGGCCGATTTCCAACGCATTCCCACCGTAGGCATCGAGTTTGCCCGGGACCTCATTTTCATGGGCTATTTCGCTGTGCAGGAACTGCGGGACCAGGACGGCGCCGAACTGCGCAATGAATTTGAGCGGCAGAAAGGCTACCGCATCGATTCCTGCGTGGAAGACCAATTTCGACTGGCCGTCCACTATGCCCGGACCGGCGACACCAGCAAGCGCTGGTGGGACTTCACCCCCGAACGCAAGCGGTACCGGGCCCAGTTTGGCTACCCCGAAGACCGTCCCGTGCGGGAATGGCACGAATTCCGCTAACGAAAATCCTGCGCCATGAAAAGATCCGTGCTCCTCGCCCTTACGCTCACCCTTTTTTCCCTTCCCCAGACCACCCTCGCCCAATTCAACGAAGACCAATTGGGGGCCTGGTACATGTATTTTTACAGCGCCAGCTTCAAGGAAGGCCCCTGGGGCATCCAGGGAGATGCCCAATTCCGGAATTGGAACCTGGGCGGGGACCTCGAACAACTGCTCCTGCGGAGTGGATTGACCTATACCCCCGAAGCCGCCAACATCAAGTTCACGCTCGGCTACGCCAACATCACCACGGGCGCATTCGGCGAGGACAATTCCACCGTTGGGGAGCACCGGATTTACCAGGAAGCCCTGTTTCCCGTTCGTTTTGCCCGCCGCTTCTATACCAATCACCGTTTCCGGTACGAGCAGCGGTTTGTCGACGACCAGGATTTGCGCACCCGGTTCCGCTACAACCTCTTCCTCAACATCGCACTCAGCAAGCAGGAAATGGACCCCCAAACCATTTATCTGGCCCTTTATAATGAGTTGTTTGTCAATGGGCAACGGGAGATTGGGAATGGGCACACCGTGGAGTTATTTGACCGAAATCGATTCTATTCGGCGGTGGGATATGTGATTGAGAAAGGGAAGAAAGTCCAACTCGGCGTGATGAACCAGACGACGGACAATTGGAGCAAAAACCAATTGCAGCTGAGTTTTCACCATGCTTTCTGAGCGGTAGATGGGTTGGTCAAAAGCGGATGTCGGTGATGAAATTGAAATGGTGAAAGGTCGATTTATTGAAGGTCAGGCTGGGTTCGTCGGCATGTTCGCCCCGGGTCCGGCGTCCCACGTAGAGGAACCTAAATTCGAGGCCTTCGAGCAATTGGGGGAAATGGTAGCGGACATCCAGGTCGAATTGGTCGTAGGAGGGAAGGGTGTATTTGTTGAAATGGCGCTCGGTGACGGGGTCGGGCAACCAAAACCGTCCCAGGTCGGCGCGGAAGCGTAGCAAAGGCACCTTTCGGAAGCCCCACTGGAATCGGGTCGTCACCGCCTGGGTATTTCCGGTTCCTTCCAGCCGGCTCCGCGGAATCGACACATAGAATTGCTCCCGCCCCAATTCTCTCGGGAAAATGAAGCGTCCCCCGCCAAATACCGCCCCGACATTTAAGCTCGCCCGAAACCCACAGTCGTGGAACTCGAGCCGCCCCGCCAGCACATTCGCGCGCTCATCTTTCTCGTAATACAACCCGTTGCTCCCTTCGGTACCCCCGGGCAGGGCGTCCTGCCGGAGGTACTGCCCGCCCAACCGGAGTTTGTGCTCGCTCCATTCGACCTGGGCCAGGCCCGTATGGTGGATTTGATCCAGGAAATAGCTCCAAACATGCGTATCCCAGACTTCCCCGGGTGTCCATTCCCACCCCAGCAAGCCCACCCCGCGCGTGGAAATCGCCCCGTGGTAATCCGCCCGGTTCCCTTCCCGGTCATAGCCATTCCTGTAAATGCCGATGGCATCCGCAATCGGATGCCAATGCGTGACCGCCCGGGGAGAGACCCGGCTGAACCACCCGGCCCGCAACGCGTGGGCCCCATTCAATTGCCAGTGACTCCAGCCCCCCGCCACCACATAGCTCTGCATCCGCTCATCGTGGGGATTCACCAGCGGCGTTTGAATCTCCATTTTCCCGAACTTCATCCACGATCCCCGGTACGCATACATCAGGTACAGCTCTTCCAGCCGGTCCAGGTCCGACCGATTCTCCGGATGTTGGACGTCGAACAATTGGCGCTCCCACCGGCCGCCCCGTCCGGCGATGGAATCCCGCGTGGTGAGGTCCGCCGAAGCCAGGTTGTGAATGAAAATGCCCTTGATATCGAAGCTAAATCCGTGGTAGGTCGCGCTCTCGTAGTGAATTTGCCCCCCGATCCCATTGGCCCAGTAGTTGGAAAGGGCGCCCGGATGGACCGTAGACATCAAAAAGTTGCGGAAGCCTCCTTTGACCTCGCCGTGGGAAAAAAAGTCACTCAGGCAATGCAGGGTATCGCTGTGGCAGGGCTCAGTGGCCGTGCTGTCCGGATCGGTTGCGGCCAGAAAGGTCCAGCACACAACGCCCATCCACGACAAGAGGAAGCGTTTCATGAGAATGGGGAAGCGAAGGGTAGGCAAAAAGCTCCCCTATTCCGGAAGATCACTTTTGAGGAAGCGATCTTTCCGGAACAAAGGAAATACGGTTGAAATTAGAAGGGGAATGAAATCCCGGTACAGGGTCAGACCGTGGTCGGGCAGACGTAATCGGTTACCGGAGCGCCGCTTTCTTTCAGGGCGCGGAAGCCTCCTGCAACGTTCAGGAAATTGTGGTAGCCGCGGGACTTGAGAATCGAAATGGCGATGATGGAGCGGTATCCGCCGAGGCAATGGAGGTAGTACGTCCCGTCTGACCGGACCTGGTCCATTTGGGTATTGATATAATCGAGGGGGAAATTGACTGCCCCTTCAATGTGTTCAGCGGTGAATTCGGTGGGTTTGCGGGCGTCCAGCAATTGGAAATCGGCGTCCGAAACCTTGGCGGCAACTTCCGCGGCCGAGACCGTGGTCATGGTGTCAAACTCCCGTCCGGCCGCTTTCCAGGCCTCAAAACCACCGTCGAGGTAGCCCACACAATTGTCGTAGCCCACCCGCGACAGGCGGGTGACCACTTCTTCCTCGCGGCCCGGCTCCGCGATGACCACAATGGCCTGCTTCAGGTCGGGAATCAACGCGCCGACCCACGGCGCAAAGTTGCCGTCGATCCCGATGAAGATCGAGCGGGGAATATGGCCCTCGCCAAAGGCTTCTTCGGAACGGGTATCCAGGATCATGGCCCCGGTCTGGTCGAGCGTTTTCTCCAGCAGGTCCACGGGGATCGGCTGGGTGCCCTGCTTGAGGACCTCCTCAAAGCTCTCGTACCCCATCTTGTTCATCATGGCATTCTTGGGGAAGTAGGCCGGGGGCGGCAGGAGGCCGTCCGTCACTTCCCGTACGAATTCTTCCCGGGTCATGTCTTCGCGGAGAGCGTAATTGGTCTTTTTCTGGTTGCCGAGCGTGTCAAAGGTCTCGGAACTGAGGTTTTTGCCGCAGGCAGAGCCGGCGCCGTGCCCGGGGTAGACGATCACTTCGTCGGGCAAAGTCATGATTTTGGTCCGCAGGCTGTCGAACAGGTGGCCGGCCAGATCTTCCCGGCTCAGATCGGTTTTGATGGCGAGGTCGGGGCGACCGACATCCCCGATGAAGAGGGTATCACCCGAGTAAATGGAATGTTCTTTGCCTTCCTCGTCCAACAGCAGATAAGTGGTGGATTCCATGGTGTGGCCGGGTGTGTGCAGCACCTTGATGTTCACATTGCCCAAGGGAAGGATTTCCCCGTCTTTGGCACTGTGGATGTCAAAGTTGGGATCCGCATTGGGGCCGTACACAATGGCGGCTCCGGTTTTTGCGGCCAGGTCGAGGTGACCAGAAACAAAATCGGCGTGAAAGTGGGTCTCTAAAATATACTTGATGGTCGCACCATTCTTCTCCGCCATTTCTACATAAGGTGCCGTTTCCCGGAGGGGATCAATGATCGCAGCTTCTCCATTTGACTCGATGTAATAAGCTGCTTCAGCCAGACATCCCGTGTATATTTGTTCAACTTTCATGGTTTCAATATTTGATTAACTGGTCCAAAACTAAGTGAACTTTCCCAACCTCATCGTAACCAACGTTACGGTTCAAAATCCTAAGCCAAAGGTACAAATTTACCGGAACCAGTGAACGGCAATCGGGAGGGATCACACCGGGAATCAGGGCAGTTAGGAAGGCGATCTAAGCGTTTAGGGCCATTTTTTTCTCCTTCGGAACAAAAATCGGCTCTTCGGAACAATTTTTTGTAAGGCAACAGCAGGTTGCCTGCCTTATTCTTGACCAAAAAGTAGTAAAGAATCATAGGATCAGACTCCCTTTAGCTCTAAAGTTCAACCCACCCAGTTAAACACTACCGTGTTTCTTAGTTATGTCCACCTTTCCGACGAAAGGTGCTGTATGTGTTTTGTCCAATTTGTCTAAAGTATATCCATTGCCATGGAAAGTAATTCTTCAGTACCCCACCAGCACGATTCCGCTTCTCCCGAAGTAGAAGGCGGAACCTTTGGTGAACACCCCATGCAGATGATTGCGATGGGGGGCGTCAATCCCGGCGCGTCAGCGCCACCTCCCCCCTTCAATCCCGGAGGCATGGGAGGGGACGATTCGAGTGCAGCAGGTGAAAATTCCTCTATTGTCCAGCGCAATACGGGGGATGGAGATGGAGGTGCCCAAGGTGGAGGCGCCCAGGGAGGAGGAGGCGCACCGGCTGGCGGTGGAGGAGGAAATAGCGGTGGTGGATCTGGAGGAGGAGGGAGAAGTAGGTTTGGGAAGAAGATCGGGAAGATGACGGGGAAATTGACCCAGCAAATTCAAGATGCTGCCCAGCAGATATCGAATGCCGCCCAGCAAGTGGGCAATGGCAATTCAGAAAATGGTGATTCCCAGGGGGGAGCGAACCAAGGAGGAGGTGGAACCACCAGTAGTGAAGGAGAAACAAGGACCGGTTCCGGCGACTATTCGCGGTTCGCTGGCAAGGCCATTCCCAAGGTATCCCCCCGGGAATCCTTGGAAACCTTGCCCGCAGCGGAAGAGACCCGGATCAATACCGGATTGAATACCTTAAAAACAAATCAAAAAGAGGCCGAAACCAAAGACACCAAAGTAACCGTCGCCAAAGCAGCTGCACCGGCTCATCAGGATGAGCCCAAGCAAAGAGAGGCTGAAGCAGTCGTCGACACTATCGGAGCCAATGCGTCCAACAGTAGTAATCTCCCGAATACAGATGACAACCTCTCAAAAACCAATACGGCGAACTATATCAATCAAAATACCATCTCTGGGGACCCGGATCGGTGGTCAGACTCCACATTGGCATCGGTAAGAAACAATGTGCGGGACAAAATGAAACCGGTGGACGATGCATCTGTGACGGCGGAGTCCTTGTTTGATACAGAATTGCCGGGCAATGCCCAACTTCCGTCCGCAGGTTCTATCCCCACAGCCATTGAGGTCGCCCCTGCGACTGAGGCACTGGACCTGGGAGCCAATCCAATGGGCGATTTGACCGCTGAAAACGCTGATTTCAGTGGGATCACGGAGGTCCTGGAAGAAAACCTGGCCTCCACCGGTGAACTCGCCGGGACCATTGAGAGCGATGAGATGTCGGGGTACCACTATCTGGTCCAGGATGATTGGGCGGAGTTGACCGGGGAAAATGGCCCCGAGAGCTTCACCCTGACCCGACTTCAAGAAGAAGTAGCGGCGAAGGAAGGAGCCATCAAGACGGCCATCGACACCGCAGAAACAACCCGCAAGCAGAACATGGATGCTGAGCGGACCACCCATTTGGGAGACGCTCGTACCCACCAGGCAGAACTCAAAGATGCCCACAAAGCCTTGTGGGACAATCTTGTGACGGGTGTTACCGCCGATTACGATACAGCAGATGGCATTGTCACCCGAGAACTGGGAGACCTGAAGGCCCGCTTCGATGGAGGTAGTTCTCCCAAGGGAGGAACCTATATCGGATTGGACGCCACCATTGATGTCGCCATTGATGCCTACAAGGCATTGGTCGTAAAAGACTTCTTGGCCGACGATTTGATCGCCAATGGAGAGCGCAGTGCCAGGCGATACAAACCCGATTTCATTGAAGACCTCGACAAGATCATCGAGGACTTCAATGGGTACATTGACACAGCTGTCAATGCTTGTAAGGCTGCCATCAATACAGCCCGGACAAATATCAACACCAAAGTCACCAATTTTAAGCAGCAGAATGGATCACTCGGCCAGGCCGTCCAAGCCAAAATCGATGCCATCCAAAAGGATCTCGACGACCTCGAAGCGGGCGTAGATACCGAAGCCGAAGCATTGCGTGAAGAGTTGGGACTCAAGCGGGAAGAAACCATTGCGGAGATTGACGAGTGGATTGAAAGCCTCAAAGTCTCCTGGATGGACCTCGTCAACGCCATTCTGAGCGTCTTCCTCGACGTAGGCGAAGCCGCCCTCTGGTCGCTGCTGAAGACCTTTGGCGTCGCCAATCCCGACGCCATCATCAACGAGCTCAAGCGCTTCGCCAGTGTGATCGGAGACATCATGCGGAACCCGGGCGCATTCGCCCGCAACCTGGTCACCACCATCAAAGAAGGCTTCACCGAATACTTCCAGAACTTCGGGGACAACATGCAGGAGATCCTGTTCACCTGGCTCCTCGGCCAGCCGGACCTCCGCTTCCCCAGCGACTTCTCCGCTGCAAGTTGGATTGAATTTGCCTTCCAGGCCGCATTCTCCACCGGAGGTGGCGGCGAAGGCGGCGAGCAAGAAGGCGGCGGTGGTGGCCTGGACACCAGCATCTTCATCAACGCCCTCAACAGCATCCAGCTCCCCGGAGGCGTCAACATCGCCTTGGGCGACATGGTCAATGCCTTTATCGCTGATGGCCTCGATGGTCTGCTCTCCAATGTTCAAACCCAGATCGACCAGATCATCCCCGAGACCGAAAGCGGAGAAGGGGAGACCACCGAGGGAGAAGGAGAAACCGATTTCCGCGAGGAAGTGGCCGGCCTGGACTGGAAGACCTTTATCCAGTACGCCGATGTCTTCCTCGACGACAATACCATTGCCCAACTCTAAAACGGGAAGGACATCTACGACCAGTTGATCTCAGGCGACCTGACCAGCCTCGTCCAGGACCTCATCAACGAAGTTGGAGATCAGTTCAACGACATCCCCAAGTGGATCGGGGAGACCATGGTGAAGTGGGTGAAAGAAGACCTCGTCACCCAATTGCCCATCCTCTTGGCCACCTTTGCCATTCCGGGCGGTGGACTGGGCGCGGCCATCAAAAAGATCGCCGAAGGCATCATGTGGTTCATCGAGAACAAGGACCGGATCTGGGATGTCATCACCACCATCTTCGGAGTACTGCCCAAGATTGCCTCTGGCGATGTTACGGGTGCCAAAGCCGACATCACCACCGCCATCAACCACAGCATCGGCCTGCTACTGGACCTCTTCACCGAGATGATGGGCTCATCGCCCTCCAAGCAGATCGGCGGTATGGTCGACTCCATGGGCGACACCCTCAAGGGCGGATTCAACAACATCATCGCCAAAATCAAGGCTGCCATCCAGGACTTCCTCCAGAGCGTCCGCCAGTTGGTCAGTGGCAAGCACAAGAAACCCGAGAACGAGGAGCAGCAGACCACCGTGGCCCGCGACTTCGAAGGCAAGCCCCTGCCCACCAGTGAGGCGATCGATGGCAAACTGGCGACGCTGCGGACCCAGGTCAACAGCCTGGCTCCCGTCAATCTCAAAGGCAACATCAACTATGGTAGCCATTACCGGATGAAGAAGAAGACCTACCGGGTCCTCCAGGCCTTGAAAGACCTCTATTCCCGCGATGACAGCTATTTCGAGGACGACGAATTGTCCCGTGAAAAGGCCGAAGAATTGGCCGGCGTCATCAAAGGTCGTCACAGTGTCTTCAAAGCCTTCTACGTCGTCGACGACGACGACACCAAGCGGACCAAGAACTTCAACACTCCCGAAGGTGAGGATTACTGGGCTTGGGAATGGCGGGCCAGCGACGAATTCAACGTCCCGGCCAAGAAGAAGCTCCGGGTCAGCGAAGAAATGTGGGGCGAAGACCACGAAGAGGACAATGCCGATACTGCTGAAGTAATCGTCGATCCGGTGACCGATATCGAGCCGGACAAGATTGACCGGGAAACCCTGCGCCGGGTACTCTACAATTGGGTAGTGACAGAGAAGCAATACTGCGGAATCCAGCATTTCGACGAGCGCTTCGATACCTGGTTCAGTGCCGGCGTCCTCACCCGGACCCAATTCCAAAATCTGTGGCGGACCGGTACGATCCAGGCAGCCATGGGCCCCACCAAGCAGTTGGCCCGGACCCCGAATACCCCGAGTTACCAGAAGAAGTACACCGGGAAAAACGGGGCCCAGTACGAAGACGTCACCTACATGCGGGACGGCAAAGGCAACATCGATTTCGGTTCCCCCCAGTCGGGCTATACCAAGTGGACCGACCCCGAAGTGGCCGGCAGTACCGCCAACCTCAATACCGGCAGTACCCAGCACCGTTGGGGCATCATGCCCAGCGGTAAGAAGGTTGAGATTGCCAAGGCTTCCCGCTCCCAGCACTTTGCCATCGGCGACCGCCTGAACCCTGGCAATGGCCGGGCCGGTAAGCTCACCTGGCACCACCTCAACGGCGAATACGATATGATCCTGGTAGACATGACCGTCCACGCCAAGCACGGCCACAACGGCGGCGTCTACCTCTGGAAATGATCCATTTTCCTACTCAATCTTTTATACCGATTCAATTTCGAGAGTTGCCTTCCCATGGCAACTCTTTTTATGTCAGGGCGGTCCCGTCCCTCGCGGGCCGGGCGGTCCCTCCGGCAGTCGCTCCGCTCACGCGGGAGCTCCAACAGAACGCCTCCGACACCTACCGCAGATCCCACAAGGCAGTTTCACCAAGAAAATTCCCCATTCCCCCATTGATTCCATTTTCAAATCTGCACATTTCCCTCCATTCCCTCCATTCCCTCCATTCCCTCCATTCCCTCCATTTTCCCATTGATCCCATTTGCATATCTGCACATTTCTCCCATTCCTCCCACTCCCCCCTCTGCTCCTCCCCGTCCAATAGCCGACAAGATCCCCCTTCCCTTTTCCTTGGCCCTCCTTTTGTCGTATATTCCAGTTCTATTATTTGGGTCTGTCTATATTATTTATCAGTCAAAATGCTTGGATTACGAATTAAAACAATGCTAATCGCCTTGTTGATAGGCGGTTTTGGGATGGGCTTTGCCCAGTCACCCGACCTCTCCAAAGTCAGTTTGCGCCTGACCGATTGGATCTACAAATACGAAAACAGCCAAACCCGTCAGGCAGTCGGCGTCAAGCTGGTGTCCGGCGTGGACATCAAAGCCCTCGACCAGGAACTGTACGCCCGCAAGGCCCTTCCCGCCCAGCGCTCCGCGGTCATCATCCAGGCCCTCCAGGCCGATGCCCGCAAGACCCAGCCCCAATTCATCAATTGGCTGCGCCTCGTTCCCGGGGTGGACCTCGCCGAGATGCAGCAGTTCTGGGCCGGCAACGTGATCTTCTTCGAAGCCACTTCCAACGCCATCAAGGCCATTTCCCTCCAGCCGGGAGTCGAGTTCATCGACATCGATGCCGAAGGAGCCTTTGACGAGCCCGTCGAAATGAAGGCCTCCCCTTCCAACAAAGGCAAGACTGTCAACGGCCACGAACCTGGCCACGACGCCATCGACGCACCCACCATGTGGAGTATGGGCTATACCGGCTACGGCCGCCTTGCGATGGGCATCGACACGGGCGTAGACCCGACCCACCCCTCCCTGCAGGACCGCTACCAAGGCAATTTCAAGCCCGCCAACCAGTCCTTCTTCGTCTACAACAATCCCAACGTCTCCAACGCCTATGACTGCGGAGGCAGTTCCCACGGCACCCATACCATGGGCACCATCCTCGGGATGGACCCCGCCACCAACGACACCATTGGGGTGGCCCCCGAAGCCCGTTGGATCGCGGCCCCGAGCATTTGCAGTGGATTTGGAACCAGCGCCCGGATCGCGACCTTCCAGTGGGCCATGGACCCCGATGGAAACCCTTCCACCACTTCCGACATGCCCGACGCCATTTGTAACTCCTGGTACGACCCCAATACCACCAACGAATGCAATAGCCTCTACCGCACGACCTTCGACGCCGTAGAAGCAGCGGGCATCGCCATCGTCTTCTCCGCTGGCAACAGCGGCTCCGGTGCCAGCACCATCACCATGCCCAAAAACATCAACAACGATACGGTCAGCGTATTCTGCGTGGGCGCGACCGAGATCAACCCCCCTTACAACATCGCTGGGTTCTCCAGCCGGGGACCCTCGACCTGTAACGCAGTCGGTTCGCTGCTCATCAAGCCGGAAGTCGCTGCTCCCGGCGTCGGGGTACGTTCCGCCGTTGCCGGAGGTGGATACTCCAACTATTCCGGCACCTCTATGGCAGCTCCCCACGTGACGGGCGCCATCCTCTTGTTGAAAGAAGCCTTCCCGAACCTGACCGGCCGCCAGATCAAAATGGCACTGTATATGAGCGCCACCGATATGGGCGCCCCGGGTGAGGACAATGACTATGGCATGGGCCTGATCAACGTTCCCGCTGCCTACAACTACCTGATCAATCAGGGCCACGTTCCTGCGAGCTACGCCCTGGATGCGGGCGTGGACGGCGTGGTCGCGCCCTCTGCCAATACCTGTGACACCGACATCGCCGCCGAGGTGGACATCTACAACTTTGGTTCGTCGATGATTACCTCCCTCACAATTGAGTACCGCTACGCTTCGAACGCCGGCTTCGCCACCATGAACTGGACCGGTACCCTGATGCCGGGGCAAACCACCACGGTGACCCTGCCGAATGTGACCCTGACACCGGGAGACTATACCCTTGAAGTAGTCGTCAGCAATCCGAACAGCTCCCCCGATGAGCGTCCCTTTGACAACTGCATCTTCTACGACTTCAAGATCCAGTCTGGTGCCGATGTCAATACGCCGGTCAGCCTGACCTGCCCGGGACCGGCGACCCTGTCGGTCACAAGTCCGCCCCTCAACACGGTCATCGAATGGTACGATGCACCCACCGGGGGCAACCTGATCGGAACCGGTAACAATTACCAGGTAAACGCGGCCGCTTCCAGCAACTACTGGGCGGACATTACCTATAACCGCTTCACCGCCAAACCTGACAACTCCGGGGGCGGGGGCAACTTCAACAACGATGAGCGTTACCTCTACTTCGATGCCTACGTTCCCTTTACCCTGAAAACCGTAGTCGTATACGCAGGATCAGCTGGCAACCGGACCATCGAGCTCCGCAATTCCGCCGGAACCGTTCTGCAATCCACTACCGTCAACATTCCTTCCGGCCAGCAGACCGTTACCCTGAACTTCAATGTTCCGACGGGGACCGATCATATCCTGGCTGTGAACGGAACCGTGAACCTCTACCGGAACAATGCGGGGGTCAGCTATCCCTACGAGATTCCGAATGTCCTGAGCATTACCCGTTCCAATGCCACCACCGCCACCCAGTTCTACTACTTCTTTTACCAGTGGTCGGTGGAGTACAACTCTCCCTGTGGCCGCGAGATGGTGGAAGTTGACGTGCAAAATGCCGGTTCCATCTCCTCCTTTGTCTACAACGCCCCGGTCAGCCCGATCGTAGGGGATACCATTTACTTCGCCGATCAGTCTGCCCCGACTCCGAACAGCTGGTTATGGGACTTCGGCGATGGCAATACCAGTACTTTGCAGAACCCCAAGCATGTATACGCTGCTTCGGGCACCTACAACGTGACCCTGACCGTGGACGGCGGCTCAGCGTGTTCCAGTGACTTCTCCGACAACGTGGAGATTTCTCCGGCGGTGGGCATCACCGAAGCGAATGGCACCCGTCTGGAAGTCTACCCGAACCCGACTGCTGGCCGCGTGAATGTCCGTCTGGTCCGCACTGAGACCGGACCGGTTTCCTTCCTCCTCTACAATGCCGTGGGCGCCAAGTTGGTGGACCTGGAAATGGACGGGGGCGAGGAGTTGTACGCGCCTTTGGACCTGACTGCGTTGGCGGCCGGGACCTATTTCCTCCACGTCCGCTCGGGTGAGACCCAGTTGGTCCATCGGATCAACCGGAAGTAAGCCGCATTCGCATAGAAACAACAAAAGCCTATCCGTGTGTCGGAGGGGCTTTTGTTGTTGGTGGGAGAGGGGAGCAGGGAGGAGGTTCCCGCCCTCCTTGATGGGATGCTTTCGAGTCGGGAACTCGGCTTTCGGAGTCTGGGACTCGGGAATCGGAGTTCTGGACTCGGCGACCGCAGTCTGGAACTGCGGTATCGCTGTCTGGAACCGCGGCATCGCGGTCTGGAACCGCGGCATCGCGGTCTGGAACCGCGGCATCGGAGTCTGGAACCGCGGCATCGCGGTTGGGGACCGCGGCATCGGAGTCTGGAACCGCGGCATCGCGGTTGGGGACCGCGGCATCGGAGTCTGGAACCGCGGCATCGCGGTTGGGGACCGCGGCATCGGAGTCTGGAACCGCGGCATCGCGGTTGGGGACCGCGGCATCGG
>CAWUKT010000061.1:0-42585 GCA_963923035.1 uncultured bacterium
AAATCTTCCAGGTCCTGAAGATGCCATCGGGGGGCTTAAACTGACGGCTATGGGTGCGACCCAAACCAGTTTGGGTCCCCACCTAAACTAGTTTCCCTTTGACCCAAATTAGTTTATCTCGAAGGCGAACTAGTTTACCTCGGAGCCGGGACCTCCTAAGAATATTTAGAGATCACTTCAAATCCAGCCCTACCAAGTCGCCATCCCCCATCAGGGCAGAATAAAGTTCGGCACCCCGTTTACACAGAAAGGCTGCCCCTCCCGAAGAAGAGACAGCCTTACGCTTATTCAAAGAGGCTTGAAGCCTATTCGATCACAAATCGGATGATGTTAGAGCGGCCTTTTTCGTCCCGAATCTTCAGGAGGTACATGCCATTGGCGACATCGGTCAGGTCCAAATCGACCTTGTTTTGGATGCTGCCAAAGTCGTAGGCCCGGACAACCTTACCATACATATCCGTCACCACGATATTTACATCCCAATTGATCGGGTTGAGGGTGCGGACGTGGATCAGGCCATTGCTCGGGTTCGGGTACAGGTCAATGCCCAACAGGTTGTTGGCAGCAGCTTCGGCGCCGACCAGGATAAAGGTCGTATCGCTGGTGCCTTCACAGCCATTGGCATCCGTGACCGTCACGGAGTAGGTACCCGTGGTATTCGGCACATAGAAGTCGTTGGTGGCGCCGTTGATGGTCGCGCTGTTCAACAACCACTGGTAGGTGGCAAAGGGACCGCCCGTCGCCAGCAAGCTATCGTTGGACTGGGTGATGCCCGGCGTCGGATTCGGAACGGAAGTCACCGTCACCGGAGCCGATTCGCCCGTACAGCCATCGGCGTTGGTCACCGTGACGGTAAAGGTGCCGACAGTGGTCACCTTGAGGGTCTGGTTGGTGTCCCCGGTGCTCCAGGTATAAGCGGCAAAGCTACCGGCATCCAGGTCGACACTGGTACCCTGACACAAGGCCACATTCGGACCCGGGATCACGACGGGAACCGGATTGGCGACGTTCTTGAAGATCACTTCTACGGTATCAAGGACCGTACAGCCATTTCCATCCGTGGCTTCCACACTGATCAAACCACCGGGGGCTCCGACCTGAATGGACTGGGAGACTTCTCCCGTGCTCCAGAGGTAATTGGTGAAGGCACTGCTGGCAGTCAATTCTACCGAGTCACTCAGACAGATAAAGAGATCGGTCCGCGGGGTGATGACGGTATCGTTGACCGGGAAGTTGGTCACGTTGACCGAATCCGAACCCGAACATCCAATGCTATTGGTCACTGTCAGGGAGTAGGTACCGGTAGCATTCACTGAAATGCTGGAAGTCGTGTCTCCGGTGCTCCACAGGAAGGTTGCACCTCCTCCACCGCCACCGGACCCGAGGGTCACAAAGTCTCCACCACACACCTGCTGGTCAGGACCAAGGTTTACAACGGGGGAAGGTGTTCCTAAGATGGTAACGGAATCAACCACGCTACATCCATTGGCGTCGGTGATGGTGACGGTGTAAACACCATCGGCCAGCCCGGTCAGGTCTTCGGTGGAATCACCGGTGCTCCAGGCGTAGGTATAAGCCTGGCAATCGGCACCGCCGGTCACAGTCAGGTCAATATCGCCATCATTGGCACCCAGACAGATCGCGGTATCGGCCGCAATGCTGCTCTGCAAGGGAGCCGGCTCAGTCAGTACGAAGGTATCGACAGAAACGGCGTTGTTGCCATCGGTGACCGTCACAACATAGGTACCCGCTCCGAGTCCGCCAATGGACTGGGTGGAATCACCCGTACTCCAGGTATAGGCGTAGGGCAGGCAACCACCCTGGGCGACGGCACTGGCCGTCCCGTCCGTCGCTCCATTGCAGGAGACTCCAGCACCACAGACCAGGCTGCTTTGGGAGTTGACGACGATGAAGGGAGCCGGTTGAACGGTCACGTCGAAGTTACAGGTGTCGGTATTGCCGCTGGGGTCAACGGCCAGGTAGAAGACCGTGGTCGTTCCAACCGGCAGGGAAGTTCCCAGGGCAGTCGATGGGGTCAGCGTACTGACGCCACAGTTGTCACTGGATTGGGGCAGGTTCCAGGAAGCGGAAGCCGAACAGGTGGAAGAGTCAGCCAACAGGATGGTGTCGGCGGGACAGGTGACCACCGGATCTTCGATGTCATTGACCACCACATTGAAGTTACAGGTATCGGCGTTGTTGGCACCGTCCAATGCAATGACTGAAACCGGAGTGGTACCGACCGGGAAGGTGTCCCCACTGATGGAGGTGGCCAGGATGGTATCCACACCACAGTTGTCAAATGCGTTGGGGGCATTGAAGGAAACAATGGCGCTGCACTGGCCGGGGTCGTTGCTGACTGCGGACGGGCTCGGGCAGAGTACCAGCGGAGCCGTGGCGTCCACGACTTCGACGTCGAAGGTACAGGAGTCGATGTTGCCGGCGATGTCCGTCGCGGTATACAGCACCTGAGTGGTACCGACATTGAACACAGAGTTGTTGGGCACGCTGGTCATGGCGGTATCAATGCCACAGTTGTCCGTTGCCGAAATCGGATTCCAGCTGACCAATGCCGCACAGAAGCCCGAGTCGTTCGGGATCGTGATATTGGCCGGGCAGGTGACTTCCGGAGCTTCGGCATCGATGACCTCTACTGTAAAGGAGCAGGTGTCGGAGTTGTTGTAAATGTCCGTGGCAACGTAGAAGACCGTCGAGGTACCCACTACAAACGTATCACCAATGGCGCGGGAACTGAACGTGGTGTCCAATCCGCAGTTGTCCGTCGGGGTCGGAGCGGCCCAGGAAACCGCCGCCGCACACTGGCCGGTATCGGCATTGACCGTCACATTGGACGGGCAGTTCAGGTCAGGCAGTTCGTTGTCGACGACCGTCACGTTGAAGGTACAGACCGTGGAGTTGCTGCTCTGGTCGAGGGCCGTGTAGGTCACAGCGGTGGTACCAATCGGGAAGGTAGAACCGCTGGCCGTAGAAGGCGTCAGGGAACTCAGGTTACAGTTGTCCGTCGCCGACGGGGTATTCCAGAAGACGATGGCACTACAGTTGGAGAGTGTATTTCCAACCGTGGTATCGCTCGGGCAGTCGGTGATCGTCGGAGCCAGGCTGTCCGCGACGGTAACCGGAGCGGTACAGGTGGAGATGTTTCCGCTGGGGTCGGTCACGGTCAGGGTGACCGAGTTGGCTCCAAGGTTGGTACAGTCAAATGTTGTATCTGAAACCGTACGGCTCTGGATGGAACAGTTGTCCGAGCTACCCGCGTCTACGAGGGAACCGGAAAGGACTGCATTGCCGCTGGCATCCAGGTACAAGGTACTGGAGGACTGGCAAACCGCATTCGGGGCAATATTGTCTTCAACCGTCAGGTTCGCGGAACAGGAATCGGTGTTCCCGGCCTGGTCAGCAACGGTGAGGGTCGCCAACTGGCTTCCCACATCCCCACAACCCACGTTGGAGGGCGAAACAGACAGCGCCAGGTTACCAATGCTGGTACAGTTGTCGGTGGAGACGTTGTTGATGTCTGAAGGGCTCAGGGTCGCCGAACCACCGGCGTCCAGTTGCAGGGTCACGTCGTTACAGGCCGCGACCGGCGCATCGTTGTCCTGGAGGTTCAGGGCAAAGTTGCAGGAGTTGGAGTTGGTACTTTCATCCGTAACCGTCAGGGTGATGGTGGTACTCGTGTTGATCACGGAGCCCGGAGCCGGGCTTTGGCTGATGGTGATGTTGTTCGCGGCGGAACAGTTGTCTCCGAACAGCGCAGATCCGGTGAAGTCAGGCACGACGGCCGAACAAGCGGAGTCTACCACCACCGTCTGGGTACCGGGACAGGAAATCGTGGGCGCGATATTGTCCTGTACGTTCAGGGTAAAGGTACAAGAGGCCGAGTTGTTGGAGGCGTCGAGGGCCACCAGGGTAATCGTTTGGGTAGCCGTACCACCGGTGCCGGAGATCGTGGTACCCGCGGGCGGAGACTGGAAGACCTGGGGATTCGGGTCGACGTTGTCGGTGACGGTCGCCAGGGTTGTGAGGTCCGGAATGCTGTACTGGCAATTGTTGTCGAATCCAGCCGTCTGGGTAGAAGGACAGGTGATGCTCGGGGGCAAATTGTCCTTGGTGATGATCACATCGTCGGTGGAAGCGGAACAGGGGCCATTGGTGATGGTCCACCGGAAGGTGTTGGTACCATTGCCGAGGCCGGTGACCGTGGCATTGGGGTCGCTGGCATTGGAGAAGGTACCGGAGCCGTTGACGACGGACCAGACTCCCGTGCCGAAGGCCGGGGTGTTGGCGGCGAGGGTCGCGTTGTTGGCAACGGTTTGGTCGGGACCAGCGTTGGCCGTGGAGGGATTCCGGAAAACGGTGATGGACTGGGTCCGGGTACAGAATCCGAAGGTGTAGGTGATGGTAAACGTCTGGCTGGCCCCGGCCGGGGTCGGCGCGGTGAAGGTCGTGCCGGATACGCCGGTTCCGGTGAAGGTACCGCGGTTACCGGAGCCGTTGATGGGCGTGGTCGTGGTACGGGCCGGGGTGGCCGTCAAGCCGCGGGTTTGGCCTTCGCACATGTTGGCGGCACTGGAGGTGATGGTGAGGTTGTTGTTCTGACGGATGCGTACCGTGATGGAGGAGGTCCCCCCCGGACGGCAGTTGAACTGGCGGACATCCACCCGGGTATAATCGGTGAAGTTGGGCGTGATGTTGACGGAGGCCTGGTTGCCTCCACAAAGTGGTCCGTTGTCATCGTTGTAGGCAAAGGGCCCCGTGGTATTGTTCCCCTGGAAGCACATGATCTGCGTATCTATGGGAGCTCCACAGGTTTGGATGGAATAGCACCCCCCGCTCAAGACCGGCATCCGGAAATACTCTCCGGGAGAGTAGTTGGTGATGGTCCGGTAAGTCCCGCAACCTTGGTCCGCATTGTACTGCGCATCAAAGAAGTTGGATCGGGTGTTACAGAAAGTACCCACTGTGGTATTGGAACCACACTGGGCGGAAAGGTCTGTTGTCCACCAACAACAGGCAGCCAACAGGAGCAATAAGTAGCGTGTACACGCCAGAAATGACCTACAATTCATAACCTTCAGATAATAGTCGGTTGATTTAATTTGATTTCTAAGGGACGAAAATGCTCTACCATCGAACATCTTCTCTTTATAGTAGCCTACTCAGACCGAGTATCTTGTAATTACTTCTTTACTGATTGATTCGCCGCCAATACGGCTTGTATTTACCCTTCTTACCTGAAACAAAAATAAGATTCCTTTCCATTCCAACAAATTAGTTCTCCGGCAGATATCAACAATCCCCGCCCGCTGTCCCCATTCGCCTTCACTCCCATTTCTCTTTTTCCCCATCCTCTTCCTCCAAGCATTCTCCCCCGGCTGTTTTTTGCTTCCCAATGAATCACTATTTTGCGCCTCCATTTTAACCTCTGCCTCCATCATGACTCAAAATACCATTGGCATACGCCGGGAAGACCTCTCCAAACGGGGCGAAAAGCGGGTGGCTGTCACCCCGGATTTTGCCCAGAAAATCACCCAAATGGGGCACTCTTTGTTGGTCCAACCCCGGATTCACCCCACCGAAGGCACCCTCAAACGGGCTTTTCCCGATGAGCAGTACGCGACTGCCGGGGCCGAAATCACGGAAGACCTCGGTGCGGCCCGGGTCATCTTCGGGCTGAAAGAGATCGAATTGCCGCATATTCTGGCCGACAAGACCTACCTCTGCTTTTCCCATACGCACAAGGGCCAGGTCAAAAACCGGAAGATGCTCAAGACCTTCATGGACCAGCGGGCGACGCTGATTGATTACGAACTGGTGACCCACCCCAACAATGCGCGGATCATCACGGCCTTCACCTATTATGCCGGCTATGCGGGCATGATCGACACGCTGTGGACCGTGGGTAAACGATACGAAATGGCAGGAATTGACCATCCGTTTGCCAAAGTACCTCAGTCCATCGAAACGGAAGACCTCGGCAAGATCAAGGACATTCTGCGGGGACTGGCGGGAGAAATCAAGGAAAATGGCACCCCGGACAGCCTTCCCCCGTTCATCAACCTCATTTTGGGGACGGGGAAAACGAGTACCGGAGCCCAGGAGATCTACGACCTGCTGGAAGGAGAAGCCGTGGGGCCGCATTATCTCGAACAGATTTACCGCGAAGGTTCCCGCGACCGGGTCTACAAGTGCGTGCTGGACATTCCCGATATGTTCCGGCTCAAGTCGGACGCTTCCGTGGAATTCACCGATTACCAAGGCTGGACCCGCGACCAACAGACCCAGCACTATTTTCAGCATCCGGAAGACTTTGAAAGCAACCTGGACAAATACCTTCCCTACGCGTCCATCCTTATGAACTGCATTCTGTGGTCGCCCGAGTTTCCCCGGACCATGAGCAAGGACTTCACCGCCGCCCAATGGGCCGAGCACCAGACGCTCCAGGCCATCGGCGACATCACCTGCGACCCCAATGGGTCCATTGAGTTCTCCAAGGAAACCTGGATCGACAATCCGGTCTATATCTACGACCCCAATGCCCGCACCCTCACCGACGGATTTGACGGCGAAGGCATTGCGGTGATGGCGGTGACCAACCTGCCCTGCGAGTTCAGTGCCGACGCGAGCCAGCAGTTCAGCACGGACATGACGGATATCCTCCCGGGCATCCTGACCGCCAATTATGATGCGGCCTCGGTCGGGGAAAGTGGCTTGCCGGAAGCTGTCGCCAAGGCTGCGATCCTCTGGAACGGGGAATTGACGGAGCCCTATGCGTATATGCAGGAATTTGTGGAAGGCGTCGAATGATGGGGGCGGTCGATCAGGAACAGGTACGCGGGGCGATGGAAAAATGGGTACAGGAATGGATCGTCGGTCTGGCGATCTGTCCCTTTGCCCGCCCGGTACTGGAGCAACAACGCATTCACTTTGCGGTTTGTCCGGCTCAGGATGAGGATGCGCGCTTCCAGTTTTACTTGCGGGAGATGTCGGATCTCTTGGATGCTGATCCGGAACAACGGGAAACGACCCTGGTGGTTTTTCCCCAGGGATTGGAGGAGTTCGAGGACTTCCTCGACTTCCACGCCGCCTGCGAGCAGGCGTTGGTGGAGGTGGGTCTGGAGGGCACCTTCCAGATTGCCACGTTCCATCCCCAGTACCTGTTTCAGGGAGAGGACCCAGCGTCTCCGTCGCATTATACCAACCGGGCGCCCTACCCAACGTTGCATCTGCTACGCGAGGAGAGTGTGGCGCTGGGCGTTGCCCAGCATTCTGATCCCGAGGGCATTCCTGCCCGGAACATTGCATTGATGGATGAGTTGGGGGTGGAAGAAATCAGGAAGCGGCTGGGGTTGGAGAAATAAAGACTCTCTGATTTTCGTCTATTGGTCCAGACAGTTTCCGAGTCCTGCTGTTGCCCTTGAAGTGGCTTTCCTTTTCATTCCAACGTGTATTTTTTCTGGACCAGATTCATGACTTCATCGTGGTCATAGACATGTTCTTGACTTATTTGCTCCATCGATACAGCCAAAGACTCTTCCAACCTTGAATTTTCAGCTATTACAGCTGACACAAGCTGATAGATGTATTTGAGTTCAGCTTCCTCTTTGATCCCGTTGATGAGTCGGATCAACCTCTCTTTCAATTCTGCACTCGACATGGTATTTGTTTGATTAAATCTATCCATTTTCCCTCAATTATCTTTTCCTCCCATTAGCCTCACTCCCCTACTTTTCAACATTCTCTTCCCCCGCAGCTCCAAATCCATTCCCATTAATTCACTAAGTTTGTTGGGATGAAAAGTCAGTTCATGGATGCGGGAAACCGCTTTGATCAGGATGAGGAATTGGTCTTGCGGCCTCAACGCTTCGGTGAGTTTTCGGGCCAACCCAAGCTCATCGAGAACCTGGAAATATTTGTCCAGGCCGCCAAGATGCGGGGAGATGCGCTCGACCATGTCCTGCTGCACGGCCCGCCCGGACTCGGCAAGACGACCCTGTCCTATATCGTCTCCAATGAACTTGGCTCCGGAATTCAGGTCACTTCCGGGCCCATCCTCGAGAAACCCGGCGACCTCGCCGGTCTGCTCACCAACCTGGAACCTCGAGACGTCCTTTTCATCGACGAAATCCACCGGCTCAGCCCGGTCGTGGAGGAGTACCTCTACTCCGCAATGGAGGATTTCAAGATCGACATCATGATCGAAACCGGTCCCAACGCCCGCAGCGTGGAGATCAACCTCCATCCGTTCACCCTCGTGGGGGCCACCACCCGAGCCGGATTGCTGACCTCTCCCCTCCTCGCCCGCTTCGGCATCAATTTCCGCCTCGAGTACTACAATGCCGAGACCCTGTCCATGATTGTGCGGCGGTCGGCCAAGGTATTGGAAGTTCCGATTCAGAAGCAGGCTTCTCTGGAGATTGCGCGGCGGTCCCGGGGCACGCCCCGGATTGCCAACCGGCTCCTGCGCCGGACCCGCGACTTCGCGATGGTCAAGGGAGATGGTACCATCACCTTGGAAATCGCCAAGATTGCCTTGGAGGCATTGGATGTGGACGAGGCTGGTCTGGATGAAATGGACAATAAGATCCTGCGGACGATCATCGTCAAGTTCAAAGGCGGACCGGTTGGCCTGAATACCATCGCCACGGCGGTGGGCGAAGAGGCCGAGACGATCGAAGAAGTCTATGAACCCTACCTGATCATGGAAGGGTTCATCAAACGGACTGCCCGGGGACGGGTGGCCACAGAACGGGCTTTCCAGCACTTCGGGTATATCAAGAAAAGCGGCCCGGGAACCCTGTTTGACTAGTCTATTTCCCCTTTCTTTTGTCCTTCCTCTGTTTCCCGTACCTCTTTCACACGCGGGGAAAGGATTTGTTTCCGTTTTTGATTATTTTACCCTTCGTTCTAAATCAATATCTCACATACGGCTCTTATGAAAAGATTTCCGCTGGTTTTTGCACTGGTTTGTATTGTATTGGGGAGTAGCATCTGGACTGGATGCAAACGAGACGAGGACATGGATCCCGTCATCAATCCCATCAACGAGCGGGGGCGGTTGCTGAGTGCGGAGCGGATCGTTTCCTACGATTCGACCGGGATCGACTCGATCATCCAATCGGTGAATCCCTTCCTCAATTTATTCTTCGCGAAGACCTACGACGTCGAGTTCTGGAAGATTGGTTATGTGACGATCGATCAGTTTGGGAATACGACTTCGGCTTCGGGCGGAGCGGTGCTGCCGCGGGCCCGCAGTGGTAGTGTGCCGGCGGCTTCGGTCGTGGGGTATTGCCACGGGACCGTGTTGCACAAGGATGGCGCGCCTTCGAGGGGTGGGGGCGAAACGACGATTGGCTTGTTGTTGGCGACAGATGGCTATGTGGTGGCCATGCCCGATTACCTCGGGCTGGGCGATGGTGTTGAATTTCATCCCTATTCCCATTCCAAAACGGAAGCTACGGCCACGATTGACATGATCCGGGCCACCCAGGAGCTCGCCACCAATCAGGAAAAAGAACTAGATGGGAAGTTGTTCCTGACGGGCTATTCGCAGGGCGGCCATGCGGCCATGGCCACCCAACGCGAGATCGAGGAATACCACACTACTGAATTCAATCTTTTGGGCTCGGCCCCCATGTCAGGTGCCTATGATATCTCCGGCGTTCAGGAGCAGTACCTCCTGGCCTTCGATCCGTATCCCACTCCCGGCTATCTCCCCTTCATTCTCTGGGGCTATAAATCGGTCTATGACTATTTGCCCGAACCCGCGACCATCCTCAAGCCGCCGTACGATACCATCATCCCGCCGATGATGGACCAGACCTTTTCCATCGGTCAGTTGAACGATGTGGCCGATCCGGTGCCGCGGCGGATGATCATGGATTCGGTGATGGATGCCTACGAAAACGATCCCAACCACCCGCTCAAGGTTGCCCTGCGGGACAATGACCTGTACCTGGGCTGGGTGCCCCAAAGCAATTTGCGGATGTACTACTGTGAAGGTGACGACCAGGTTGCTTACGAGAATTCCATTGTGGCGTACAATTCATTTACGATGGCCGGCGCGCCCAATGTGAGCGTCTGGCGGATCGATACCGACAGCGATGTATTGGACCACAACGACTGTGCGCCGGGCTGTTTGCTCGCCGGCAAGCTGTGGTTTGATTCGTTGCGGAATGCGAATTGATCAGGGGTGACAGGTCACCGCACCAAAGTGGATGAAGGGCAAATTGCCCTGCCAGCCCTTCATAAAATCCTTTTCTGATAACCAGGCGACGCCTTCGTCATCGGCGACCGGACTTCTCCGGTCATTGATGTGGTGCTTCGGAACGAAATTTCCGACAGCAAACTTTCCTGGTTTGTGGCCCACCACCACGACCCAATGGGCGACCATGCCGCCGTACAGGAACCCCATATCCAGGATGCAGGCCACCGGGTAGCCCCGCTTGACGTGGTCGATGAGCCAATTCTTCTTGCCTTTGTGGACCGTCACGGTATTGCGGGGCTCGTTGTGGCCCTGTGCATTCAGGCCGTAGCGTTGCAGGACTTCCCCGACCCTTTCAATCGACGTACCAAACAATCCCCCAATCATATCGGGCTTGCCCCAGGAGGCTTTGTACAGTCCTTCCACATTCTTACTCAGCGGATTGCTCACCGCGATCTTCTTCCAGTAGGTTAATAAAATCGCCATCGCCGATTGCCCACAGGCATTTCCGTAGTTGAAAATATTGGTGAGCTCCAGCGTTCGCCCCGAATAATAGGGATACAAACGGCTTTTCGGGATCCCAGGGCGGGGTTTGAAGTCCACTCCGCCGGGCATGTGGTAATCAGAATCAAGTCTCATGGGATGGGGTTTGTGTGATCTAATGGAAAAAAGGGAATTATTCTGGGGAATGCAAACAGGTTACGTAGGGAGATCGATTGAAATCGGAGAACATTAAATTTGAATGGGTTACGGGTCAAGGCAAATGCATGAATGGTGAAAGGGCGGCCCTACAAATTCCATTTCTGTTTCCCTTCATTTTCCTCCTCAAGCCCCCCTTCTTCTTTGTCCCCCGTCCATTTCTTCTCTCCCTTTTCTAGCCTTTCCTTCGAATTTCTCCCAACCTTTTCCTTTTGAATGTATTTTATAGTTATGAAAAAGTTGCTTCTCCTCGCCTGGCTCGGACTTTGGATCGGTCCGGCCGTCGCCCAAACCAATATTTCCCTGACCAACTCCTTTGCGGATGCTGTCATCCGCGGCACGTACAATCCGGCGGACTACGCCGCCTCCACAGTCATTGACCAAGCCGACAGCTTGGTCCAACGGATCCAGTCCGGTGTGTCACCGGACAGCCTGAAGGCCTACCTGACCGTCATGAGCCAATTCGGCAACCGCAATACCGGCTCGGACACCAGTTCCTCCACCTTCGGGATTGGCGCGGCCCGGCGTTGGGCCCTGGGGAAGTTTGAGGAATTCAGCGCGGCCAATGAAGACCGCTTGTTGGTGGGCTACCTCGACTTCGATCGTTTGACCTGCAACGTTACGCGACATCGGAATGTGGTCGGGGTACTTCCCGGCTCCAATCCCTCTCCAGAGGGTTTTATCCTGATTGAGGGGCACCTGGACAGCCGCTGCGAGGACGTCTGCGACAGCTTGTGCATCGCCCACGGATCGGATGACAACGGATCGGGGTCAGCACTGGTGATGGAGCTCGCGCGGGTCATGAGCAAACTGACCTTTGATGAGACGATGGTCTTCATGCTAACTACGGGAGAAGAGCAAGGCCTCGTGGGCGCAGAGGCCCTGGCGACCTACTGCGACAACGAGAATATTCCGATCAAGGCGGTGCTGAACAACGATGTCATTGGCGGGATTTACTGCGGCAATACGGCTTCCCCGCCCGGTTGTCCGGGCGCTGGGGACGTCGATTCGCTCAATGTGCGCATCTACTCCTTTGGCGGATACAATTCCGCCTGGAAGCAGCTCGCCCGCTACAACAAGTTGCAGTGCCAGGAGATGCTCCTGCCGCTGGAGACGGTCCCGATGACCGTCAACATTATGACCGGAGAGGACCGCGTGGGACGGGGTGGAGACCACATCCCCTTCCGGATGGTCAATGTGGCGTCCTGCCGGTTCACGTCCGCCAATGAGCACGGCAATGGCTCGCCCAGTAGCGGCTATACCGACCGGCAGCACTCGACCCGGGACAGCATTGGACTGGACCTCGACAACGACGGGGACCTCGATACCTTTTTCGTGGATTTCAATTACCTGGCCCGCAATGCCAAGATCAATGGCGTGGCCGCTGCGATGATCGGGACCGGACCGGCGACTCCGGCTACTTTCACCCCTACCGCTTTGCCGGGCGCCATCCGCATTGCCCTTCCTGCCACCCTCAACCAACCTGCCTACCGCGTGGGCATCCGCACCCTCTCCAACGATTGGGACAGCGTCTACACCATCACCCAACTCACGGATACCATCACCGGGGTCAATCCCGGAGTGACGATTCTGAGTGTGGCGAGTGTGGACGACGAAGGCGTGGAGAGTTTGTTCACTTTCGAACGGAATGTGAATGTCCCGACTTCGACCGGCGAACCCGGTCCTGACCGGGGATTGCGCCTATTGCCCAACCGGCCCAATCCATTTGATGAACAGACGATTATCGCCGTTCAGATGGATGCGCCGATTGAGTTTCGGGAGGCTTATATTTTAATTGTAGATGCAACAGGGAGGGAGATCGAGCGGATCCCGATGACCTTGGAGGCGACCATGAACGAGGTGTCTTTCGTCCACGGTTTTCACGCGGCCGGTATCTATACCTATAGCCTCGTCGTAGACGGAGAGGTGGTTCAAACCCGCAAAATGATCATGGAATAATCAGGCCGACGTGGTGGAAACCTGCGGTTGCAGCAGGGCAATGGCCTCAGCTTCCGTTTCGACGACCTGCATCAGGTCCTCCACCTTGGTGATGCGGAAGACCTTCGCCACCAAATCATTCAACCCTACCAAAATGATCTGACCGTCCATATTGGTCAGGGCATTGTACACCTTGAGCAATTCGGAGATGCCGTAGGAATCAATCTGGGTGACCTCGGAAAAGTTGAGGATGAGTCGTCGGACGCCCTGCTCCACAATGGCTTCCTGGGCCGCGAGCCAGAATGTATGCTCAGCGGGGGCGCGGAATTGGCCTTTGAGATCAAGGATATGCAAGTCGGCGGTGGAGCGGTGGACGATGGAAATCATGTTCTTGTTCGTTAAGTCGTTTTACATAGAGTCAATTTCTTTTAAACTCATTTTTACTTTCACTTTAAAGACGTCAATAACCACACCAACCCCCATATGAAGAAAGAAAATAGAGCTTTTTGTAGGGGAAATACAGGGGGAAATGAAAAATGGTGGATTTTCGGCCGGGGGAATCGGAATGCAGGTGAAAATCTTTAATTTCGGGGGATGTTATTTTTCCTGCTCGGATTGGGAGTAACTGCCCTTTTGATGGCGTTGTTGACCTTGTTGCTGCGGTTACGGGTCTCTCTGGTGGTTCGGTTCACCATTGCCGCGATGCTTTTGGGCGCTCTGAGGGGCCTGCCCGGCCAGTTCCTGACCGAAGTTCCCGAGTGGCTCCCCTTCCTCGCCAACGGGGTTGCGCTGGGGACTTTTTTGTGCATGGGAGTGCCGTGGTGGAAAAAAGAAGGTTGGTGGGGCAGCAACCGCTTTGACTTCAATTTTGCCCTGCGTACCTCCTTCCGCTCTCAACGCTCCATCTCCTCCCTCGTCGTCCGGTTGGGCATTCTGAGCATCATGCTCGGAATCGCTGTCATGGAGGTAACCGTCTCGATTGTCTCCGGCTTCGAAGATGCCATCCACAGCAAGGTGATCGGATTTGGTGGCCACGCCCGGATTGGCAACCTGCTGGAAGAACTCGAATCAAAAGTCACGCCCCTCCCCCGCTACAATGAGTTTGTCCCGCAAATCGCGGCGATGGAGGAGGTTGAAAATATCGCTCCCTATGTGATGAAACCCGCCATTTTGAAGGCGTCGGACCCGCAGGAAGGCGTCCTGCTCAAGGGCCTGGACAGCACTTACGATTGGCGCTTCTTCGAAAATGCCCTCCAGGAGGGCACCCTCCCGGACCTGAGCAAGGGCAAACGGGCCAGCAAGGACCTGCTGATCTCCCAGAAAATCGCTGACGTCATCGACGCCCAAGTCGGGGACAAAGTAGTCGCCTACTTTTTCCTCTTTACGAACGATGCCGCCGATGGCGGCCGGGTGAAGGTCCGCTCCTTCGAGGTTGCGGGCATCTACCAGACCGACCTCGGCGAATTTGACAGCCAGTACGCCCTCTGTGACCTTCGGGCCTTGCAGGGCATCTGGGGCTGGGGCGAGGACCAGGTCGCGGGCTTTGAAGTCCGCCTCCGCGACGTCGGCGGCGTGGACGGGATTGCGCCCGTCGCCACGGCCATGCAGGAATACCTCCCCTACCAATATGAGGCCACGCCCATCACCAGCGAATACCCCGAACTCTTTGAGTGGGTCGAGCTCCAGGAACAAAATGTCTGGTTCATCCTCGACCTCATGATCATTGTCGCCGTCATCAACATGATCTCGGTCCTCCTCATCCTGATCCTCGAACGGACCCGCACCATTGGCCTGCTCAAGGCCCTGGGCATGTCAGACGGGCGCGTTTGGAACCTCTTCGCCGTCAATGGCTCTTTCCTCGTCCTCATTGGCTTGTTCTTCGGCAACCTCCTCGGACTCGGCCTCATCGCCTCCCAGGACATTTGGGGCTGGCTGACCGTCGACCAGGAAAGTTATTTCGTGGAAGTCGTGCCGGTCGAATGGGTCTGGGATTGGTTCTTCTACATCAACCTCGGCGTCATGGCCATTTGTTCCTTTGCCATGTACCTCCCTGCCCTGCTCGTTCTGCGCATTTCGCCCGTTCAAGCCCTCCGCTTCGATTGATTCCATGCTCATCCTGTTCACCATTGCCGCCAGCCTCAACCTGCTTTTGTGGGCCTGGGTCATGGGTCCGTGGTGGAAAAAGGAAAATGAAAGCAGCGTGGAAAAATGGCCCTCGCTCTCGGTCGTGATTGCGGCCCGGAACGAATTGGAGAACCTGAAAGCGTTTTTGCCCCTGTTGTTCGCGTTGGAGTATGAGGGAGAATGGGAAATCGTTTTGGTGTTGGACCGGTGTAAGGATGGTTCAGAGGAATGGGTGGGGGAAATGGAAAATGAACGGCTGAGATGGGTGAACATCGAAGCTACAGAGAATGGGTGGGCGCCGAAAAAATGGGCCTTGAGCCAGGGAATTGCAGCTGCCCGTTTCGAATCTCTTGTGTTTACGGATGCGGATTGCCGCCCCGAAGCTGGTTGGCTAGCGGGCATGGGCCGGGCCTTTTCGGCAGGTCATGACCTCGTGCTGGGCATGGGCCGCTACCGCCGCCATCCCGGCCTGCTCAATGCGTTCATTCGTTACGAGACCCTGGTGACGGGTCTCCTGTACGGCGGATTGGCCCGTCGAGGACGGGCCTATATGGGCGTGGGTCGCAACCTTGGGTATACCCAGGCGCTCTACGCCTCTGTGGGCGGATTTGAGGCCCACAAGGGGCGCTTGTCGGGCGACGACGACCTCTTCGTGAATGCCGTGGGCCGCACGGCGCGGGTGGCCGTCCTCACGACGGGCGAGACGCATACGGTGAGCGCACCGGAGCGCACCTGGCCGGACTGGGTCCGGCAAAAAGTCCGGCACCTGGGTGCGGGGACCGCCTATCGCATTTCCACCCAGCTATTTTTGGCAATGTTTCATGGGGTGCATGCAATATTTTACTTATCTTTACTGTTGGTTCTTTGGGAACCGCAGGACCATAAAGTGATCGTAGGGGTGATTACGGCCCGCAGTTTAATACTCCTTTTGATGGGTTTTATACCATTTCGAAAATGGAAGGCTGGTCGGCTCCTGATCTATTTTTTGATGTTGGACATCCTCTATTTGTTCTACAATTTCCTGCTCGTTCCCTTGTCCCTTGTCTCTCAACCTAAATGGAAAGGTTAGCATGGCAGAAGCGTCCCAAAATACCAAAGACGATCTCGAACTCGTCCAACGCGCCAAGGAAAATGACCCCAAGGCTTTCGAGAAGCTCCTGAGCAAGTATCGGAAGTCGGTCTACTACATGCTCCTGAAGATGGTCAACAATGCGGATGACGCGGAAGACCTGACCCAGGAAGCATTTGCCAAGGCCTTCAATTCCCTCGCTAAATTCAACGCCAAGTACGCTTTTTCGACGTGGTTGTTCCGGATCGCCACCAACAACTGTATTGACTTTATCCGCAAAAAGCGGATTCAAACGGTTTCCATCGACACTCCCTACGAGAACGATGAAGGCGATAACATGAGCTTCGATATCCAGGACCCCAAAATGGGACCGGATGACCTGATGCTCAAGCAACAGCGGAAGGAATACCTTACCAAAGCCGTGGAGAATCTCCCGGCCAAGTACCGTCGCCTGGTCGAGTTGCGCTACTTCAAGGAATTGTCCTACGATGAGGTCGCTCAGGAACTTGAACTCCCCTTGGGTACGGTAAAAGCCCAGCTGTTCCGCGCCCGGGAGCTCCTTAGCCAAGAACTGAAGCACATGCAGAGCAAGCTCTGATTTGATCCCCTTTACGTATTGGTTTCCTCTTCATTGTCTTCCGAAGACTTGGGATTCTTGTGTCGAAGGGAGATGGAGAAATAGAAAAAAACGGCCCCGGATTAATCCGGAGCCGCCTCATGGTGAGCTGATATGTCTTATTGACCGTCGTACTTCTGCTTGAACTTCGTGTAGAGGGCCTTTTGTTTGTTCCCCAAATCAATTTCCCGTCCCTGGATGAACGCGTGCACGATCTGGCTGGTCCGGTAATCCATCACATCGCCTTCAGAAACGATCAGGGTGGCGTCTTTTCCCACCTCCAATGAACCGGACGAATCGGCAATGCCGAGGATTTTCGCCGCATCCAGGGTCATGGCCTGGATGGCTGCTTCCGGCGCCAATCCGAATGCAACGGCCTGGCCGGCCTGGAAGGGAAGGTTCCGCTGTTGCCAGAAACCACCTCCGGACAAACAAAACGGGATGCCGGCTTCCTTCAATAGTTGCGGTGTTTTGAAGGGCTGGTCAATGTCGCTTTCGGAATGCCGGGGCAAACTCTGGGTGGGGGCCAGAACAACGGGAATCTCGTACTTCTTCAATTCCGCCTTGACCCGCCACGCATCGGCTCCCCCAACCAGGACCATCCGAACTTCGTGCTGGAGCATGAAGGCCACAGCGGCCCGGATCTGCTGCTCGGAGTTCGCGGAGATGAACAGGGGCTTCTCCCCGCTCAAAACGGGTACAATGGCTTCCAATTTGATGTCGCTCTTGTAGGTCCGGCCCGACGCCTTCAAGGTCTGGTAGGCCTTGGCCTCCTCCATGAACTGGTTCAATTTCTCCATGTTCTCCTTGATGCTCTTCTTTTGCTTCTCCACGGGCGGGGCCCACCAGGCCTCCCAGACGGTCATCCGGGGCCAGTTCAAATGGACAGCATCGTCAATGACGTAGGCCGCGTCCTCCCAGTTCCAGGCATCCAATTGGACGATGGAGCTCGTGCCGGGGAAAAGGCCTCCCTGGGGCACGATCTGGGCCATGAGGATGCCATTGGAGCGGACGGTCGGAATGACGCGGGAGTCGGTATTGTAGCCGACGATGGCGCGGGCATTCGGGTTGACGGAGCCGGCTTCGTCGCGGTCATCGGTGGCGCGGACCGCGCCGATCTCGTCGATGCCCAGCTGGGTCATCGGCGCGATGAGACCGGGATAGATGTGCTTTCCGGCCAAGTCCACCGTTTTGATGCCGCTCACGCGGCCCCGGATGACTCCGGCCTGCTCAATCTTGCCATCCCGGATCAGGACGCCACCGTTTTCTACGACGGTGCCGTTGCCGATGTGCACGACCGCATTGTTCAGGAGCAGGGCTCCTTCGGCGGGAGGAGCGGGCGTCGGCACGCTTTGGCCCCACAGACCTGTCCCCAGGCCAATCAACAGGGCGAAGAGATAGATCTTATTCATGGTTGTAATCGGTTTCGTAGGTGTCACAGTGGTACAATTTCTTTCCTTTCTTGGCCGGGGCTTTTCCCGAACCTTTGCCCTTTTCCATCATTTTCTTGGTCAAACGGAGGCGTTCGGAGGCAATTTTTTCCCGTATCTCCACGTCCTTCTTCCGGTCGAAATAACGTCTGCCATCCACCCAGGTGATCTCCGCGGCCGCGTAGATGCTCAGGGGATGGTCCGACCACAGGACCACATCGGCGTCTTTGCCGACGGCTACCGATCCGACCTTGTCGTCGATGCGGAGGGCCTTGGCGGGATTCAGGGTCACCATTTTCAAGGCTTCCTCCTCGCTCAACCCACCATATTTGACGGCCTTGGCGGCCTCCTGATTGAGTCTGCGGCCCATCTCGGCATCGTCGGAGTTGATGCAAACGTTGACCTTGTTCTCGGCCATGAGCGTCGCGTTGTAGGGAATGGCGTCGATGACTTCGTACTTGTAGGCCCACCAGTCGGAGAATGTCGATCCGGTCGCGCCGTGGGCGGCCAGCTTATCGGCGATCTTGTAGCCTTCAAGGACGTGGGTAAAGGTATTGATGCGGAAATCAAAGGCTTCTGCGACCCGCATCAGCATGGTGATCTCGCTCTGGACATAGGAGTGGCAGGTCACGAAGCGCTTGCTGTCGATGATCTCCAGCAGGGTCTCCATCTGGAGGTCCTTGCGCACGGGCAAGCCCGTCCCCAACCCTTGTGCCGCGGCCTCGCGGGAAGCCCTGTAATCGAGGGCCGCCTGGAAATTGTCGCGAAAGAATTGCTCGACGCCCAGACGGGTCTGGGGATAGCGCACGCGGTAATCGTCGCCCCAGTTGGTTTGCTTCACGTTTTCACCCAAGGCAAACTTGATGAAGGGCGCGGCGGTTTCCATTTTCATTTGCTCGGGGAGCAGGCCCCAGCGCAGCTTGATGATGGCGGATTGGCCGCCAATGGGGTTGGCGGAGCCGTGCAGCAACTGCGATGTGGTCACGCCGCCAGACAGCTGGCGGTAGATATTGACATCGGTGGCGTTCACGACGTCGCCAATCCGGACTTCAGCCGAATTCGCGTGGGAACCTTCGTTGACGCCCCGGGAAATCGCGATGTGGCTGTGTTCATCGATGATGCCCGCCGTCAGGTGTTTTCCTTCGCCATTGACTTCCAACACCCCATTTCCACCACTCAATCCCTGTCCCACTCCGGCGATTTTTCCATTCTGAATCAAGACGTCCACCCCTTCCATTTTCCCCTGGTCGGTATTGGTCCAAACCGTCACATTCTTGATCAAAACGGCTTCCAACTGGGGCACTTCAGCATTTCCATAAGGCCCAAACGGATAAACCAAGCCTGGGATTCCCGCGAGGTCCACCTCTTGTTGTTCCTTTTTCTTTTCCCGCTCTTCCTTTTCTTTTTCCAAATACTCCGCATCCAAATCCCCACTCCGACTGGCGGTCCAAACGATGGTCGTTCCGTCTGGCTTGCTGCCCGGGCCGGTGATATTGCCCTCGTTGTAAATCCCGATGAGTTGGAGCTTTCCGGCCTTCGGAGACTTGCTCTCGGGAATGAGTAGGGTCACATTCAGGTTCTCCACCTGGATTTTCCCGCTCAAGGTGTCGGTCCCCGCAATCAATTTAAGTTTGGGCTGGTGCAACAGGCCAGAAATCCAGAGTTCGTAGCTCCCAGCTCCGGTGGACATTTGCCATTTGCCGCGGAGGTCCAGCTCGGGAATGGCTTCGTGGGCGAACTGCTTCCCTCCTACCCAGGTCTCGAAAAGATGAGGTTTGGGGCCTTCAAAGAGCGGTTCCGAGGCAATGATAAAGTTGGCCAGCTTGCCCGGCTCCAGGGTGCCAATGCGTTTGCTGAGGCCGAGGATCTCGGCGGGGCGCGTCGTCAAGGCCGCCAGCGCATCTTCGGGGCTGAGGCCATGCTGAATGGCTTTGTACAGGGCGCCCCAGAACTCAGAGGCAGGTTTCTTGAGGTCGGCGGTGGTCAGGGCAAACGGTATCTTTGATTCCGCCAGACGGCCGGGATTCAGCGGAGCCTGCTCCCAGTGCATGAGTTTCTGCAATCCGACTTCCTGAGCTGCGACCGGATCACTCAGGTCGTAGGCGTCGGGAAATTTGAGCGGCACAATGAGGGTCGGCTTCCACTTCTCGAGGTCAGCCATCCGCTGGTATTCATCGCCCGCGGCCTTGTAAATGGTTTTCAATCCAAACTCTTCAGCGATTTTGGCCGCCCGGAAAAGGTCCTGGTGGTCCTGGCAATCGAAGAAGAAGGGTTGGTCTTTGCCGAGTTCTACCAATTTGGCGAGGGCCTGATTCGTCTCGATGGAAGGCGTATTCGGGAGTTTTTCCTTGACCTCCATGACCTGCTGGTACCAGGCCGCATCAAGGAAGGTCTGCCGCATCAACGCAATGGAACCCATTTGGGAGCTGGGGTATTCCTGGCGGGAAACGCCCTTGCGGAACGAGAGGCAGGGAAAGGTTTCGGCCTGGATGAGGTCTTCGGTGAGGGAGCCATCGCCGAGGTTGAGGAGCGCGGCCTGGCCGCGGAAGATGCCGTCGTTGGGAACGGCGTGGACGGTGGTGAAACCGAGCTTGCGCCATTGACCGGCGGATTTGGGGGAGTGCTCAAGCTCCTCGAAGACCCGATGCTCGGGCTTGACCGCATCGTTCCAAGCCACGGGCCCGGACCGGGTGCCCTTGTACTGGGGACCGCTGTCGCCGCCGGGCTTCCGGCTTTTCTTTTTCACGCCGTAACCGGCATAGATGTCGATGAGTCCCGGGTAGACCCACGCCCCCTTCAGGTCGTGCAAGGCCGCATCTGCCGGAACCTTGAGGTTTCGGCCGGCGTTCTCGATGAGCCCGTTGCGAATGATCAGGACGCCATCGTCAATGACCTCACCGGGTGAAATGACCAAATGACAATTGGTAAAGGCATGGACCCGGGAAGGATTCGAGTGAAGGCCATGCGGGGGAAATGTGGTTTGGGCAAATAGAACCGGTGCCAATAGGATCATTAGCCCGAGAAATACCCATCTTTTTTGTCTCATCTACAGATTGCTTTCATTTACAGCCCAAAAGTTAATGGATTGTGGATAGATTTTAAAAGACTGAGCTTCCCTTATTCGGTCAATTTTTTATATTTGGTTTAGGCTTTCTCCTGCAAGCTATCTTTACGTGCGGGCTTTGCAGGAACCAACTGATATTTTTTCGCATTTACGACCATTGAATCCAGCTAAAACGATATTGTTAATCCTGTCATTTGTCCTTTGTGGGACATATGCAGTCAAGGCCCAGGCCATGAGCCAGGGGGCGCATTTCGTCACGGCCGAAATTGATTTGAAGGGATACGAGGTCAAAGGCGATTATATCATCATCAATTATGCCATTCCGTACAGTGGAATGGTGGAAATTCGCCTCTTCGATCCGGAGGGCGATAAGGTCTGGCAAAACCAATACCCGGATAAGTTTGGCGATAACCGCATCGTACTCAAGCTCTCCGCGTTTGAACCCGGCTCCACCTACGCCTTCGTCCTCAACTACAAACGTTCAGAAATCAGGGATCGATTGGTCATTCCGCATTTGTAAAGTCCCTCTCATTTTTTCCCTCCTCCTAAGATGAAGACCTCCAGCAGCGGTCTTTTTTTATTTCTCCCCTGTCCATTTCCCTCTCTTTTCCTTTCCTACCCCCTCCCCTTTCTCTTCCGTTTTCCCTCCTCCCAACGATTCCTCCTCAGGTAAAAAAACCGCTGAACTCCATCTCTGAAATTCAGCGGTCCATCCAAAGTCCCTGACTTTGCGGGGTTATTTTAGCTTACAAGCGCTGCAAAGTGCGGGTCCGCAAGCGCTCGCCATTCCAAATTTTCAACAGGTACTGTCCTCTGGATAGGTCAGACAAATCGATGATCTCCTCGTGGACCGGGCTGCCGTCCAACACGACATGATTGGATTGCCAAACCCGCTTGCCCTGAAGGTCATAGACCTCCATGTGCAGTTCCTGAGCGGAGAAGCCTTCCATCTCGACCTTGAAGCGGCCTTCGGAGGGGTTCGGGGAAATGCTGAGGCGCTCGACTTCAGTCACTTCCTCGCCATTCACCAAGCCATCAGTCCAGAAGGAATGCTCAAAGAATCCGCCGAATTCCGGCTCAAAAATCACCTTGATTTGGCCGTACTCGGTAATGCGGGCGTATCCCGTTCCATTCTGGGGCGTGAACCAATAGTACAGGCCATTGTCACCCGCATCGTTGAAGCGCAGCTTGTAACAGCCGGCCGGCAGGTTCAATTCGTCCTGGTAGGTCGTGTTGTTGCCGAGGAAAGGCGTATTCTGGGCCACGATGGCACCTTGGTCATTGTAGACGCGCCAGGTCGTCTGGCTGCCGTTCAGGTTGGTCCGCCAGTTGAGGACCAGACCGCCCATGTAGGTCGCCCAGGGTTCGAAGGGAGAATAGAACACATCGTTCTCGGGCTGCTCGTCCATGCCACCATTCGGGTTCGCGAGCTGCACCTCAAATACATTGGCAGTTCCTCCATTCCAGAAGGTCGGCGCGGAAAGCGGGAGCGTCACTTCTTCGGTCTCGAGGAAGCCCAGGCTACCGGTCCAGGAAAAGGTCTGGGAAGTACCGCCCTGGACGTTGTAAATGATGTCCAGGCTGGTCAGCGTCGTCGAACCTTCATTCTTGATGATGACGACCGGCTCGGAACAAGCCGGGTTGTAGCGGGCGTACCGGGTCCGGTCCGTGGGCACCTTGACATTCTCTACGGCCGCGTTCAGGGAGAAATTGGGCGCGCCGTAGCCGACGAGCAGGTGAGACGTGATGTAGCGGCTATCGCCGGGGTTCGCGATGTTGAAGATGCCGTAGTCAATGTTGACGGTATCGCCGGCCGTGGCCAGCCCGTCGAGCGCGAATTCTTCGAGATCGGTGGGATCACCCGGGCACCATCCCGCGCGGTCAAACAACCAAGTTCCCCCCTGGGGATAGACCGGCACTTCCGAACATTCCGTCCAGGCCTGCCAAACCCATTCCTCGGAGCCCCCATCGATGTTCATGTAGTGGGTCCGAGGGATGAATTCGCCTTCCTGGCCGTGGCCGGTGACCATGGTCCGGATCTTCCAGGCATCTTCATCCACGGGAAGCGCCACATCGCGCGGCTCTTGCAGCAGATCGGCGGCGTAGTTCGCATAGTTGTTGCCGGGCTGTCCGAGGACGCCCGGAATCGGCCAGATGTTCCGGATGGATTTGACATCGCGGGGAGGCGTTCCCTCGATCATCAAAAAGCGGATGTCCATTTCTTCCTGGAACTGTCCACCCCGATTCATGTACATAAAGACCGAACCGTGAAGGGCCGGCTCAAAATCGGTCACATCAAATTCCCACATGACGCCATCGGGGCCCAAATCAAGGCCATTTCCGTAGGGCGTGACGAAGGACATGATCTCGAGGTCCATGTAGTCGGCCTTGCGGAAATAGTCGATGGTGGAGACGTTGATGGTCGAATCGGTGGGGGCCAAAATAGAATCCGTCACAGCGCCACTTTCGTCGTAGACGTACTGCCAGCCACCGATGTTGTAGCCCGAAGTGCCCTGGGAGACCAGGTCCGTGCCCTGGACTTCAAATCCTTCCACGGAATACAGCGGATTCGGAATGGAATCGCGGATGGTGGTCACCGTCGTGGTCTGGGTATAGGTGCCCTTGACGAAGGTCACGTTGGGACGGGTTTGGAGCGCTGCAAAATTGCGGTAATAATCGTTGCCGCGGAGTTGGCGCCAAGCTGCACCGCCCAGGATATTGGCGGTGAAATTGTTCGGGGAGGCATCGGCCAGGGTCATGCCCGATCCGCCGTCCATGGGATAATAGGCCTGGAGATTGGCGTAGTTGGGGTGGCTGGCCGTGATGTCTTTGTTCATCCAGTCCTGGATGACCGACTGACTCAATTCCGCATTCCAGATGCGGAATTCGTCGATCTTGCCGTTGTAACGGAGCGTTGAATTGATCGCGCCGCCGAGCCGGAATTCGCTCAGCGTGATCGGACGGGTCCGTCCGCTGCCGGTATGCGCCAATTGACCATCGATGTAGATGTTCATGGTCCCAGTGGTCACGTTCTTCGTGAAGGCCCAGTGGGTCCACCGGCCTTCAAAATCCGCGGCATTGGCCGCGAAATCAATCCGGTCGTAGCCGCTGCCATCGTTGCCGCAATCCCAGTACACCCGGCTGTTGTTCCAGGGCAGGTGCACATTCGCCTGACGGCGACTTGCAGCATCTACACCTTCAAAGACCGTTGTATTCTGGGGCAGGGCGTCCGCACCGTAGGACCAGAAGGAAATGGTGATTTCGTTTGAGACGCCAGACAAGGAATTGGTCGGCATGTCCGCGCCTCCCGCCTGGGGAATGTCGAGATAGTATTCCTCTTTCGTGCTTTGAAGGCCCATGTCCATTCCGAGCGCCATACCATTCACAGCATTGTCAGTCCCGGTTCCTGCATTCAGGAAGCTGAATTCAACGATGATATTGCTGGTGCCGTCCCAGGCAAAGGGATTGTAGAAGTTCAGGTTTTGCAGGCCGGTGGCAGGGAAAGTCGTATTGGTGAAGTAGACGGGGGTGAAACCGTCCACGTCGGGATCATCTGCGTCCAGCAGCGTTTTCGTGGTGGCTTTGATGCCGACCCGGAGAAAATTGAGGTTGGAACCCAAGCTGTTGACGTCCATGCGGAGGCTGGTTAGGTTGCCAGCGCTGAGGCCGGCCGCCGTCAGTTCGTTGGCGGTCCAGAGGTACTGGGTCTTGACCTCGGGGATGCTCGCCGTGAAGGGCGCATTGAGGGACATGGCCCCCGCACCTACGGTGGCGGTGGTTTCGGCCAGGACGGCCGAGTAGTTGACCAGGTACTGGTCGTAATCGTAGTACGTATAGGTCGTGCCATTGGAAATGGGGAAGCTGCTGCCGGAATAGCCACCGATGAGGTGGCTCGGGTGGGTCGCGGCCGCCGAGTCGACCTGGCTGGAATCCCGGATGAGGGTATTGCAGCTGTAGTCCCATTCGCGGCAACCGACGTTGCCATTGCCGACGGCCGCATTGTGGCACCGCATGCGGTACTGCATGATGATTTTGCGGTACGTCTGACCGGTATCGGCGGGAAAGACCCAGGTTCCGGACCTCGAGGTCGAATCAAAGGTCAGGGTCTGGACCACCGTCGTGTCCTGAGCGTTCACCTGAAAGAGGCAGCCGAAAAGAAAGGCGCCTACCAGCAACAGTTGTTTCACTCCCATAGTAGTATTGATTGGATAGTATCTTATTCTTTCCCCAGCACATTTTCCGTCCCGTACCCTCAAACTAAGACCATTTTGGCAAAAAATCACGGCGAGAAAGACATTTTTATCGAATTAGATGGCTGGAAGACGTCCTTATGAAAAGAGGCTTGATGTCAATTTAAATTCCCCTTCCTGCCCCGGTTCCATTAGCTTTGTTGTATGCTGAAAAAAATCGGAATCTATGTACTGGCGATCCTGATGATCCTGGGCGCCATTGGCCACCTCGCAACGCCTGAATTTTACGCCCCTCTCCTCCCGGATTTTCTCCCCCTGGCCTTCGCCAATATCTCGGCCTTCATTGCCGAATTGGCCATTGGAGTTGGGCTGTTGATCCCGAGTACCCGCAAGTGGGCCGGTCTGGGATTCGCCGCCTTGATGGTTGTGTTTTTACCGCTGCACATTCTGGATTTGCTGAAAGATGAGCCCATGGGGGGAAGCAAAGCGGCCGCCGTGGTACGACTGGTCATTCAGTTCGGATTGATTTATGTGGGCTGGCGGATTTGGAAAAAGAGTTGAGAGGAAACCCGCTTTGTCATTTCCCCAACCAAATCATTTTCCCGCATCCAATAGCTTTGCCCCATGACCATTTCTCTGCTTTCCCCCTCCGCCCCTCACTGGGCATTGACCCTTCTTCTGGCCCTGATCCTCGCAGGATGTGCTTCTGAAACCGAAACCCAACCTTCAGCGCCCGCAGATTCGACCTCTTACCTCGCCGACATTCCCCTCAGCGATGATCCCTTTGTTCATGCCATCGAGGTTGCCCACGAAAAAGGCCGCTTTCTTTCCCACGAAATGGTCGCATTTGACCTGCAATTGACCTTTGGCGGGCGAGAGCGCTTCAATGGAACCATTTCCCTGGCCACGAATACCGGACTGCTCCGACAGGATGGGAAGGATGGCGTGACGGTTTTGTTTGATGGGGAAAATGTGTACCAAATGCCCGATACCCTGGAGCGTCCGGGCTCGCGGTTCGATATTTTTACCTGGACCTATTTCTTTGCCCTTCCCTTCAAATTGGACGATCCGGGCACCATTTGGAACGATGTGGAGTTCAAAGAATTGGAGGGAAAGGAATACGACAGCAAAAAACTCACGTTTGAAGACGGCACCGGGGACAGCTCTCTCGATTGGTACATCGTCTATTCCGACCCTGAATCGCAACTGATCCACTCCGCGGCCTATATCGTGACCATGTATTCCAGCCAGGAAGAGGCCGAAGTCGATCCCCATGCCATTGTCTACGAGGATTATCAGGAAGTCGATGGCATTCCAATTGCGCGGAAGTGGACGTTTTGGGGGTGGCGGGAAAATGAAGGCCTGACCGATCAACTGGGATCGGCCACCGTTTCCAATATCCGGTTCTCCGACCTCGATCCCGCGCTCTTTCAGGCCCCCGAAACCGCCAAACGGGTCGATTATATCCGCCCCGAAGTGGAATAATTCCGCTTAAACCTGATCCAGGGCCTGGCCCAAATCTTCGATCAACACCTCGGGATCTTCCAATCCGACGTAGAAACGCATGAAATTCCACGGGAGCGGCGTCTCCCCATAATTCTGCGAACCGTAAAGGGTGCAAATCGGGAAAAGCAATGACTCGTGGCCGCCCCAGCTACAGGCCAGCAAGAACCGGTTCAAGGCATTGCAGAACTGTTCGCAGGCCTCGATGTCGGGCGCGTTCAATTCGAGGGAAAAGAGGCCTCCCGGCTGCTTCATCTGCCGAAGCGCGAGGTCGTGTTGGGGATGCGAAGGGGAAAATGGATAGTAGATTTTACCCACTTTCGGATGGTCTTCGAGAAACGCCACGACCTTGGGGGTCGATTGCGCGACCCGCTCCAGGCGGAGCGGCAGGGTCCGCAGGCCCCGAAGCATCAGGGCGGCGTCGTTGGGCGAAATGATTCCCCCCAAGGTCATGTATTCACCCTGAAAAATCTCCGTGATCAATTCCCGGGAGCCGCAGAGGACGCCCGCCACCAGATCGCTGTGGCCGCCCAAATACTTGGAGGCGCTGTGGCAGGTCAGGTCGATGCCCATCGCAATCGCCGATTGGTTCAGCGGCGTCGCATAGCTATTGTCCAGCACGGTGCGGATTCCATGCGCCTTCGCCAAGGCCGACACCGCTGCCAGGTCCTGCAACTCAAAGGTCATGGTGTTCGGGCTTTCCAGCATGAACACCTTGGTATTGGACTGGATCGCATTTTCCCAATCGCTCAGTTCCGTCCCCGCCACAAAGGTCGTTTCCACGCCCATCCGTCCCAGAATCCGCTTCAACAACTTCGCCGTCCAACTGTACGGCTTCTGGACACAGACAACGTGGTCGCCCTGCTGGACCTGGCTCATCACCGCTGCCGCGATGGACGCACTTCCACTCCCGAATACCAGCGCATCTTCGGCCCCGGCCATCGCCGCCAATTTTTGGCGTAAAATAGCCACGGTCGGGTTGTGTCCGCGGGTATAAAATGCTCGGTCCTGCTCGTGGACGAGGGTTTCCCGCATCTCAGCGACCGTGGGAAAGCAGTAATTACTGCTCTGGTAAATCGGAGGCACCACGGCCCCGTGGTGGCGCTGGCGGTCTTCCCCCAATTCATTGAGGATATAGCTGAGGTCCATAGGCATCAATCTACAAGGGCGATCATGGAAATTTCGACGCGGGCACCCTTGGGGAGGGTATGGACCCAAACGGTCTCGCGGGCGGGATAATCGCCCTCGAAGTACTTTCCGTAGACCTCGTTGACGACAGCGAAGTCTTCGCCGGGAGCCAGGAAAATGGAGGACTTGATGACGCGGTCGAAGCTGGTTCCGGCCGCGGCCAGGACAGCAGCAATGTTTTGCATGACGAGTTCGGCCTGCGTGGCCAGGTCGCCGTGGCTCATCTGACCGGTCTCGGGATGGAGGGCGATTTGGCCGGACAGGTACACGAGGCCGTTGGCCGCAACGGCTTGGGAATACGGGCCGATGGCCGCCGGGGCCTGGTCGGTGTGGATGATGGTTTTACTCATAAATTCCTGAATATTGATCCTCACATTCCGGGTGGGAATGCTTTCTGTTCGAAGACAAATTAAGGGATTCGGAGGAGTGGAAAAAATAATTGGGAGTCAGGTGCGGACCTATTTCGGTTTGGAAGGCCGGTTGAAGGAAATATGACGTTGGGCTTTGCTCCGGAAGCGTTTGACCTCCTCCCCTCTCAACTTTTCGTGCTTCGTGGACCGCCCCTGAACGTGTTTTCGCCACCGCTTGAAACTGTTGCGCTTCAGATTGCGCCGCATCAACTCGATGACCTCAGCCTCAGAGAGCCCAAATTGGTACTCAATGGCTTCGAATGGGGTCCGATCTTCCCAGGCCATTTCGATGACCCGGTTGGTGTCCCGTTCGTCGAGTGCGTTGTTTTTGTCCATCCGCATTTTAACTTCGGAGGGCGGGGGCTTGTTGGAGAATGGGGAAAAAAGGCAGCTTGGGAGTGGAATGAATTCGGGGAAAAATGAACAATGCCCCGTGACAGGAAGTTTGATACTGTAATTATGATTGGAGAATCGTTATTGATCGGACTCGGACTGTTCCTTGGCTGTGGCGCTTTGGGACTGTTTCTGGTGTATTATCTGGCCAAACAAAAGGACCGCCGGGAGGAAAAAATTCAGACAGCATTGGACAATAGTCAGGGCCGCTGGGACTCGGAGATGCTGGATCCCAAGTTTGAGAGCCGGGCCTTTTTGAAAAAGTCCTTTCGCTTTGGCGACCTGCCCTTCCATTTACTTCCCGAAGGCATCATGGTCAACGATGGTGGCACCTATTTCTGGTTGGAACACCGCAAAGGAGCGGCGGCAGCGAAGGTGGCGAACAAGCGCTACTCGCTGGACTTCATTGCTATGGAACGCAATTATACCTGGATTCAGGGCGGCTCCGGCAAATTTCAGCTGAGTGGCGGCCTCGTCAAAGGGGACGAGTTCAAGGCGCTGGCCTCCGACTACGGCATCGACATTTTCTTCGGGATTCCCGAAGGCGCCGAGGTCCCGCGGCGGTACAAAGGCTGATTTGGTATGCAAATGAATTCAGCCTTTATCTCTCCCAAATATTTCTTCCCCAGCACGATCCAGGTACCATTTGCCCATTGACCCATTCTCCCAATTCCACATTCCCCGTTTATGTCCTCCATTCATCTCACCACCCACATCTACGCGCCGATTGAACTGGTTTTCGACCTGAGTCGCAGCATCGATTTTCACATGATCAGCACGCCGGGCTCGGATGAAGTTGCGGTTGGGGGCAGGACAACCGGACTGATTGAGCTGGATGAAACGGTCACGTGGGAAGCCAAGCACCTGGGTGTGCGGCAAACCCTAACCTCGATCATCACCGGATTTGAGCGGCCCACCTATTTCGCCGACGAGCAATTCAAAGGCATTTTCAAGAATTTCCACCACCAGCATTTCTTCGAACAAAAGGAAGACCATGTCCTGTTGACGGATACCTTTGATTTCGAATCCCCCGGCTGGATCATCGGAAAATTCTTCAATTGGATTTACCTGAAGGGCTATCTCGAAGGCTTCCTGGTCCGCCGCAATGCCATTCTGAAAGAATGGGCCGAATCTCCCGACCAGCCCTGGAAAGAGCTCCCGGGAATGGAAATTCATTTGCCCCAACCCTCCATTTCCTAATCCCCCCAACGCAAAACGCCCTCCTACCGAAGCAGAAGGGCGTCTCCTTTCTATCTTGACTCCTTAGAATTTGGGTCCAAACAGCAGGCCATCGAGTGGCGAGCGGCCCCATTTCTCGGGAAGATCCGTATCGAGGTGAATGGCGATCAGCGCGCGGTAGAAGTAACCGGGCTTGCCCGTCTTGGTGTCGAGCGGCTGGTCCTTGTGGCTGTTGACCGCGATGGTCACGGCAATCCCATCCAAGGAGTTCTGGAGGACAATGTCCTGGGAATTGTCGGCGTGGGCGGCGTGGATTTCTTCGCCCGATCCCGAAGGATTGAACAGCAAAGCGCCTGAATTCGCGCCGAGCGCGGGGCCATTGAAGGTATACACAGCCTTGTGGCCACTCTTCGTATCCTTCATCTCCAAGGTATAGGCGATGCGGCCATCTTCCTTGTCGGAACGCAAGAAAATCTGCGCTTCCCCGGCGAGGGGACGCTCGGCTTCCATCGCGCCAATGCGCGTATCGTCGCCTACGCCTACCGTACCCGGCAGCAGGGCCGTCTTCGACTTGTCCGGGAAGACCAGCAGGCTGGTTTCCTTGTGAACGTAAGACAACGTGATTTCAAAATCACGGTTAGTGAAGTTCTGGACGATCACGGCCTGGGAAGTCCCGGCCGTGGAAAGGCTTTGGGCAGCTTGCACTGCCGTTCCGGTAATGACTTCGGCCAATCCGTTCAACGAATTATCGTCCTCTACTTCCGTGACAAAGCCAACGCTGTTTCCTTTGGCCGTCATGTATTCTGCTTCCGACTCCAATCCGAAACCGCCACCTTGAGAAGCGCGTTGAATGGATTTCTTCGCATCAATCTTTCCGCTGGACCGAAGGAGGTTCATCACGCTGCCGTACGAAGTGACCGCAGCCTGGCCAATGCTCGGCAGGATCAATTCTTCCAGGTCCGCCCACCGAAACGAACCGGCGGAACCACTGACATTCTTGTCCACTCCGATCTTGAATTCTACGACTGAACCCACATCCCGGCCGAGATCAAACGCGAGGAAGGCAGAGAAACTCCGCTCCTCGTACAGACGATCTTCATAATCGTCGTCGATCCCAAAACTGATCATGACATCACTGTTGCCACGACCATAGAAGTAGGTATTCTGATTCTTGTAAGCACCAGTATGGGCATTCCGGCGGAAACCCTTCTTGTTCAGGATCTCGTTGAGAATTTCCCCGGCCTGGGCCCGCAGCCGAAAATACTTGTCCAAAGCGGCTCCTCCCTGGAGGGCCTTGGCCACTTCATTGCGGGCCGCCTTCGTAGCGGTACCGTACGATTCGCTTTTGTAGAATTTGATTGAGGTCTTCTGCGTACTCATATTCTTAATTCGTGCGTAGAACACGGCATTGACAAGGATGAATCACCTTTTCGCCGCATCGGGACGTCTCGGAAAACACGCCAATTTCGAAAATAGAATTCAGATTTGCTATTTTGTTTTCCACTGAATCCTCCACTTTTTAATCTGAAGTGTTTCATGTCCGCCATACAAGAAAAGATCATTTATGACTTACTGGAACGAGAAGGACTAGAACTCACTGAGGATCAAGAAGAAGCACTAACGGAATTCTTTCGCTTTTTCGACAATCGGCTCCAGCGAACGGTGTACCTGCTGAGGGGGGCTGCCGGAACGGGAAAGACCTTTATGATCCGGTTGTTGACATGGGCACTGCTGCGCATGGGGTATAAGGTCGCGCTGATGGCTCCGACAGGCCGCGCCGCCAAAGTCATTACCCGCCGGACCCGCCGCTATGCTTCCACCATCCACCGCTATATCTACGCTCCCTTCGAATCGCCGGGCGGGGGCGTTTTTTTCGACCTCAAAGAAAATAAAGATCCCCGGCGGGTGGTGTACATCGTGGACGAGGCCTCCATGCTGGGCGATGGCCCGGAGGAAGGCGGTTCGGGCGTCCTGGCGGACCTACTGAAATTTGTCTATACCGAATATCCCGAGCGTAAAATCATCATGGTGGGCGATCCTGCCCAGTTGCCCCCGGTCGGCAGTTCGGTCTCCCCCGCCCTCGATCCCGAATACCTGGACAAGAGCTTTGGCCTGGAGCCTTACGTGGCCGATATGAAACGGGTCATGCGGCAAGGGGAAACGAGTGAGGTCCTCCGCTGGGCGAATCTGGTCCGGGCGGCGATGGAGATGGGGACGACGCCCCATATTGAGCATTCCTACGGCGGCGAGGTGGAGTTGCTGGAGAATGGCTACGAGGCCCTGGAGCTGTATACTGGCATGTACCAAGAAGACGATCCCGACCACGTGTTGTTCATCACCTATTCGAACAAATTGGCCGTCGAGGTTAACCTGGCGATCCGCCACCAGATGTTTGAGCCGAGTCAGGATTTGTTGCGGGGAGAAATGCTGATGGTGGTGAAAAACAATTATGCCTGGGGAAACAAAGACTTTCCGTTCATCGCGAACGGGGAAATGGGGACGGTGCGGGAGGTCTATTCGGAGACGTACGAAGAAAAATACGGTTTGCGGTTCATGGATGTGGACCTGGAATTCCACGACCTGGCCAATAACCCGGTCGAATTGCGCTGCAAAGTCGTCCTGGATTTACTGGCGGATAAAAAGGGGCAATTGGGATACCACGAGCAGCAGGAGCTGATCCGCATCCGGCGGATCGAATACGAGACGCTGCCGAAAACGCGGCGGCGGGAAGCCATGCGGACGGACCCGTACGTGAATGCGTTGCAGGTGAAGTACGGCTACGCCGTCACCGGACACAAGGCCCAGGGGGGCCAGTGGCGCCACGTGATTGTGGGATTTGAGCCCCTGTACAAGGGGATGGACGTCCAGGACTACCTCCGGTGGTCCTATACGGCGATGACGCGCGCCGAAGAGCGCCTGTACATGTTGAATTGTCCGTTTGTGAGTCGGGATTTTTGAGGGGAAAGGTCTTAGCGCCGCATCGCCTCCACCGGGTCCAGCTTCGAGGCCACCACACTTGGGATCACGCCCGACGCCAATCCGATGATCACGCTCAGGAAAACGCCGAACAAGACGCTGCTCGTCGAGATCACCACTTCAAAATCTATTTCCATCGAATCGATCAGGGCCTGCATGGAAGCCGCCACCCCAAAGTTGAGCAGGAGGCCAAAGATTCCGCCTACCAGGCAAAGCAATACGCTTTCCATCAGGAATTGGAAGAGGATGACGCCGCGCTCGGCACCCAGCGATTTCTGTAGGCCAATTTCAAAGGTGCGTTCCTTGACCGTGGTGAACATGATGTTCCCAATGCCAAAGCCGGCGACGATCACCGCAAAAATACTGATGAATAAGCCGCCGGAACGCAGGTATTTCGTGACATTCTCGAAGACATCGAGCAACATCTCGGGCCGGTTGATCGAGAAATCATTTTCCGCCTTCGGCCGGAGTCCCCGCGAACTGCGCATGAGGCCGATGATATCGTTTTCGATCAGGTCAATGTCCCGCACGTCGCGGGCCTTCACCATGATGTATTTGTCTACGCGTCGCCGCGACATGTCATACATCCGCGCCCCGAAGCCATAGGGCACATAAATGCCGCCGTCCGGCGAATCCCCGAACATATTCGCCCCTGACTTTTCCAAGACTCCGATCACCCGCAGATTTTTCCCCCGCATCCGAATCTCCCGCCCCACCGGATACAAATCTCCGAAGAGATTCTCCGCCACCGTATGGCCCAAAATGCAGACTGGCCGACCAGCATCAGCCTCCAGATCGGTAAAGGGACGTCCCAAACCGATTTCGAGCGCATTGTTGGCCACATAATCCTGCGTCACACAGCGCAATTGCGCGCCATTGACCGTCTTGCTGCTGTACTTCAACGTTTGTCCCCCCATCCGCGCTTCCAGAGACACCCCTTCCACCCGCGTCAGGTTCTTTTTCAGCTGTTGGTACTCCTGAAAATTGACCCGGGGGCGCTTGACGTACTTTTGCCAGTTGCCAAAGCTCTCCCCCGACCACGGAAAGTGGTACACAAACAGCACCGAATTGCCGAGCTCAGACAGGTTTCGATTGAGGTTGTAGTTGAGGGAATTGACGATGGTGAAAATGATCGTGATGGCAAAAATCCCGATGGAGACGCCCAACATGGTCAGGATCGTCCGCAGGCGGTTCGCTTTGAGGGAGCGAATCGCTATTCGAATGCCTTCGAAATAGATCAGGATTTTTTGCACGGAGTGAAGTTCGGGGGAAATGGGGGAAAATTCAACCTGTCGGTTGGAATTGCATTACTCCGGCACCACATAATCCCGACGCGTATAGGTCAATCCGGTGAACACGCCCAAACCGCCCTCCACATTGGAAATGATGTTCCCAGGCTGGGCGAAGGGATTTCCATTCGAATTGGCGGCGTCTTCGGTGGTGATCAGGTAGCGCCAGTACGATTCTTCGATGTGATAGACCGAGCAGACGACCGAATCGCCCGGATCGATGAAGAAAAAGGTCGAGATTACGAAATCTTCCCCGTCTCCGACCCGGTCATCCAACAGGAAATCGATGTCCGGCCCGTTCGTCAGCGTGTCCCGGTGGAGGGTGAAGCGGTAGTAATTCTTCCGGTTGACCTCATCCGGCCAGCGGATGGTCAGGGAATATTCGCCCGTGCTGTCGGGCGTGAATTCCAACGGGCGGATCGCCACGGTATCCAGCAATGTGGTCCGGCCGGTCAAGACCCGCCCCGCCCGGTCCTCGATGCGCAAATCAAAGGTGGACCCGAAGGCTTCGGGAACCAATACCGAGGGCGCGCTGTAATTGTAGACCTTCTGATCCAGGGGATCGAAAAAGATGCCTTCATCCAGGGTATCGGAGCGGCCATTGGACGAGATGATCACCGTCGCCCCTTCCACTAGCGGCAATTGGGGTTCATCGAAATAACTCACCGACTCCTGCAATAGTAAACGCAGCGGTCGCCCCGGTTCCAGATAGCATTCCACCACCATTTGACTCTCGTATTCCGGCAAATCCACCTCCACCACTTTCTCATTGGAACAGCCCACCAGCATCAAAAGCAGGAGAAACAAACCCGTAGATATGGACAATCGGTGCTGCATGGGTCAAAATTTGAAGTTCCAGGTGGCCGACGGAATGATGGGAAACAGAGAGACCTGTTTCGGCACAAAGCGTGTGGGCTCCCCCTGGTTGTTTTCGATGGTATCGTAGTAAATGAAATAGGGATTGCGGCGGTTGTAGAAATTGTAAATGGAGAAGGTCAGGTCGGATTCGCCCCAACGGGGGAACATTTTGTAGACCACGCCCAAATCCCCCCGGTGGTAGGCCGGCATCCGGAAGGAATTCCGCTCCAGGTACTCGGGGATGATGTCCACTTCGCTGCCGGGCACTGCGCCCTGGATCGCAAATCGTCCAATCGGCAGTGACACCGCCTGGCCCGTGCCGTATACCCAGGCGCCCGTGATGGACCAGCGCTTGTTCAATTCCTGGATCACGACCACCGACACGTCGTGCCGCCGGTCGTAACGCGGATGAAAAGGTTCGCCGCCGTTGATGTCCGGGAATTCCCGCCACGCCCAGCTGTATGTATAGCCGATCCAGCCGCTCAGGCGGTCCCACATCGTCGTACCCATACCCTTCGTCTTTTCGATGTAAATTTCATTGCCATAGCCCCAGCCCCGGCCAAACACGAACTCCTCATCCAGATTCGGATTGAAGAAGATCTGCGCGCCGTCGCGGAAATCGACCTGCCGGTCCAACCACTTGTAGTAGACCTCGTTGGTCAACAGGATATGGTCCCCGATCAGGAAGGAGACGCCCGTGGCGGCTTGGTCCGCCTTTTGGGGCGTGACCACGGCATTGGAAGGGTACCAGATATCGGTGGGGAGCGACGCGCCAGAGTTCGAGACCATGTGGACGTACTGGAACATGCGCGCGTAGCTGGCCTTCACCGCGACGCGGTCGCTGAGGCTGTATTTCGCGGAGGCCCGTGGCTCCCAGCCATTGTAGAAAGTCCCGCCGCTTTCGAAGGCGGACCAACGTAGGCCCGCCTGCAAAGTCAGGCGGTTATTGGCCCGAAACTCTTCATTGACATAAGCGCCCAATTCGTGGCCGAAGAAATCCTGGCCGGAATCGAAATTGACGGTATTGTCTTCGCTACTCGCTTCAAAACGCGCGATGGAGAAGCTGTGGTAAGTATAATTCAATCCGCCCTTGACCGTGTGGCGGTTGCCGGGCTGCCAGACCAATTCGGTGCGGCCCGAGACATCCTCAATGCCGGAACCCAGGCGGAAGTCAAATTGGCTGAAGCTGTTGCGGATTTCGTAGTCGTAGGAGGAAAAGGTGCCAATGGTTTTCAGCAACAACTTGGGACTGAAAATATGGTTCCAGCGAGCCGTCGCGGATTTATTGCCCCAGGTAAAATCGATGCCAAAATTGTCGCTGGAGAATCCAAATACATCCCGCCCCAGGTAACCAGACAGAAACAATTGGTCCTTGGGTCCCAATTCGTAGTTGACCTTGCCGTTGAAGTCGTAGAAATAATAGTCGGGAATGGGATTGTAATTGGGGCGGTCTTCAAACAATTGGTTGGCGGCCCGGGTGAAGACGTCAAAATAGGTCCGGCGACCGGAAAGCATAAACGAAGCCTTGTCCTTCTTGATCGGTCCTTCCAGGGTCAGGCGGGAAGCGATCAGGCCAATTCCTCCCGAACCCGCGAACCGTTTTTTATTTCCCTCATTCAACCGCACATCAATCACCGAACTCAAACGCCCCCCGTATTCAGCTGGAAACCCGCCTTTGAACAATTTCACCCCTTTGACCGCATCCGAATTGAAGGTTGAGAAAAAGCCGAAGAGGTGAGACGCATTGTAAATCTGGGCCTCGTCCAGCAAGATCAGGTTTTGGTCCGGTCCCCCACCCCGCACGTACAGGCCGCTCGTCCCCTCTCCCCCCGACTGCACCCCCGGTTTGAGCTGCAACGTCTTGATGATGTCCACCTCCCCAAACAGAGCCGGCAAGGCCTTCGCCTCGACCATCGACAACTGGTCGACGCTCATCTGGCTGCTGTTCAGCTTGTCGCTGAGGGTACTGGCCGTGATGTCCACCGTCTCCAGCATTTCATCCGCCTCCTCCAATTCGATCGTCAGCTGGAGGTCTTCGGTCAATGTCAGCGTGTCCATCCAGGTGCCGTACCCGACATAGCTGCATTGCAAGGCCGTGGCCTCGCCTACCGGAATTTGAATGGAAAAATAGCCGTATTCATCGCTCAAGCGCCCATCCAGATGGGTATTGTCCTGGATGGCGGCCCCGATCAGGGCCTCTCCCGTAGCCGCGGATTTGACATAGCCACTCACATTCACCAACTGCGCACCTAAGCAGGCCGGAAACAGGACAAGCCACCACGCAGCGAAAATGATTTTGGGCATGGCGGCAAGTTACACCTTGCGCCATGAAGATGCCGGACTTGAAGGGGAAATTTTAGGGAAATGTAGGCAGGGGACAATTGCCCCCTCCGGTTACTGCCGGTGCCAGCCGGCAAAGGCAATGCACAGCTTCGCGTAGGCGCCCGAGATATCCAGGTTGGGATCATCTCCGAGATCGGTCCCAAAACTGCTCCAACTGCCTTCGCTGAGCTGGTAGTTGTAGCCTAGCTTCACCCCAAAGGTGATGCCCGCTCCGGATTTCTCGTCAAATCCAGTCATGTAGTCGACCGAAATTTCGGCCCCGGTGTACAAGCCTTGCTTGGTCAATTGGGTGCCGGAGTAATCCCCGGCAAAGACGCCGACGGTACCGTTGTCAGCCGTATTCTCGGCAATGACCAGGTTGTGCGTATAGAGACCGACGTGGGCGGTCGGATAGATGATCAATCCCCGGTTCGAGTAGACATTCCAGCCCACCCCCAATTTCCGTTGGCGCAGGTTGTAGCGCGCTTCGGCTGTCGGCGTGGAAGAAGTTTCCCGAAACGTTTGGTCCATTCCAGCCGTCAGGACAAAGTTCCGAACGACAAAGGTCCCGTGGATGCCGAGGGAGAGCTTGTCCGAAGTAAAGACGTCGCTCACGCCCCCGTTGGGATACAGGGCCGAATTGAGGTTGGCGATCTCCAAACTCTGGTAGGTCACTGGCACGTGGAGCATCAAACCGCTGATTTTTCCCTTCTTTTCCCCCGTCTCTTCTTCAAAATCCCAATCGTCGTCCTGGGCCGAAGCGCTGAAGCCCGCCAGGATCAACAGGAGGAAAAAGGACAATCTTGCAAATGGACTATTCATGACTGTGTGAAATTGAAATGCTTGTTCGGGAAAAACGGAGCAAAAACCGGGCCACAAAAATAGAGAAAAATATGCCCTGACAAATACGTTTACGGGTTTGGATTCGTAAAGGAAATCAGAAACCCACTCAGTTTTGATTCGTAAAACCGGTATTGAGAAAAATATCACTTACCATGCGCGATATATTCAAAAGTTACCTCACCTTATTGTCAGTGGCCATGCTTGGAGGGGTATTGACCCTCGGTGGCTATAAGCTATTTGTGGAGGAAACTCCTGCTTCCCCGGCCACGGAAATCGGATTTGTGGAGAACCGGGTGCCCATGAATGTCAAAACGGTTTCCAACCTGGGCAGCCAGCCCAGCTTTACCGCCGCCGCAGCAGCAGCGACCCCGACGGTGGTCCACATCAAATCGAATATCATCGTCCAATCCCAACGACGGTCCCTGTTTTCCGACCCTTTCTTCGACGATTTCTTTTTCGGCCAACCCCGCTCCCGGCAGGCCCAAGCCAGTGGTTCCGGTGTGATCACGAGCCCCGACGGCTATATCGTCACCAATAACCACGTCGTCGAAAATGCCACGGCCATCGAAGTCGTCCTCTACGACGGACGCTCCTACCAGGCCCAACTGGTCGGCACCGATCCCTCGACCGACCTCGCCCTGCTCAAGATCGAACAAGATGACCTACCCTACCTGCCCTTCGGCAATTCGGACAATGTCCAGGTCGGCGAATGGGTCCTCGCGGTGGGCAACCCCTTTAACCTGTCTTCGACGGTCACTGCGGGCATTGTCAGCGCCAAAGCCCGAAATATCAATATCCTCAAGGGCCAGACGGCCATCGAATCGTTCATCCAAACCGATGCGGCCGTCAACCCCGGCAACAGCGGCGGCGCCCTCGTGAACAGCCGCGGCGAGCTGATTGGCATCAATACCGCCATCGCTTCTCCCACCGGCGCCTATTCCGGCTACTCCTTCGCCGTCCCGGCTGAGATCGTGAAGAAGGTCGTGAAGGACCTCATGGTTCACGGCGTGGTTCAGCGGGCCTATCTCGGAGCCGACATGGTCGAATTGAATGCGGATGTGGCGCGCAAATTGGGCATCGAACAAAACCAGGGCGTCTATATCCAGGACATCGTGGCGAACGGCTCTGCCGCCCGCGCCGGCATCGAACCCGGCGATGTCATCGTCGCCGTTGATGGCAAGGAGCTCCGCAATGGCGCCGAATTCCAGGAATACATCGGGCGGAAACGCCCCGGCGATGCGGTCACGGCCACCATCAGCCGCAACGGGCGCACCAAAAAACTCGCCATCGAGCTCCAGAATTATATGGGGACCACGGACCTCGTCGAGAAGCAGACCAGCAATTCGCTGGAACTCCTCGGCGTCGAATTGGAAGAGTTGAGCAGCCGTGAAATGGACCGACTCCGCATTGACGGAGGGGTTCGAATCATCGATGTCAAGGATGGCAAAATACGCCAAAGCACCGACATCCGCCGTGGCTTTATCATCACCGGCATCGACAACCAGCCGGTGAAATCCGCCGCCGATCTGGAGCGGATCCTCGCGAATAAAAATGGAGGCGTGATGCTGGAGGGCATCTATCCCGACCGTCCGGGCCTCTACTACTACGCCTTCGGCGTATAAAGAACTTTTTGGCTGGAAACAGCCATCATTGTGGTTTGTGTTTTTTGTTTACAATGAGTGCAAGGGATTTCCTTTGCACTCTTTTTATTGGGGGATTTCCCCGAGCCAGCGGGCGACCGCATCGGCGAGTCGGGATTGGCCGTGGGGGTTGAGGTGGGGATCGTTGGGGAAATAGAGCGGCAATGAATCGGAGCGGAAGTCGGATAGGAGGAAATGGGTCTGGACATGGGGAAATGCAGCGGCGGTGGAATCGATTTTCCGGACCCAGGCCGGGGCGGGGTCCATGATGGTGGCGCGGTCGCCGACGGCTCCGAGCGCCTGAAAGCGCGCGAACAGATCCTCGTTGACCTGGGCGAAGTGGGGGACGATTAGGAGCAGCGTCGGAATTTGTTCTTCTTCCCCTTTTTCCAAAACATCCTCCAAATAATTCAAATAGCTGTCCAGGTCATTTTCCCATTCCTCCTCCCCTTTCAGCTGTTTCTCCAACCAATCCGGCCGCGCCTTCAGGTACATTTTTTCCCGCCCATTGAACCGATCCACCGAAAACGCCAATTGCTCCATCTTCGCCGTGTCCGGCGGCGCGGCAAAAAACTGGCCCATCTTATAATTCAGGTAGCCCAGGGACCGAAACCGATTGGACAGGCCCCAGTACACATTCCTCGCCAAACCCAACTCCGACCAGGCCAGGGGATTTCGCACATCAAACAGGTCATTGCCCAGGTAAATCTGGTAGACCAAATAATCGGGCTCCACCTGCCGAAACCGCCGTCCCAGCATGTACTGGGCCTGGATGACGCCCGTCCCCGGGACGCCGCCATTGATCCACATTTTGTCCGGAAATCGCCGCCGCAATTGCTCCACATAATTGGAATCGGAAGCCGTAAAGCTGTCTCCCATCACCAGCACCCGCTCTTTTTTCGCCTCCAAATCCTCTCCCTGGTTCAGAAAATGGAATTCTGTTCCGTAGAAATCGATCACCTGCCACCGAAAGCATACTTCGAAGAGCAATGCCGACAGCAAGGCCATGATCAGCCCATTGAGGATTCGCTTTTTCCAACGGCGCATGGGGAAAGATAGAAAACTCAGCCGAATATTGATCCGTTTCCCCCCTCCCGGTCATCCAAAAGATAAACCTGCCGATTGCCCCCTCTCTTCCTGAATTCGATTATATTTGCAGCATATGGCGCGAATCATTGCGATTGATTTTGGATTGAAGCGAACGGGGCTGGCCTGGACCGACCCCCTGCAAATCATCGCGACCGGACTCGAAACCGTTGCCACCTCCGACTTGCTGGCCCGATTGAAAGAATTGGTGGCGAAAGAAGACATCGAAGAAATTGTACTGGGAATGCCGACCCGCCACGATGGGAGCGATACCCACAGTACCCCCGGCGTCCGCAAGCTCAACCAGCAATTGACCAAGACCTTCCCCGACATCCCCGTCACCTATTGGGACGAACGCTATACCTCCAAAATGGCGATGCGGGCGATGATTGCGGGTGGGGTGAAGAAGAAAAAGCGGCGGAACAAAGGCTTGGTGGACCGGACCAGCGCCACGATTATTTTACAAGAATACCTCGCGAGTAAAAACCAGTTATGATCTACGACATTGTTGCCTTCGGCCATCCTGCCCTGCGGAAACGGGCGGAAGACATTCCAGCCGATTACCCCGAATTGGAGGAGTTCATTGAGGACATGTACGAAACCATGTACAATGCCAAGGGTGTGGGCCTGGCCGCGCCTCAAATCGGCAAATCGATCCGCATTTTTGTGGTGGATGGCTCTCCCATGGAAGGGATGTTGGAAGATGACCCGACCCCGATGGAAGGCTGGAAAAAGGTCTTTATCAATCCGAAGATGTTGGAGGAAACGGGAGAAGAATGGGGCTGGGACGAAGGCTGCCTGAGCATTCCGGATGTGATCGAGGAAGTGTATCGGGAAGAGGAAATTCTGTTGCGCTACGAGGACGAAAACCGAGTGGTCCACGAGGAAAGATTCACGGGTCTAAAGGCCCGGATTATCCAACATGAATACGACCACCTCGAAGGGGTTTTGTTCACGGACCATGTGAAGGGAATTCGGAAGCAACTCATCAAATCACGCTTATTGAAGATCTCAAAGGGGAAATACACGACGTTTTATCCCATGTCATATGCCTCGAACGTTAAACAAAAATGAACTTTTCCTTGAAAAGATGGATAAAAACTTGTAGTTTTAGGAGTTATTTTATATAAGCGTAATAAATTTTTGTGAGGTAATATGACTGTGAATGAATTGCATGAGAAGGTACTGGCTGCTAAGCACTTTTTGAACTCTGAAATTGTGCGCATCCGTACCAATCTGGATACAGTATCCACCCTCTCCTATCGTGAGATTGGAGACCGCATGGACCTCATCCACGAGGTCGAACGGGTCGGTATCCGGAACTTAAATGACCGTGAAACCCGACGTATTAAACGCTTGGTTTCTCAACTGGAGACCATTTTGGTGTCTCCCAACTGATTCAAAACCACTCTCGGAAAAAAGCAGGAAGTCACCTTCCTGCTTTTTTGCTTTTGGAGGTTTCCACCGCTGATTCCCATACCTTTATATATTAAAAGAGGCTGTCTCAAAAGAGGCGGCCTCTTTTGTTATCCATAAAAAAGCGTTG
>CAWUKT010000062.1:0-41612 GCA_963923035.1 uncultured bacterium
CTGATCCCAATCAGCTGAGATTCAGTGGGTTTTAACGGGACACGTATGCCCCCCCCCCACCTCTGTGGTAAGACCCGTTTACCATTTTCCTGCACAACTCCACCCCTGAAGGTCGGCGAGCGGAGCTTTTGGTCAAGTGAATTGACCTTGGAGGTGGGGCCCCCGACCTTTTGGGCGGAATGGCCGAGCTATTTGGTGCACGCGCCGAGCCAGGAGGTGGGGAAGGCCGCCTTCGAGGTGGGGAGGGGAGCCTGGGAGGTACCCCTTTGGAGGGTGGAGGTGGGAGAGCGGGGGAAAATAATCGGGAAATGGGCCTATTTCTTCTTCCCCTTCGGCCGGACGCCCTGGATGGCCTCCGCCGTGAAGGGATCTTCCGGCCAATAGTGCTTCGAATAGCGCCCACGCAATTCCTTGCGGACCTCGGCGTAGGTCGATTCCCAGAAATTGCGGAGGTCCTGCGTGACCTGCACCGGCCGACGGGCCGGTGACAACAAATGCACCATGACCGTGGTGCGGCCGCCGTTGACACGGGGGGTATCGTGGCAGCCAAACATCTCCTGCAACCGCACAGCGAGGACCGGCGGCCGCCCGTCCTCAAAATATTCCACCCGGATCTGGCTGCCACTGGGCGCTTGCCACCGCTCAGGAGCCAATTGGGCGAGTTCCTGCGGCTTGGGCCAGGGCAAGAGCCCGTTCAGGATCGACTTCAGGTCGAGTCGGTCGAAATCGTCTTTCTTACGGACGCCTTCCAGGTACGGAGCCAACCATTCGGCGACCGTCGTCGCCAACTTTGCGGTGGTGACATCCGGCCAGTCTTCCTCCGGACGCCATTGGCGGAGGCTCATCACACGGGCCTGCCACTGCGAGACCGCCCGGTCCCAGGGCAAAAGTTCGGGCGAGCGGGCCACCGCTGCGCACAAAGCCTCCACCCGCTGAGCGGGGGGAATGTCCTTTACAGGCTTGGATTGCACCAAGAGCCCTCGCCACCTCGTTTCCCGCTGGGCGACCAGCTTCTCCAATTTCCCGTCCCACCGCAGCGTATCCTTCTCGGTCCATTCTTCCGTGAAGTCCCGGGGGTCCACGGGGGCCGCCAGGTAAATCCGGCCTTCCTCCTGACCCGCATCCATATGCGCCACGGCCAACCATTCCGCATCACTCAGCGGGTCTTCCGTCGGGACCAAGGCCCGCCGACGGTTGGCGAGGCGGTAGCGACCGCCAGCCTGCACCCGCCGGGCCACGCGATCGGGATAGGCCAAAGCCACCAAATGCCCGACCTGACCGGCTTCGGGGTAATTTTTCAAAGGCGGCACCTTGAATTTCTTCCTCCAAACCTGCGAGACCTTCTCAACCCGCGCCAAGGCGCGGGGATCGCCGGGACCACGGTCGCCACGTCGGTGGGCACGCAGGGCATCGATCCGCAGGGACAAATCATTGCTGGAGTGATTGCGGAGGGGATCCCGCTCTTCGAGCAGGGCCACCACATCCGCCGCCAAAGGCAAGAGTCCCAATTCCTCCGCCTGGAGCAAGAGGTGGGCAAAGCGGGGATGCGTGGGCAGCTTCAACAAGGCCTTTCCCCGCCGCGTCAATTTCCCATTTTCCAAGGCCCCCAGACTTTCCAGCAGATCGCCCGCCATGCCGAAGGTCTTCTTGGGCGGCGGCGAGGGCCACGGCAATTCATCGGCCTCCTGGATGCCCCAGGCCGCCAATTCCAGCACCAGCGGCGCCAAATCGGCCGTGAGAATTTCCGGTTTCCGGTTGGACGCGAGGTATTGGTGACGGCGTTCTTCCCACAGCCGATAGCAGACGCCCGGCCCCAGTCGACCGGCCCGGCCGGCCCGTTGGGCGGCGGAATCCTGGGTCACCTCCACCGTCTCCAGCCGCGTCAATCCCGAGCGGGGATCGAAATGCGGCACCCGGGCCAATCCACTGTCGATGACCGTGGTGATGCCTTCGATGGTCAGACTCGTCTCGGCAATGGCCGTGGCCAACACGACTTTGCGCAGGCCCTGCGGATGAGGCCGCAAGGCGCGGTCCTGGTCCCGGAAAGCGAGGTTGCCGAAGAGCGGATGCACTTCCGCCCCGATGTCCGCCGCATCGAGGTACTCGGCGGTGCGGCGGATATCGCCCGCACCCGGCAGGAAGACGAGGATGTCTCCGTCTTGTTCGCGGAGGGCTTGCCGCACGACGGAGGCGGTATGGGCGGCGGTGCGTTGACCGGGGGTCGACGGTACGTAGATCAGGGCGACGGGGTGCTGACGGCCCTCGCTGGTCACGGTGGGGGCGTCCGGCAGGACTGCGTCGAGATCGGCAAAGTTGAGGGTGGCGGACATCACGAGGATGCGCATTTCTTCGCGGAGGACTTCCTGGATTTGGCGGCACAGGAGCAGGCCGAGGTCGGCGTCGAGGCTCCGTTCGTGGAATTCGTCGAAGATGACCAGCCCGACGCCTTCGAGGGCATTGTCGTTTTGCATCATCCGGGTGAGGATGCCCTCGGTGACGACTTCGAGTCGGGTGCGGCGGGAGACTTTGGTCTCAAAGCGGACGCGGTAGCCAATGGTTTCGCCGACCCGTTCGCCGTAGAGTTCGGCGAGGCGGTGGGCGACGGCGCGGGCCGCGAGGCGGCGGGGTTCCAGCAACAGGATTTTCTGGCCGTCGAGCCAGGGCTCGTCGAGGAGTTGGAGGGGGAGGAAGGTGGATTTACCCGCACCGGGCGGGGCCTGGAGGATGACGGCGTTGGAGGCAGTCAAATGACGGCGGATGTCCGGGACGACAGCGGTGATGGGGAGCTGAGAGGACATGGTCAGGAGCTCGTGAGTTGGCGCTGGCGGTAGGCAATCGCAAACCGGATCTTGTGGTAGTCGATCTGGCCGTCGAGGGCGTCGTAAATGGGCTTGAGCCCGTCCACTTTGCCGACCGACTGGATGGCGGCCAGGGTGCGCTGGAGCTCGTCGACGGTCATGAACTTGAAGAGGTCGATCTCGTGCTGGCCGTCGGCAAACAGGAGGGCGAGGTGGGAATAGATGGTTTCCGCTTTGATCTCCCGTTCCTCCGCAATTTCCTCCACACTCTTCCCGGCGAGGTACAATTCATAGGTGACTTCGCGCGTCGGTTTCTTCTTTTCCCCTTTCTTCCGCTTCTTCTTCTCCTTCGTTACCACCGGAGAAATGCGCGGTTCGGGTTTGGCGCTGGGATGTTTCTGGAGAAAACCGAGGATTTCGTTGATGAAGGGATCGGCGTACAATTGGAGCTTGCGGTCGCCCACCCCGGAAATGGTGCGCATCTCGTGGCGGCTGATGGGTTTGGCGGTGGCCATGGCCTTGAGGGTGGCGTCGTGGAAAATGAGATAAGGGGGTATGCCTTTTTTGTCTGCCAGTGCCTTCCGCCGGGTCCGCAGCTTCTGGAACAAGGCCTCGTCGACCTTGTCCATGACCGTTTGCCCCTTCTTTTTCTTGTCCTGCACCGCCTTTTTCCGCTCCTCGTACTGCTTTTTCACCAACTCCACGCCTTTTCCTTCGAACAAGACCTGTTTGCCCACTTCCGTCACCTTCAACGCATTCCCTTCATCATAAGCCATTTCAATCAAACCCTGGTCCAACATCTGCATCAGGTAATCGAGCCAATCGCTCCGCGGAGTTGCCGAGCCCGCCCCGTAGGTCTTGATCTTGTCGTAACCCTGCATCAGGATTTCCCGTCGCCCCGATCCCCGCAATACGTCAACGACCATGTTCATGCCCACCCGTTCCTTCATCCGCATCATCGCACTTAGGGCTTTCTGCGACATGACCGTCCCGTCAAAGGTCTCGGGAGGATTTTCGCAGACATCACAGTTCTTGCAGGACTCTTCCTGGTGCTCCCCGAAATAGGACAACAGCACCCGCCGCCGACAAACCTTGGCATTGGCGAATTGCTGCATGCGTTCCAGCTTCATCATCCCGACCTCCGGCTGGCCACTCTCCTCGATGAAGCGCTGCAATTGGATCACGTCGGCGTAGCTGTAAAACAACAGGGTATCGCTCGGCAGGCCATCGCGACCCGCCCGGCCGATTTCCTGGTAATAGCCTTCGATGTTCTTCGGCAGGTTGTAGTGGATGACCCACCGGATATTGCTTTTGTCGATGCCCATCCCGAAGGCGATGGTCGCGCAGATGATCTGGATATCGTCCCGGATAAATTCTTGCTGGACCTTGGCCCGGATCTTGGGGCCCATCCCCGCGTGGTAGAACTTGGCCGCGATGCCCTTGGCCTTGAGCTTGGCCGCGACGTCTTCGGTGTTCTTCCGGGACAGGCAATAGATGATTCCACTTTGGTTGGGCCGCGCTTCGATCCAATCCACGATGGTCCCGAGGCGGTTGCGGCCGGGCAGGACCTGGAGGCTGAGGTTGGGTCGGTCAAAAGAAGCGGTGAACAGCTCCGGTTGGTGCAGTCCTAGACGTTGGACGATGTCGCGCCGGGTGAGTTTGTCGGCCGTCGCGGTGAGCGCAATGACCGGCACCTTGGAAAAATTCTGCTTGAGGACGGCCAATTGGGCGTATTCGGGTCGGAAATCGTGGCCCCAGGCGGAGATGCAGTGGGCTTCGTCAATCGCGAAGAGGGCCAGGGGCAATTCGCGGAGCAGGGGGAGGAAGTCCTGGGACAACAGCTTCTCGGGGCTTACATATAGAAGGTCCAATTCGCCGTCCATGGCCCGGTGGATGACCTGCATGTTTTCGGTGCCGGAGCGGGAGGAGTTGATGAACTCCGCGCGGACGCCATTGGCTTTGAGGCCTTCGACCTGGTCCTGCATGAGGGCAATGAGGGGCGACACGATGACCCCGACGCCGTCCATGACGAGGGCCGGAATCTGGAAACAGATGGATTTGCCGCCCCCGGTGGGCATGAGGACCACGGCGTCCTGTTGGTCCAGGACGCGTTGGATGATGTCGGCCTGCATGGGCCGAAAGCTGTCATACCCGAAATACTGTTTGAGGGCTTTCCTCGCCGCCGCTATCGTCATGGGTATAAAATTGAGCTTTTCGCAATCCGATTTCAAGTAGAGTTGACCACAAATGGAGGACGGGGAGGGGGAAAACGGGGAACAAAGCGTCTATAAATTGGTTTGAATGAAGTAGAAAACAGAAGGACGCTTACATCTCCTTCAATTAGATGGGTTGACTCCGTTTTCTTGATGAAAAATCATTTAACTTTACCGGCGATTTCAAGAAGATGGTTGTTCAGGAAGGGAAGCGGTGATAAAACCCCCTTCAGGGATAAAAATCTGGAAATTGTTTAATAACTTTATTTTTCAATAGTCACAGAAAAATAATACGAGCGAAATGCAAAACTGGCGCGAATACAAGAAGGTCCTCCTGCCGGACATCGAAAACTACCACGACATCGATGTCTTCATGCAGCATGGCGGCTATGAGATGCTGAAGCAGGTCGTGACAAGTGCAGATTGGGACCCGAAAAAAGTTACGGATACGGTCAAGGCGGCCAATATCCGGGGACGAGGCGGGGCAGGATTTAATGCGGGACTGAAATGGTCCTTCATGCCGCCCAGACAGGAAGGTGTTCCGCGCTACCTCGCTTGTAACGGTGACGAATCCGAGCCGGGTACTTTCAAGGACCGCCGTTTGTTCGAATTCAACCCGCACCTGTTCATCGAAGGCGCTCTGATCGCCTGCTACGCGATGGAAATGGATGCGGCCTACGTCTATATCCGCGGTGAGTATGTCGATTGGATCGACATGATGCAAGCTGCCGTGGACCAGGCCTACGCCAAGGGCATGGCCGGTAAAAACCTGTTCGGTACCGATTTCTCCTGCGACTTCTACGTCCATACCGGAGCCGGTGCCTATATCTGTGGCGAGGAGACCTCGCTCATGGAATCCCTGGAAGGCAAGCGGGCGTATCCCCGCTCCAAGCCCCCGTTCCCGGCCCAAAAAGGCCTCTGGGGCAAGCCGACCACCATCAACAACATCGAGACCCTGGCCAACGTACCGCTGGTCCTCAAGAATGGTCCCGAGTGGTTCTCCTCGCAGGGAGCCCCCAACCATCCTGGTCCAGTCCTCTACGGTATCTCCGGTCACGTCAACCGCCCCGGCGTTTACGAATATCCCACCGGTATGCCGATGAAAACCCTCATCTACGACATCGCAGGTGGCATCAAAGGCGGCCGCAAGCTGAAGGCTGTCAGCCCCGGTGGCTCTTCCTGTCCGCTGATCACAGCGGAAGAAGTCGAGGCGGGCCTCACGATGGACAGCGACTCCCTGCGGAGCGTCGGTTCCGTAATGGGTACCGCTGGAATGTTGATCCTGGACGAAACCACCGACATGGTGAAGTTCACCCTGCGGATCGCCAAGTTCTACGACCACGAGTCCTGCGGTCAATGTACCCCCTGCCGGGAAGGTACCGGCTGGTTCGTGAAGATCCTGACCAAGTTCAACAATGGAACGGCCACCAACCGGGACATTGACAAGCTGCTGGAACTTTGTGACACGATGGAAGGACGAACAGTCTGTGCCCTGGCGGACGCCACCGCGTGGCCGGTCAGGAGTGCTTTGAAGAAATTCCGATCGGACTTTGAGGCTCGGGTTTCTACGAAAGAAGTATTTGCAGTGGCCCGCTAAGGGGCCACTTTTTTTATATTTTGCTGAACGCGCACATATTTTAAGATGGCTACCAATTACTCCTATCTGAGCAACGCCACCCCAGAATACATCGACGCTCAGTACGAACAGTACAAGCAGGATCCAGAATCTGTCGATTTTGGGTGGCAGAAATTTTTCGAAGGATTCGACTTTGGCCGCATTGATTGGACGGGCGAAGGCACTGGAGAAGCTGCCGACGTCAAGGAGATTTATGTCCTGAACCTCATTGATGCCTACCGGACCCGTGGTCACCTGTTCACCAAGAGCAATCCCGTCCGGGAACGGCGGAAATATTCCCCGACCCTCGACCTGAAGAATTTCAAGCTGTCCGACGCCGATCTCGATACGGTCTACAACGCCGGGATCGAAGTGGGATTGGGACCGGCCAAGCTCCGGGACATCGTGGCGCTGCTGGAAAAGACCTACTGCCAATCCATCGGGGCGGAATACCGCTATATCCGCGAGCCCGAAATCCGGGATTGGTTGAAGGACAAGATGGAGGGGAGCCGCAATACCCCGAATTTTTCCTCTGACGAGAAAAAGCATATCCTCCACAAGTTGAACCAAGCGGTGGTCTTCGAAAAGTTCCTCGGAACCAAGTACGTGGGACAGAAGCGCTTCTCCATTGAAGGCGCTGAAAGCCTGATTCCTGCTCTCGATGAGGTCATCGAGAAGGGCGCGGATATGGGTATCGATGAATTCGTCCTCGGGATGGCCCACCGGGGTCGCCTGAATGTGCTCGTGAACATCCTGAACAAGTCCTACGACGATGTTTTCTCCGAATTTGAAGAGATCGGTGCCAATGGAAATGATACCGAAGACTTCCTCGGAGACGTGAAATATCACCACGGTTATTCCGTGGACGTGAAGACCGAAAAAGGCAAGGAAGTCCACCTTTCCCTTTGCCCCAACCCCTCTCACCTTGAGTCCGTCGGACCGGTGGCCATGGGCAAGGCCCGGGCAAAGATCGACCTGAAATACAACCGCAACCATTCGGCATTGGGGACCATCCTGATCCACGGCGATGCGTCCATCGCCGGCCAGGGCGTCGTCTACGAAACCCTCCAAATGTCCGAATTGCCCGCCTACGAAACGGGCGGTACGGTCCACATTGTCATCAACAACCAGGTGGGCTTCACCACCAACTATATCGACGGTCGGTCCTCGACCTACTGTACCGACGTCGCCAAGGTGACGGGCTCGCCCGTCTTCCACATCAACGGCGACGATCCCGAAGCCGTGGTTCACGCCTGCAAGTTGGCCATGGAATTCCGGATGACTTTCCACCGGGATGTCTTCATCGACCTCCTTTGCTACCGCCGCCACGGCCACAACGAAGGCGACGAACCCCGTTTTACCCAGCCGACCCTCTACGAAATCATCGAGAAGCACCCGAATCCCCGCGACATCTACGTGGAGAAACTGAAGGAGCGCGGTGACATTGATGAGGGGGATGCGAAGAAAATGGAAAAAGAATTCAAGCGGATGTTGAATGACCGTTTGAAGGAAGTGAAGAAGGAAGGCAAAGCGGTGGAATACAGCTTCGGTGAGAGTGCTTGGAAAGAATTGCGCCGCGAGGCCGATTCCGATTGGGATGAATCGCCCGCCACTGGCGTTGATGAGGCCAAGCTCCGCGCAATTGCCGATAAAATGCTGACCCTGCCGGAAGGCAAAGAATTTTACAGCAAAACCCACCGGATCAACGACCAGCGCCGCAAGATGCTGGAAGAGACCGATCGCCTGGATTGGTCGATGGGGGAACTGCTGGCGTATGGCACCCTGCTGGCGGAAGGCCATCCGGTCCGGATGTCGGGCCAGGATGTCGAGCGCGGCACCTTTGCCCACCGCCACGCGGTGCTGAAGGTCGACAAGACCGAAGAAGAGCATATCCCGCTGAACCACGTGACCGAAGGCCAGGCCAAGCTCGAAATCTACAACTCCCTGTTGAGTGAATATGCCGTGCTCGGCTTTGAATACGGCTATTCCTGGTCGGCACCTTATACGCTGACCATTTGGGAAGCCCAGTTCGGGGACTTTGTGAACGGCGCCCAGATCATCATTGACCAGTACATTTCCTCCGCCGAGCAAAAATGGCTCCGACTGAGCGGTCTGGTCATGTTGTTGCCCCACGGTTACGAGGGCCAGGGACCCGAGCACAGCTCGGCCCGCATGGAGCGCTTCACCGAACTTTGCAACAGCAACAACTGGCAGTTGGTCAATCCGACCACTCCGGCCCAGATGTTCCACCTTCTCCGCCGTCAATTGCACCGGAAGATTCGGGTGCCGTTGATTGTCTTTACCCCGAAAAACCTCCTGCGCCTCCCGGCTGCCAGCAGTTCCATCAAGGACCTGGCCAATGGCCGCTTCCAGGAAATCATCGACGATCCCAAGGTCAAAGGAGATGACGTCAGCCGGGTATTGATTTGCAGCGGAAAAATCTACTACGATCTGCTGAAAGAGCAGGAAGAAGGCAAGCACAAAAATGTCGCTGTGGTCCGGATGGAACAGATTTATCCGCTCCCCGTCAAGCAGATTGCGGCTTTGAAAGAGAAGTACAGCAATGCCAAGGAATGGGTTTGGGTTCAGGAAGAACCCGAAAACATGGGGGCATGGTCCTTCATTCTCCGCAAATCCCGTGCTCTGGGCCTGAAAGGCATTGAGGTGATTTCCCGCAAGGAAAGCGCCAGCCCGGCCACCGGCTACAAGAAGGCCCACGTCGACGAGCAACAAGGTCTGGTCAAAGCTGCCTTTGCCCCGGTCCTCCACGAAGAAAACGATTTGGTTAAAGCATAAAAATAAACTCCGGATCCATGATCATCGAAGTGAAAGTACCCAGCCCCGGCGAATCCATTACTGAAGTGGAACTCGGCGCGTGGCTGGTGGAAGATGGGGACATCGTCGAAATGGACGATGAACTCGTCGAAATCAATTCCGACAAAGCGACTTTGGCCCTCCCGGCCGAAGAAGAAGGTCGGATCGAAATTATCGCCCAGGAAGGTGATGTCGTCGAGATCGGCGCTGTCATCGCCAAGATTGATACGTCGGCAGCCGGTGAAAAAGCCGATTCCAGCTCCAATGGAGCTTCTTCTGAAGCCAAATCGGAAGTGGAAACTGCCGCCCCCCAGAACGAAAACTACGCTACAGGTACCCCGAGTCCTTCCGCTGAGAAGATGATGAAGGACCAGGGCATCTCCAAGGGCCAGGTGACCGGTACCGGCCGCGACGGCCGCATCACCAAAGGTGATGTCATCGAGGCCGCCAAGTCGGGCTCCAAATCCACTCCCGCTCCGGCCAAGGAAGCCGCTCCTAAGAAGGAGTCCAAGCCTGCCGCCGCTCCCGTCTTCACGGGCGGATCCCGGGAGATCACCCGCAAGCGGATGACGCCTCTCCGTCGGACCATCGCCGACCGCCTCGTCTCCGTCAAAAACGAGACCGCCATGCTCACCACCTTCAACGAGGTGGACATGACTGGCATCAAGGAGATGCGCGCCAAGTACAAGGAAAAATTCAAGGAGCATTACGGCATTGGGCTCGGCTTCATGGGCTTCTTCGTGAAGGCCTGTACCGAAGCGATGAAGTTCTTCCCCGCCATCAACGCCCAGATCGATGGCAAGGAAATCCTTTACCACGACTACGTGGACGTCGGCATCGCGGTCAGTACCCAGCGGGGACTGGTCGTACCGAATATCCGCAACGCGGAATCCATGTCCATCGTGCAGGTCGAGCAGGCCATCCGTGGCTATGCTGCCAAGGCCCGCAACAATGAGATCACGATTGAGGACATGACCGGAGGAACCTTCACCATTACCAATGGTGGCATCTTCGGCTCGATGTTGTCCACGCCGATCATCAACCCGCCCCAGAGTGCCATCCTCGGGATGCACAACATCGTCGACCGCCCCGTCGCGGTGAACGGAAAGGTTGAAATCCGCCCGATCATGTACGTGGCCCTGTCTTATGACCACCGCATCGTCGACGGCAAGGAAGCCGTGAGTTTCCTCTTCAAAGTCCGCGAATTCCTGGAAGATCCGGCCCGTCTGCTGATCGGAATTTGATTCCAGCGATTCTCTTCATGTGCAAATGGAGCCTCCCGACGGTTCCATTTGCACTTTTTTGTATCACCACCCATTCATTCCTTCATGTCCACGATCCAGCTTACCCAATTCAGTCACGGAGCCGGTTGCGGCTGCAAAATCGCTCCGGCCGTATTGGATGAAATACTGAAGACCAGCATCCCCCAGCAACCCGATGCCCGCTTGTTGGTAGGCAACAATTCCCGGGACGATGCGGCGGTCTACGATTTGGGGGATGGCCGGGCCCTGATCAGCACCACGGACTTTTTCATGCCCATTGTGGACGATCCCTATGACTTTGGCCGGATCGCCTCCGCCAATGCTATCAGTGACGTGTACGCGATGGGAGGAACCCCGGCGGTAGCGATTGCGATTCTGGGCTGGCCGGTGGACAAGATTCCCACGGAGGTCGCAGCCCGCGTGCTGGAAGGCAGCCGTGCCGTCTGTGCCGAGGCCGGAATTGTATTGGGAGGGGGACATAGCATCGACAGCCCGGAGCCCATCTTTGGATTGGCGGTGACCGGCTTGATTGAAACGGCTCAGTTGAAGCGGAACGACCAGGGACAAGCCGGTGATTTGCTTTATTTGACCAAGCCTTTAGGTATCGGCGCGATCAGTACCGCCCAGAAACGGGGAATCGTCCAATCCGAAGATTTGGAGCGGATTGTGAACCTGATGACAACGCTGAACAAGCCCGGTCAGACCTTCGCCCAACTGCCGTATGTACACGCGATGACGGACGTCACTGGATTTGGGTTGCTGGGTCACCTGAGCGAAATGGCGCAGGGCAGCGGATGCAGTGCGGAGGTGTGGTTCGATGCTGTGCCGCGCATTGCCAGCGCGGAGACGTACATTGCCGCCGGGGCTGTTCCCGGTGGAACCAAACGCAATTGGGCGAGTTATGGCCACCACATTGTCGACCTGGATGAGCCGCAGCGCTTCTTGCTCTGCGATCCCCAGACGAGTGGCGGATTGTTGGTGGCTCTTGATCCCGCGCACCAAGCGGATTTTGAAGCCGAGATGAAGGCCTTGGGGCTGGAAGTCGAAGCCAAGCCCATTGGGAAGTTGGTGCCGGGCAATGAACGCATACAGGTCAAGTAAATGGGGATTTCAGCGGTCATCATCACCAAAAATGAGGAGCGGAATATTGGCCGCTGCCTGGCGTCTTTGGCGGGATTGGTGGATGAAATGATCGTGGTGGATACCTTTTCCAAGGACCGGACCCAGGAGATTTGCCGGGAGCATGGTGCGCGGGTGGTGGAAAAAGAATGGATGGGGTATTCAGCAACGAAGAACTTTGCCAATGACCTCGCGGCCCACGAATATATCTTGTCCCTGGATGCCGATGAGGCGCTGGATGAGGAGTTGAAAGGCTTGTTGATGCGGGAAAAAGAACAACTTCAGGGCGTTTACGAATTCAACCGTCTGGCTTTTTATTGCGGCCGCCCGATCCGTCGGGCCGGCTGGTACCCGGATCGCAAGATCCGGCTCTTCCCGAAGGGCGGCGCCCGTTGGGAGGGCGCCTTCGTCCACGAGGAACTCGTTCCCCAACCCAATTTACCGGTAAAGCGTTTGTCGGGGCACCTCCTGCACTATACCTATTATACCATCGGTGAGCACATCGCCCGCGCGAACAAGTACTCGGACCTGGCGGCCCAGGGCATTGCACAATCCGGCAAGACCGGACTGCGCTGGCGGGCGCGGCTGTCGGCCGCCCTGCGCTTTTTCAAGATGTACATCTTGAAGGGCGGCTTCCTCGAAGGCCGATTGGGCTACCTCATCTGCCGGATCACGGCCATGGAAGTCTACCTGAAGTACGCGAAGGCCGCAGAACTGCGGAAGCAGTCTGCTTCCTCCTCCTGATTCCTTTTCCCGTCCCCTTCATTTTTCCCTTTTCCCAGCATCCATCCCCCTCCATTTTTCTCATTCGTCGAAAAAATCCCTTCCATTTCCAATTTTTCCGCTCCCGACCCAAGGAGCCATTTTCATCCCCAAAACGACCTTTAGGGGCTGCAAAGCATTGTTTTGCTCCGAAGATTTAAGCATGAATACTAATCCAAAAAGTTTTTGCTATAGACAATAATAGTAAAACTAAAACCTTTTATAGCAATTGCCGTACATATAGACAAACAGCAAATAATTAACCTGTACCGAACCGCCTATGCAAGCAACTGACCTTTACACAATCTTCGTTCGCAGCTAACGTTAAAGCTGCAGCAAACCATAACTCAACCTACGATCCGGGCCTCGAATTGTGTACCGACAAGCCTAAAAAATAACCCGGATTCTTTTTAAGGATTCGTCCGTTCGGCGGAGGCCGTTTAGACTACGGCGGTTTCCCCGAACGATACGATCCTTTTTTTTATTCCACCCCAACAAGCCCTATATTCCTAGAGAATTTGGGTTATTACAATGAAAGAAATCCTTGACCTCTCGTTTTCCGGTCCGATGGTGTTCCCAACTGCATTGCTCCTCTTTGTGGGGCTGTACTGGGTCGTTTTCCTCATCGGGCTGATCGACCTGAGCTTTCTCGACTTCGATCTGGATGTCGACAAGGATATTGGGATCGAGATTGATCTCGATGCCGATGTGGATGTCGACGTGGACGTAGACTCCGACGTCGATGCCGATTCCCAGGGTGGCCCCGGACTGGGCGTCAATATTTTGCGTTTCCTGAACCTGGACGCAGTTCCCTTCATGGTCTTCACGAGCTTTTTCGCCCTGTTTTTCTGGGCGGGAAGCCTGATCGTCACCCACGAAGTGGGTGGCAACCTTGGCATCGTGCTCGGCCTGATGGTCGCTTCGGCCATTGGCGCTGCCCTCCTCACCAAACTGGTGACCCAGCCGTTCAAAGGCTTCTTCCGCTCCCTCAACGATGAGGAAAAGCCGATTCAATTCCGGGGCCGTATCTGTGTCCTTGAATTGGGCGTGGAAGGCAACCGACTGGGCCAGGCCGATCTGATGGTCGATGGAAAAAGCATTCTGTTGAATGTACTCTCGGAGACGGGAGACAAAGTCAAGCGGGGCACCCAATGCGTCATCGTAGATTATGTCGCAGACCGGGATGCCTATACTGTTCATCCATTTCAAACGGAAGGAATATGAACTCGATTGGATTTTTTCCCACCCTTGGCATTGTACTCGTCATCGGTGTAATCGTGGGCATTGGCGCTTTTCTTGTGTTTAGAAAGCGTTTCAGCAACGAAAAACGGGCGGAATTCAGACCTTACGACGAACAGGACCCGACCAATCTATCCGACCAATGAACGAGCGTTATATCATTTTCAGCTTGTTCTCCCTGTTCGTATTGTGGGCCATCCTGGTCTTCCGATTGTACCGAAAACAGCGCGCGAAAGACAAAAGCCGCCCGCCCGAACCTCCCGAATACTATCCTGATTTTGAACCAGAATCCAACCATAACAACGAAAACCGACCTCCAATGTAAAAAGAGCCTCCACCTTCCCTCATAATTTCCGGAAAGGCTGTACCTTCGCACCATGACCAGATGGTTTCTGAATATGGGACAACAAGAAATCGCGATTATTTTCATCGTGTTCCTGTTCCTCATGATCGTTTCCCCCGTCCTGGTGGCCATTTTGGGCCGCATCACCCGATTCTTCCGCGACGATGCCCCTTCCCGGAAAGACGACTCCCGGCATCGCTGATTTTTCAGCCCTCACCTTCCCAATTCCCCAATTTCATCCATATATTGTACTTGGATGAACTACGGAATCTTTGGAACTTCGGTTCCAATCGTAACTGAATACTGAAACCACAACCCTAATCCCCAATGATTCACTCTTTGCTTCAAGCAGATGCTGGCGAGTTCTGGACCAATACGGTGTTCATAGTCGTCGGCGGAGTAGTGCTGTTCCTATTCCTTTCCATTGCCCTCGTACTCAGCTGGTACAAAAAAGTCCCCCAGGGCAAGGCAATCGTCCGGACCGGCGTCGGCGGCATCAAAATCTCCTTCAACGGCACCATTGTCGTCCCTGTGTTCCACAAAATGGAGCAAATGGACATCTCCATCAAAAAAGTCGAGATTTCCCGGACCCAGGCCGACGGATTGATCTGTAAAGACAACCTCCGCGCCGATATCAAAGTCGCATTCTTTGTGCGCGTCAACCCCAAGGTCGAAGACGTCGGCAAAGTGGCCCAAAGCGTGGGCGTGACCCGTGCCTCCCGCGAGGAAACCCTGAAACAACTCTTCGAGGCCAAGTTCTCGGAAGCCCTGAAATCCGTCGGTAAACGCTTCGATTTCGTTGACCTTTATGATAACCGGGAGCGCTTCCGCCAGGAAATCATCAATACCATTGGCACCAACCTGAACGGATTTATCCTCGACGACGCCGCCATTGACTATTTGGAACAGACCCCCATCGAATTCCTGCAAGCTGACAATATCCTCGACTCCGAGGGTATCAAGAAGATCACCGACCTCACGGCCGATCAGCACATTGCAGCGAACAAGATTCGGAACGAGGAGAAAAAAGTCATCACCCAACAGGACGTCGAGGCGCAAGAAGCGATCCTCGAATTGAACCGCCAGCTGGCGGAAAAGCAGGAAATTCAGGCCCGCGAAATTGCCTCCATCAAGGCCCGCGAACAGGCCGAAACCAAGAAGATCCAGGAAGAAGAGCGCTTGCGTTCCGAGCAGGCCCGCATCGCCACAGAAGAAGAAATCGCCATTGCTCAGGAAAACCGGGACCGCCAGATCATTGTGGCCACCAAAGCCAAAGAGCGGACGGAAGCAGTAGAAAGCGAGCGGGTCGAAAAGGAAAGAGAACTGGAAATCAATGAGCGGGAAAGAGTCGTGACATTGGCCCAGATCGAAAAAGAAAAAGCGGTAGAAGAAGAGCGGAAAAACATCCAGGAGGTGATTCGGGAGCGGGTCATCGTGGAAAAAGCAACCGTCGGAGAAGAGGAAAAAATCAAAGACACCCGGGAATTCGCCTCGGCCAATCGTTCCAAGCAGGTCGCGGTGACCAAAGCCGAAGAAGTCGCCGAGCAGGACCGGATCAAGAAATTGGTTGCCGCGGAAGCGGAAAAAGAAGCCGCCAAAATCGAGGCGGAAACCAAGGTCATCGACGCCGATGCGGCCTTGAAGGCCAGCGAGCTCGAGGCCGAAGCCACCAAGAAGCTCGCCGAAGCGAAAGCCTCCGAGGAAGCCGCCATGGGCGTGTCCGAGGCCCAGGTCATGGAAGCCAAGGCCCAGGCCCGCGAGCGGGAAGGGGCCGCTGAAGCCAAGGTCATCCAGCTCCGTGCCGATGCTTCTGCCAAGGAGATCGAATTGAAGGCGAATGCGCAGGCCAAGGAAATCGAGTTGAAAGCGGCGGCCGAAGCGAAAGAAATTGAGCTCAAGGCTGCGGCGAAGGAAGTCGAAGGCCTGAAGCAGGCCAAGGTCCTCGAAGAAAAGGCCCTGGCTGAAGCCAAAGGCAAAACCGCCAACGCGGAAGCCATCGAACGCGAAGGTCTCGCCGAGGCCCTCACCATAGAGAGCAAATTGGTCGCCGAAGCCAAGGGTATCGAGAAGAAGGCGGAAGCCATGAAGAAACTCGACGGCGTCGGCAAGGAGCACGAAGAGTTCAAACTCAAGCTCGAGAAGGACAAGGAAGTCGAGCTCGCCTCGATCAACATCTCGGCTCAGATCGCCGAGTCCCAGGCCCTCGTTCTCAGCGAAGCCCTCAAATCCGCCAAGATTGACATCGTCGGCGGAGAGCCCGTCTTCTTCGACAAGCTCACCGAGGCCATCACCCGCGGCAAGACCACCGACCGCCTCTTCAACAGCAGCGAAGTTCTCACCGACGTCCGCCACAACCTGTTGGGCGAAGGCGACGGCAACCTGATCGACCGCGTCAAGGGCATTGTCAAGCAAGTGGGGCTGAGCACCGAAGACCTCCGCAACCTGAGCGTCGCCGCTCTCCTCATGCGCGTCAGCGACAGCACCGAGGACAGCTCCATCCAAGGCATTGCGAAGCAACTCCTGAACGCCGCCGCCAAGGCGGGCATCGCCAACGAGACCGCCAGCAAGTTCGGTCTCTGATCGGAGGGGGAGGCGCAGCAGGCGCCTCCCTCCCCCCCTTTCATTTTCCGGGATTTTCACACCAATGGCAGACCCAACTCAGAATATTCAGCTCGAAGGCGGGACCTACGAGATTATCCGCAATCGCCTGCTCAAGCAGGGCCGCGAACTCCGTGGCCGCCTCAACGACCTCAATTCAGCCCGCAAGGAGGTGTTTGGCTCCATCGAGAACAAGCTCCTCGCCACCGACCGCATTCCCACCGAAAACAACTGCATCGCCCAGGACATCGTGGCCATCGGGGACCGCGTTCTCTTCGGCTACAACGTCCACATGGGCCTCAAGACCGAGACCCGCCTCAGCGATGTCTTTGCTGTCTACACCTTTGACGAGGCCGAAAACCGCTTCCATGAAGACGAGCTGACCTTCATCACCTCCGACAAATTCGAGGAGGACTTCAAGAACCTCTACAAATACTACCGCCACACCGTTTTTGCGCGCTTCGCCAAGATCGGGGTGAACCTCTACCTCGTCTTCCAGATCGGCAAGAGCCACAAGGACATCAAAGCCTTCAAGTTCACCATTACGCCCGATCAGCAACTGGCCTACGTCGATGCGCGGTCGGAAACGGAGGTGAAAAAGCCCGCCCAGCACGAATTCAAATGGCAGCGGGCCCACCGGGACATGCAGCGGGAGGGAAAATTTCCCCATATTTCCATTGAAGACCGGCTATTCGTCGAGACGATGGGCGGCTCCCTGACCATCAAGGTCGAAGACAATACAGATACCGGGTTGGGGATTTATTCGGAGGAGGTCAACCAGCGGGAACAGACCCTGGACGACGCCGAATTTTTCTACGCCGACCTGGGCAATATCATCCTGTTGAAGGTCCGCCCGTTTCAGGAAAAGGCCTTCCGCTATTTTGCCTACAACGAAAAAATCCAGGAAGCCCGCCGCATCGATACCCTGGCAGACAGCTGCGTTTTGTTGCCGGACGACCACGGGATCATTTTTTCCAACGGCTACTACCTCCAAACCGGGGAATTCAAACTTTTCGAGACTGGATTGACCGATTTGGACTTCGAAAAACGCATTCAGAGCCCCAATGGCGAGGATTATCTGTTTGTCTTTTTCAATCCCCATACCGGCACCTACGTCCTCCTGAGCTATAACCTCATCGCCCAGGCGGTCGACACCCCCATCGTCTGCAACGGATTCGCCCAATTCGAAAGCGGCAAGCTCACCTATTTCAAGAGCGAGGAAGATCCCCGCAAGCACCACGCCATCCAGATATGGCAGAGCCCCTACGTCGGACCCAATTACAGCTTTTCCATTGCCGACGACAATTACCTCTTCAAAATCGGCAACAAGGACATCGTGCGGGCCATGGCCGAATGCACCGAGGTCCTCACGCTCCTCAACAAGGACGACAGCTATTCCGGCCTCTACGTGGACCTCGTCAAATTGACCGGCGATGTCCTCGACAGCTACTATTGGATTTCGCATAGCGAGGCCTTCAAGCTGAGTGAGCCGCTGACCGAGATCCGCCAGTCCGCCGAGGGCGCCATCGAAGAATTCGAGAAGGTCGTCCGCATCCGCAAGCATACCAAGACGGAGATGGGCCGGGTCAAAGGGGCCTCTGAATCCCTGGTGAAGGAAGCCGACCGGACCCTGTTCGAGAACGTCAACCAGTTCGTGAATTTCCTCGCTCAACTGCGCCAGATGCGCGGAGAGGTCATTTCACTGAAGGAATTGCGCTATGTGGATTTGGGGTTGGTGGAGGAATTGGAGGAGAAATTGGCGGGGCAAACGGAGCGCCTGAGCCGAAATTGTGTGGAGTTTTTGCTGCGTGAAGACTCCCTGACGCCCTACGAAGAGAGTGTGGAGGCGGTCAAAAAGGAGATTGAGGGGGTGAAAACGGCGGTGGAAGGGCAACAGGTGGAAGAAAACATCGAATCCGTCGCCGCCCAATTGGAACTGTTGATCGAAATCGTCTCCAACCTCAAGATCGAGGACGCCACCCAGACGACCCAGATCATCGACCATATTTCCGATATCTACGCGGAACTGAACCAGGTCCGTTCGGCCCTGCGGCGGAAACGGAAAGAGCTGATGAGCGCGGAAGCCGTGGCCGAATTTGCCGCCCAGATCAAGTTGCTGGGCCAGGCCATCGTGAATTACCTGGACGTCAGCGATACCCCGGAAAAATGCGACGAGTACCTCACCAAATTGATGGTGCAGGTGGAGGAATTGGAAGGGAAATTCGCCGAATTCGATGAGTTCATCGAGCAACTCGCCGAGAAGCGCGAGGAGATTTACAATGCCTTCGAGGGGCGCAAGCTCCAGTTGGTCGAGGCCCGCAACAAGCGCGCCTCCGCCCTGTTCCGCTCGGCCGAGCGGATCCTCACCGGCATTCGCAACCGCGTCAAACAATTTGAAGAGGTCAACGACATCAATGGCTACTTCGCCAGCGACCTGATGATCGACAAGGTCCGGGACATCGTCGCCCAACTCATGGACCTCGAAGACAATGTCAAGGCGGAAGACCTCCAATCCCGGCTCAAGACGATCCGGGAGGATGCCATCCGGCAGCTCAAGGACCGCAAAGAACTCTTTGTCGACGGCCAAAACATCATCAAGTTCGGCCGCCACCAGTTCTCCGTGAACGTCCAGCCGCTGGACCTCACCATCGTCCCCCGCGACGACCAGCAGTACTTCCACCTCAGCGGCACCAATTTCTTCGAAGCCATCCAAAACGACGACTTCGAAGCGACCCGACCCATCTGGCAGCAGGAACTGATTTCCGAAAACGGTGAGGTCTACCGTGCTGAGTACCTCGCCTACCGCTATTTCCAGGAATTGGTCGCCAACCGGGATGCCTTGCTGGCCTTTTCGCAGCAAAGCCCCGAAGACCAACTGGATACCATTCGTCAGTTCATGGCCCCACGGTACCAGGAAGGCTACGCCAAGGGCGTACACGACCACGATGCCCAGCAAATCGTGTCCCGGCTGGTGGACATCCACCAGCACATTGAATTGCTCCGGTACGAGCCGTCGGTGCGGGCCTGCGCATTGCTCTGGTGGGAAGGATTTGTGACCGCGGAAGAAAAAGAACTTTTCGACCACCGGCTGACCGGTGCCTCCTATATCCTGAAGGTATTTCCCGAAACCGAAGAATTTGGCGACCTCGAAGCCGATTTGTCCGAAGCCATCCGGGTCTTCCAGGAAACTACGGGCCTGTTCTCCGAAGTTTCCCAATGCAAATCAGCCGAATATCTATTTGCCGAGCGGACCCACCACGAACGCTTTGTCGGGTCGGATCCGGCCCTGAAACTCCTGCGGGAATTCGATGCCTACCTGCGATTGAAATCCACGGCTTCCACCTTCGACGATTCTTTGAAACGTCTGAATGGTGCGCCGACCGATCGATTTGAGTTGATTTCGGCTTGGTTGGGCGCTTTTGCGGTCCACAGCGAGGTCCCCGATGCCCGTGAGTACGTGCCCGAAGCCGCCGCCATCTTGTTTGTGGGCGGCGTCGACAAGGTCCGCGTCGGATCGGTGGATTTCCGGGCAGAATTGGAGCAAATGAATGGTGACCACCCGGTCATTGGGCAGGATCGGAAGTACGTTTTGCACTACCTCCACTTTTTCCGCAAGCTCCACACCTTCGAATCCACCCAGGTCCGCCATTTCAACCACTATACCCATCTCAAGCACCAGCTTACCGAAGATTTTCGGGACGAATTGCGCCTGAACGAATTCAAGCCGCGGGTACTGAGCAGCTTTGTGCGGAACCGCCTCATCGACGAGGTGTACCTGCCGCTGTTTGGGGATAATTTGGCGAAGCAGATGGGGACTGTGGGGGAAAACAAACGGACGGATCGGATGGGCATGCTCCTGCTGATTTCGCCCCCGGGTTACGGTAAAACGACGTTGATGGAGTACATCGCGAACCGTTTGGGCCTGATCTTCATGAAGATCAACGGCCCTGCGATCGGGCATTCTGTCACGGCTTTGGATCCCGAAGAAGCCCCGAATGCAGCGGCCCGCGAAGAGCTGAACAAGCTGAATTTGGCGCTCGAAATGGGCGACAATATCATGCTGTACCTGGACGATATCCAGCATTGCCACCCGGAATTTCTCCAGAAATTTATCAGCCTTTGTGACGCCCAGCGCAAGATCGAGGGCGTCTACAAGGGGCGTCCCCGGACCTACGACCTGCGCGGCAAGCGCGTCTGTGTCGTCATGGCCGGCAACCCCTATACCGAATCCGGCACCAAGTTCCAGGTGCCCGATATGCTCGCCAACCGCGCCGATACCTACAACCTCGGCGACATCATCGGCGAGACAGACGAGTACTTCAAACTCTCGCTCATCGAGAACTGCCTCACCAGCAATACCGTCCTCCAAAAGGTCGCCCAACGCAGCCACAAGGACATCCATGCCTTCCTGCAAATTGCCGAAACCGACCAGCGCGAAGGCGTTGATTTCGAGGGCAACTATACCCCGGAAGATGTCACGGAGGTCGTCGCCGTCCTGAAAAAGCTCGTTCAGGTCCGCGATGTCGTCCTCCAGGTCAACCAACAGTATATCCTCAGTGCCGGCATGGCCGACGATTTCCGGACCGAGCCGTCCTTCAAATTACAGGGCTCCTACCGCGACATGAACAAATTGGCGGAGAAAATCCTGCCGATCATGAACGACGCCGAATTGAAGTCGATGCTCATGGGCCACTACGAAAGTGAGAGCCAGACGCTGACGACCGACGCCGAGGCCAATTTGCTGAAGTTCAAAGAAATGGCGAATTGGATGACCGAGGAAGAAAGCGCCCGCTGGAACGATATCAAGGCCACTTTCATGAAGAAACAGCGCTTGCTGGGCATTGATGGGACCGATAAATTCGGTCAGGTCATCGCGCAGTTGGGGAGTTTGGTGGATGGCATCGAAGGAATGCGGAAAGCGTTGGAGGAAGGCTGAGCAAATAGCCCCAAACGGTCATCCCATTTACGCAGCCACAAAACTAAGCGGGGTCAGATAGTGCATCCAGACAATTATTGTTATATTGAAATGCAATCTTGTCTAAATCAACTGCACGGTCATGCAACAGTCAGAAATGACGTCCCAGCCGCTTCAGCGGCAGGAAGCTGGTTTCGGAGAAAGCGCAGGCATGAGCTATCCCGCCCCGGCTTTCCAGCTCAAGGCGTCCCAAGGTCCCGTCCAACGCAATATCACCCCTGAGCAATGGCGCTCGCGGGAGTATACCCGCGAAAATTACCGCCCGGCCAGCGGCTCCGGCCTGTTTGACGTCCACGTCAATCCCCTGACGGGTCGCCTGTCGATCAACACCCGCGTCAGCTTCAATTTTATCAGCGGCAGCCAGGCGGCCTTCTCCGGCCTGCAAGGTCAGACCTTCTGGTGGACCCAGGACGAAAAGGACCAGTACCGTGAGGAGTTCATGCGCTTGGTCGAGGACAGTTGGAGCGGACATTTCCACTTCGTCCACCCGCAATTGCCGGGAGAACGCGTGTTCACGGCCGTCGATTTGATTGAATCGCCCGATTTCCACTACCGATTGCATGTGACCAAGATCCCGCAGGGCGACTTCCGCGGCAGTGCCGTGACCCATTACAATATCAATGGCCAGGCCATGCGGAACCGGGGCACCCATTACGCCCGCCTGGATTCGGAAGACGTCAACTTCACCAACAAGGGGGTGAGCGATGACCAAAGCGGTGCCGTCCACGAATACGGGCACATGGTGGGGCTCGGCGATGAATATCCCATTGGAAATGGAAACATCCGCCACGCCACGCTCGTTCAGAATATGCTGGGCCAGAACATTACCCAGGCCAAGAGCAACAACGTCATGTCCTACGGAAATACCATCCTGCCCCAGCACTACGTGACCTTCCTGGACGCCCTCCGCAATGCGACCAACATGAGCGCATGGACCTTCGCGCCGTAAATATTCTCCCCCGCCGGGGCAATTGCATTTTGATCCTGGCCCTGTTATGTTGGCTATCGGCCTGCAACCACACTCAACGCACCCAAAAGATGGAGACCAACCAAATCGAATCACAGTGGGACGAGCGCCTGGGAATCAATATCCCCGATGATGCCTTCATTTATTTTGCGTCGTTGGAGCGGCAAGCGGGCCAGGTTCCGGCCAATATGCGCCTCATCATCCGCCGGAACAATGAGATGGCGGTCACCTTCAACGGGCCTTCCCCTGACCTGGAATTGGTCGACCATTTCAACCGTCCCTGGAAAGAGTACCGCCGCCTGGGAGAAGATGAAATGGACCACCTCAAGGCCCAATTGGATTCCCTGGATTTGGTTGCCCTTTCCCCCCTCAATCCAACTCCCGAAAACCTAACCGTTTTTGACGGCTACAACCACTATCTCTATTTGGCCCCGGATCTCCTCCGTGAATTTGGCCCCGAGCACCCCGTGGGTGAACATTTGCATTCCCTCCTCTTCCACCTTTGATCATTTTTTCACTTTTCCTTTCCCCTGGCTGCATTTTTTGTAACCATGTTGATTTCCTTTTGCGTACAATTCCACTAACTTCTCCTCCTCATAGCACATCACTCGAACATGCAGCAGAAAATCAAACGGGTACTCATTGCCAACCGCGGCGAAATCGCCATTCGAATTTTTAGAGCGTGTGTTGAAATGGGGCTGGAAACAGTTGCCATTTATACCTACGAAGACCGCTACTCCCTCCACCGTTACAAAGCCGACGAAGCCTACCAGGTCGGGGCCGACGATGATCCGCTCAAGCCGTATCTGGACATTGAGGAGATTCTGAGGGTGGCCAAGGAAAACAAATGCGATGCCATCCACCCCGGCTACGGTTTTCTGTCCGAGAATGTCAACTTTGCCCGCCGCTGTGGCGAGGAAGGGATCATCTTCATTGGCCCCAAACCCGAAGTCATGGCTCAGTTGGGGGACAAAGTAGCGGCCAAAAAGATTGCGCGGGCGGCGAACGTGCCGGTCATTGAAGATTCCAACGAGGACCTGAACGATGTGGAGATTGCCGTGAAGGAAGGGGAAAGAATTGGGTATCCGGTGATGTTGAAAGCCGCTTCTGGTGGTGGGGGACGGGGAATGCGGGTGTGTCGAAATGAAGTGGATTTGAGAAAAGCCTACGTGGAAGCGCGCTCGGAGGCGAAAAAAGCCTTTGGGGACGACACGGTGTTTTTGGAAAAATTCGTCGAGAAACCCAAGCACATCGAGGTCCAGATCATGGCCGACAACTACGGCCACCGGGTCCACCTTTTCGAGCGAGACTGCTCGGTCCAGCGCCGTTTCCAAAAAGTTATCGAGGTCGCGCCTTCCGTCGGCTTGCCCCAGGCCACCCGCGACCAGCTCTACCAATACGCCCTCCAAATCGCCAACCAGACGAATTACAACAACGTTGGCACTGTGGAATTCCTCGTGGACCAGGCGGGCGAGGTCTACTTCATCGAAGTGAACCCGCGCATCCAGGTCGAGCATACCGTCACGGAGATGATTACGGGTGTGGATCTGATCAAGTGCCAGATTTTCATCGCGGAGGGCCACCGCTTGGAAAGTGAAGAAATCGGCATCCAGGGCCAGGCCCAAATCCAAAAAGTCGGCATGGCACTCCAATGCCGGATCACGACGGAAGATCCCGGCAAGGATTTCCGTCCCGATTACGGGACCATCATCGCATACCGGAGTGCCTCCGGTTTCGGCATCCGCCTCGACGGCGGCTCCATCTACCCCGGCGTCCGGGTCAGTCCCTTTTTCGACTCCATGCTCGTCAAGGTCAGCGCCCAGGCCATGGACCTGAGCGCCGCCGCCTCCAAAATGGTCCGCGCCCTCAAAGAATTCCGTGTGCGCGGCGTCAGCACGAACATCCTGTTCCTCCTGAACATCCTCCAAAACGAGACCTTCATCACCGGGAAAGCCACGGTCAATTTCATCCAGGACAACCCGGAGCTGTTCCGCATGCCCGGTCGCCAGGACCGCGGCACCCGCATCCTCCGTTTCCTCGCCGACACCACCGTCAACGGCAATCCCGACGTCAAATTTGTCGATCCCGACCGCAAGTTCATCAAGCCCGTTGTACCCGCTTACGATCCCGATCAACAGCCCGTGGGCACCTACCAAAAATTACAGGAGTTGGGCGGGGAAGGCTTTGCGAAGTGGTTGAAGGCGGAGAAAAAAATCCATTATACCGACACGACCCTCCGCGATGCCCACCAGAGTCTCTTGGCGACGCGGATGCGGACCATCGATATGCTCGAGCCCGCGGCGAGTTTTGCCCGGCATTTCCCCCAAACCTTCTCCATGGAAACCTGGGGCGGCGCCACCTTCGACGTTTGCCTCCGCTTCCTCCACGAAGATCCCTGGGAACGCCTCCGAAAACTCCGGGAACGCGTCCCGAACATCCTGTTCCAGATGCTCCTCCGCGGCTCCAATGGCGTCGGTTACAAAGCCTATCCCGACAACCTCATCGTCGATTTCATCAAACAGGCCCACGAAACCGGGATTGACCTCTTCCGCATCTTTGATTCCCTGAATTGGGTCAAGGCCATGGAAGTCAGCATCAATACCGTGCGGAAGGAAAAGAATGCGCTGGCCGAGGTGGCGATTTGCTATACGGGGAATATCCTCGACGGCAGCCGCTCCAAGTACACGCTGGATTATTACCTCCAGTTGGCGAAGGACCTGGAAAATGCCGGCGCGCACATCATCGCGATCAAGGACATGGCCGGTCTCCTCAAGCCTCAGGCCGCCAAATTGCTGGTGGAAGGCCTGCGGGACACCGTTGATTTGCCCCTCCATTTGCATACCCACGACACCTCCGGCCTCCAGACCACGACCTATATGAAGGCCATCGAAGCCGGGGTGGACATCGTCGATGTGGCCCTGGGCGGTGTTTCCGGACTGACCTCCCAACCCAGTTTCAATACTGTGGTGGAGATGATGCAGTTCCACGAACGGGAAAACCCCTACAATGTGGCCGATCTGGAAGCCTTTAGCCGCTATTGGGAAGTGGTTCGGGAGCAATACTATCCGTTTGAGTCGGGCTTGTTGGCATCGACTGCGAGCGTGTACCGCCACGAGATTCCGGGCGGCCAGTTCAGTAACCTCAAGCGACAGGCCCTGGAACTAGGCTTGAAAGACAAGTGGGACCGGGTGGTCGAGGCCTATGCGGAGGTGAACGAACTCTTTGGTGACATTGTGAAGGTGACGCCGAGTTCGAAAGTGGTTGGCGACATGGCCCTGCTGATGGTATCGAAAGGCTGGACCAAATTGGATATTCTGGAAAATGGCCATACGATCAGTTTCCCTGAATCGGTCAAGCAATTCTTCCGGGGCGATCTCGGTCAGCCCTACCAAGGCTTCCCCGAAGTCCTGCAAGCCATGGTCCTGAAGGACGAAAAGCCCTATTCCACCCGTCCCAACGAGCAAATGCCGCCCCTGGACATGGACGCGGAGAAAAAAGCCTATACTGAGAAATTTGACGAGGTTCCGACCCTCAACAACTTGTTGTCCTGGCTGCTGTACCCGAAGGTCTTCGAGAAGTACCACCAGATGCGCGAAGATTTTGGGGTGATCGAGAAAGTGCCGACGCTGAATTTCTTCTTCGGCATGAAGCCAGGTGAAGAGGCTACGGTGGAAATCGCGAAGGGAAAAACGATCCTGATCGAGCTCCAGGCCATTTCCAAGCCCATGGAAGGCGGGGAGCGGATGGTCTTCTTCAAATTGAACGGGCAGAACCGGACCTTGCGCGTGCAGGACCGGTCGCTGGACATGCAGAAGGCCACGAATCCCAAGGCCAGCCCGGGGAATCCACTGGAAGTCGGCTCTCCCTTGCAGGGGATGTTGAGCAAGGTCTACGTGCAGCCCGGCCAGAAAGTGGAAGCCAACGAAGCCCTGTTCATCATCGAGGCCATGAAAATGGAAAATACCATCGTCGCGCCCAAGGAGGGCGTCGTCGAAGATGTCCACCTCACCGAGGGCACCTTGGTGGATGTCGCCGACTTGATCGTGCGGATGAAAGGGGAATAAAGGTTATTCTTCGCGGAACGTCCGGAGAATGGGAAGCAGGGAGTCCTGCGACGCCTTGCCAATGAGAACGCTGAAGGGATCGTCGTCCAGGTGGTATTCGTGGGAAGTGAACTTCCAGTAAAGAATTCCCGCCAGCGGGAACTCCTTTTCATTCACTGCGTTACGCAGTGCTTCCAAAGCCATATTGCGCTCGTTCAGGTCCTGCGGCTGCTCCCGCCAAATGACCAGCGAGTCCTTCAGGGCATGTTCCAGGAGAATGAATCCATCGCCCTGCCAGGGGCTCAAGGTCGATCCCGAATACTGGGAATAGCCCAGTTCCGTGAAAATGACTGGCATCGTATCCAGGCCGTTTTGAGCCTTGAAAGCCTCAATTTCATCCAAAACCCCTGACCACGACTCCTGAAACAATTCTGGCGTCGGTTCCTCTTCGAAATGGCGCAGCGGAAAATAGGCGTTGATCCCGATACAATCCAATTTGTCCCAGAACTTGATCTCCTGGTAGTTGTCGAAATTGGCCGCTACCGTCAATTTACCCTTGTAATCGTGGCGGATGCCACGAATCAGCCGCTCCCAGTAATCGTTTTGGATGGTCCGCCGGACATTGATGGCGTGCATTTGATCGGTGGAATCGGAAAACGCCACTGTTTCCGCCCATTTCTTCTTGGCCGCGCTCTGGTCGACGAGGTATTGGGACAAATCGGTATAGTTGGGCGCATTGTAGACAAACAAATGCTCCTCTTTCAATCGATTTTTCCCCGCCGCCAATACTTTATCGTGGTAGCGTTTTTGTTTTGCATCGTTCAAAAAATACTCTTCCAAACCCGGCACTTCATCCACAATGGTCGTACTGAACAAAGCATTCATTTCACTGCCCAAGACCACCATGTCAACCTTTTCCTCCTCCGCAATCCGAGACCACTTGTTCGCGAAATCATAGTATTGTTCGAACCAACGCCAGAGGAAATACTCTGATTCCGGGCGAATCATCCCGTGCCACAGGAATTTATTTTCGGAGAAAGCGTGGTCCATTTGGAGCCGCAGAATGAGGACCACCTTCATACCAGCCGCCTTGGCCAGCCGAATCTCCTGGATGAGGCCGTGCATACGGTCAGGATACCAAAGATTGTTGTCATTCCAACGGCCCTGGTGGGCGTAAACAGTAACTTCCACCGTGTTCATGCCCGATTCCAGCATTGACCGAATCCACCGGTCCTGGTCCCCTTCATTGATCTGAATGCCGCCCACCCAAAAATCAGGACTTTGAACCGGCGCAAAATCCGCCTGGGTCCACGAACCTCGAGGAACCTCACCGGATCTCTCCGAAGTGGACAATCCTGCATACTGTACCTCTCCCGAAAAATCTCGGAAAAACGTGTCCCAATTAAGTCCCAGGATAACGCCAGCTCCCAATCCCAGCACCAAGAAAACGAGTCGTGTATACCTTTTCATTTCCGGCGGCAAGCTAGGGATTTTTGAGATAAGATGGCGTTGGAAATGCCTGATATGCGGCAGTAAAATGGATTCAACGGTGTTTTTTATTTCGGCCCAAAGAATTGATTATTTTACCCTCCCAACCCAAAGAAAACTGTACCCGCATGAAATGGTTTGCGATTGGATATATCCTTTTCAGTGTATTTATGTTCCAGGCTTGTCAGGAAAATCCTCCTCAAGATTCCGAGACACCCGCCCCGGAAATTGAACCAGAGCCAGAACCTGTCCGGCCGAGAAAAGTCAGTTGGGAAGAAATGGAGGCAGGAAAATTAGACGTCGGAACCCCCATCATCGTGGATGCCTACGTGGGATCGCTGCCGGGATTCCTCACCTTGGGGAGGGACTTTCAGGACCTGGACATGTATCCCCGCCGAAACCAGGCGGGAGGCTATCACCTCGTCGCCGAGGTGCCCGTAGGAAGTGGCGTCGACCAGGTCGCCCCCTTGCCCACCAGCTTCCAGCAATCCGACCTCCAAATCCGCACCGGAGATTCGACCTTCGCCGGCGTGGCCCAGCCCATCCGCTTGCACGGGACCTGGCAGCCCGATGAAGACCCCAAAATGGACCGAATCCGCGTGGACAGCACCGATTTCATGGATTTGGCTTTCGACGAGCGCGTTTTTTCCACTGCCCAAGCCCTGACCGACAGCATCATCGCAGACTCCACCTTCGATGGCGGCTACGTCTACCTCGACGGCAAGCTAACCATGCCCTGGTCCTTGTTCAGCGTCTTCAGCGACCGGTATTCGATCATTGTCACCGCCGACCAAACCGAGGAAATTTCGACGGTCTCCATCCGCATCGGGCAGGAACCCAGCACCATGGACACTGTGCCCCCGGAATACGACCGGAACGACATGGTCCTGCGGGACTATAACGGAAAGGTACACAAAGGGGAATCCCGCTACCGGATTTACGGAACCTTCAACCGCTATGAGGATGCGAAGGTGGATTTGCCGGGAAAATTTGAAGCGGAGGAATTGGTGAAAGAATAATCAGGGACTTCCCAGCGCTTGGAGTGCGGGCAGAGCTTTATGGTCAAAATCAAATAGGGCCTGGTTTTCCCAGGTCGATCCATCCGAGGCCGATTCGCCTTTCCAGGCCACCCATTCTCCCCCCCAATAGCACATGCCCATTCCCCGCGTTACCTCATCCGCCACAATGGACTTGATCCGCGCCACAAAAGCCTGCTGTCCGGCGGGCGTCGCCGGATAATCGGGCAAAATGAGGTGGTCATTCAGCCCCACGATATTGTTCGTGGCATCTTCCCAACCCAAGGTGAAGGGATAAGCGGTCTCGGCCAGCAAAATGTCCTTTTTGTGGGTCTCGCTGATTTGTTGGAGGATGGTGGAAAGGAAATTGAGGTCGGTGCCGTGCCAAATGGGATAATAGGACAAAGCCATCAGGTCGTAATCGAGGGCTTGGACCTGGTCGAAGAACCAAGCTGCGCCGGTCAGGCTTCCGTAGTGGAGGACAATCCTGGTCGATGGCGACTCCCTCCGCACCGCCGCGATGGCGGTATCGGCCAGGGCCAGGAATTGCTCGGGAGCATCGATCAGGTGCCCCTGGGGATAGAGAAAACCATTATTGATTTCGTTGCCAACCTGGATCAGGTCGGGCTCCAGGTCGGCCACCACCCGCCGCGTATAGCCATAGACACTGTCCTGAAGGGCGGCGAGGGAAAGTCCCTGCCAACGTTGGGGAGTTACCTGATTCGCGGGATCGGCCCACGACTCCGAGTAGTGGACCGTCAACCAGGTCTGGAAGCCTTTGTCGTGGAGTTCCTCTGAGAATTGTTTGACCTCCGAAAAGCCGGACCTTCCTCCTACGGGGTCCACCCAAAGCCGCAAGCGAACCGTGTTCACCCCGGCCAATTGCAGCAGTTCCAATGGATCGGCGGGCTGACCCGCCGAATTGTAGAAGGGAATCCCCGCGTCCCGGATTTCGGGATAAAACGAAAAATCCGCCGCCGAGACCCAGGCCCTTAGCGGTTCGGCTTCGGGGGGCAATGCTTCGGGATCGGGGTCTTTTTTGCAGCTTGAGGCCAACAAAATGACCGCCCCCATCATCCAAACCATGAGATGAAAAGGCCGGAACATGGGTTAAGATAAACAGAAATCGCCCGAAAACCTGTGATTCTCGGGCGATTGAGCGGGTTCGGTTAATCAGACGACGCCCTGGTCCAACATGGCATCGGCGACCTTGACAAAGCCGGCAATGTTCGCGCCTTTGACGTAGTCGATGAAATCACCGTCCTTCCCGTAGGTGGTGCAGGCAGTGTGGATCGAAGCCATGATGTCCCGCAAGCGCCGGTCGACTTCCTCCGCCGACCAGCTCAGGCGGAGGGAATTCTGGGACATTTCCAGACCAGACGTGGCGACCCCGCCGGCGTTGGCCGCTTTTCCGGGGCCGAAGAGGATTTTGGAGGCGAGGAAATGGTGGATGGCCTCGGGCGTCGAGGGCATATTCGCGCCCTCAGCCACACAGATGCAGCCATTCGCCACCAAGGTCTTGGCCTCCTCCCCGTTCAACTCATTTTGCGTCGCACAAGGCAGCGCAATCTCCCCGGCAATCCCCCAAGGCCGCTTACCTGCGTGGTATTCCACACCCTCGAATTGCTCCGCGTACTCCCGAATCCGTCCCCGCCGTTCATTCTTCAGCGCCTTGATCCACGCCAATTTTTCTTCGTCGATTCCTGCCGGGTCGTAGATAAAACCGCCGGAATCGGACAGGGTCACGACTTTCGCGCCGAGGGCCGTCGCCTTTTCGCAGGCGTGCTGGGCCACATTTCCGGCTCCCGAAATCACCACGGTTTTTCCCTGGAAAGATTCCCCCCGGGTATTCAGCATGGATTCCGCAAAGTAGACGGCTCCGTATCCAGTGGCTTCGGGCCGCATCAACGAGCCGCCCCAGCCCAAGCCTTTGCCCGTCAAGACGCCCGTAAATTCATTCTTCAGCCGCTTGTACTGTCCGAACATATAGCCAATTTCCCGGCCGCCCACACCAATGTCCCCCGCGGGCACATCCGTATTGGGACCAATATGCCGGTACAATTCGGTCATGAACGACTGGCAAAAGCGCATGACTTCGAGGTCCGATTTGCCCTTGGGATTGAAATCGGAGCCGCCTTTCCCACCGCCCATGGGCAGGGTGGTCAGGGAATTTTTTAGCACCTGTTCAAAGCCCAGGAACTTCAACACCGACAGGTTGACGGAGGGATGGAAGCGCAATCCACCCTTGTAAGGGCCAATGGCGGAGTTAAATTCGACCCGGAATCCCCGGTTGACCTGGATTTCGCCCTGGTCGTCGACCCAGGGAACCCGGAACTGGATCACCCGTTCCGGCTCGACCAAACGGTCGAGGATCCGGGCCTTTTTGTAGCGCGGATTCGCCTCCACAAAAGGCACGATCACTTCGGCGACTTCTTCGACGGCCTGCAAAAACTCAGTCTCATGGGGATTGCGGGCTGCCACCCGCTCCAGAAAAGCCGCAGTTTCGGCTTGATGGGTTGTACTCATAACTATGTTTTCCAAATTGAATGCTTACTGAACACTTTTGATGGGTCAAAGTTCACGCAACTCCACCAGCATCCCCTTCACAAACCCCGGGAATCGTAACACAAAGACTCGAAAGGCAATGAGAAGAGGGCTCTGGCCTCTAAATGGATCGGGAAAATGAATTGGGCTCAAATAGCGGTTGGCATTCCTTGAATCACCCAAAATCGTTACTTTTAGGCAAATCCGATGACTATGAAATCAAAGATACTCCTCTTTTTCCTCCTCTTTTCCGGCGTGCTCATGGCCCAGGAGGCCGACCTCACCGGCCAATGGAAGGGCCATATCCAGACCCCTCAAATGAAGCTGGAGGTTGAATTTGATTTGGAGCAGAAAGGGAAAAAGGAAGTGGTAGGCACCATGTCCGTTCCAATTCAACAATTAAAGGGGTTGCCCATTACCGATGTCGAATGGGACCGCAAGGACCAGAAGCTCAAGTTCAAGGTGCCGGACGTGCCAGGAAATGCCGGATTCCGGGGAAAACTGAACGCAGCAGGTGATTCTCTGAATGGGACCTGGACGCAAAGTATGATGAGCATGCCTACCTTTCTGGGCCGCCCTTCCGCCCAGGAGCAGGAAGAACAGCAAATGGAATTGGCGGAGAAGGTGGAAAGCTACCGCGGATTTCTCGACAGTTTGTTGGACGCAGCTGACGTGCCCGGGATCTCCATCGCCGTTGTCTACGAGGGCAATGTGATCATGGAAGAAGGCCGGGGTATGCGGGATGTTAAAAAGAAATTGCCGGTGGATGCTGAGACCCGATTTGCGATTGGGTCCTGCTCGAAGGCATTTACGTCCTTTGGCTTGTCGGTACTGGCGGAGGAAGGAAAACTGGACTTCGAGGCCCCCGTGCAGGAATACATGCCTGAATTCCGGTTGCAGGACGATTATATCAGTCGCCACATGAGTACCATTGACCTGTTGACGCACCGCAGCGGCCTTCCGCGGCACGATTTTGCCTGGTACGGCTCCCAGGCCAGCCGGGAGGAATTGTTTGCCCGCCTGCCCTACCTCGAGCTCAGCGAGGGCTTCCGCGCCAAATGGCAGTACCAGAATTTCATGTACATGACGGCCGGGATGCTGGCCGGAAAAGTGAGTGGCAGCAGTTGGGAAGAGGTGGTGCAATCGCGGATTTTTAATCCTTTGGGCATGGGGCAATCGACCCTGAACCTGAAGGGTCTGACTGAGGCTGACAATGCTGCATTGGGCTACTCCTACGACGGCGACAAGAAAGAGTACGTGGAGCTCCCCTACCGCAATATCGATGCCATCGGTCCCGCCGGATCAATCAATTCGAATGCCAAGGACATGGCCAAATGGGTGCAGGTCCACCTCCAGGGAGGCAAATTCAATGGCCAGGAGCTCATTGCTCCTGTCTCCCTCAATCGGATCTGGACGAGCTATATGCCGACGGGGAGCCCCGGCAGTCCGGGCATCATATCGCCGGTCTCCTACGGGCTGGGCTGGATGAACTACCATTTCCGGGGCCACCAGGCCCACGAACACGGCGGCAACATCGACGGATTCTCGGCGATGGTATTCCTCATGCCCGAAGATGACTTCGGGGTCGCCATCCTCACGAATAAAAACGGCACGCCCGCCACCTCCTCGGCCGCATACAAAGCCGCCGACCTCTTCCTTGACCTCGGCGACACCGATTGGCTGCAACGCCTGGCGGGCGGCGGGTCCAGCGAGGAAGCCGAAGTCGAACCCATCAAATCGGAACCCATTCCCGGCACCCAGCCGTCCCACGCACTCAAGGACTATACCGGCACCTTCATGAATCCTGGCTATGGCACCATGGACGTCGAAATGCGGGAGGATACCCTCTACGCCACTTTCAACACGGTGGAATACAAATTGGAGCACTGGCACTACGATGTCTTCAAGGGCTCCGGCTCCTTCATCGAGCAACTCTTCAATTTCCGGACCGACAACGACGGCTATATCGAGTCTGTCCACGTGCCCTTTGAAATCAGTGTCGATCCCATTGAATTTGAGATGCAAGCGCCTCCGATCCTCTTCGAACCTGCGTTCATGGAGCGCGTGGCGGGAGTTTACGACCTGAAGGTCCTCGAGGCCACGATTCGAAAAGTTGGCAACAAGTTGTACGCCATCGCCCCCGGTCAACCGGATTACGAATTGGTTCCGCTCCGGGGAACCACCTATGCCTTAAAAGGATTGGATGGCTTTTCGATTGAATTTGAGATCGACGTGGAAGGCAAAGACCCCGCCCAGGCGATTGTGGTCCGCCAACCCAATGTCACCTTGAAGGGAGAACGAAAGGAATAAAATCCCCGAAAAAGATTATTTTTAGACTCTATCACCAAAAAGTCGCCCATGTCTTCTTCCTCCTTCTTCCGTCTCCAATGGTTGGCACTGGTCGTGCTGGCATTTTCCCTGACCAATTGTTCCACCGCCCCTTCCAGTGAACCGGGCCCGGAGACCGACACGACGGCCACAGTGGAGCCGGGACCCACCCCGGAGATTGAATCCATCGGAAACATGTTTTTCACCGAGCGGGCGGATTTTTTCAATACCTATCGCCATCCGGAACCACTCCCCTTCAATGCCGGATTCATCAAGACGAGGTTCATTCAGCGGATCGAAGTGTCCCAACAAAAGGCCTTTGAATTCGATGGCGAAATCGAGATGGAACCCAGCCAGCGGATCTCCTTTGAATTCAACCGGGACGGAGAAGTCGTGGTCTTCCAAACCGTCTCCTTGTTGGATGGCCAGGGCCTTGATTCTACGCGCCTGGAGTACATATTCGACGAGGAAGGCGAAGTCAGCGAAGTCCAGGTCCAATCATTCCAGGGGGACCATGTGATCCGCCGGGTAGAAAATGAACTGGGATTCGGATGGGAAAACCCCAAGGGCGAGTCCTTCTTTATCCGCAAAGACGACAGCCGGGGATGGCGCTATATCACGCATTATTTCCCCGATGGGAGCGGTTTCGTCCATGTTATGGGGCCGGAAGGCGCCTTTCCCGATACCCTCGCAGAGGAATTGCACCACGAAATCCTGGAGCGCCGGGTAGACTTTGTCCGCTACGACCTCGCCCCGAATTTCAGGCAAGTGGAGTTGTTTGAGGAGGATGCCGAGCAGAATCCGGTCCGGGAAATCGAGTTTGAGGGCAAAGGCGACATCTTCGGGGTGCATACCTATACCTACGACGATCAACTGAACCCGCTGAAGAAGAAGTTTGAGGAGGATGTGCGGAATGGAAAAATCGTGGACCAGGACTGGAACTACGATGGACAGGGTCGGTTGGTGGAGATTACGGTTCGGGATAATGAGCCGGGCGCTTCGGACAATTTCAAGGCCCGCCACACGTATGAATACGCTCCCGACGGCTCCCTCATGACCATTGAGCACGCGCAATCGCGTGGCCTCGGCGCGCCAGACCTCGACCGGGTCGAGTCCTTTACCTACGAGAAGTTTCCCGAGGTGCGTTGATCACATTCAATCTACCATGTCGGCAATGACACCCATCTCCTTTTCCATCTGACGGAAAAGGCGGCCATTGCTGTATACCCGCGGTTCCTTGTCCTCATCGGTCATCTCCGGACGGCCCAGGAATTGCTCGTCCTTGAAGTATTCAAACAGACGCCACTCTCCCTGGTGCCATTCCAGTGCGGTCAGGTTCTCAATCCAGTCGCCTGAGTTCAGGTAAGTGATCTTTCCATTGTCCGTTTCGATATCAATGATCTCCGGCTTGTGGACATGACCGCAGACCACATAGGCGTAGCCGCGCTTGGCTGCCACCCCCGCCGCCGTAGTTTCAAAACTGCTGACCTTGTTGACGATTTTCTTCACCCCGTCCTTGAGGGCCTTGGAGATATTGACCGGGCCGCGGCGGAAGGTCCGCAGCACCTTGTTCACGAAACGGTTGAACCGCACCATCAGGTCGTAGGACCAGCCCCCAATCTTGGCCATCCGCTTGTTTCCCTTCATCGACACATCAAATACGTCTCCGTGGAAGAACCAAGCCTTTTTCCCGTCCAAATCCATCACAAATTCGTTCAGCACCCCAATGTCCCCCAAGTTGTACCCCACAAACTTTCGCATCATTTCGTCATGGTTTCCGGTGAGGTAGTACACCTTTACTCCTTCCTCGGCCCATTTGAGCAGGTAAAGGATGATCTGCATATGGGATTTGGGCCAGTAGCGCTTGGAGAAGGCCCAAAAGTCCACGAGGTCACCATTGACGATGACGGTGGTGGGCTGAAGGGTCTTGAGGTAACGCAAGAGGTGCCGCGCCTGGGAGCCGTGCGTCCCCAGGTGGACATCAGAAATGACGAGAAGATCGACTAGTCTTTTATTGGGATTGGCCATGATATTGAGTCACCGATGAACCTTGTTCAACGATACGGAAATAAAACCGTTTGTCGAAATCTGGGAGGAAAATGGCAGAAATAAATCCCTTGGGAGGGATCAGGTTTTGCTTTCTTCCGGGACCACCGGATCGAAGAAGAATTCGACTTTGAATTCCGGCGTGAGCCGGAGCCGGGCGTCAAAGCGCTTCCCCTGCCGGTTGGTGAAGCCCTGGACAAATTGGCCGGTGCGGCCGTTCGCGAGAAGGTCTACGAGGTGCTCCCGCTCCACAAATTTGCCCGCGATGAACGGGCGAACCGTGAAGGAACAGCCTTCCTTGTAGCGGGAACAGCCGAAGGCGCGCTTGCCCTTGAGGAGGGTACCCTCCTTGCAAACGGGACAAACCACCCCGTCAAGCCGATAGGCGGGCATTGTGGCCACGCGCTTGGGGGCCGGAGCCCGGCCCTTCACCGTCTGGATCAACCCGGCGGTATACTGCTTGACTTCGGCCATGAACTGGTCGACGTTATAATCGCCCTTGGCGATGCGGTGGAGGCGGTGCTCCCATTCTCCGGTCATTTCCGGACTGGCGATCGGACGGTCTTTGACCAACGCGATCAGGGCCAGCCCCCGCTCCGTGGGCACCAGTTTCTTCTTGTCGCGTTGGATATAACCGCGTTGCAGCAGTCGCTCAATCATCCCCGCGCGCGTCGCGGGGGTTCCGAGTCCCCGGTCCTTCATCGCCTCCCGCAAATGCTCGTCTTCCATTTCCTTGCCACAAGTCTCCATCAACGCGAGGATAGAGCTTTCCGTGTGCAGGGGCGGCGCCTTCGTCTTTTTCTTCGGCAGCTTTTTTTCCTTGATCCCCAGCGATTCTCCCACCTCCACATACGGCAATTCCTCTTCTTTCTTCGCTTTCTTCTTGCTGCTTTTCTTCCGGGCTTCCAAGGCCTTGTCCAGGCTCACGTAGATTTCCCGCCAGCCCAGCGTCTTGATCATGGTTCCTTTCGCCCGAAACTTTTCTCCCGCCTCTTCCAGCAGGATTTCGGACAATTCCTTCTCGCATTTCCCCAAAAACGCCCCCAAAAAGCGCCGCACGATCAGGTCATAGATCATATAATGCTCCTTGGGCATGCCGGCCGAAGCAGGATTGGTCTCGGTCGGAATGAGGGCGTGGTGATCGCTGACCTTGGCGTCGTTGAAGACCCGGGACTCCTTCTTGAGGCCGCGGGTATTGATCTTCTGGACAAAGGGAGCGTAGGCCGGGACATTGGAGACGGTCCGGAGCAGGTCGGGGATCGTCGGAAACAGGTCGTCGCTGAGGTAGCGGGAATCCGTCCTCGGATAGGTCACTGTTTTGTACCGCTCGTACAATTCCTGCGCAATGTCCAGGGTCTTCTGGGCCGCAAAATTGTAGCGCTTGTTGGCGTCCTTTTGCAGCTCGGTCAGGTCGTACAGTAGCGGTGGCTGCTCATTCTTCGGTTTCTTGTTCGCATCTGTGACCTGAGCCGTGGTGCCGATCTTCTCGAAGACCGCCTTGGCTGCTTCCTCGTTCAGGAAGCGATCCGTCCCCTTGCCGATCCATTTGGCTTCGAAGACTTTGCCATCCTTTTCCAGGTCCAGCAGCAATTCCCAGTAGGTTTCGGAGTTGAAGGCCTTCACCTCGAGGTAGCGGTCCACGAGAAGTTTCAGGACGGGAGTTTGGACGCGGCCGAGGGAAATGGGTTGGCGGCGGGGGGCATCGGGCTGGTGAAAAGGGGACTGCTGGCCGTATTTCAGGGTAAAGGCCTGCGTGGCGTTGATGCCGACGAGCCAATCGGCCTCGGAACGGCAACGGGCCGCGAAATAGAGGTTCTCGAAGTCCTTGGCCGGGCGGAGCTTGGCAAAGCCTTCCTTGAGCGCCTTGTCGGTCTGGGAGGAAATCCAAAGGCGGGTGACGGGGCGGTCACATTTGGCGTGGTGGTAGATGTAGCGGAAAATGAGCTCGCCCTCGCGGCCGGCATCCGTGGCACAGATCACTTCATCGGCTTTGCCGAGCAGCTCGGCGATGATGTGGAATTGGCGGGCGCGGCCGGGGTCCCCGGTGATTTTGGTTTCGAAGATGCGGGGGAGGATGGGCAAATTGGAGAGGGTCCAGAAGGGGTAGCCGTAGTCCTTGGTATCGGCGAGGGATACGAGGTGGCCAATGGCCCACGTAACGGCGTAATCATTGCCTTCGATGAACCCGTCCCGACGGGTTTTGGCCCCCAGGATACGGGCCAGGTCCCGTGCCACCGACGGTTTTTCTGCCACCACTACTTTCATCTACTTCTCCTTTTTCCTTCCGCTTACCCTTCGAAACGTCCCCGTACCAGTGCCTCAAATTCTTTGCAGACTTTGTCGGCCCGGTTGACCGTGGGATCGTTGAAGACATAGCGGTTCAGGACCGATTTGGCCTCTTCAATGGATTGGGTCTTGTTGATCTTGTCCAGAACGACCTTGAACTTGACGCTGCTGCCGCCAAATACCTTCTGGACAAACTGGAATTGCTTGTGAACGGGAATCTGATCGGTCTTGATGGCCTTGGCCTCGCTCACCTGTTCGTTCAGCGTCTTGCCGTCCTTCTTCCCGATTTGATCTTTCAGTGTCCGCTTTTTCTCCCGCAACTCAGCCTCTTTCTTCTTCCGCTCCGCAAACAGGTCGATGGTCGATTTCCGCACCTTTTTCTCCGCGGGCTCCTCGGTCAGTTGTTCCTGGACCGGCTCTTCCTTTTTCTTCGTCCCGCCCAACAAAGAGGCGACCCGACGCGGTTTTTCTTCGACCGGCTTCTCTTCGGGCTGGACCAAAGGCTGCTGCTTGGGTTCTTCCTTGGCTGCTTCCTTTTTCTCCGCCTTCAGTCGGTCCACCAGCGATTGACCGGCACTTTCCTTCTTTGCAAAGCGCTCATTGATCGACTTCTTCTCTTCCTGGGCCCCGAGCTGGTCCACCAATTTGGTGGGCGTGGGCTTCTCTTCGACCTTGGGCTCCGGCTTCGGTTCCGGCTTGGTCTCGACGGGAGCCGCTTTCTTTTCCGCTTCCTGGGTTACCTGGATGCGGTTGGAATAGGGCTCCTTGGGCTGGGGGGCAGGGCGCTGCAAATAGGGCAGCAACTCCATCCCGGTGAGGTTAAGGAAGCGCTCCTTCTGGTATTCCAGGACCGGACGGCCTTCTTTTTTCTCGTATACCTCTACCACCTTGTTGAACTTCTCGAAAAACTCCCGGCGAAGGACCCGGCTTTTTTCATTCTTCTCAAAGTATTTCAACAGGGCGCGGAGCACGTAGCTGAAATCATCAAAGTAAGGCGCGTGGCGGCGGAATGTCTCCAAAGGAATATTGTCCGCCTCCCGGAAATAGAAATTCCCGATGGCGTCCTCGGGATTGACAATGAGTTTCAGGGTATTGTAGACCGCTTGCTGGAGCATCTTGCGGAAGTCCGCCGCGGCTACGTAGATATGATCGCTCAGGATGTTCTGGAAATCGCGCAGCCCCTTTTTGACTTCAGCGTGGCTGTAATCGAAATAGGGATGTTCCATCTTCTTCATGTGGGCGGACCAGTCGTGGTAGATCTGGAACAGGACAAACTTGTTGACCTGCTGGTGCCCGGCAAATTTCAAGATGGCTTCACCCTTGATGTGGTCAGGAATCTCGCCCTGTCCTTCAAGGATCTTTTCCGTCACGGTCCCCACCAACTCATTCAGTTGCTGATCGGAAAGGATTATTTTTTTCATGCGCGCTTGGGTTGAGAAGGTAAAAATATATTTTTTGCTGCAACTTCTCTAGTCAAAGCGGGCGGAAGAGCGGGAAAATCAGGAGGGAACAGGAAAAAAGGAAGGGAAATAAAGGGGGATGGATACAAATCATAGGAGCGTCGGAACCCGAATGGTTCCGACGCCCGGTAGCTGGTCAATTCGTCAAGCTGATATTCCCCCCCACGGGCAAACGACTCGGCACCCGATCCGGCACGCCCCGGTCAAAGTCATCGTCGTTGAGGGCATCCATGAAAGCGATGATGTCATCCACTTGATTTTCCTGCAATTGCTGGGCGGCGAGCAAGGGGGACAGCTCCGGCACATTCGTATTGAAGCCCGGGGAGCCTCCGGCTTGGGCCGCGTCCTGGGAAACCAGGTAATGCGTCATGACCTCCTGCAAATTGCTCGCAGTACCGTTGTGGAAATAGGGAGCGGTCACATCCAGGTTCCGCAGGGTCGGCGTCCGGAACCGGAAGGTTCCATTCGCGCCGGCATCCGGGCCGGGCCGGTCGGGATGCTCCACCACGCCGATGGCGTGAAGCTCGTAGTCCGAGAACATCGGACCACTGTGGCACGCGCCACAGCCCGCATCGATGAACGCCCGCAAGCCGTCCTTTTGTTGGCGGGTCATCGCGCCGTCGTCGCCCCGGACAAACCGGTCGAAGGGCGAATTGTTCGCGACAATGGTCCGTTCGAAGTCCGCAATTGCGGTGGCGATGTTCTCGCTGGTGACGGGCCGTTGCCCGTCAAAGGCCCGGCGGAAGAGATCCCGGTATTCGCGGTTGTTTTCCAGCCGTTCGACGAGGCTATCCAAGGTCACGTCGTCGCTGTAGGCATGGCCCCGCATCTCTTCGAAGGAATGGGGCGGGCCGAGGGCTTGCTCTTCCAGGCTATTCGCCCGGTTGTCCCAGAACATGGGCGCATCCGTGATGTCGTAGTTGCCATTCCGGTCGATGCCGTTGAAGACGGTGTTGATGACCGTCGGGGCATTCCGGCCCACAATGCCATATTCGCCATTGGAAGCATCTATCCGGTTGGGGCCCAGGCCCACGCCCCCCACGCCAATCGGCAGATCCCGGCCATCTCCATATCCAAAGGCAGGATGATGGCAGGTCGCGCAGCTCACGTCTTTTTCACCCGACAGGATGGGATCGTAGAACAAGAGCCGACCAAGGCGTACGCGGTCCTGTTGTTGACGGCCATTGCCGTTGACATCGACGGTTTGGGGAAGTGCCCCGAACATGAGGGCATTGGTGAGGTCGTCAGACGAGGCTGCTGAGATGAGCTCGTCGGTGGGATCAGGCTGGCAGGCGGACAATATGAGTACCGCCCCCATTAAGAGCATCCATTGAATACGCATCATTTCGAACATTGTAAAGGTGAACAAATCGAATTCCTACCTAATGAGCTTGGTCAGAGCCCAGGTATCAGAGACGAACAATTTTATCGGAGGAGGTATGATCGGATGTACGGACTTATTCTTCAGAAGTTGGGAAAGGGGCGATTTTTCAAGTGGATGACGGAAAAAAACCAGTGAATGGGGTAGGGGGTCGGGAAAAAGGTGTTTGAAATGGGTCTGTTGGGAGGGAAATGGAGTGACCGCGGTCCCAGAGCGCGTGACCGAGGTCCCGGAGCGCGGGATCGCGGTGCCAGACCGCGCGATCGCGGTGCCAGACCGCGTGACCGCGGTCCCAGAGCGCGTGACCGAGGTCCC
>CAWUKT010000063.1:0-41516 GCA_963923035.1 uncultured bacterium
ATTCTGGAAAGCCACTCGTTGAATAGTTGTCTATTTTAGGGGGCGACACACTAGGACACCCGAGGACGCGGAATTGCGGGCAACAGGTTGGTGGTCAAAAGCGGGGTGATCGTCGACGCGAGCATCACCGAAAGTCCCCGCAAACCCGGCGGGAAACCAAATTTTGAGATTGCGCAGGACGAACCGTGGGACAGAGCCGGAACAGGGCAGTCAGATAAGGGGAAAGGGCAAGTGAAAATGATCTCCAAGCAGGGTGTAGATGGGGAAGCGAAATGGACGAAAAAGGCCGGTAAGAGCTATTACGGCTTCAAAAAACACCATGCCACCGATGTCAACGGGTTGATCCTGGCGGTGGAAACAACACCCGCCAACACCCATGACAGTCAGGTATTCGAGGCGTTGATCAACCAGGTCAATCCCGAAAAAGGAACCCGTTGTTATGCCGATAAAGGGTATGCAGGGCAGGACCGGGTGAATTATTTGGCCGGGAAGAGGCTGAAGAACGGAATCCAATCCAAGGCCTATCGCAACCGCCCCCTGAGCCGTCGTGCGATCCGACGGAACAAGCTCATCAGCAAGCTCCGCTACATCGTCGAACGGACCTTTGGTGGCCAGAAACGCTGGTTTGACGCCGGAACGGCCCGTTACGTAGGCTGGGCCGCCCCCCCATACCAAGCACGTCCTCGAAGCCATTGGCTACAACCTGAAGCGCGCTCCCCAACTTTACATCATCAAGCTCACGGAACAATGAAATAGGACAGCTATGTCCAATCGTCATCCAACGGCCCCTAAATAGGCCTCAATGCCTTTGGGAACCCCATCTTGGATGGATTGAAAGGGACTTTTGAAGGGAAAATTCATTGAAAACTAAACTCCGGCCGAAATGATGGGCGAGGGTGTCGGGTTGTGCAACGGTCTCCAAGCATATTACAAGCTTTTGGAAGAAAAGCTGCAATCCCCTGCAATACTGGACAGCCATTTTATGCCCAAAATGTGAATGGAGAGATTGGAGTCGCGGATTTTGTGGGTTTTTCAGGACCGACTAACTAATAATGCTAACTATCCAATCCCCGCTTCGGAAAAGTATAATGAATGCAAGAATGCCAATACTGCGTTTGAACAAGCAAAAATGCGGAAGAACCCACCTGTAGTTCTCTCTACTTCTGCTTTTCTTTGGTCGCCATCATCACTGATTCCTTTCAATACGGATGCAGGTATGCCGGCTGCAAGAGCAGCCCTCATAAAACCATGGGACTCCATTTCTATTGACAATAGCTGGGGATGGGCAGGGTTATTGATCTTTAGATTCGATCCTTTCGATAGCCCTACCAAGGAATTACGGAAATCTTCATCACGAAGAAGAAAAGGCCCTCCAGCCACGTTGCCGACAAAAATATGTGGCTTCTTGATCTTGTTTGGAATTTTTATTTTGGATTTACGGAATCCTAAATGGTTCATTCTTTTGACCACTTCCCCTATGACTTTTTCGCATTCAGCCTGCCACCGAGTGTATCGTTCCGAAGATGATGATAGAAGCTCGATCCACCTTCTAACATCTATGTCAGTCTGGAATCCTTGAGTTCTAAATTCAAGCCCATCTTCAACTGCGATATCCTCCAGACTCAATACCTGGGATGCGCAAGGAACATCACCTAAAGAGCACTCCGAAGGTTTGACAGTTGCAGCAATTCCGAAAAGTATTACCTTTTGAGGCCTCAATTCATGAAGCAGGGGGGTAATAAAAATCCCCATTGCTACCGCTCCTTTATGGAATGAACTGGCGGTAGCGATGGTACCAGATTTGTGTCTAAATATCATAACTCCATTAGCGCATTCCTCGATTTTTTTTGTTTTCATAGCAAGAACTGTATTCAGAATCTGATACTCCTCTGAAAGCGCAGTTACAAAAAGGAAGTCAATGCTTTGTGGTAGCCTACCTTCCGCATTCAGATTCCGTATTTCGCTTCCCAGGCTGCCTTGAGGTCTATTTAGCCTGATCTTTAGGTCATGATTCCAAGTCACCTTGCCATTCTTGCTAAAATCAGCTCCCTCTTTCCGTAATTCATTTAGAATAATTGTGAATTGTTCTCTAAGAGGTCTTCCAGTGGGAACGTCCAATCGCCACTTTTGCTTCAGGTCAGAAAGAACCGTCCCTATAAGGCCAAAAAAATCTTCACACGAATTTCGATTTGACCAATCCTTTTGTGAGAAAAATTGATCGACCAATTCAACTTTTTTCCGTTTGGGTTGCTCTAGTGGCTGAAAACCGGAGCATAAGAACAATTTCTCAATCTCGGATCGGGAAAGGGACCTGCTCAAATATTTTCGCAGAGCAATCCTTGTATTCAGGAAAAGATAATGATGATTCATAGATTGCCCTATCGTGTTCCTCTCGTCTCCTTCATTTTCCGCAAAAACTCGATGATCGTATTAAGAGTTCTATCAGGAACCTTCATTACCAAACCAGAGTTTTTATTGGAGCCTGAAGGTCGATCATAATTCATTTGTATATACCCCCACCTGTTTGTCGAACTCTCTCCGTCATAAACAACTAACTCATCAAAAGGCATAAACACACCTGCTTCGAGAGGGATGAATGTGAAGTTTCCAGACTTTCTTTTCTTTTTTCGGGAAAGACCGTTTAGTTCCTTATTACAGTGTTCTCCAAATTCCTGCTTGAAGATAATCGTGCGTTCCTTAATGAGCGGCGTATCGGGCAAAAAATAGGTGTACCTTATCCCCTCCTTGAGGTTTGAAATAATTGAATTTCGAATTTTCTCGTCATGTAGATCATTATGAAGGGTATGGCTTACAACCCAAATATCATCAAAAGCGTTCGCTTCTTCAATCGAGATTATCTCTGGAGTCATAAGATTGTCTTGAGCATGTTGCAACTCAGCCAAGTGTTGTATTTTTTCCCTCAAAGGATCAATGTGTGATTTGAAACAAATCTCAAATTCACTTTGAAGTACACGCCTCAACATTTCGCGTCTTGGGTTTGGCGACATAGCTTCGTTAAACACGTACGTATGCCTCGCTGTTTGAGAAGGCTGTTCATCCTTGGGGGACATGGCTCTCACAAGTTTATCCAAGGAATACTCGTGACTATGCACATCTCTGTAGTCAATTGGTTTGAAAGCCCTGAGTTCAGGAGGAGTTTCTGAAACAGAATCCACTCGATCGTCCATAATTACACGCACCAAGGAGCAAGGCCTGGATATAGCATTGTGTCCCGAATCCACCGAAATATTGGCCCTAAAAACAGCAAAGCCATATTCATACTTTAGCCAAGGAATATAATCAGTTTTGAAGGTGTTCTGAGTAAAAACCACTACAACCGCATCTGCCTCAGAGATCAACCTGTGAAGAAGTGGCATATCCCACATTCCTCGATTGTGCCACTCCTGACTTTGATCGAATGGAATTACCTTAAAGCGCTCCGTCTTCTCAATCATATCCTTTAACTCTTCGGCAAGCGCCCCATCTTCGGGAACAAAACTCATAAACACGATCTTTTTCTCCTGATCCGAAGCCATCATTTTAGATTTATCACTTTTTTTCATGGGCATTACTTTCTTCAATTCTGTTGAAAAAGGCTTGGGCCAAATTCTTCAATTAGACTTGACATTTCTGAAAAGACGATTGCCATGCGAGTATCCACCATTTTTTGTTCCTCAAAGCCCACATCTCCTTCTTTTTTCTTCAAATTGTTTTCTAAGCAAGTATGCTCAAATATGACCGCTTGGAAAGATCTGTGAGACGTAACATCTTGTCTTTTATCACAGGAATTAATAAAGGACTGAATAAGTTCCAATACTATCTCATCGGCTTTATGTTGGTCCATCGAGGGCTCTTTGATCAAGGAATTTGCACTTTCAATCAACGCATTTATATCTTTCAGTCCGGAAGATTTGATGTCCTTGATATTGTTGAAGACCTCATGGAATGCTAGGCCTAACGAATAATTTGCGACTTGCAAATTCATTCCCGCACGTAGTTGTTGTGATGTGGTGAAGAGAAGCGAAAGGGATTGTTTAAAAAATCGCTCTGCTGCTTCATTTTGTCCGGTTAGCATTGCATCGTTGATATCATACTTGAGCGATCCTGCAAATATTGAAAACAACAATTTTCCAACAACAACGACGGCAAGAATGGCAGCAACGAGTTTCGTCCAAGAATGTCCATCAGCCAATTCTTGGATATACCCACTCCAAAAATCCGATGTCAAGGCAGCCAAGGTAGACAGTAACAGCATAGTCAGCGAAAGAGTGAATGCCACGAATAGGTGGGTTGTCAACTCCATCCCGAAATCCTCAAACTTCTTCTTCATGCTAGCTAGCGAGACTGAAAACCATGCCGTACCCGCTACCATGGTTGTCGGAATAAGAACACTAACCACGATCGAAGTGTCAAGAAGAAGTAGCGAGGGCACCAATAAGGCCGAATATATGATTGATATAGAAATTGATGGAATGTACTTATCCTTGACTGCATCATCAGCCATCTTTCTTTCAAAACTGCTAAGATCAATTTCATAGAATTGACCGAGAATACTATTTCGAATTATCTTTTTGAGCATGGAAATTAGATTTTGTTTGGCATTCTGTTTTGATAGTTATTTAGCTCTGTTGAGCTAACACGAAATCAATTGTGGATCATTCGTGATATAAGCTAAGCGTAATTTGACACAACAATTTAATCCAAAGTGAGTGCTCTTCCAATTCATGCATTTCAAGTTGCTTTCTTTCGTTTAGCAATATTTCTATTCAATTTTCATGAGTGCATCCTCATACGACGGGCGATTGCCGCAAAAAGCCTTTGAGAAGTCTTATAGTCTTCCTCTTTGTTATTTTTTCATGTTCCTTAATAAAATGTGCCGATTTGTACTCAATAACTCATGTAGTTGTCGAAATGATTGAGAAAATATCAAATCAGCAAACTTTTGGCGTTCCCTTCCATCGGTAAAGATCGAATCGATACTGTTTACCGACTGCATATAGCCGGTGAGGTTTTCTTCTATTCGCTTGATTTCTTCTGAATTGTTATTCTCAAAAATTGACTTGATTTGCTTGATTATTTTCAGAAGATACTCGGTGGACAGTTTGTCCGTATCTTCTTGTTTCTGAGAAAAAGATTCTTTACGATAGCTTTCATATTCACTTCCGAGGCTTAACTTTTCATTTGCCTCCTTTCCAAGATTAATCATTCTCAAGAATAGATCAATAGTTGTTGCCAACAGATGATTAGCGACGATCAATTCTTTATCTTCTTCTAATTGATTTACGTTTCTCTCTATTGCATTCAAATAATACCGCAGAAGTCCTACATTTTCGGATTTCATTTCGGATTCACCCTCTAAGTTATTCTCCGAGGATTCGTCTTTGGTTACGTAGCCATATTTAGAATAATAATTCAGTGTAGCCCTTGAAAACTTCAGTAAGGTCGAATCGAGACCTATTTTAAGTCCATCCACATTGTCATAAAAAATACTTGCGAAATAGAGTGATATGTAAATCGGTAAAATTACTATAAGGCCTATGGCCCAAGGAGTAATCGTTATCATCAGACAACTAATAAACGTCATGCTAAATGTAAATGAAAGGTAGATTGCAAAAGTCAAGGGAAAGGCAATTGAAATGAACTTCTCAGGGATACCCGCGAAGGAAACTGAAAACCAAGCCATTCCGGCAATCAATGCCGAACTCAATAAACCGATCATTACGATTGACTCATTGCCTGATACAATAACTTTTTCAAGGCCGTACACAAAAAGAAAGATTGCAACCACAACATTGATCCAAATGATAAGCCGATGCTTCCTTAGATTCTCCACTAAAAAATCAATTTCTGCATAGTCCAAAACCTCATACTTTTTAGAATTCTGCTTCGGTGGTTTGAAAAACGATTTAAACACGACCTTGTCGAGTAAAAGGTAGATTGGATCAATTCTATTAAGAGTCCTATTCGCTGATCTATTTCTTAAGTCTTCCATTCGTTGGAATTATTTTATTAGTTCGATGTCAAATCCGATAATTGAACGATATCCCTTTTCGTCGGGATTAATCCTTGTCACCTTTGATATTCCATGCCACAAGTCACTAAACTCATCCGCTTGAAAAAGGCCTTCACCTACCTCCAGCTCATGTTCAAGAGCTATTTTGGATTTTTCTAAGTTAGATACGTCCACTTTTCCACCTTCCAATTGTGGTTTATTATAAAAGACAGAGCTAACCCCTCCACGAACATTAACCCTTTCAATTACCAAGGCGGACATAATGAAAGATGCCCCATCTTGGTGAATTCCTTCTGGTGCAGGATTGTTATATCCACTACCTAATGCATGGGTCTTCATTTGATGAAAAGTGAAATTGAACTGATGGGCTCCAATGTTGGCATTGTTCAAAAGGTACTGCCCTAGAGAAACTATCAATAGATGCAAGTTGTGGTTAGCAATTACCTTTTCTTTTGTAATCGGAAATACTCGATTCCTGGATCGACCATCCGAAACCTTTTGACTAAAGATTGGCCTACCTATCGGTATGATTTTCCAGTTTCTTTGCGAAAAATCCTTAAAGACGCTGAATTCATAGCAACTCCTTTGGCGATGTGGTCTAATTCCATCAAGTATTTCTTCTACCTTAGAGAAATTCGACAACCTTGCACGCCAAAATCTCATCATTCTTTGTTTATCATCCGCTTGATTTTTTATTTCAGACCAAATCTTCATCCAACCTTCAAAATTTTGGCTGAATTCTTCCATATAGTTCTCTTTGATAATTCCTTCGATTTTATATGCAACATCATACATATCAAAAGGAAGATCAACGAATCCATCAATCATTTCAAAAACAAAATCATCGGGATTAATTCCAAATTCGGCCAAATCGAAAACCTTAATTGCAGAACTCACCGCCTCTCTTCTAAATCTATAATCATTAGCGGGATTGGGCAGTGTATATGATGACATCAATCTCATAAATTCACAATGAATTGAATTGGAAGGTTTTAAACAAGAGTTTGCTATACAATCGCTTTGTTCTCAGGGATATCCCTTTCAAGTGTACGCCCCAAAAACATTTCCTCAATAACACTCGAATGTATACTTTTTTTCACCTCAATTCAACTTTTTCAATTAGCCCCGTCATGAGCACCAACAAATCGTTTAGAAAGAATCCCTCACTGCGAAGGTCAATTACTGGTAGCTATTTTCAGAATCCTTAAGGATTTTTAGTGACGGGGATTTTTTCCTTTTCTTTCTCTCAACTTTCGCCAAAAGCCCTCCAACACTTGTTACCCACACCTCTAAACCAAGCAGTTAGCACATCCTGTATTGGCAAATAAGTCAAACAAAGGAAAGCCCAGGCCAAGAAAAGGAAAGAAAATCCCCCGGTTTCAGCCCACTTTTGTTGCGCATTTGTTACTCGGGTAACAACGAGTAACAAAATCCTGTAACTTCCCTTCGTGAAAACAACCCTCATTCCGGTAGTCAAAGACCACGCATTTCACAATGGCAATGGCTTCGCCATTCCCATTGAGCACAGCTCTTTTCCCTACACCGAAAATAAATTCAAGCCGAACACCTGCTGGAAAACGGAGATTGTGGACGACCACCAAAGAGAAAGAACCGCCCTCCTTAAAGTCATCGAGTACGAGTTCAAGGGAACCAACATTAACCGGGCTCAAAAGGATGGCTTACGTCCCCAAAGCAAAAAACACATACCGTAATTACCACGTCGAGTTGCTTAAAAAAATTTTCCAGAAACGACCAAGAGTGAATGGAAGATGGGAGAGGTGGTGGAGGAAATACTCTCAACATTGTTGAGAGTATTTCCCCATTATATTTCAATCTCTTTTCATTTTCCCTCGTCATTCTCCCTCGGCCTCAGCCAAAGCGTAAATCTCCTCCATCTTCGCCTTTAATTTCCCTTTCGGGATCAGCTTTGTTTCGTACTCGGATACCAGCGTGGGAGACATATTCCGACCCAAGGCATATTCCACCACTTGATCGTCCTTGTCTTTACACAGAATGATCCCAACACTTGGGTTCTCATGCGGCTTCTTGACATCCCGGTCCAAGGCCTCCAGGTAAAAGTTCATTTTGCCCAGGTACTCTGGTTGGAACTTGTCAATCTTCAATTCGACGGGAACCAAGCATTGGAGTTCGCGGTGGTAGAAGAGCAGATCGATGAAGAAATCCGTGTTGCCGACCTGAATCCGGTACTCCTCGCCAACAAATGTAAAATCACTTCCGAGTTCGAGGATGAAATCCTTCAAGTTTGAGAGGATTGCTTTTTGTAGCTCCTTCTCGGAGTGCTGATCAGGCAGGTTTAGAAAATCGAGCACATACAAGTCCTTAAAATGTGCATTTAGCTCTGGATGCAATTCTGCAACCGCTGGTGACAGTTTTTGGTCGGTCGTTACGACACGTTCAAATGTCAAGGAATTGATAGCCCTTTCCAGTGACCGTTTGGAATACCTTTCCCGAATGGATAATCTCAGGTAGAATTCCCGCTCCATTTCATCCTTGGTCCGCGAAAGGATTACCAAGTTGTTGGTCCAAGACAATTCTCTCACCAGTGGTGAGAGTTTTTCATTTCCCACATAAGCCTCAAAAAATTGTTTCATCCGCCATAGGTTTTGGGGAGAGAACCCTTTTAAATCTGGTTCTGCCTGACGGAGGTAGCTCGCAAGTTCCTTCACCACACCCTTCCCCCACTTCTCTTGCTCCACCCGCAAGCTGATGTATTCCCCCACTTTCCAATACAATTCGATCAACTCCTTGTTCACCGCACGCAAGGCACGCTCCCGCGCCTGCCTGATCAAATCATAAACTTCTGCAAATTGCTGGCTCATTTCCATGTGTCAAATCTACAAAAGAATTGCACCGCTCAATCTTTCTCTTATTCGCATTTTCTTCGACCAAAAGCCACCCAGCACTTGTTACCCGCCACCTACAATCAACTCAGCAACAACCACTTAACACATCCTGTATTGGGAAATAAAATGGAAAAAGAAAGCCAACCCGCCCAACTCCAGCCCACTTCAGTCACTAAAGTGCCCCCCCAAATAACAACCAGCGACAAAATCACGTATCTTCCCCCCGTGAGAAAAACCCTCATCCTGCTAGTCAAAGACCAAGCCTTCCACTACGGAAACGGCTTCTCCATCCCCATTACCCAAAGCTCCTTTCCCTACGCAAAAAACAAGCTGAAACCCAACACCTGCTGGAAAACCGAAATCGTAGAATACAATGAAGATGAGAAAATTGCCCTCCTCAAAGTCGTTGACTACGAGGTCAAGACCCCAGATCCACTGAACGACCAACACCCCAAAACCCTGCTCAAATGGTTCAATTTCGAACCATTTGAGCAGGAAGCGGTAGAGCAGTGTCTGTTTCAGGTATACCGCAAAACGTTGCTCCCGCATTGCCAGAATGGGGCCCGGATGCTGCGCCGCCTGGAAGAAGGCGAAAAATGGGAATTACGCCCCAAGCCACTCAACACCACCGACTTTCCCGATGTCGACGCAGACCTTTCTCCCAAAATCACGGAAACCATCCAGAAAGAGATCGACTATCCGATCAAAAAAATCAGGTTCGAAGAGGGAAGCGCTGCCTTTAAGATTGGGAAAACGCACTTTCATGGCCTGAAAGATTCAGGCTGGTACAGTGTGGCGGCGGACAATATCAGGCCTGAGTTCCAACCCATCGCCCATTACATCATTCGAGCCTTGCGCCAGAAGCAATTCAAGGTGACCATTACCATCGCCAAATGGAGCAACTGGACCTATTCCGTTCAAGAGTTGAAGGTTCCGGAGTTGGGGAAAATCGACGGGAAGTTGATCCAAAAGGCCCAGTACTATGGCGTGCAATCCGAATTGAAGGGGTTTCGGAACGGTAATCCAGGACGCATCTTCGCTTCCCCCTTGGAAATTCTGGACCAGGACCAAGAAGCAAATGGGCTCGACGAAATGGCGTTTCTCAATGAAATGCTTCAGGACCATCCCGAGGTCCATTTCCATGAATTGAGCTTCCTCGCCAAGCAACAGTTCGTGCACCGGGGAGTGGGATTGCGATTCGTTCTACATCCTCACCCTGCATTTCTCTTTACCCTGCTCCTTCCTCAAACCGCTTATTTGGTCTTGGAAACGTACAAGGTAGACCTTGCCACCTACATCTGGCGGTTCCCCGACCCGCCATCAAGCAGCCTCCCGCGATGGCTCCGCCAAAAACAGTCGGAAACAGAACGGGAAATCACCCAAATTGACGCGATGGGACGAAATCGTTACCGAAGCCTCCGACCGGAAAACTTTGAGTACGTCGAGCACCAACAGGGAAAAGACGGCTTTCGGGTTTGGCGAGAACGATTCGAAAGCATCGTTCCAATGAGCAAATGACAGCAGAGACCCAGATCCGATTGTTCCGATCCTTGTTTCGGGGGCGCGGGGATGTATATGCGATGAGGTGGGAAAATGGGGAACGAAAGGGGTATGCTCCAGCCTATCTTTCCTCTCAAAAGGAGCAATACGCGCCACTGACCGATCAAATCATTCACCAGCATCTTCAAGGAGACATCGTTGTGGGAATGTATCCCCTACTCAAAGACCACCATGTCTATTTTGGAGCAGCTGATTTTGACAAGGGAAATTGGAAACAGGACTCGCTCAACTTCCTCCGAACCCTTCAAAAATATGGCCTGCCCGCCTATCTTGAGCGGTCTCGATCGGGAAATGGAGCCCACGTTTGGATATTTTTCCGGGAAGCCATTCCTGCCCGATGGATCCGTAAAATCTTCATAAAGTTACTTGAACTGGCACTGACCAAGCCTTCCCAGAGCAGTTTCGACCGTATATTTCCCAACCAAGATTTCCTAAAGCAGGGAGGCCTTGGCAACCTGATTGCATTGCCTCTTCAGGGAAAATCGGCCCAGGATCAGAACAGCGTTTTTCTCAATCCCAAGACCTTGACACCATTCCCCGACCAATGGGAATTCCTTCGCTCCATCCAACGAATTGGCTCCCCAAAAATCCAACGTAGCCTTGAAATTCTGGGACTGAGCACTGAACTCAAACGGCCCAACCCTCCCTTCACAGTTGAGATCGGAGCCTGCATCAAAATTTCCCGTTCAGGCCTTCCAAAGCCAGTAAAAGACTGGTTGGTAAAAGCCACCTCGATCCCCAATCCAGCCCACTTCATTCGGAAGAGAATGGGCAAATCGACTTTTTCCACTCCCAAGTTCCTTTCCATTGTCCAGCCCGACCTTGACCATTTCTTGCTTCCGCTCGGGCTAAGGAATCCCTTTTTTGAGTTTTGCCGAACCCACCATTTCGAACCCATCATTCGCCGCTTACAGGTCTCCCATCCCAAAATTGAATTTCAAGTCTCCTTTCAACTTACTCCCACCCAAAAGAGATACCTGGAAGAAGCAATGGCGGAAAAGCGAGGAGTGATCGTATTGCCACCCGGGAGCGGAAAAACCATCATTGGAATGGCGATCATTGCCGAACACCAGAAACGGGCCTTGATCATTGTGAATCGCCGGTCCCTGCTCCAACAATGGCGTGAAGGTGTTGAGCATTTTCTCGGCATCCCAGGAGAAGAGATAGGGGAGTTGTCTGGAAAAAAGAAAGTCCTTGGGGAGAAAATTACCATCGCAATGGTTCAAACCTTGGCCCGGTCTCAACTCAAACTTCCGTGGAAATCCGAGTTTGGGACGGTCATTGTTGATGAATGCCACCACGCCGCTGCCCCCCAATTCCACCCCGTTCTACTCCAACTGCAGGCTCACATGATGATTGGACTCACGGCCACTCCCACCCGGAAGCAGGGCGATGAGCAATTCATGTACACCCTGATGGGTCCCCAGATTCAACCCCAACTCTCTACGCCCCTTCAATTGGATTGGGAATTGCCATTCACCATCCATATCCGCCACACTCATTTTCAATTGCCGGCTGAAACTGCTTCCGACAACTTTGCCGCTATCGGCTCTGCCTTGGCACTCGCTCCCAATCGCAATGCCCTCCTCATCTCCGATGTCCAGGAGCATTTGGAGCGAGGAGTCAAATGTCTGGTCCTGACAGAACGCAGGAACCACGTCGACCAACTGGCGACGGCTTTCCCGGATATAGCAATTGCCCTTCACGGCGGACAATCACCTATGTTTCGCCAAAAGCAGGTCTTACGCCTGCAACAAGGCGATTATACCCTGGCCATCGCAACTGGCCAGTTATTGGGCGAAGGCCTGGACTTTCCAGGATTCGATGTGTTATTTCTTCCGTTTCCCCTCGCTTCGGAAAGGAAACTGATTCAATATATTGGCCGGGCTCAACGGGGCGGTATCCGACCCCAGATCATCGATTACCGCGATCGCCACGTGGAATTGCTGGAAAAGATGTTTCAGAAGCGATTGAGGGTGTATCGGAAAAGGCATAAGGCATAAGGCATAAGGCATAAGGCATAAGGCATAAGGCATAAAAAGGAACTTCTCTCGCCGGTGGTGAGAGATTTTGTTTCCAATCACCTCCTCGACAGAAACAGGTTATCTGCTTCAAAAAGCCCTCTATCCTTTTCAACTCCACCCCAAAAAATCCCCCTCCCCCACCGGTCACCCGGCGGGGGAGGAAAATCCCGTGACCCGTCACAACTTCTCGTAAAGCGCCCCCCAAACCTGGCCACCACTTGTCAACCGAATCCAATAGAGCCCATTCGCCAGGCCCGTCAGGTCCAGGGCCGCTTCATTTCCGGCCGGAATCACCGTCCCCAACGCATGCACGCGGCCCCAAAGGTCCACGGCTTCCACCTCGACTTCCGAAACCGTGGCCGGAAGGGCGGCCGTGCAGGTGCCATTCCCGGGATTCGGGAAGAGGCGCAAGTCAGCGGTGCCCCAGGCCACCCAGCGGACTTCACTCCACTGCGTTTGGCCGAGGACGTCGCGGCGCTGGATCCGGTAGAAATTCAGCCCGGGCAGCGGCTGCGGATCCAGATGGGAATAGGATTCCGCTGCAATCGGAGCTTTCGTCGCGATCGGTGCCAATTCGGCGGGGGAATCGCCCCGGTAGACCACGTAGGCGTCCGCCTCGGTTGCAGCGTCCACCGCCCAACGCAAGCCAATGCCTTGGCCTGCTGCTTCCGCCTGCAAATCCATGCGGAACTCGTCCAAAAGCGTGCATTCGCAGTTCATTTCGGAAAAGAGCTCGCCCGTTTTGAAATAGGCCGAGCAGGTCGCCAAGCCATTGCAACTGGCGTCGATGCCGGCGACCGTCTGCATCCGCACATCAATCGAATCGCCGCAGGCATAGACATTGTTGTCGACGGTCAGGTTCAGGAAAAAGTTGATGCTGTCCTGCTTCACCACGCCAGAAGGCAATTGCCACTCTACCCGGGTCCACGTGCCATAGGGCGTTTGGACCGGCACGGGATTGATCTGGATGCCATGGGCATTGAGGCCGGTAAAGGTCCCGGGAGCATAGGTGACGCCGGGAGGCAGGTACAAATGAAAATGGTCATCCTGCCCCGTCGTATCCGGATCCGGCGAACCCAACGGACCGCTCAAGTCGTTGCCGCGGTTGATGAGCGAAAGGGCCAGCACCGGCTGACTGTCACAAAAATCGATCTGCGGGGAAATCGGTTCCACATCGACGAAATAGGGATACGGCACCCCGCTGGTTTCGCGGATGTCAAGGGGATCGGCGACCTGGGCCAAGGAAAACAAGGTATCCTGGCAGGGTGTGATTCCCCGAAATGAGAACTGTATTTCATTGTCCGTCAAGACCCCGCAATTGGTCACGAGATCGAATCGCAAGGTGAGGCGGCTGCTGTTCAACGAATCAATTCCCTTCAAAATCACATTCGACGGCAAATTCCACTCGTATTGATCCACGCCCACCAAGCTGGGATCCGGAATCACGGAATAAGAAGCGCTGTTGATGGGGTAACGAATCTCAGACGAGCCAGGAACGACCTGCAAAGGGGTTCCTCCAAAGGGAAGCAGGGCCTGGAAAAGCAAATCGCGGGCCTCACCCAACTGGACATTTCGCAGCTCGAGTTCGTAGGTCAGGGTATCGCAGAGGTCAACCGAATCGGTCGGTTGGGTCACCAGGGCCAGCCGCAAATCCGAGGGCTCGGGCTGGACGTACAAAGTGACTTGTGGTCCCAGACAAGCTCCCGCCGAAGCAGAATCCGGGTAATTGCTGCATCCGTAGCCAAAATGGGCCGTGATCGAGTCAAAATCGCAGGTGCTGTACGTAAAGCGCACCCGGTATTGCCGGGCGGTGGTCGGAGGAATGCTGTCCAATGCCGCCCAGGAGCGCCCATTCCCCAATGACGTCAGCGCCAATTGCGTACTGCCTTCCCACACTTCCACCACTTCAATGTCTCCCATCACCCCCGAACTGTCCGCGAAGTATATATAGTTGTACGCCGAGGCGTAGGTCGTGCCGACATTGTGGACATTGAGGACCCATTCGGCGGTGTCGGTCGTACCAATGGCGTTGGCGGTGAGGGCAGAGAAAGAATAAGAAGGAAAATCCACCTGAAAATTCCGCGCAGCCAAATCCCGTTCCAAATGGGTTTGTTGGTCGGGAGCATAGAGGTAATTGTCCCAATCCATAAAGACCTTCACCGAATCCGCCGACGACAAATCCCAGGGACATTCGGGGAGGATTTGGAAATAAACGGTCTGGAGGTTGCGGCGGTAGTCACATCCGGAGGAGCCACTCGGAAAGCCGCCCACTGGCTTGGGAAAGACCATCGTATCGCCCACCATGATGGGATCCGAGATGGCAACCGACTCGCCGTAGTACCAATTGTAGTAACTCGAAGTGCCGGGCACCCAGGCCAGACCTTCCGGCAGAACCACCCGCAGGGTGTCAAAATCGGCCACGTCGCGCCATTCCCCGGGGAAGAAATCGCAGGACCAACAATTCATATTGTTGGGCTGCATCGCCAGGCCGACCTTGAGCCACATCGGTTCGCACCGCGTCCAGGGATGGTGGGATCCTCCCCAGCCGGTACAGGGCGGCCCTGTATTGATGGCCACCACAGGGTCCGGAACCAACAGATAAATCGGACTGTTGTGCCAGCGTTCGCAAATCTCCAGGACATTGGAGGAATCAGCCCGGTAATAGCCCTGCGTAAATTCCACCGGCATTGCATAAGGCGTCGCCGGAACAATATCGTCCCTTACCCGGAAATAAGCGCGCAGGTCCAGGGAGTCCCCCGGCTCATACGAGAAGCCACAACTGACCCGGTCCAAATTGAAATCGTAGTAAACGGTATCCAGCAGCACCGTGGTATCGGCATTGGGCAATGCACACGTCCCCTTTAATACCCCGTTGGAATCGTAGACCTCCACATTGCCTTCCAGAAAATCATAGAAAAATTGACCTGGGCGTTCACTGGAATGGTAGCGGAATTGGGCGTGGAGGCTGTCATAAGTCACCCGGCCCATGATCCCCGGCAGGTGCATCGCCAAGGTATCGTAGGTCATGACATTGTCCGTCCGGAGATTGGTATGCACCAGCGGATCGGCCGGAATGGTGCGGGCGGCATTGGCCCACCCAAAATTGTGGCGTTGCAAACTGAAGCCCCGGGCCTGGGCCCCCAGGCAGTCGGTGACGTCGCAACCGTGTATATAGAAAGGAACCGCTGTCCCGCAGGCCACGACCTCAAAACAGGGGCAGGTCGTATCGCAGATCAAATACATCCCGAAATCAATGGCCTGAAATCCCGAGGGCGCACTGCAATCGGCCACCAGTTCAACATCCATGATGAATCGGGTTCCGTACAGAATGTCCACCGAGCGGGTATAGAACAGAGTATCGTTGGAAAGGGTAATGTCGGCAAGGTTGACCGGAATATTGTTCCAACGGGGAGTCCCCACGAAGGAAACCCCGGGCGGGAGCACCATGTAAAAGGTCGAGAGGGGATTCTCCGTGCACCGGTTGAAATGACGGTAGTGGACCACCTCAATCCGTTGGGTCAGGGTATCTCCCCCCGGCCCGGCTTCCATGTCCACCTGGTCGACGCTCGTGTTTTGGGACAATGAACCTTTTGCATACCCCCATATATGCCAGTAGTAGAAGGACGTCACCTGGTCGCCGCATTGGTCTTCCCCATACAGGCGGGTGAAGATGCTCCCAGCCCAATTGCTCCCCGGACAAGAATCAGCCCAGCAGGTATTTTGCCGCATCGAAAAGGTCATGAGCAAGGTATCTCCTACGGCGAGGTCATCAAAAAAACCATCTCCATCCAGGTCGCTGAGTCCACCCGGGCCATCCGGATCCGATGTCAGGCTCGATTCAAAATTCCAGTAGCAGGGATTGAGGGAATCGCAAATGGTCGAAGGAGCCACCGGGGTGCCTCCCACATGCCAATCGTACATCTCCACCCAATCGAAATTCCGGTACTGGTTTTGATTGAAGCCGAGGCCCACCCGGATATTGTAGATGGTTGCAGAGCCAGGCAAATTGGGTTCGGTTCCAGTGTTCACATAGTAAAAAGTCACCGTATCGGGACGACAGGTAGACAGCTCAAAATTCATCGTCCGGTCCCGACCAATCGCAATGGAAAAGGGGTCCACCTGTGTCAAGGTGCCTTCATTCCGCACAATTTGATTGCACAACTCCCCTTTACAGCCCCAATTCACCTGAAAAGTCGTCGCATGACCACCGCAGCCCTGCACCACCTTCGTCAGCACAATCACAATGCTGTCCGAGGCCGGCACCAGGGTATCGGAACTCAACCAGGTCGTATCTCCATTCTGGCTCAGCGTCCCAAAATTGCTCGCCACCACATCCAGTCCCGGGTCGGAAATGTCCAGCAATTCGAAACATTGCATGTCCACAAAAGAACCATTGTAGAGTGTGATGCGGTGGGTAAAGGTATCCCCCACATTCATGAAGGGAGCGGCGGTATTCGAAGTCGCCAGAATGGCCAATGAAGGCACGCCAAAAGAATTGATCAATTGGAGGTGGCTGAGGAGAAAAGGACTCCCGCCCTGCTCAAATTGCAGGTCGTACTGAATGTCCAGGTCGTTCAAGTCGGTGCTGCAACCCGCCCGCACCAACATCGTCACCAATACCGTATCTCCGGCCGGAATGTCCGCCAGTCCCACGACCGGCGTATCGGCATCCGAAGTATCAATTTCGCTAACAATCGGGGCCGCTGACCCCGTCACGTAGGCCATTCCTTCGGGAAGGTCTACCGTCAGGCGAAGACTGTCCATGGAATTGGTACCGGTGTTGACAATTTGGAGGCGAAGGGAGTCCCCCTCGCCACACAAGTCAAACTGGGCACTGGAGAAATCGTTGATTTGCGCCATCTGGGCACACAAAGGAGGGGCAAGGGCAAATAGCCATACCCCCAATAGGAGACCGATTGTTTTCATACGTCGAATAGTTCTGCGTTTCTATTATTGATAGTCGATACTTAACCTTAGGTATTGGTCCGTTGGCACCAATTGGGAATCACTGAAAACTCATTATTGTAGTTGTTCGGCCTGGCCAGGATATAAATAGCGGTTGTTTGACTGGCTGGGTCGATGATTTGTTTGCGGAATGCTTTCCTTCTGACAAGTTATACAAATTCCTGATTCAGTCGAAAGGTTTATGCCCGAAGAATTCCCCCTGGGTACTGATGCAGGTCAAAACTTTTAGGGCTAAATACTCTATTCTTTCCGCCAGACGAAAGCTCAAAATAAATCCCTTGTCACTTAAATCTGTTTTAGGGGGATACGGGAAATGAAATGCGAGGAGAACAAGCAATGGCATCACCAACCAAGCCTCCTGATTTTTCATTTTTGTTCCTCTTTTTCCCATTTCTCTTCCTCAAACTCCCCCAAAAGGCGGGTTCGACCTGAAATTGGCCAAGGTTTGACCCGAATTTCTTAGGAGATATGCAGGGGGGGAATTATTTTCGGGTAGAATTGAAATTGGGCGACCGCCCCTGGTAATAAAGATACAGAGACAATGGAAATATTGGGTGTAGACATTGGAGGCTCCGGCATGAAGGCGGCCATCGTAGACATTAGAACCGGCGAGTTGTTGTCGGACCGTCACCGGATTCCCACTCCCAAGCCCTCTACGCCGGCGGCCGTTGCCCAAACCTTCAAACAATTGGTCGAGGACCTGAACTGGAAAGGGCCCATCGGATGTAGCTTCCCCTGCGTGGTCAAGCGCGGCAAGTGCATGACCCACGGAAACCTGAGCCCGGAATGGCTGGATGTGCAGGTGGATGAATTGTTCCAACAACAAGTTCCCGGCTCTCAGGTCGTTGTATCCAACGACGCAGACCTGGCCGGAATTGCTGAGGTCAATTTGGGAGCGGGAAAAGGGCACCCGGGCAAGGTTCTGATGGTTACCATCGGAACCGGATTGGGCACCGGCCTCTTTTTCAATGGCACCCTGGTCCCCAACCTGGAACTCGGCCGCGTTTACTATACCGACGGCGACGTTTTTGAGCGTTATGCGGCCGATTCGGCCCGCAAAAGAGAAGAGTTGAGCCTGAAGGAGTGGGCCAAGCGCTTCAATAAATTTCTCCGCCACGCCAATCTGATCTGCTCGCCCGACCTGTTCATCATCGGTGGCGGCATCAGCAAAAAATTCGAGAAGTTCGAGTCCTATTTCAATGTGGATGTCCCGGTGGTCCCCGCCAAATTCAAAAACAACGCGGGCATCATTGGTGCGGCGATCTACGGCGCGGAACAGATCGTAGACAAGGTTTCCTAGGCGTCCCGGCGGCCCACATAGAACCCATAACTGAAATACTCCCCGTAACGACGGTACCATTCGATCTCCGACCGGTGGTCGGAGGCGACCTTCTGAGCCAGCTCAGCCTGGCCGTGGCGCGCGACAAAATCATCCAATCGCGCTTCCAGCGGCTCGTAATAGCCCTGGAGCCAACTGTCCGGTGACAGGTAGAAATAGCCCGTGAGGGCATAGCCATGCCGCTCCAACTCCTGGATTTTTTCTCCCGCCGTCCCCACTTCCAGATACGCCTGCGTCCAATAGTCCTCAATCTCTGCGGGCCGGGTGCCCGTGGTCCACGTGAGTTCACTCGCAGCCAGGTAGCCGCCGACCTTCAGAAAGGGGCGCCACAGCTGGATGCCCCGCTCAAATCCCACGTTGTAAATCGCACCTTCCGACCAAATCAGGTCCAGAGATTCCGCAGCAAAGGGCGCTTCCTCCATGGATTGAGCCAACGGATGAATCTTCCCGGCCAATCCTTCGGCTTTGGCCCGCTCCATCAGGACGTCTAAAAATTCGGGGAACAGATCGACGGCCGTGATCTGTCCCTCCAGCTCGCGCGCCAGCGTGAGGGTTGGAGCCCCAGTCCCGCACCCCAGGTCGGCCACCTTCAAGGGCCGTTCCGAGGGCAAACTCGTAAGGTCCAGCGCCTTCAAGGTCTCGGCTTCGCTCCCCGGACCTTGTCGTTCCGCACCTACATGGAGGTCAATGATCAGTTCCAATTCTGTCATTCGAATTTGGTTTTGCTGGTGTCGAAAAATGCAGGCGGGATTTACTTTTCTTGCCTAAAAGTCAATCCAAAATGGACAAACACTTGAGTTTATCCACCACCTAACTCCGAAAATGTCAAAATTCTAGCATTCCCTTTGTTTTTTTTCTCCCAAATTGAAGCACCAGAGTACCGTTACACATGAAAAAGGCACTGCTGATCGAAGACAATAGCGATCTTGCGCAGGTCATTGAATTCCATTTGGAGCAATTGGGGTATGAGACTTCCCATACCCCGCTGGCAAGGGAGGGCATGGCCTTGGGTAAAACCCAGGAGTTCCAGATGATCATCCTGGACCTGATGCTGCCCGATGGCGATGGCATGGACATCTGTCGCCAGCTGCGGCAGGACAAGGTCAATACTCCCATCATTATCCTCACTGCCAAGAAGGACGAGATTGATGTGGTGTTGGGATTGGAAATGGGGGCCGACGACTTCATTTCCAAGCCGTTTCGGGGCCGGGTGCTGGAGGCCAGAATCAAGGCTGTCGCTCGGCGAAGGCTGCAAATCCGTCCCCCATTTCCCGAAATCGACTACCAACCCATCGTCCGCTCCAACATGGAAATTGACCGGGTCGGCCGGACCGTCCTGACCGACGGCAAAAAAGTTTCCCTCACTCCCAAAGAGTTCGACCTCCTCACCCTGCTCGCTTCCCATCCGGGACGCACCTTCAGCCGCAGCCAATTGATCGACCTGGTCTGGGGATACCAGTTTCAGGGGTTCGAACACACCGTCAACAGCTTGGTGAACCGACTCCGGACCAAGATTGAGCCCGATCCCGCTCGCCCGACCTTTATCACCACCGTTTGGGGCCTGGGATACAAATTCCGGGAAGAGCCCGTACCCGCCTCTGCAATCTGAAAAGACCGTTCAAAACCTATCCAATTGACCGCCAGGTAATTTTTTGTCCGTAATGATCTGAATATGAACAATTTTCGCTTTCAAAGCATTGCACGGCTCCAGGCCGGGCCGCTTTACCTACGTCTGTATTTCACCTTTCCTCCATTGTCGAACTGGTGCCCATTCTTCCGGCCTCCCTCCAAGAACCCTCCTTTCCCACCCTCCTTCCTTTTCGCCTAGCCCTCCTCCATCCAAAATGGCTGCCCTTTCTGAGTTCGCCCGACGCTTTCCCGCCTTTATGCTGCGGCCCCGGGGACCCTGTTCAAAAAGATAGCCATGAGCGCTCCCACCTTGATCCTGCTAGGAGTTTTATCGGTTGCCACCGGCACTGTGATGTTCATCTGGGGCAACAATTTATGGGTGCTGAAGAAGTTTCTTCGGGCCCAGGAATCCCGACTGGAAATCGACCTTCAACTCGAGGGGAAATGCCTCTTCCTTACTGGGACGCGGGCTTTCAAAGACATTCTGGTGGGGCTGGAAAAGCGGTGTCTGCAATTGAAGGAACAGGAAAAGACCACAGCTCAGTGGTTGGAGTACCTGGCCCATGACATGCGCGCGCCTCTGAGTGCCATGCAGGGGTACGCCGAAATCATTGGGACTTTCCGGACCACGGCCACCACTACGCCCAATTATGAGTACGCCCAGGCCATCGTTGGGCTGAGTGTGCACCTGGATGAGATGATCACCGAACTCAACCATATGGGCAAAATGCTGGACGGGAATATTGAGCAAGAGACCTTTTCACTAGCAGAAATGGTCTTTGAGCTGCTGGAAATGTACCGGCCGAGCCTGAAAAATGCCGACATCCAGCTCCTTGCTCCGGAGCCTTCAAGCCTCTGCATCATCCGTGGGAACCCTTCATTGGTCCAGCGCGCCGTCCAAAATCTTCTCCAAAATGCGATCCGCCACACCAACAAAAACGGCACCGTCGAAGTTAAACTTTTCGATTCTCCCTCGGGAATAGGGTGCAGCATCTCCAATTCTACCCCACCGCTCCCCGCCGACTTGCTGCCCCGGATCTTCGAACGGGGAGTCAGCAGTGGGGCCGGGGCGACAAATCGGGGCTACGGGCTGGCCATCGTTCGGGAGATCATGGCGCTCCACCAGGGCACCGCCACCGCACAATACACTGAATCACAAAAACTTAGCCTTTCCTTGACCTTTCCCCTCCCTCACAACCCAGAGGCTGGGATACTTTTGTGAGATTTTCAGGATCAAATTGTGATCTCTGCGGTCTATCATTGGGCATCGGTAAATGAAATGCCGTCTTAGCTCAATTTTTCACACAAAAATTACTGTACGTATGAAACGCAACCTGATGTTGTCGGGGGCATGGCTTTGCTTGTGCCTGCTGCTTGCGGGCGGGCTCAAGGCCCAACCCAAGGCCCCCCATCCCCAGACCGCTCAACTGAAAATCGACTACAAAGGCTCCAAAGTGCTTTTCTATGGCGATGCCAGTGGAATCAGCGAAAACAACCTGCTCACCGAAGCCAAATTGATCGACATCGCCGACCGGCGCTTCGAATCCAAATGGCAGAAAAAGGACCACGTTGGTATTTCCATGGAGTACACCGAGAACGGGATCTTCATGAAGCCGGGCGTCACTCCCAAGGTGGGCCGGGAAGCCATCGCGGGCGAATTCAAGAAGAGCGTCCAGGGCGTCGACCGGGTCGAATTTTTCCAGGACGAGCTGGAATTCTACGGCGACCTGACCTCCGCCTACCAACGGGCCCACATGAAGGGTTATGTTGATGAAAAAAAGGAACACATTTTCGAAGGCTCCTATATCATCTACTGGAAAAAGGTCGACGGAGAATGGCTGATCCACTACGACATGTTCAATTCCGACCTCCCGCCCAGCTCTGAAATTACCTATTACGGCCGGGGGAAAGTGGATGAAAAAACGCTGATGGCCGAGGCAAAACTCATTGACATTGCCGACCGTCGCTTCGAGTCCAAGTGGGCGAAGAAGGATTATGTGGGCATTTCGGAGGAATATACGGAGGATGGCATCTTCATGAAGCCCGGAGTGAAGCCGCGGGTGGGGAGAAAAGAAATTGCCGCCGAATTCAAGCAGAGCGTCCAGGGAATTGACCGCGTCGAATTCTTCCAGGACGAATTGGAATTCCAGGAAGGCATGGCCTCCGCTTTCCAACGGGCCCACATGAAAGGCTACGTCAACGGCAATCCCGCCCCCGTTTTCCTCGGCTCCTACACCATCCTCTGGAAGAAGGTCGATGGCGAATGGCTGATCCACTACGACATGTTCAACTCCGACCAATAAGCTCCCATGAAAGATTTCAAAAGCATTCAGGGCTTGAGCGTGGAATCCATCGCCCAAACCTACGGGACTCCCCTCTACATCTACGATGGCGATGAGTTGGTCTCCAATTACTGGGGCCTGAAAAATTGCCTCCCCGACTTCGTCGACGTCTTCTACGCCCTCAAGGTCAATCCCAACATTTCCTTGGTCGGTCGCCTGCACCAGGAAGGTGCCTGTGCGGAGGTCTGCTCCCTGGTAGAGCTCGAAATCGCCCTCCAGGCGGGCGTATCACCCCAAAACATCATCTTCCTCGGCCCGTCCAAGCGCGAAGCGGAAATCCGGCGGGCGCTGGAACTGGACATCTTTGCGCTGGTCATCGAATCCGAAGAGGAGTTGTACCGCGTCTCCCGCTTCGCGGGAGAAATGAAGACGGTGGCCCACATCGCCATTCGGATCAATCCGAGCTTTGCCGTGGCGGGTGCCCCGCTCAAAATGGGCGGCCGCCCCACCCAATTCGGGATCACCGAGGCCCGGGTCTTCGACCAATTCGAGAACTACCTCAGCCTCCCCAACCTCCATATCCGCGGCATCCACGTGTACAATGGCACCCGCATCCTGAGCGCCAGCGCCATTTACGAGAACACCCGCAATATCCTCAACCTCTTCGACAACCTGAGCCGCAAATTTGGGCAGGTCTTTTCGATGGTGGATGTGGGCGGCGGAATGGGCATTCCCTATTTCGGTCGGGACAAGGAATTGGACAAAGGCGAATTGGAGATGCTGATGAAGCCCCTGTTCACCGAATTCCACCACCGCTTCCCGAAAGTCCGCGTCATCATGGAATCGGGCCGCTTCATCGCCGGAACGGCGGGCATTTTCGTTTCCCGCATCAACAACATCAAATCCAATTACGGCGAGACCTTTCTGGTTACGGATGGGGGTACGCACTGCCACATGTCCGCGACGGGCGTCGGCCAGGTGGTGCGAAGGAACTTTCCCATGCAGAACCTCTCCGCCGAGGCCGGCGGAGCAGAAGACCGCTACCAGGTGACTGGTCCCCTGTGCAATCCCGACGACCTGACCGCCCGCAACATTGATTTGCCGGCTTCCCAAGTCGGAGATTTGATTGCCATCACCGCGTCGGGTGCCTACGGGCCTACCGCTTCTCCGGTGCTCTTCCACAGCCAGGGACACCCGGCCGAGGTCATGGTCATGGGCGGGAAGCCCTACCTGATCCGCCACCGGGACGAAGCCAAGGACATCATTTCCCGTCACTTGCTCCTCGATTTCCCCACCCTTCTTTCCCGCGATGCCTCCAAGGAACTCGCTTAACTCCTTTTTTCCACCTCACAATCATTCAAGATCATGAACAACGATATTTTCTCCATCGTCCAGGACGCCCTCCGTTCGGTCCTGGAACTTCCCGCCGACGCTCCCATCCCAGCCGAGGCCCATTTGAAGAACGACTTGGGCATCGATTCGGTCACCTCGATGGACCTGTTGATGTACCTGGAAGACCATATTGAAGGCTTCATCGTCCAGGCCGGTACGCTGGAAGCCCGCCATTTCAATACCCCCACCACGATGACCGAGTACATCGAAGGGGAATTGGCGCCGATCGAGATTTCTCCTTCTGTCAAGACCAAGATCTGAGCCATGGTACCAGGAATGCAAAATTACCTCCGTCAGACTGCCCGGCGATTGCCGGGCAAACTGGCCCTCCTCGCCGGAAAGGACCGGCTGAGTTACCAGGAGTTGGATGAACGCTCCGACCATTTTGCCGCTTGCCTGCAAGCCAGGGGCGTCCAACGGGGCGACCGGGTCGTTCTCTGCCTGGGCAATGTTCCCGAAATGGCAATTGCTTTTTGGGCGACGCTCAAAATGGGAGCGGTCGTATGCCCCATCGGGGGTGACCTTCCGCCCGCCAAATTGGAATACGTCCTCCGGGACTCGGGTGCCCATACCCTGGTGGTGACGTCGGACCGCAAGGAAGACGACCTGCCTGGTTTGCTGGGCCGGATTCCCTCCCTGAAGCAAATCATCTGGGAGAGCGCGCCGGAAGAAGCCCTTCCCGCCGGGACCATTTCCCTGCGCGACGTGATGCAAGGCCCTTCCCCTGAGCTGGTGCCTTCCCAGCACATCGACATCGATCTGGCCATGATCATCTATACCTCTGGCTCGACCGGGGAACCAAAGGGAGTGATGCACACCCACCGCAGCATGATCACCGCCGCCGAATCCCTGGGAACCTACCTTGACTACCAAGAGGCGGACAAGGTGATTTGTGCCCTGCCCCTCTCCTTTGATTACGGGCTGTACCAGGTCATCCTGACGGCCCGGGTAGGTGCCAGTTTGCTTTTGGAGAAGGATGTGGCCTGGCCGGTGCTGTTTTTGAAGAAAATTGCTTCGGAAAAAGCCACCATTCTCCCCGCTGTCCCTACCCTGTTTTCATTGCTCTGCACCCAAAACAAGAAATTCGGTTTGGACCTGTCTTCCATTCGGGCCGTGACCAATACCGGTGCCGCCCTGACGCAGAAGCACATCGACGAAATCAAGGTCGCCCTCCCAAATGCCAAGATTTTCTCCATGTATGGACTCACGGAATGCAAGCGCTGTACCTGGCTGCCTCCGGAGGACATCGACCGGAAGCCCGGAAGTGTTGGTTTTGCCATTCCCAATACTGAATTGTGGATCGTGGACGAAGCGGGCCAACCACTCGGGGCCAATCAGCCGGGGCAGTTGGTGATCCGGGGAGGAACTGTGATGCGGGGGTACTGGAAAAAACCGGAGAAAACCGCCGAGAAATTGAAGGATGGGCCTTTGCCGGGGGAAAAAGTCTTGTACACGGGCGACCGTTGCATGGTGGACGAAGAGGGTTACCTCTATTTCCTGGGCCGCATGGATCAAATGATCAAGTCGCGGGGCATCAAGGTCAGTCCCAAAGAAACCGAAGATTTCTTGTACCAGCATCCGGCGGTCAAGGACGCGGCCGTCATGGGAGTGCCCCATCCCGAATTTGGAGATGCCCTCTATGCCTTCATGACCCTGGTCCCGGGAGAAACGACTTCGTTGGCCGACCTGAAAGCGTACTGCAAATCGGGCCTGGCCAGTCCTTCCGTCCCCGAATGGCTGGAAATCGTGCCCGCTTTCCCGTTGACCCCCAATGGTAAGTTCAATTACCTCGCCCTGCGGGAACGGGCCATTGCCGCGACGAGCGCCCCCGAATTGTCTTCGCCCCAAACGATCGCGTGATGGAAACGCTTCCCTACCGCGAAATGCGTTTTGAGTTGACCTCGGGTACCCTGGCCGCCAAGGTCTGGGGACCGGAAGACGGGATGCCCTTGCTGGCCCTGCATGGTTGGCTCGACAACGCGAATACGTATGACCTGCTCGCGCAGGAACTCACTGGTTGCCGCCTGGTGGCGCTGGACCTGGCCGGTCACGGCCTGTCCGGCCATCGGCCTGCCGGTGGCTCCTACTACCTCTGGGACCACCTCGCCGACGTGGCCGAAGTCGTGGACCAACTTGGCTGGCGCCGTTTCAGTCTGATGGGCCATTCGATGGGGGCCGGGATCGCCACCTGGTTCGCGGGGACCTTTCCCCAAAAAGTAGAGCGGCTCGTCCTCATCGACGGATTCGGAGCGGCCTTTTCGGTCGCCTCCGACCGCTTGCCCGGATACCTGCGGCAGGCCATCCGGCGCCGGATGCTGGCCTTCAACAGCCCCATTGCGCGGTTTTCGGAGGGCGAACAGCCCCAGTTTGCCAGCTTCGATGAAGCGGTGGCGGAACGCCAAAATGGAAAGTTTGGGGACCTGACACGCGAGGCGGCGGCCATCCTGCTCCGCCGCGGCCTGGAGCCCGTCGAGGGCGGATTCCGCTGGCGCAACGATCCCCGGCTCGCCTTGCCCGCCTATATGGAACCCGACGAGGCCACCATCCACGCCTTTATCCGCCAAATCAAAGCCCCGACCTGTCTGATCCTCGGACAGCAAGGGCTGTTCGGAGAGGGGCAAAAGGCCGAACGCCTCCAGCACTTCCGCCATTTGGAGCTCCACAAGCTCCCCGGCGACCACCACCTCCACCTGGGTCCCCAGGCCTCGGAAGTGGCCCGGACCATCCAACATTTCCTTGTTCCTTCTATTCAACCTCAAATCCTAATCCCATGAAATATGCTATCCTGCCCCTCCTCCTTTTGTTCTCCGGGGCCCTCTTCGCTCAACGATCTTCCCTGAAAATCCTCCTCCCCCACCAATTGCCGGTGGCAGTGACGGATTCGATGACTGCGCCCCAGGAAGACGGGGAACAAGAAAAACTTCCCGCCACCTTCGCCGTCCAGGTCCTCCAAAACAATGCCGCCGGGTTCTATCCGTTGGTGCTCGGAAGTTTTGGATTGAACAGCAAACTCAGCTTTACCTACTACGGCGTCTTTTGGACGAATCCGGCCTTTGGAACGCAGGAATCCGGGGGTGACCTCTGGTTCGAATATGGCGCCGGGCTGGGCTTCAAAGCGGCCAATGACCGTTTGTTCCTCAATCCTTCGCTCGGATTTACCAATGGAAAATTCCTGTCCGGCGGCTCCCAGAATGTGATCGGAGATGGTATTGTTCCGAGCCTGTTCGCCCTTTTCAACGAAGGCCGGTTTGAAACGGAGTTTTACCTGTCCTATTACAAGTCTCTGCGGTCAGAAGGCCCGGTGACGCAGGATTTCGTTCTGAACTGGGTGCTGCCCGGCGTACGGATCAACGATCACTTCGCCTTGGGGGGCCACTACGAGCAATTCGTGAATACGCGGGTCACCGGTGGAGATCCGGCTTCGGTCTACCAATGGCTGGGGGGATACCTGCGCATGACGGCGGGCAAGGGCTATTCCCTGCGGATTTCGGCGGGTAAGAACCTCTACGAAGGTCCGATTGCGCCTGAATTCTACAAGATTTCGGTCTTTCTGCCGCTGCTGCAATAGTCAGAGGGGGATTTTCCCCCTCACTGCGCCTCATTGCTGCGGCGGATGCCCAGCTTCTTCATCCGCGACTCCAAGGTCGTCGGTTTGAGGCCCAGGATGGCTGCGGCGCCACCGTCTCCACTGACCCGCCAGCGGGTCAATTTCAGCACCTCGACGATGTGCTGCCGGTTGACCTCCTCCAATGTGGGGAGGTTTTCCGGATCTACCTGCCGCTTGGGCGGCTGCGGTAACCAGTTCCCCAACTGCAATTTTCCATTGCGGGAGAGGATCACCGCCCGCTCAATGATGTTTTCCAGCTCCCGGATGTTTCCGGGAAAATGGTAGGCCTGGAGCTGGTCCAGCACCTTTTGGGGGATATGATCGATCTTTTTGCCGATGCGGGGCTCCATCTTCTGGCAAAAGTGCCGCACCAAAATGGGGATGTCGTCGAGCCGGTCCCGCAGCGGGGGACAGGAAATAGGAAATACATTCAGCCGGTAGTACAGGTCCTCCCGGAATTTTCCCTTTTCCACCTCCTTCTCCAACTTCCGGTTCGTTGCGGCAATGATCCGGACATCCACCCGAATCGTTTCTCCCCCACCCAAGCGCTCAAACTCCCCTTCCTGCAAGACCCGCAGCAATTTGGACTGCAATTCCAAGGGCATTTCTCCGATTTCATCCAGGAAAATGGTGCTCTGGTGGGCCAGTTCGAAGCGGCCGGCCCGGCGCTGGAGGGCGCCGGTAAAGGCTCCCTTCTCGTGCCCGAACAGTTCACTTTCGATCAAATAGGCCGGCAGCGCCGCACAATTGACCTTGATCATGGGGCGGTCGCTGCGGGGACTGAGGTGGTGCAAACTCCGCGCAATCAGCTCTTTGCCGGTCCCGGATTCTCCCAGGATCAAGACCGTTGCCTGGGTCGTGGCCACTTGCTCCACCTCCCGAAACAGTTGCTGCATGGACCGGTTCTGGCTGATGATCTCCCCAAAATCGTTCGAGACCTTGATCTCTTCCTGCAAGTAGTTGTTTTCCGCCTCCAAACGCTCTCTCAATTCCTGAATCTCATGGAATGCGCCCCGCAGTGCCGCTTCCTTTCGCTTGCGTTCGCTGATGTCCCGCACAATGGAGCAGGTGTATTCTTCCCCCTCGAAGTAGATATAGTTGGATGAAATCTCCACGGGAATCTCCCGTCCATCCCGCGTGGTATGGCTGGATTCGGAGAGCATGGTCCCCTGGGCCCGCAGCGTTTCGAAGGCCGCGCCCAACCGGGAGGGATCGTAATTGAGGTTGACGTCGAAGATGAGCATGGAGGTCAATTCGCCGCGGGTATAGCCCAGGCGGCGGCAGGCGGCCTCGTTGACGTGGGTGATTTCGCCGCTGCTGTTGATCCAAAAGATGCCGTCGTTGGCGCGTTGGATGGTGAAGTGGGACATGCGGGCCAATTTCTCGGGGCTGCCCAGGTCGTGGTGGAATTCGCGGAGGCGTTCCCCATCCTCCAAATCGCGGGAGAAGGACTCCCACCAAAATACCACGCGGGCATCTTCCCCCTCGTCCATTTCCACGGGGCGGACCAAGGCCCGGACCAGGTGCCAGTTCTTGAGGCGAAAATAGATGGGAAGGCTTTCGGACAGGGAAAAAAAGGACAACCAATTCTCCTGGTTGACCTCGGGGCTGATTTCGAATATGCGGAGAAAGGAAAATTCTTCGGCCGAATATCCGAACAGGTCGACGGCACTGGCATTGGCGAACAGAATCCGGCCCTGTTGATCAAACAGCAAAACGGGCTGGTCATGGTTCTCGGGGGCATGACCGTCAAGGGAAAATGGCAAAGGAAAGGCTGAATCGTCCATGCCGAAAGCTCTCAATTTTTGGGGAATTCACGAAATATCGGGAATATTTTTCGGGAATCCGTTTTGGAGCGGACTTTTCAAAAATTATTACTCCCTAAAAAACAGCGACTTACACATTTTTTCATCCCCTCTCCTTTCTACTGGCACAGAGCTTGGACTAAAGGGAAGCATAAACACAGAACATTGCCCCACATGACCCAAACACTCCATCCTCTACCCACCGACTGGCAACAGCAAAATGAGCTTCTGCTCCTGCTGTTCATGCGGGACGGCAGCGGAACCTCTCAGATGATGAGAGGCCATGTGGAGGAAGTCTTGGCGGAGCATGGCGGCGCAGTCGTGGCGTACAGCGTAGATGGAGATCGTTACCCGGCCCTGTTCGAAGAATTTCGGATTTCCCGGGTGCCTACCCTCTACGTCGTCCACTGCGGGCAGCTTCTCCGACGCTTTGAGGGACTTTTTCCCCTGGCTGAACTGAAAACCTTTGTCTCGGAAAGCCTCCCGGACGTAATGTCCTGTTATTGATCGCATTACACTACAACTAATAATTAAAATGAAGAACACAATTTTTTTAACCTTGATGCTGGCCCTGGTTTTTGCTGGATGCAAAAAAGAAGACCCGACCCTGACGCTTGGACTGAATGGCCTCGAAGATGTAGGCGCTGACTTCCGTTACGAAGGCTGGGTCATGATCGACGGCAGCCCCGTTAGCACGGGAACCTTCTCCGTGGATGCTGACGGCGCCCTCTCCCAAACTGAATTTGCGCTGGAAGACATTGACATCGAATCCGCTACGGCATTCGTTCTCTCCATCGAGCCCTTTCCGGACAGCGACCCAGCTCCCTCCGCCGTCAAGTACCTCTCCGGCGATTTCAGTGGCGATGTCGCCACCGTCAATACCGACCTCGTGGCTGACTTCAGCAGCGCCACCGGTGCCTTCCTCATCGCCACTCCGACCACCAGCGACATGACCGACGACCTCAGCGGTGTCTGGTTCATCGACAATGGTTCGGCTGGTCTGAACCTGCCCGCCCTGGCCGAAGGCTGGATCTACGAAGGCTGGGCTGTCATCAATGGCACCCCCATCTCCACCGGCACCTTCACCAGCGGCAATGCCCCTGACAACAGCGCCATCTTCAGCGGCCCCGAAGCTGCTCCGCCCTACCCCGGCGAAGATTTCATCATGAATGCTCCGGCTGGCCTGACCTTCCCGGTCGACCTCACCAACATGCCGATCGTCGTCTCCGTCGAGCCGGTTCCGGACAACAGCACCGCTCCCTTTACCTTGAAGCCGCTTTCCGGCAGCTCTCCTGCGACGGGCACCATGGTCGGTACTTCCTACGACATGGCCAACAACTCCGCTGGCCTCCCGACGGGAACCGTTACCCGCAATGTCGACTGATAGAAACCATCCTGGGCTCGCCGTTATCACAATTTTTGAGCGAAGATTATCACAAGTTCACTTCGTGGGATCAACACCTATTATTCCTCACCGTTCTGGTTGATCCCAATGGTTATACGCTTACCAAGGCCACCCGTAGAGGTGGCCTTGGTGCGTTTAACATCCCCATGTAGGTCACTGGATCATTCTTTGACCAAGCGCAGGACCTTTTCTTTTCCCTCCCGTTCAATCTTCAACAGGTACATCCCCCCCGCCCATTGTTCCGTCTTCATCCCTTCCAGTGCATCCCCCTCAAAGACCTGTTTCCCGTACACATCCCATACCACAAAATGCTCGTCTCCCTGCAATCCTTCAACCTGGAAACCCATCGAAAATGGATTCGGATAGGCGGAATAATCGGTTTCCACAACGATTGTTTTGGCGGACGGTGGCGAAGTAGCGCACTGAGGCGTGATGGTCTGCTCGGTGTACAAACTTGAACAGGTATTGCAGAACACGCTTTTGAAAAAACAACTGGCCCGGGAGACCCGAAACGCGGCCCCGGCGCTTCCCCGGTAGATTCCGTGGCCTCCCAAGGTATCGACGGTCAATTCAGAGCAGACGCCGTTTTGCACCAGGAGATTGTGCATGGCCCGGGAGCCGTAGGGTTGGTAAAGTGGATCGGAAGTGTCAATGTCAATGAATACGGTTTGGTCCAATTCTCCGTGGAAAGCAACCGTGGGCACCATTTCGTCGACATCGATTTCATTGTCCGGGACCGCTCCCCAGTTGTTGAACAGCCCCTTGATGGTGAACGGGTGGGTCAGGTTGTTCCCCGAAGTATTGAGGTCTCCGAGGATGCTGCTCGCCGTACTCCCCGTAATGGCGAGGTACAGGGCGTCCATCTCCGACTGGTCGGAGTAGACGAGGCTGTGAGCGGTAAAGGAGCCCGCACTTTGGCCCCCGGCAAACATCCAGGCGGTATCGATCCGGGCCAGGTTCGCTTTGTCCACCACGAAGCGCATGGCGGCCCGGGCGTCCTGGCTGGCCCGGTAGCGGGCCAAATACTTGCCTTCATCGGTATTGTCGTGCCCCAGCCGGTATTGGAGGGAGGCGCAGACAAATCCCCGTTGGGCGAATCCCTCACAGAGCGCCGGCAGATCGCCCGCCTGCTTGTTCCCGCTGATGAAACCACCGCCATGAATCATCAACACGAATGGACGTTTTTGCGCAGGATCGACCTGGAGTTTGGGAAAATAGACATCCATGTAGAGGGTTTGCAAATTGCCCTGAAAGTCCACGGCCTGGGCATAGGGGACGTCCAAGGCAACATCGATCTGGTTGGGGGTGAAAAATTCCACCTCGGTGAAGCGGTCGTTGACGGTACAGTACTGCGCGGAGGCAGCGCCCATCAAGCATAGGAGCTGAAGGAGAAGAAGAATACGTTTCATGATATTGTGTTTGGTACTTGGACGTGGGGGGAGGCGGATGGTTTAAGGGCTGGGGAAAAGAAAGGGGAGCAGGCAACGTGCCTCCGCTCCCCTGGAGTTGGTGGATGGATTGGAAATCAGGGCCTGGCCTGACGCCTGGTGGCGCCGGTGATGATGACCACCCGACCGGCCTGGTCGGGGATGTCGTGGGTCGTCCATTTTTGTTTAGCCATGCTACTCACTTTGGGTTCCAATCGGTGCTTTCATGCCGGGGTTCAGCCTGTCCACCGATCATGTTTCAAAGCTAGGTTCCACAGGGCGGCGGCCCGTACACATTTCGCAGGAAGACCAATACATTTTTGGGGAGGGTAAAGGGTGGTAATAGTCCTCCATTCGAATATCAGTGCCCATTTTTCCATCTAGCATCCTCAAAGTCCCATATCCAAACTCGACCGTTTCATCCGATAACTCCGCCCTTGCAACCCTTTACCCAGCCTTTCCACGGAAAGGGATCGACCTTCCGCCCAAAAGTTCAGCGCTTCCACCTCCGGACCCAACGTTTCTCCCCCAGCGGTCCACTTTTCCACCTCCGAACTCCACGTTTCCACCAAATTGGTCCAACCTTCCACCAAAAACATGGAAAGTTGGGCTTGAAGTGTAGAAGTTTCTACCGATCGTGCCCGTTATGGGAGTGTCAGTGGTAGAAGTTTCGACAAATCGGGCCCAACTTTCCACCAAATTCATGGAACTTTCCACCGCCGACACGGAAGTTTCTACCAATCCTAACCAAGTTTCTACCATTTATAACCAACTGTCTACCATTTCGCTCCGTTAAGGAAACTATTTGTTTAATTCTGCTGCCGTTCACGTTGGGATTGGCATTTCAGCAGGCCAACAATGGGGCGACCTTTGAAAACGGAAGGGGGCAAGGGTCCAGGCAATTCGATTGTATTGGGTTCGATTCAGGTGAAGCAGGAAATTGTGCGCTCGCTTAGCTGATTGGGGCAATTGATGCAAAATTCATTTCCAGTCCCCCCAAAACGACTCTATAGTGCCTTCATTTGCTTCCTCAATCTTCCATAGAAAATATCAATACGAGAATTGAAGATATTTATAACCGTATGTCGTAATTTTATGTTCAGTTATAAGAATGCACTCAAAAACCACTTAAAAGAATATGGAATCCAATTCTGGAACACTTACCGAAGCCCACGATGGACATGCCAACGGCAATGGCATCTCCCGCTGCCCTGTCATGCACAAACCCGCTGCCCACCGGCACACTGCCGCAGGCGCTCTCTCCAACTCTGATTGGTGGCCCAACAACCTCAACCTCAAGATTCTGCACCAGAACGCCCCTGTGACCAGCCCCATGGGAGACGACTTCAACTACGCAGAAGAATTCAAAACCCTCGATTATGCGGCCCTGAAGCAGGACCTGCTGGACCTCATGACCGACTCCCAGGATTGGTGGCCCGCCGACTACGGTCATTACGGCCCCTTCTTCATCCGGATGGCCTGGCACAGCGCCGGTACCTACCGCGTCGGTGACGGCCGCGGGGGTTCCGCCAGCGGAACCCTGCGTTTCGCTCCGCTCAACAGCTGGCCCGACAACGGCAACCTCGACAAGGCCCGCCGTCTCCTCTGGCCGATCAAGCAAAAATATGGCCGTAAAATCTCCTGGGCGGACCTCATGATCCTCACCGGCAACGTCGCCCTCGAATCCATGGGCTTCAAGACCTTCGGATTCGGTGGTGGCCGCGAAGATGTATGGGAGCCGGAAGGCGACATCTACTGGGGACCGGAAACCGAGTGGCTCGGTGACGAGCGTTACTCTGGTGACCGCGACCTCGCGAATCCGCTCGGCGCCGTCCAGATGGGTCTGATCTACGTCAACCCGGAAGGCCCCAATGGCAAGCCCGATCCGTTGGCTGCCGCCCGCGACATCCGCGAAACCTTCGGCCGGATGGCCATGAACGACGAAGAAACCGTCGCCCTCGTAGCCGGTGGCCATACCTTCGGTAAGGCCCACGGTGCCGGCGATCCCGGCCAGTACGTTGGTCCCGAGCCGGAAGGCGCTGCCATCCACCACCAAGGATTTGGTTGGATCAACAGCATGGGAAGCGGCAAAGGTGTCGATACCATCACCAGTGGTCTCGAAGGTGCCTGGACGCCGACCCCGATCCAGTGGGACAACAGCTACTACGATACCCTCTTCGGTTACGAGTGGGAACTCCACCACAGCCCGGCCGGTGCCCAGCAGTGGCGCCCCACCAATGGTGATGCGGCCGACGCAGTGCCGGACGCCCACGATCCCACCCGTCGCCACGCCCCGATGATGGCCACCACGGACATCGCCCTGATCAAGGACCCGGCGTACCTCGCCATCTCCAAGCGGTTCCACCAGAACCCCGAGGACTTTGCCGATGCCTTTGCCCGCGCCTGGTACAAGTTGACCCACCGCGACATGGGCCCGACTTCCCGCTACCTCGGCCCGGAAGTTCCCGCCGAAGAACTCATCTGGCAGGATCCCGTTCCGGCTGTGGACCACGACCTCGTCTCCGACGAAGACGCGGCTGCCCTCAAGGCTACGGTTCTGGAATCTGGCCTGTCCATTTCTGACCTCGTCTTTACCGCCTGGTCTTCCGCTGCCACCTACCGTGGTACCGACAAGCGTGGTGGTGCCAATGGTGCCCGCATCCGTCTGGCTCCCCAGAAAGATTGGGAAGTCAACCAGCCGGGTCGCCTCAGCAATGTTCTGTCCAAGCTCGAAGGCATCCAGGCCGAGTTCAATGCCCGGAATGGCGGAAAGCAAATCTCTATGGCGGACCTCATCGTACTGGCCGGTAACGCTGGTGTAGAAGCCGCTGCCAAGAAGGCGGGCCACGACGTGACGGTACCGTTTGCTGCGGGCCGGACCGACGCCAGCCAGGAGATGACTGAAGTTGAGTCTGTTGCTCACCTCGAGCCGAAAGCAGACGGCTTCCGGAACTTCAAAAAAGACGGCAGTGACCGTGTTTCGGAGGAATTGCTCCTGGACCGCGCCCACCTGCTGACGCTGACGGCTCCTGAAATGACCGTTTTGGTCGGTGGTCTCCGCGTACTCAATGCCAATACCAGCGGCGCCAAGCACGGTGTCTTCACGGACAATCCCGAGACGCTCTCCAACGACTTCTTCGTGAACTTGTTGGACATGGGTACCGAGTGGGTTCCGTTTGAGAACAGCAAATCGGTTTACGAAGGACGTGACCGGGCCACTGGTTCCATCAAGTGGACCGCCACCCGTGTCGACCTGGTCTTCGGTCACAACTCTCAGCTGCGCGCCCTCTGTGAGGCCTACGCCAGTGCCGATGCCGGCGAGAAGTTTGTCCACGATTTTATCGCGGCCTGGACCAAAGTCATGAACCTGGACCGTTTTGATCTTGCCTGATTGAGACGACAAATTTTATAGCAATAGCAAAGAGGCGGCCGATCCGGTCGCCTCTTTTGTTATTCTCCCATCACGATCACCACATTGCCCCGCTTCCGTCCCTGCGCGATATAGGTATGGGCCTCCGCCAATTTTTCCAGCGGATACTGCCGGTCAATCACCGTCTTCAGTTTGCCGGCTTTGTAAAACCGGACCAAATCCCCCAGCATTCTCCGCAAATCTCCCTCTTTCCGCATCCCGGTCGCCGCGAATTTGGCCTTTTTCCCGCCCACCAACGAAGTCCACATCATCTGCAACAGCAAGGACAGCTTCCCGACTGGCGAGATGTATTGTCCGCCTTCCACCAGGGCCTTTCTGCATTTCCCAAACGAACTCTTCCCAATCGTGTCGTAAATCACATCGTACCGTTCGCCATTTCGGGTGAAATCGGTCTGCGTATAATCGACCACGTGATCGGCTCCCAGCGACTTGACCAATCCGATGTTCTGGGTGCTGCAAACTCCGGTCACTTCTGCGCCCATTGCCTTGGCCAACTGGACGGCGGCGGTTCCCAGCGATCCGGAAGCTCCATTGACGAGGACGCGCTCCCCGGGCTTGACCTTCGCGATTTCCTTCAGGAAATTCAGCGAGGTGATGTGCCCGTCGGTGAAGGTCGCCGCTTCCCCGAAGCTCAATTGCTCGGGCATGGGCAGTACGTATCCTTCCGCCTTGATCACGACGTACTCGGCATTCGCGCTGAAACCAAAGGTCGTCCCGCCAAATACCCGGTCTCCGACCTTGAAATTGTTGACTTCCCCGCCCACTTCTTCCACCACTCCCGCAAATCCAGTTCCAGGGATGGATTTTTTCGGCTTGTTCCAGCCCAAGACCAACCGAGCAACATAAGGTTTCCCAGTCAACATCATGCCATCGGCGGTCGTGGCGACGGAAGAATGCACCCGGACGAGGAGATCGCCGCTGCCCGGCTGGGGACGTTGGACCATTTGCAGTTCGAGGACTTCGGAGGTGCCATAACCCGTGGCGACCATTGCTTTCATCTTGTTCATGTTCACTTTCATTTGAGTTGTTGAATGAGGACAAGACAAAGGAACGGGAGATGGTGGGGGAAAACGTTCGGGAAGAAAAGGGAGGGGTTCGGATTTATAAAAGCGAACTCATTTCAGGCGGAGTGCTGCTTGACAAAGGCGCTCGGGGTCATGCCAACGGCCTTCTTGAAATAGGTATTGAAGACGGTCTTGGAATTGAAGCCGCTTTCGTAGGCCAGGCCAATCAGGGAAATATGGGAGTTCGCGGGGTCTAGGGCCAGTTGTTTGAAGTGCTCGACGCGAAACTGGTTGATGAACGCATTGAAGTTCTGTCCCATCCGTTCATTCAGCAGCCAGGACAGTTGGTTGGGGTGCAATTCGATTTGGGCGGCGAGGGAGCGCAGGGAAATGTCGGGGTTCAAATAGGGATGTTGGTCCTGGATAAATTGATTCAACCGCTGGGCAAAGGATTCGCTGCTGGCGGCATCCAATAGGGGCGCTTTGGTCGTGGGGCGAGGGGAAGAAGTGGGTAGGGTCGGGTAAAATTGACGGAAAAAGGTCTCGTAGCGGGGATCTTTTTGCAAGCTCTCCGCCAAAGGATCGGTATAGGCCAACAGGTAAATGGTCGATTTCATCGCAATGGCCCTTTCCACCCACGCAAAGGCCTCGTCCCATTCGCCCGCCAAAGTATGGGCATAGAAGAGATAGGTATGGGCCTGAAATGCCTCGGGATGTTCCGCCGCCATTTCCAATTGGGCCATCAGGACATCGGCATTGGCCTGGTCGCCCATCATCAGATAGGCCAGGCAGCGCGTCCCCGTCTGCTCGTCGGGTATGGCGATTTCCGGCGGGACCTCGTCCACCGCCGCCAGGGCATCCGCATACCGGCCCAGCTTGAGCAGGCAATACCGGCGTACCACCAGCGCCGGGATATTCATCGGATTGATCTCGAGGGACGCCTCCAATTGCTGGAGGGCCTGCTCATATTTGCCCTGCCGGTACAAATAATGGGAATGGTAGAACAGGGTCTCTTGGTTCAAGGGGTCGAGCGCCAATACCGCATCGATGTGAATCCTGGCGCTGGGCAGGTCATTGGTCACCATGTGGAGGAAGGCCATGAACTGCCGGGCCTCCGGGTAATTGGGCTGGAGCTCCAAGGCGCGGGTATTCTGCCGAACCGCCGCCGCAAAATCAAAGTCTACGAAGAAGGAGTAATTGGCCAATTGGTAGTGGACGCCGGGATTGCGGGGGTTCAGGGCCAGGGCCCGCTTGGCATGGACCAAGGCCAGGTCCCAGGCTTCGGTACGCGGCAGGAAGCCCGTCGTGCCCAAAAAGCCCAGGGCATCCGCCAGGCCAATATGCGATTCGGTATGGTTGGGGTCGACCGCCAAGGCTTGGCGGTACAGTTCCACGGCCGTCTGGACTTCGGTGGGGTTCCACTTGAGGAAGTGGAAGCGGGCCTTAAGGGCCAGCGCATAGGCATCGACGTGGTCAGTCTGTTTCTCGACGAGGTGGTCCTGGATTTCCAGGTGACCGAACTGCTCGCGCAGTTTGTCCGCGATCAACAGGCTGATTTCGTCCTGGACAGCAAAAATATTGTCCAGTTGCCGGTCCCAGGTCTCCGACCAGAAATGCGAATCGTCCTCGGCCCGGATCAACTGCGCTGTGATCCGCACCTGCTGCCCCGCAAAGCGCACACTGCCTTCCAAAATGATCGAGGCATTCAGTTGCTCGGCAATGGTGCGAAGCGGGATGGACTTCCCCTTGAAGTAAAATGAGGAGGTTCGGGAAATGACCTTGAGGGATTCGATCCGGGCGAGGGCGTGGATGATCTCCTCCGTGATCCCATCGCTGAAATAGGCATGTTCCGCCGCTGAACTCAGGTTCACGAAGGGCAGGACGGCAATGGTGGGGATCGAGGGCATGGGTCTCCGGATTCTATGGAGATCAAGATAGTGAAAGTGGGGGAGAAAGGAAGCACAAAGAATGACAAGCTGCCTGCCCAAACAATGGTTTCCAGCCTCCAGAGCCCCTTTTTCCCGTCATTCTCCCTTTACTTTCAGGTACTTTTGCCCCAAAATGTACATTTCCCTTTTCCTTTACTCCCCGAATATGCGAACCGGAGCCATCCTCCTTCCAAATCACCCGCTCCAATGATTCATTCAATTTTTGGCCTCCCAGAGGCCTGACAACAGGGCTTTCAATGTTTGTGGATTATGGACCAGGAAATCCTTCTGGGTTTAGCCGATGATGATCGGCTATTCCTGGATTTTTTGCAGGAGTATTTGGCAGGAATCGATGGCTTTCGCGTCACTTTGACCGCGGAGACTGGCGATGCGTGCCTGGCCGAACTCGACCGGATGGCTCACCGGCCCCATATTTTGATCCTGGACCTCAATATGCCGGAGGGGAATGGATTGGAGGTGCTCCGCCGTTTGAAATCGATGGCCCAGCCTCCCCGCGTGGTGGTGATGAGCACGATGTACGCCCCGCAATACGTGGGGCAGCTGTTTCGACTGGGGGCCCATGCCTTCCTGTCGAAGTCGGTGGACCGGCAGACGCTGGTCCGGGTGCTGAAAGAGGTTCACCACTGCGGCCAGTGGTGGTCGCCCGAGCAAGTCGAAACCCTCCGCCAGCAGCTTTCTCCCCGTTTGCCCTCCTACCACCTTCCCAGCAAGGACGGCCTCACCAAGCGGGAGATCGAAATCCTCCGCCTCGTTTGCCAACAATTGTCCACCCGCGAGATCGCCCAGGAACTCTTTCTTTCCCCCAAGACCGTCGAGTCCCACAAGAGCAATCTCATGATGAAGACCGCCGTCCGGAATATCGTGGGCCTGGTGATCTACGCCATCCAGCAACAGATTGTGCATCCGGGGGAGATTTTGTTGCTGCGGAAGTAAGGAAGATTAGCCCACTGGAGCTTCCGGCAACTGGGTCCACGGAGCTTTGGGGTCCACACCAGATTTGAGGAAAAAGAAGGAAAGATCGGCTTTGAACTTGGGGAATTGATTGGGTAAGCCCCCATTGGCCATCAACATTTCAGCTAGAGCATTGCAACGGACAGTCGCAAACTCCTGATTTCGATCGGATTGGTTTTCATCCCCCCAAGCAGTTCCCACCACGGGTGTGAACCCTCCAATCCCCGAAAGCAACCCCTTGTCGATGGAAGCCGGGTAGTAGAAAGGGAAAAACGCATTGGTCCCTCCCCCCCGCTGCACCAATGGATGGATTTTTTCCAGGATGCTGATGCCATTCGTATCGAAGTAGGGAGACTTGAGGTCGGTCGTCCCCGCTTTGTAGTAGATGACCAACTTATCGTAGGGCAGGCGTTGGTACATAGCGTTTGAGTTGAGCAGGACCCTGAATTGTTCGATTTGGTAAGGATTCGCGGACCGTCCTTTGCTTTTGTCTTCAGGGATGGCAATCAATTGGATCAGCATCCGGGCGATCAACAACGCATCGGATATGTCTTGCAGGTTTACAACCAAACGTCGGTTGGCAGTGATTTTGGAGGGTTGCTGGTTGACCTGGAAATAGAAATTGTCATAAGGGTTATCCTTGAACAATCCCTCAAACTCCGTCTCTCGTGAGTTCGGGGTCAATTTTTCCTGGTTGCTGTCCTGGATGATTTCTATCCGTTGGGCAGGTTCTTGAAGTAGGTTTTTCAAGGCTCCTACCAAACCTGAAGGGCGGGCATGGTACTCAGAGGAAACCCCTTCTGACAACCAGTTGACCAGCATTGCCCCCAACTCCTTTGATTTTCCGCGGGCAAGCACATTTACAAATGGCTTCACTTCGGCTTGGCCCAGGGCAGTATAGATTTGCTCGTAAGGATCAAAATGGGTGGGGGAAGGTTTCTGCGAAGGCGTCAAGGGCTTTTGGGGCAGTTCCTTTTTTTCAGGGGGTGAAGCCTCCGAATCTCCTTCAACCGAATCATGGGGATTCTTCTCCTCATCGGATTCAGCGGTTTTTGGTTCTTCCCCGGTATCTATTTTCTCCTTTCTCTTGGGGAAAATCGACAAGCGGGGCTTGGCCTTTTCAGTCGCTTCCTTGGTCTCCACTTTGGGACTTGGAATGGTTCCTGCGCTACTGCTTGTGGCCGAGGAAGGGTCATCCAAACTGGTGTTAGAGCTCGTTTCTGAATGAGCGGTTGGCGGATCTTGCCCTTCGGTCTTGTCGGGTTGATCTTCTGATTTTGGGAAGGCTTCGTTCATGGGATTTTGGTTGGCTCCCGGGGTCTTGGAAGATCGGGATTGGGGAAAAATCATCGTAAATAAGTGTTGGAACCACCGCCAAAAGGCCTGGATGGTCTTCCATACTCGTTTCCTAAACGGGGAAGGGGTTGTTCTGCCCTTCCCCATTGTTAGGATGCTTATCCTTCTCCTCATTGAGAGTCGAGGGCTGGAAGAAACTGAAGCTGAATCAGCTTGCATTGAGGACTTGGGCGATCGCCACGGCGTCGGAAATGGTATCCAGGCTGAAAATCTGCATAACCCCCTGGGTGGTCGCAGTTTGGCCAAGGATATTTTGCTGATTCTGAGAATTGACCGAATTCTCAAACATCAGTCCAGTAGAATGGGCCATGGTCTGGTACACAGTCCCCATGGCCATGGCTGGTGCTTCCGCAACAACCTTGACATTGGACTGGGTAACGGCATCGGTGATTTGATCATTAACATTCGCCATAATGAATGGGTGTTTATTGGTTTAAGAAAATGTAGATGAGTGGGCGGTTTACCCCCTTGCCCAGGGCATGTTCCCCAACTGGGATCAGCTAGCATTCAGGAC
>CAWUKT010000064.1:0-40877 GCA_963923035.1 uncultured bacterium
GCGGAGCAGCCCCTGCCCTTCCCCGGCCCCGCTCGCTTCCCCGTCGGGCGGCCGCAGTCCCCCCACCGGGCCATCGGACCGGAACCCTGGGCGCACGGACGTCGACCTGGGAACCGCCCACCATTCGCCCCGCCGACAGAACCTCAAGGGAGCGGCAAAGCAGCAAAAGGCCGGGCGCACCGACCCCCCGGCCCAAAAGAAAAGGAGAAACCCCTGCAACCAGGAACTTCTCCTTTGAGAAAGGCGAGTGGACTCAGGCCCGTTCCCGCATGATCGCCTGAGCGATCTGGACCGCATTCGTGGCGGCGCCTTTGCGGAGGTTGTCCGCGACGATCCAGAGGTTGAGCGCATTGGGATGGGATTCATCCCGGCGGATCCGGCCGACGAAGACTTCGTTTTTGCCGTGGGCATTCAGCGGCATGGGGTATTCGTTGGCCGCGGGGTTGTCGAGGACGATCAACCCCGGTGCTGAAGCCAGCAATTCCTTGGCTTCTTCGAGGTCGTAGGGATCGCGGAATTCGATGTTGACCGCTTCGGAGTGGCCGCCGAAGACCGGTACGCGGACCGCAGTGGCCGTCACGCGGATCGAGTCGTCGCCGATGATCTTGCGCGTCTCGCGGACGAGCTTGATTTCCTCGCGGGTATAGCCATTGTCGAAGAAGTAATCGCAATGGGGCAGGCAGTTCAGGTCGATTTTGTGGGGATACACCTCTTTGGTGGGCTTTCCCTGGCGCTCGTCCATCATTTGCTGGAGGGCATCCTTGCCGGTGCCGGTCACGCTCTGGTAGGTCGAGATGACAAGGCGTTCGATGCCGTAGCGGCGGTGGAGCGGGGCGAGGGCCACGACCAGTTGGATGGTGGAGCAGTTGGGGTTGGCGATGATCTTGGAATTGCCAATCGTGTGGGCATTGACCTCGGGGACGACCAGGGGTACATCCGCTTCCATCCGCCAGGCGGATGAATTGTCGATGACGGTCGTGCCGACCGCCGCGAATTGAGGGGCAAATTCCTTGCTGACGCCGCCGCCGGCGGAGAAGAGGGCCAGGTCGGGTTTTCGGGAAATGGCATCTTCCATGGACAGGACTGTGAAGCCTGCACCGCGAAATTTGACCTCGTGGCCGACCGAACGGGCCGATGCGACCGGATACAATTCAGTTACGGGGAAGTCGAATTCTTCTAGGACCTTGAGGATTTCTCTGCCTACCAGTCCTGTTGCTCCGACCACTGCTACTCTCATGCTTTAAGATTAGTTAATGATTGTCCCTGAAATATTTACTAATTTGACCGTCCAAATATAATCAAAATGGTCTGCCTGAGATTTCTCTTTCTCATTCTTTTTTCAATTGCTTTTGTCTCTCTTCCCGCTCAATTCACCGACGACTTCTCGGATGGAGACTTTACCAATAACCCTACCTGGGCAGGCGATAACGGCGAATTTGAAGTGCTAGCGGGGGAATTGCATTTGAACAATACCGCTGCGGCCGCTTCCAATTCCAGTTATTTAAGTACTCCGAGTACGGCAATTGACAACGCAACCTGGGAATTTTACCTCCGCTTAGACTTCAACACCTCTGGCGCCAACTACGCGGATATTTACCTGGTATCCGACATGGCCGATTTGGAGGGAGCGGTCAATGGCTATTTTGTCCGGGTCGGCGGGTCAGGCGATGAAGTTTCCCTGTTTGAAAGCACTGCGGGCAGCTCGAGCAATATCATCAACGGGCGAAACGGAGTATTGGTTGGAGCGCCTGTAGAGGTTCGGGTCCGGGTGACCCGGGACGCCGCCGGGAACTGGGAACTGTTTTCCGATACGACTTCCACCGGCACCCTTTTCCTCAGCGAAGGCACGGCGACGGACCTCACCCATACCACCAGCAGCCATTTTGGATTCCTGACGATTTATACCTCCACCCGAAACGATTGGTCTTACCTCGACAATGTAAGCGTCACGGGCACAGCAGTTCAGGATACATTTCCCCCGACCGTCGTCTCCGTTACAGCCACTTCGGCGACAGTATTGGAGGTGGTGTTTTCGGAGAATGTAGATGTGGCCACGGCGGTTGATTTGAATAATTATACGGTGAACGGAGCGTCGAATCCCCAAACGGCCGTCATCGATGCTGTGGACAGCAGCCTCGTCTACCTGACCTTTTCGAATCCGTTTGGCGTCTGCGCGACCGAGTCGATAGACATTGTGAATGTCGAAGACCAGGCTTCGAATGCCATGGATCCCTTTGCGGGGACCTTCACCTTTGCGGTGGCCTCCTCAACGATATTCAAGGGCGTCATCATCAATGAAATATTTGCCGATCCGACCCCTCAGATCGGCCTCCCCACGAATGAATTCGTGGAACTGTACAACCGGGGTTCAGACCCGGTCGACCTCATGAACTGGACCTTCAGCGATGGAGGTTCTCCCCAGACCATTTCTCCAACTTCCTTTCTGCTGTGTCCGGGCGAATATGTCATCCTCGCCTCCGATACGACGGGTTATGGCGCATTCGGAACTGCCTTGGAGATGAGTCTCCCGGCGCTGAACAATGGGGGGGATCCGCTGGGGCTGCGGGACAATACAGGACAATTGATCGATTCGGTGACTTATGATTCGGATTGGTACGGCGGTCCGCCGGCTTCCGATGGTGGGGTGACGCTGGAACTGATCAACCCCACCGATACCTGCGCCCTGGGCGGCAGCAATTGGGCGGCTTCGACGGCTGCGGCGGGCGGCACCCCCGGCCAACCCAACTCGGTGCTGAACACCCAACCCGATGTGACTGCCCCGTCACTGATCTCCGTGACCATCCTCTCCGCCAATTCCATCCAGGTTTGCTTCGACGAAGCCTTGGACATCGGCGTGGCCACCAACGCGGCCAATTATTCTGTCGACAACGGACTGGGCGCTCCCAATACCGCGACCATTTTCGGCGCCAATTTCGATTGTGTCGACCTCACGTTCCCCACGCCATTTGATACCGGGACCGTCTATACCCTGACCGCCAGCAATATTTCCGATTGCAAAGGCAATGCTTTGGCCAACCAGACCGGCCAGTTCCTCATTGCTGGTCCGACGACTTTCCGGGCGGTCATCATCAACGAGATTTTCCCCGATCCCGATACGAATGCCACCAATCTCCCCTCCGGCGAATACTTTGAACTCTACAACCGCAGCAATGCGCAGGTGGACCTGGCGGGGTGGCGTTTTTCCGATGCCTCTTCCTCCATTACCCTGCCCAGCTACCTACTCCCCCCTGGAGGCTACGTGGCCATCACCCCCAATTCCAATGCGGGCGCGCTGGGCAATTTCGGCTCGAATATCCTCGGCGTTTCTTCTCTGCCTTCCCTGAACAATTCCGGTGATGAACTGGGATTGCGGGATGGACAAGGCACTTTGGTGGATTCGGTGGAGTATACGGACGAATGGTACCAGGACGACGACAAGGACGATGGCGGCTATTCCCTCGAGCTGATCAATCCGGAAGATACGTGCAGCTACCTGGGCAATTGGATCGCGTCCAATGATCCCGATGGCGGAACTCCGGGGGCGCAAAACAGCGTTTTTGACAATACGCCCGACATTGTTCCGCCGAGTTTGCTGGGCATCTCGTTGCTTTCCCCCAACGCGGTCGAAGTCTGCTTCGACGAAACGATGGACGCGGGAACGCTGGCCGACGTGAACAATTATTCCGTGGACAATGGGCTGGGCGCTCCGACAAGTGCCGTTCCCCAAGGCCCGGTCAATGCCTGTGTGGTCCTCAATTTTGCGACGGCCATCGATACCGGCACCACCTATACGATTTCATTCTCCAACATCACCGACTGCAAAGGCAATTCGGTGGGCCTGTTGAGCGGGACCTTTGTCCAGGGTGGCGGCGCGCAACCCTACGACATCCTGATCACCGAGATCATGGCCGATCCCAGCCCGGCGGTGAACCTGCCCGAAGCCGATTATATCGAACTCTACAATGCCAGCGCGAATGTGGTGGACCTGACGGGATTCGTGGTGGACGATCCTTCTTCCACCGATGCGACCCTGCCGACCTATAATCTCCTGCCCGGTGAATACGTCATCGTCTGTGACGACTCGGATTCGGCGGATTTCCGCGCTTTGGGCTATCCAAATATCGCGGCGACGTCGAGCTTTCCGAGCCTGAACAGCACGGGCGATAGCCTGAAACTGTTTGATGCGGGCGGGGTATTGATCGATGAAGTGAATTACGACAACGATTGGTACCGGGACGAGGACAAGGAAGATGGCGGCTGGTCCCTGGAGCGGATCGACGTGACTTTCCTGTGTGACAATGGCGGAAACTGGCGGGCGTCGGAGGATGTGGATGGAGGAACGCCGGGTCTCGCGAACAGCGTAGCTGGATCCTTCGCCGATGTGGAGGTGCCGACGATGGTGCGGGTCGAGGTCCTGGACCCACAAATGATCCGGGCCTATTTCAGCGAGGCGATGGACGCCAATACGCTGCTGAATCCCCTGAATTATTCCATCGACAATGGCATTGGCAATCCCGTGGCCGCCGCGCCAAATGGCGACAATCCCCTGTCCGTCGACCTTATTCTGGGCAGTCCGTTGGATACCAATCTGGTGTATTGCCTCACGGCATCCGATGTGACGGACTGCTCCGGCAACCTGATTGGCAGCATCGGCACTGTGATCTGCTTCGGGATTCCCGAGCCGGTCGAGGTCGGCGACCTCATCATCAATGAAATCCTGTTCAATCCCTATACCGGGGGCAGCGACTTTGTGGAGCTGTACAATGTGAGCAATAAGATCATCGACCTGAGCGAGGTGCGGATCGGGGAAATCTTCGAAGGCACCGACTCTATTTTCAACGACGACGAAATCAACGAAACCCAATTGCTGCTGTTGCCGCAATCCTATATCGCCCTGACGGCCGACAAGGCTTTTCAGGAGACCACTTACCAGCCGATTGACCCCAACGCGATTTTCGAGATGTCTTCTTTCCCCACCTACGACGACAACGAAGGGGAATGCGTCATCTTCACGGATTCCTTGGTCGTGCTGGACCGGTTCGCCTACCTCGACGATTGGCATTTCCCGAACCTGGACGACGATGAAGGTGTTTCCCTGGAACGGCAAGATTTTGACCGCCCCACCCAAGACGAGAACAACTGGCACTCGGCGGCAAGTACCGTTTTGTTTGCTACGCCCGGCTACGAAAACTCTCAAATTCTGGTCCCCGGAGAACCGACGCAGGAAGTCACGATTGAGCCAGAGACCTTCTCGCCCGATCAGGATGGTGTGGACGATGTCCTGTCGATCAATTACCTCTTCAATACTTCCGGCTGGAATCTCCGCATCAATGTCTTCGACAGCAAGGGCCGCCTCGTCCGGGAATTGTTGCCCAATACCCTCCTCAGCACCGACGCTGGCACTTTCACCTGGGACGGCACCAACGACAACAATAACAAAGTCGATGTGGGCATTTATGTGCTGCTCATCGAGGCCATCAACCCGAATACCGGTGAGGTGAAGAATTTCAAGATCGGTTGTGTGGTGGCAGGGCGGTTTTAGGGGAAAATGAAACCTGAAAAGAGCGTTGGTACTCCGAGGTGCCAGCGCTTTTTTGCTTTTCGGGAAATGCGCCCATAGTGTTATCTTAATGGTTCAACCCTCTACGCTATGACTACCCTGCATTTACCCAACTCCCTGGTCATTCCCTTGGTATTTCACCATCAGGTTCCCTTGGTTCCGACCCGCATTGACGGCAAGGAATGCCATTTTGTATTGGATACCGGGGCCCCCCATTTGTTCCTGCACCAAAGTTTTTTCCGTGAAGACCAATTGACGGTGGTGGGAGAAGTGATGGGGGCAGCGGGAAAAGTCAAACTTTACCAGGCCGAGGTGCAGGAGTTGGAAATCGGGGCGTGGCGAATGGGACCCCTGTCGGCCAATGTATTGGCGAAATCCGCGATGGATGATTTTGACGGGGGAGAATTGGCGGGATCATTGGGTTTCCGGGAGCTGATTCACTATTCGTGGCTGGTGGATTACCAGCAGAAGGAGCTCAAGTTGTGGCAGAAATTCAAACCGGCCGACCATGACGTCACCGGCAGCCTTCGCTGCAATTACCTGAACCACTTGCCCGCATTCGAGGCCACGGTGGGGGACCAAAAGCTACGCTTGCTATTGGACACCGGATGTTCGGACCTCGTGATGGACCGTTCCCGGCTCGATTCATTGTCGGAGTGGGTGCAAGGGATGGAAAAAAGCGAATTGGTCGGGGCAGGGGGAAATAAAAGCGAATCCCTGGAAGGCCATCTGGACCACTTGATAGTGGATGTCCACCAACTGGACCGGGTCCCGGTGGGATTCGCGGACCTTTCGGGCCTGAAGGCCCGAATCGGAGACTTCGATGGAATCATCGGGTATCCCTTGCTCTCGCGACTGCGGACCGTCGTCTGCTGGGAGCGAAAACGCTTTTACTTCCTCAAGTCAGAGGAATAGCACACCCCATTCATTTTACTGATACTCCGCCAAGGCTTCCAGGTCTCCGCGGAAACTTCCGCTGAGAATCGGGAAACGGCACCAGGACTTGGGGTCGAGGTTCTCGTCGTCCAGGTGGAAGCTGGGGGCATAGCGTTCCCGTTTCCATTGGTTGCGGGACCACAACCGGAAAAACTTGGTGATATAGCCCTTCAGAACCTCGTCGGGTGCGATGCCGCGCAGGGTTTTGAAGACCTCCACCGGACTTTTGTAGTCGCGGATGGCAGCCTTTTCGATCCGCTCGAGGATCGGATAGGGCATGAGATCGCCCTCGTCGGTCTGCGTATAGGTACTCGGCCGCAGTTCGGCCGTGGGTTGCAAGCTGTTGACGTATTGCAGGCCGGTGATGCCCAGTTCGGTCTCCGCCCAGCGGAGCCAATGCAGCAGGAAGGCTTTGTCGATTCCGCCCAGGGGCGCGAGGCCACCGGCAGTATCGCCGTCCATCGTCGCATAGCCCACGGCGGCTTCACTCCGGTTCGACGTCGTCACGAGGAGCGCATTGCGGATGTTCGCGATCATCCAGACGCCCGGGGCCCGGAGGCGGGCCTGGATATTTTGCAGCGCCAAATCGTCCTGTTCCCAACTGAGGTCCCGCTTCAGCGAACCTTCGACCAGACCGGTATAATCGTTGAAGAGGTCCTGGACATTCCAGTTGTAGAAGACGGCACCGAGGTCCTTGGCGAGTTCCTCAGCACTTTGGAGGGTGTCGTTGGAGCTATTGTCTGTGCCCTGGTAAATGCAGGTCAACAAGGACGAGACCGCCTGGTCAGGCTGGGTCAGCTTGAGGTAGCCCAGCTTGCGCTGGAATCCCTCTTCCCCCAATTCCGCCAGGGCCATCCGAAACGTTTCGGCAATCAGGACCGCACAGCAGGAGGAATCGGCGCCCCCACTCAGGGAGACGACAAAGCCGCGGCTATAACTCTTCCGCATATAATCGAACAGTCCCAGGCAAACGGCCTTGTGAAACTCCTCTTCTTTGGAGAGGCGGATGGGCTCGTGGTTGTGGTCGCGGAAAAAGTCGGGGTCATTGGCTTCGGGCAAGGAGGCCACGCCATCGACAATATCGGTCGGATAATTGGGTTCGAAGTTGAAGGACTTCTTCTTTTTGCGCCGGACGGCCTGGACGTCGAGCACGGCCGTGGTGATCTGGACATCCTGGAACGAGAAGCGCTCGTTGGAGGCGAGGATACGGCCGGCGGAGGCAATGAGGATTTCGCCGTCGAAGATGAGGCGGCCGGATTCATTGCCGAGGAGGTTGGAGTAGACGTAGGCGCAATAGTAGCCGCGGGTGGTCTCGGCGACGAGCTTCTCCCGCACGCGGGACTTGCCAAAGGCAAAGTGGGAGGCGCTGGGATTCAGGATGATGTCGACATTGTTCAGGTAGTGGTCTTGGGCGGGGCGCACGCCATTCCAGGCGTCTTCGCAGATCTCGAATCCGATGCGGACATCATCGATCTCAAAGATGAGATCGCCAAAGGGGTAGACTTCGCCGTCGATCTCGTAGCCCACCACGAGGTTGTCCGGCCAGGTCTTGAACCAGCGCGGTTCGTAGTACACACCATCTCCGGCCAGCTCCTGCTTCGCCACAAAGCCCAGAATCTCCCGGTTCTGGATCAGGCAGCAGACATTGTACAGGCAATTCTCGACCTCCATCGGCAGGCCGACGGACACGACGATGTCGTCACATTCTGCCGCTAAGCGGCGGAGATTTTGCAGGGAATGCTCCAGCACATAATCGCTGAAAAAGGTATCCTCGCAGCCATAGCCACTGATCGATAATTCCGGCAAACAAAGGAGGGATACATTTTGGGTGCGGGCTTCGCGGACGGCCTCGATCAGCCGTTCGAGGTTCCCTTCCCAATCCAACGGGGTCTGGTTGACCGCAGCCCCGGCGACTTTGATGTACTTCATGGTGGGTCTCTTTGCGCAAAGATAGGAGAATTGGCCTTGGGGAAAGGGCAAAAGAGAAAAATGATACGAGGGGAGGGGGCTATTTGCTGCCTTTGCGGGGGAATTTCTTCTTGAGGGGATTCTTCAGCTTCTTCAGGAATTGGCCAACCTTATCCGTACTGTCGGTGGGTTCGCCATCGACCTCGATCAGGTCGGAAACGGCGAAGGTATCCGTGCCCCCGAATTCTTCTTCCACTTCTGTCGCAAACGCATCCCGCAATTCTTCTTTTTCCTGCTCCACCTTTCTTCCGACACTTTCCTTCACAAAATTACCATCCAGGGCGTAGCGAGGTTCATCGGCCGTCCCCGTAATGTGGACCGGGATCACGATGCGGGCGCGTTCCTCAGGCTCGATCGCCACGAGGGACATGACCTCTTCCGAAGAAGAGCGCCGGGCTTCCTTGCGGGGCATTTCAACGGCGACGTGGTAGTCGAGCGTATTGTCAAAGCCGTGTTGACCGCTGACATCGAGTTGGTAGCGGTTGGCGGTAACGGACAATTGGGGGATATAGAAATAGGTCCTTTCGACGCGGAAAGAGGTGCTGACGTCGGAGAATTGGATGTCTTTGAGGTCGCTGAGCTTGACAAAACCGGCCAGGCCTTCAAGCGGTTCGAAGTCGACGAGGCGGCCTTCCTTCAGTTGGACGTCGCCGTAGGAATAAAGGCTTTCGGGATCAAGGTCCAGGTATTGGTTCAGGTCACCCGCGAGGTGGAGATCGCCGCTGAAGCTGCCGAAGAGGTTTTCTTCGACCAGGGCAAAGGCTGCGAGCTGGTTGAAGGTGCGGAAAGTGGCGTTGATGTCGATGTCGTTGACAAGGGCGTCCATCTGGAAGCGGCAGAGGTCATCGCGGACCGCGTGAATTTCCCCCGTCAGGGAGATGCTCCCCGACAGCGAGCGCATATTCAATTGGTCGAGGTGGAGGCGGCGGTTGAACAAGCGACAACGGCCGTCTACGGCCTTGGCATCGAATTGGGCGAAGTGGAATTCGTCGATGCGGGTGCGGACGTCAATGTCCACGTTTTCGGGGAAATGGAAGGCAAAGCGGTCGTCGTCATTGGTATTTTCCTCGCCCGAATCCTCCAGCAACCAGTCGTCCAGGTTCAACGAAGCCGATTGCAGTTCGACATTGCCCCGCAGCCGTTCATTTTCTCCGAAGAACCACGGCAGATAGTTCGTGATGCTTCCCCTCAACGCAAAGTCCGACTGGCCCACCAATCCTTTCAGCTCATCCACCTGGATGTGGCTGTTGTCGACCTTCACGGTGCCGTTCAGGCGTTCGAGGGGATGGGCGAGGCGCTCATCCGCCACCCGGACCTCCGCCATTTTCAATCCACCCTTGGCTTTCACCGCTTGGTAGTTCTTTTGCTCGAAATCTTTGACCCGGCCCTTCACCTCCAAATTCACCGAGACCTGCCCGTTCAATTGGCTGTTTTCGGCGAAGTCCGGGTAAAACTCACGGACATCTTCCAACGCGACATCGCCATTGACCTTTAGGTCGAGGGAGGGATCAGCGAAGTTGGCGTAGTGGACATTGCCGGTGACCGGCTTGCCGCGGAGGCTGGCGCTGAGGTTTTCGCACTTGAAATAGGACTCGGCGGGCTCGGCAATCAGACAACTGCCGGTAAAGCCCACGTCGGTGAGGCGGGATTCGTAGTCGACGTAGTGAAAAGCGCCGTTTTTGACCGAATACTCGGTATAGACCTGGGGCCGTTCGGTACGACCGGCGAGCCCGCGCACCCAGCCGTGCAACTTGAATTCGCCGTCGTATTCGTATTCGCGGCCTGTATCGAGCAGGCCTCCCGGGAGGAGGGACATGAAGGCGTCGAAATCATTGCGAGAGGTGCTGTACGCGAGGTTCAGGCGGAAGTCACTGCCTTCTTCGAGGATTTCTCCGCCCAGGTTCATTTCCACTGCTGCCACTTTCACCGTCGATTCCCGGATCCGGTACGCCGCATTGTCCCCCAATTCCGTGTCGATTCTGAGATCGGATACGAGGTGTTTGTCCCGCACCCAATTCATTTTGCCGTCCTTCCATTGGTTGATGTGCAGGGCAATCTCGGTATCAAAGTGGGTGGATTTGGCATTGAAATCACCGTCGAGTTCCAGGTGAATGGAGTCTACCTTGATCAGGCGGGCGTCGTAATCATCTTCCATGCGGAGAGATCCCCGGGTCACAATGATGTCTTCGAGGTCGAAATTGACGAGGGAAGTATCGGTCTTGGTGCTGTCACGCGGTGGTTGAAACAGGTCGGCGAGGTTCCATTGGCCGTCGGCATTGCGGCGGAGGTCGGCAGCGGGCTCCACGAGGCGGACCGAGTGGATCTCCATGTTGTCGGAGAAAAAGGACCAGAGATTGATGGTCAGGTGGGCCGATTCCAGCCCAATGACGTCGTAGTTGTCGGTAAAGGAAATGGGGTTGATGGTCACGCCTTCGAGTTCGACGTGGACATCGGGCCAGGAACGCACAAACGACACGTCGGTGTCTTCCACCTCAATGCGGGCATTGAGGGCCTTGCCCAGCTCTTTAATGGCCAGGAGGTGGATTTTGTCTTCGAAAAAGTACCCGAGGATGAACAACGCGAGGACCAACCCTCCCAGAATTCCGCCGAACCAGAAGACAATCTTACGGATACGCCGTTTACGCATGATACAGACTACGCTTCAAAATGAAATGACCAATGGATGTAGCAGGGGTATGCTGCAAACTAGCTCATGAAAAGGCAACGATACGGTGGTTATACACAGGTGGTGTACGGGAGAAAGGACGTTGGGTTGGTGGAAGGGATTGATTTTTTTATAGTTTGGGGGGTATGAAACGCATCCATGTCTTTTTCGGAGGCCGGGTCCAGGGCGTCGGCTTCCGTTTGTCCACACAACAGAAGGCCAAGGCACTCGGCATCACCGGCTGGGTGACGAACTTGTCGGACGGCCGGGTGGAACTGGTGGCCGAGGGCAGCAATGAACATCTGGTTCTGCTGCTCACGCAGCTGGCCGATTGGTTTGAGATCGCCAACCAGCAGGTGACCCCGAGTGAGGGAACCGGCGAATTTTCGGCATTTGAGATCAGGTAATCCGGAGAGGCAACGATTTCTCCCATTTCCCTGTGCACAAGTCCACCCCCTCGGATTGCACCCCGGCCCTTCTTTTTTCTTATTATTGTAGAGAACGAATGATCACCACATGAAAATCATCTTGTCGGTTGTGCTGGGCTTGTGCTTGCTGGGAACTGCGGCCGGGAATCCCCCGCGCGCGCCCAAGGTCGATCCCTGCAATTTGTACGGGGCCGTTTTTGTCGAAGAGGTGGAGAGCTTTGCCGACTACCAGGTGTTCGTCGAAGACGTAGAGAGCTTCGCCGATCTGGTGGTGTTCAAGGAGCAGACGGCTTCCTTTGCCGACGAATCGGGCCTCTGGTTTTTCACCGACAACCGCGCCTTTGCGAAGTTCACCGTGGCCTATACGAATGTCCAGGGCTTCGCCGATTTCTCCGTTTATTTCTCCCAATTCAAATCTGTGGCGGGCTGCCGCTGATCCATGACCGCCGAATCCTATATCCAGGTCCGCATTGATTTGCCCCCTCCCCAACAGCCGGTCCTGGTAGCCGTGCTGTCCGAGATCGGGTACTACGCCTTCGAAGAACTGGACGACCACGCCCTGGCCTTTGTCCTGCCCGCCGACTACAACCCAGAGGAACTGGCCACTACGCTCCAGCAATTTTTTCCCGAACAGGCCCTCCAGCCCACCGTCGAGACCATTGCGGCGCGGGATTGGAATGCGGAGTGGGAAAAAAACTTCGAATCGGTGCGGGTAGGGGAGTTTTGTGAAATTCGGCCGCCGTTTCGGGAGTCCAGCGGAACTACAGAGCACGAGGTCCTGGTAATGCCCAAAATGGCCTTTGGGACGGGGCACCACGCGACGACCTGGCTCATGGTGGACCGGTTGCGGGAGTTGGAGGTGGCGGGGAAAAAAGTCTTGGACATGGGCTGTGGAACGGGGGTGCTGGGGATTCTCGCCGCGAAGTTGGGGGCGGGGTCTGTGACCCTGATCGACATTGACCGGTGGAGCACTGACAATACCGCCGAAAATGCCACGCTGAACGGCGTGAAAGGACTGGAAATCATCGAGGGCGACGCGACCGCAATCCCGGCCGACGCCTGTTACGATATAATATTAGCCAATATAAACCGTAATGTGTTAGAAGCCGATCGGGACCATTTCCTGCGCCATTTGCAGCGCGGAGGAGAGTTGGTACTGAGCGGCATCTACAATTTTGACGAGGCCAAATTGACCCAGCACTACCTCGCAGCCGGCCTGGAACTGGTGAGCCGGGCTGAACGCAACGAATGGGTCCGATTGGCATTCCGCACTTTGACCACTCCGGATAAGAATTGATCTATATGACACGTAGGGCTGCATCAACCATCCTGTTTTCGGCGTTCATCCTTCTGGGGAGCTGGCTGTCCGCGCAGACGACGAAGACCCTTCCCACGGATCCCACCGAGTTCATCGACGAGTTTTGTTCCCGACTGGACAAGTTCGGCAACAAGGAAGTCCAACAGTACACCAAAGGCCTCCGCGAGCGCTGGACCACTGCCGGATATACCGAGCAGGAAAAGGAACGATTCATTGTGCAGACGAATATCATGCTGCTCAAGAACTACCAAATGAATCCGGAGCTGCTGAACTACGCGAAGACCTTTGAACTGATCAAGTCCGATTCGGCCGTTGCCACCATCCCCAGCCAGGACTTTTTCACTGCCAGCGACTCTTGCATCCTCCTCCTCAACAGGAAACAAACAGCCAAGTTCTACGCCGGCATCCGCAACTACGCTGGCATCGGCGCGGCCTTCAAGACCTCGAACGCGTCCTGGAAATTCTCCCAGACCGACCCCAAACTCCTCTTCGGGACCTTCGCCAATGAAGAACTCGGCAAGAAGGTCTCCTTTCCCTACCTCGAATTCACCAATACCAACCTCGTTTACTCCAATCCCAGCGATACCACCATCATTTACAGCACCAAAGGCCGCTTCAACATGATGAACCGGATGTTCGATGGGGACGGCGGACGGATTGATTGGGCGAAAATGGACCTGCCGCCGGATGATGTGTACGCGGAGCTCATCGACTACGGCCTCAACCTCAACTATTCCTTCGTCAAGATCGATACCGTGCTGTTCCACTACAACAGTTTGCTGGGCGGCAAGGTGTTGAAAGGCAAATTTGAAGACATCAACCGCGGCTACCGCAACATCAACAAGGCCAATTATCCCTATTTCCGAAGCTATGAAGGGGGCGTGGTCATCGAAAACCTGATCCCGGGCGTCCGCTACGAAGGTGGTTTCTCTCTGCGCGGAATTCGGAAGATCGGCTCGGCCTATTTCGATTGGGTGGAGATTGAAGAAGAAGAAATCCCGGTGAACGAAGACTTCGACGAGGAGGACATGGACAGCGATGGCGGCGAACCCGATGATTTCTCGGCCGTGGATGAATTGGGCTATGAGTACGACAACAGTGCCTTTTTCTTCTCCGACGATGAATTGGATGGGAGCTCCGACGAGGAAGATCCCTTCGCCTTCGACGAAGAGGACTACGAGACCGATTCGGATACCGAAACGGACCTGTCTGGCAGTGATTTTGAGGCGATCGACGAAGACTTCATGCCGTACAGCAACAAGGAGCGGCGACTGATGAAGGCGACCTTGACCCTGAACCACAAGGACCGGAAGACGATGGCATTGCGTGCCTTGGAATTCGTACTGGACCTGGAAAAGCTGGTCTCCCGGCGCACCGAAGTATCGTTGTACATCAGCGACGAAGACAGCATCACCCACCCCTCGGTTGATGTGGTCTACAATGTGGATTCATCCGAAGTGGTCCTGTACAAGGACGTCAAGGACAAGAAGGCCCACCAGGCATTCCTCAGCCCCTACCACAACTATTACCTCTATTTCGACGCCATCCGCTGGAACCTCAAGACGGACGTCATCGAGTTCACCTCGCTGATCGACAAGGAAAATCAGTCCTCGGCCATCGAATCCTACGATTATTTCGCCCTGACCCGCTTCCGCCAGGCCAAAGGCGTCATGCGCTTCAATCCCGTCGGCGCGATCAACCGCTACATGCACAAATATCCCGGTACGCCCATCCTGCCCGAGGACATTTGCAACGAATACAACCTGCCCGACGAACTCCCGAAACTGATGCTGGCCCTGCCCGAGATTGAAGGCATGGGCTATATCCAGTACAACGAGGAAACCCGCGAAATCAAGCCGCTGCCCAAATTGGAAACCTGGTCCATGGCGGCGCTGGGCAAGAAAGACTACGACGCCATCTCCATCATTTCCCAGGTCAAATCCGGAAACAATGCCGAGCTGGACCTGAACGACCGCGAGATCAACCTCGAAGGCGTGGAATTCTTCACTTTGAGCGACAGCCAGTACGTCGCGGCCGTCCCCAACCAGGACCACGTGACCGTCCGGGAAAACCGGGACCTCAACTTCAACGGGGTCATGGCGGCAGGAAAATTGAATTTCTATGGCGTCATCAGTCCGGAAGGCGCTCCCCGGGATACCACCGAAGGGAAATTCACCTTCGAGTACGAAAACTACAAGATCAAGTGTGACAGCCTGGACTCCCTGCGCTTCATCCTGATCCGCAACCCGGAGGTCGGCTACAACTTTACCAAGCTGCAAAAGGCCCTCCGAAATACGACCATTGAAGGGGTGACGGGCGCGATTTACATCAACAAGCCCTACAACAAAAATGGCCTGGAAGCCCACCCCGAGTACCCGGTCTTCGACAGCTATACCAAGAGTTACGTTTACTGGGCCAAGCCGAATGTCCGCGGCGGGGTCTATACCAAGGACAAGCTCCACTTCGACATCGATCCCTTCGTGCTGGACTCTTTGGAAGACTTTGACGAGAAGTCCCTGAGCTTTGAAGGGGAGTTTTTCTCCTCCGAAATCCTGCCCCCGATCAAGCAAAAGCTGTCGGTGATGGAGGACTATACGCTCGGATTTAAGCAGGTCGCGCCGCCCGACACGGGCTACGGACTCTACGACGGGAAGGGGCGCCTCAGTTCGGGTGAAGTCCAGTTGGACGGATCGGGACTGACGACGAACGGTACGATGGAGTTCATGCAGACCACGGCGAGGTCGGACAGCTTCCAGATGTTCTTCGACTCGGTCAAAGCCATCACGAACGATTTTGAGTTGCCGCGTCATACCGAGGACGGTGCGAAATACCCCGACATCAAGGCGGGGACCATTGCCTACAAGTGGCTCACGAAAAAGGACCAGATCGAGTTGCAGACGGTGGAGAATGGAGAGCCCATTCAGTTGTTCGGTGGGGAAGGTTTGTTCGAAGGGAAATTGATTGTGACGAAAGAGGGGCTGAAAGGCTCGGGGAAATTGACGCTGGGGAATGTGACGGTGGAGTCGGAGGAAATCGACTTCAACGAAATGGATTTCTCGGCCACAAAAGGAACGTTTACGGTCTACGACAAGAACAATCCCGGGAAGGAGTTGTATGTGGCGACGGACATGGACATATCCTATGACGTGGACAAGCATACATCGGAGTTCCAGTCCGAAAAGGTGGGCGAGGCGACCTCGAACTTCCCCGAACAGAGTTTCATGACTTCGTTGGGCAAGGGGAAATACAACAAGGAGAAGAATGACCTGCGATTGGAGAGTTTGTCCGTCAAACCCAAGGACAATTACTTCTACTCCACCGACAAGATGCAGGACAGCCTGAATTTCCGGGCGAATACGGCGTACTACAACTTCGACCAGAAGGAAATCGACATCAAGGGCGTGCCCTATATCTACGTCGCGGATGCGAAGATCACCCCGGATTCCACTTCCGATGGGGCCGTGACCGTCAAGACGGACGGTTACCTGCAAAAGCTGACGGATGCCGTCATCGACGCCAACCTCGAGACGAATTACCACCACATCTACGCCGCGGACATTGAAATCAAGTCCTCCAAGAACTACGATGCGAAGGGTAAATACGATTACATCGAGATCGGCGGCAAGGACCAGTTCATCAACATGACGGAGATCAAGGTCCAGGCCGATACGCTTACCATTGCCAAGGGTAGCATCGAGGAGGAGCAAGGCTTCTACCTCACCGACCGGATCTTCTTCAAGGGCGAGACCTTCCTCAAGGCGAACCGCGAATACATGCGCTTTACCGGTGAGGTCAAGATCGAATCCGACAACGAGGCCTTCAGCAACTGGATTCCCTTCGATACCATCGTGAATCCCGATTCGGTCTTCATCAAGATCGACGTCTCCGAAAGCCAAATTGCCGGTCTGCACTATATCAAGCAGAACCGGGTCTTCTACTCTACCTTCCTCCAGCCGAAGAAGTCCAAGGAAGATATACTTGTCGCGAGTGCGAAAGGGGGCCTGACCTACGACCGGAATACCAACGAATTCCGGATTGGTCCCGCCAAGAAATTGCAGGGCGTTGAAAACCGCGGGACCACCTCCGCGCTGGACGACCAGAACAATATCATTACCACGATTGGTAAGCTCGACATTCCCTTCAAATGGGAGAAAAACACCATCAACTCCGAGGTTGCTGGTCGTTGGAAGGATGACATGGGCAACCGCGAAGTCACCGCCAACCTGATGCTGCGTCTCACCATGGACTGCATCTCCAAGGAGGCGTGGGCCAAGATGGCGGAGCGCGTCAAGCTCCAGGCCTCGCTCGATCCCGATATCCAGGACATCGACTTCAAGGATCCCTTGTTCCTCCAGAGCATTTCCGAATTCCTGGACCCGAACTACAAGCAGGAAGAGAAGGCGACCAAGGAATTGGTGAAGACGGTGGAAAATGCCGAAGTGCCCGCCAACGACGTCAAGGTGGCCAAAGAGCTCGGAGGCTCCCTTTTCCTGACCGACATTGCGATGCGCTTCGATCCTGAATACAAGACCCTATTCTCGACCTCGGGTGACATCGGCGTCCTCGGCATCAATGGCGAGCCGATCAACAAGAAGGCTTCCTTCAGCTCCAAGGTCGAATACAACCTCGGGCGCTATACCCCGCAGGGCCTCCGCCTGAGTGATACCCTCAAGATTTACATCGAAATCGACGAGTTTACGTGGTACTACTTCAAGTTTGCGGGTGACGTGGTCTATACCTGGTCCTCCGATGTGGAAGGTTATATCGCGCAGTTGGAGTCGGAGTTGGAGAAACGGAAAAAGTCGGACGGTTATCGCTTCGAGCTGGCGACGGAGGAGGAGAAACAAGACTTCCTCAACCGGTTCACGGCCCGCTATATCTGGCGAGAGTGACCCGCCCCCAAGACATGAAAAAGCCCCGGCCAGCGCCGGGGCTTTTTTGTATTCGTAAAGTTCAGCTCAATGCTGGGCAAAATGCGGACAACCCGCTGCCGCAGCTTCAGCGGCCACTTCCCGCGACACCAACTCGTCCGGTCGCTTCCGACGGAAGCGAATATGCGTGGGCGAGGGCCGGTTCGTGCCGAAGCTCCGGGACGTCACCGTCGAAGTCGTTTCCAGTTCCAGGTGGAACTGCTGGAACAGACGCGCCACAATGGTCAGCATCTCATTTTGAGCGAAGTTCATCCCGGCGCACTTATGGACGCCGCCGCCAAAGGTCGTGATGCTGTGGCGGTGGGACTTGTGTTCGGCCCGGTCGGGGTGAAAGCGGAGCGGATCGAAGGTCTCCGGTTCCGTCCAGAGCCCAGCCCGTTGTTGCATCTGTTCGATGCCCAGGAAAATGCGCCAACCGGCTGGAATGACATAGCCGCCCGTCTCAAAGTCGCGGAGGACATAGCGGATCAGGATATCGCCCGAGGGGTGCATCCGGGTCGTCTCGTCGATCGCCCAGCGGATATGCTTCAGTTGGACGAGGCTGCGGGCATCGACATCGCTCCCGTAGGGAAAGCGTTCGGCGATTTCGCGGAGGACCTTGCCGCGGTAGCTGGCGTGTTGGAGGAGCCGGATCACGGTCCAGGCCGCCTGGCCGGCCGTCGTTTCGTGCCCGGCCAGCAGCGTGCCAATGATCATGCCCTGGATGGCGTCCTCATCCAGCGGCTTTCCGTCCCGGCAGGGCCGGGACACGAGGTCCTGAAAGAAATCTTCGTACTTCCCGTCGGGCGCCGCCCGACGCTCGGCAATGATGGGGGCGAGGGTCGCCCGCATCCGGCGCAGGGCGCGGTCGCGCCGCCGAAACTTGGGCAAGGGCCAGTTCGGAGGCATCACCGGATCGATGGTCTTCCCAATCGCCTCGTACTGGTCCCAAAACTCCCGCCCGACCTGGGCCTGGAATTCAGGTCCCATGAAGGCGTAGCCCGCGACGTCCTGGACCAGCCGGTTCATTTCCCCGACAATTTCCATGCTCCCTTCCTCCGGCAGCCCATCCAACCACCGCTGGACCACTTCATTCATCACCTTCAGGGATTGCAAGGTGCGTTTGCGGGTAAATGGCGCGTAGATCAACGGAATTTGGTTGTGGTAGACCTCGGGACCGGCTGCAATCGAGGTATTGCCGATGACCGGCTTCAGGAAGGAATAGGAGCGGGACAGGTCCAGGCGTTTGTCCGTTTCCTGAAACAGGTTGCGGGCGTGGTCTTCCCCGACGAGGATGGCCACTTTTTGACGGCCCAGTTTCAGGCCAAAGACTTCACCGCGTTCCTGGTAGCCGCGGCGGATCAGGGCGCTGCGGTCGCGGATGAATTCGGGAGCATGTCCGAGCAAGGGCAGGGAGCGGGAGACAAAGGGAGGTGTTTTCATGCAATGGGGATGGGTTCCGGCGTGAAGGTGCCGGAAACGGGCATGAGATTCGACTGCCTGGGGAAATGGTCGTGTCGCAAATTCAGGCGGAAGTGCGCCAACTTAGTCCGACTTCTTGGCGAGGACCTGCTTGCGGTACTGGGAAGGGGTGAGTCCGACGATCTTTTTGAAGGACATATTGAAGGAAGACTTCGAATTGAACCCCGCGTCATGGGCGATGGCGAGGACGGTCAAATGCTTGTATTTGGGGTCAACCAGCCGCTTTTTGACCTCGGCCACGCGGTATTCGTTGACGAGGGTATAGAAGTTCTTGTTGAAGGTCTCGTTGATGGTCTGGGTGAGGTGGTGCTGGGGAATATCGACCTCATTGGCGAGGTCCTGGATGGTCAGGTCCCGCCGGAGATAGGGTTGGTGCGCATTCATGTGTTCCAACAGCCGATTCAGATAGCGCTCCGCCATTTCGGGTTGGAGGCCGGAGCGTTGGTATTTTTTCCCCTCGTCCTCCTTTTCTCCATTCTCCTCTTCCATTTCCTCCATCTCATTCACCTGGGGCTTCATTTCCTCCGTCTCTTCCTCTTCCAAATCGTCCACAAACCGCTCATCAGGTTCCCGGTGGTAAATCGCGGGCTGGCGCACCCCAAAGAAGGAGACGCCGTAGCCGAAGAGGGTCAGGCCGAGGAAAAAGGGAATGCCGGGGTTGAAATTCTGGACCGCGGTGGTGTTGTAGCCGATGGAGAGCAGGGTCAGGACAATGGTACTCGCGAAGACAAGCAGGACGAGCCGGACCCATGACAGGTTGATGCGGTGGGAGGTATAGGAAAAATGATCGAGGAGGTTGCTTTGGTGGCGTTTGAGCTCCCGCAAGGTGATCAGCAGGTAATAGAGGATGGACGCGATGATGGTGAGGGTATACGGCAACATGCTCAGACTGAAGACATCGCCGAGCAAGATGTCCTCGTCGACCGTATGGCTCTGGGTGGCGGCAATGGCGGAAAACACCACAAAGGGGAGCAAATGGAGGCCATCCTCAAAGGTCAGGACTTTCTTCTGGCCTGCGAGCGTGCGGACGTAGAAGAGGAGGAAGGGGCCGAGGGTGAAAAAGAAGGGGAACATCTGCAAACGGCTCCAGAAGCTGTCCAGATATTCGTTTTTGGCAAGGGTCAGGGCCATGAAAATGCTCATCAGCAGCAGCCAGGTTCCGAGGATCTTGTCCGACAGGCGTAGCTTCCGGCGGGTGAAGACCAACAGGGCGGCAAATACAAATTGGGAGACGCCTATGTAGAGGATGGGCTTGATCATGGGCTCCCTGCAATTTAGTCAAGACCTTTCTTTCCTGCCGAATCCAATTTGCTTTGGTTCAATCGATTGATAGCGAGGTGATTGAGTGTTCGCGCCAATTGAGGTGGACGCTTTGGTAAATTGGGAGGGGGGAATTAGCGGGGAAAATCGACCAAAAATTCGGTCCCTTTGCCGGCTTCGCTTTCCGCATCGACCAGTGCGTGCAGCTTTTTCGCGTAGGCCTTCACCACGCCAATCTCGATGCCGCTCAACTGTTCGTTGGCCGGTTGGGTACCACCCAATTGATAGAAGGGGTGGAGCATCTGCTCCAATTCTTCTTCGGTCAGGGGCGGGCCCTCGCTTTTCACGCGGAGGCGGCACTTCTGCCCGTTGGGCAGGAGCGTGATGGCCACCCGCGAGCGGGCGGGCGAACTGTAAATGCACATCCGCAGGAGGTGCCGGACCAACTCCCGAAAGGCTTCGGGATGCGTCGTCCATTCCAACTCGTCGGGAGCGTTCAGGCTCAGCTGGAGACCGGCGGCTTCCGCCTCGGCGTCGAGCTCGTCGACGACCTGGCGCAGCAGGCCAGATAAATTGGCGGGACCCAGCGGGAAGTCCTCGGCATAGCATTCCAATTGCCGGATGGTCGTGATGTGCCCGATGAGGCGGGTCCCCTGGGCATTGGTGGCCCGGATCAATTCGAGGTATTGCTGTTGGGCCTCGTTGAGGTGGCCCGCTTCGCGGAGGAGGTCCAACAAGGTTTCGGAGCGCATGAGCGGGGCATTCAGGTCGCGCCCAATCAGGTCGATCAGGGCAGACCGTTCGGTCTTGAGCTGTTTGGCCTCCTTGGTTTTGATCCGCAGCTTCTTTTTCAACCGTTCAATCGTATCGGCCTGGCCTTGTTGCTCGCGGTGCGTCTGCTGTTGACGGCGGCGGGTCCGCCAGAATCCCACTCCCAGGGCGACCACCAGCAAGGCTCCGAGTCCCGCCCAACCCAGCCATTGGGCCGAGCTATTGGGCAATACTGTGCTGGGCACGGCGGGGGCTTTGGCGACCACCGAACCGCTCCACAGGCAAGTCAGTCCGAACGATATTCTACTCCACATGGCGTATGCGTTCAATTCAGGCAGCGAATTTAATCAATCTAATGTGGACGAAACATCAACTCATTTGAGCATTTGGTGAACTCCAATCGGGATGGATGTTCGTCGTGAATAGATGGGGAACAAGGCGAATTAAGCCCTGGGAATCAGGGCTGAAATGTCGACGACGGTCCCTTCGGGACCGCGTACCAACAGACGGCGCTGGCCGTAAAAGGTATCCGCGGGCGGCTGGAGGATTTCGTAGCCGACCGCTTGGGCTTTTTGGTACACAGCATCGGCATCCTCCACGACAAAGGTCGGGTACCAGCCGCCACTGGCTCCGCGCGCTGCTTCCGGTGTGACCTCGCTGCTCCGCGCAATCACGCCGAACTCGAACCGGCCATCGGGCGTCTTGAACTGGACGTACCAATCGGAATCGAACTCGATGTGGAGGTCAAAGAGGGTGCGGAAAAAGTCCCGGGTCGCGGGCAGGTCATCGGTGACAATATTGGGGAGGAGGCGGGTGATGCTCATGAGTACTGTTGTTGGTGGAGGTAAAATTAGCGGAAGTGGGGGCGGGATTCAAGGGGTGAGGGAGGTGCGGTAGGTATCGGCGAGCGATTCTCCAGTCAATTTTGCCTGCAACCAGTACCGGATTTCTTCGACGGGAAAGTCCTCGCCGTCCTGGATCCAGGCCAGGTCATCGGGATCGGTGATGTCCACCTTGCCGGCCCGGTAGGCCTTGCTGAGCAGTCGGGCCAGGCGGTTTTCGGCCTCGGAAAGGGGGCGGAGGCGTTTGGTGGCCCGTTTGAGGCTGCCGCTGAGGTGTTCCCAGAGATCGAGGTGGCCGAGGTCGAAGTGGACTGGTAGCAGCAGCCACCGGGCGCGGAGTTGGAGGTCCGTGCGGACCTCCCCAAAATCGCCGTTGAGGATGCGTTGGAGGTATTGGTTGGATGGGGTGGGGGAGTTCGTGAAGAATTGGAGGACGGCAATGTTGTAGCAGAAGGCAATAAGGCGGGAGGGAGTTAGACCTTTCTCGAATCGGTTCAGGTCGGCTTCGATTTCGGGAAGGTTGGCCTGGGCCGTTTCCATTTTTCCTTGTTCCAACCACCAATAGAATCGGTTGAAGGAGTAGTTCGTAAAATGTTCCAGTTTCTCCTGAAAAGTCCGTCGCGGCAACGCGTTCATGGCTTCCAGCCCCCATTCGTAATCGTTACGATCCCCCGAATCTGAGCATGCTGCGAGGTAATTGGAAACGGCGCGGCGGTAGGAATGGGTTTCGGACTTGAGTTTTTCCGGGTGGGCTTGCCACAATTCGATGTTGTTCCGCCATGATTGGAGGGCGGTGTGATTGTCCTGATGGAGTCGGGCGTGGATGGCGGAACAAAGCCAATAGCAGCTTTTGGCGTTGAAGGAGCCGTTGGAGGGGAATGATTGGAGCAAAAAATGTTCGCGGAGTTCTTGGGCAGCGGCCCGAAGGCGTTCTTGTCCCCAATTGTGGCGGCGAACGAGGGCCAGGTACTGGTCATACAAAGCGAGAAGATCCATTTCCTGTTCCCATTTTCCGCGGACCTTCTCTTTCTCTTTGACAATTTCCTCAAGTTTTCCGGCCAGATTTTTTCGGTAAATCACCTTGATATATTGCCGCTCAAATCCCAGGAGCCCAAGCCATTCCCCAAAGAGCTGGTGGGTCTCGGCGAGCTTCTTGGCCTTGCGCAAGAGCTTTTTGGCGGCGGCGTGGTGCCCTTTGCCCGCGAGGAAAGAGAGGTCCTGCCGCATGTGGTGGAGTTGGGCTTCGGGGGTCTTGCCGTGGTGGTAATTCCGCATGGCGCGGAGGACGAGTTGGTACAGGTAATGCTTTTCGGAGGGGAAATTGTCCAGGAGTTTTTCGCCTTTGAATTCCAATTTGAGCGCCGATTCGTCATACGAATTTTGCGTGAGGACCGCATCGAAGATGCGGAGGGAATTGGTACTGCGGTCCTCCCCGGACCGGCTGCAAAAGAGCCGAAAATAGCGTTTTTCGGACGGAGACAGTGAGTGTACAAGTTCAAATAAGTCCGTAGACGGCTTCATACAAACAGGTAATTGATCAAAACTCTACAGTTTTAAATTACAATTTTACCCCAGGAGTACCCAATCATCAGAATTCCAATAATCCCGCGATAGTTGTTTTGTCCAACTCACCAATTCATGGCATTTTGGAAGTGTTGCCGCTCGGCATAGGCTAGGTTCCGGCCTGTTTTAAGGGGATCAGCTAACTAAAAATGATGTGTGTTATGGAAGATGATTTTACTATCCGTTTGGAGCGCATGTTTCAGACTGTGATCAATTCTTTGCCTGATGATAAAAAACCTGCCGCAAGAGCTTTTTATGAAAAAAAGTTAAAAGAATTCATACCAGACTCACCCCCGATTTCCGCGGAGGATGGAGAACAAGAAAGTATTGCGTCCCAATTTTTACTAGCATTCAAAAGAGCAATTACCAATGTCGATACGACACTTGCTTCAGAAAATCTTTATTCTAGGCATACAGTCCTGATTGCTCCCCCGGAGGTAGGGAATGAGGAAATATGGGTAGACGAATTCAAGCTGGAACCCACGGTAGGGATATTGGGAAACAATTTTGAGGTCCAGCTTAGACTATTGAAAACGAAAGGAGCGTTTACAGGGGTATTGGTTAAGCCAGAAATTGGAGATCGGCGGTTCATCTTGACGGTTGGACACCGGTTTAACGGTAATAAAAACCAAGAATCTTATCGGTACTTTTGGAGGGTATTCGATGCTAGTGTCGAGACTATACCTACCCCCATTGTTCAGATCTCGGTAGCTCCAAATCCGATTGTAAAGTTTGGCGGGATGGGACCAGATTATGCCCTACTTGAAGTACAAAATTCAAACATTGACGAAGAGAACTTCTATGTTATTAGAGGAGAAGGTTTAAATTCTCCGATGGAGGGCGAATTTATCACTTGTTATTCCCATTTTTTAGGAGCAGTTATGGTAAGGTCTGAAAAAACTTTCACCAATACCAATCCCAAACACACCCCAAGGCACTATTTTTTTTCTTATTTCACATCCATGAAGGGTAGCTCGGGAGCCCCAGTCTGGCAGGACGGGAAATTACTCGGAATTGTAAGTGCAGCAGGAAATTTTGTTCGGACACTTTTCCCAAAAAAGCCTAGCGCCAATCAGCCAGTTGAGGGGTACCACTTATCTCCTAATTATTTAAATGGTACCCAAATACTAAATTTGAGTTCCGTTATTGCTGGTGAGCCGGAAATATTCTCCCAAGCAACGAATAATCCAGTTGCATGGGAACTAGACAGTTTTTACTATGAGTTTTCTCTTGAAAATAATAGAGGAGATAAAAAGTTGTTTCTGATCAAAAAGAAAAATTCAGGAAATGAGGAGAGCCGAATTGAACTTTTCAACAGAATCCCGATAGTGGTAATTGAAAGAGACCGGACTATTGAAATTGAAAGCGACGGTTCAGAAAGTCGATTGGAAGAATGGGGAGGAGGAAAAATACGAACTTCTGAATGGTATTTGAAGTGGCTTGGAAAAGATGAGACAACAGAACAAAAATCGCAGCTAAGATTCCATCGTACCCAAATCCAAGAGCCGAATCCAGTTTATAATATTGGTAAACTATCAGTTCTGGATGGAATTGGGACGACGGATATCATAGATGAATTGCCCTATGACTCTCCTCCTATGCAGCAGTATTGGAGCATTACTGAGAATCCTCTCGAATTAACCTACCTCTCTGAACGACAGGTGATACAAATTCGTTACTTCGGCGGACTAACGAACGTCTACCGACGCCAACTGCCCTAAAACATTGAAACGTAACTCATTCCGACCCTAAAAATCTAACCCTAAACCCCACCCACAACGTCCTCCCCGACCGAGCCCCCGCTCGGCCCACTACCACTATGTATTTCTAGTAACCAGTAACCATTCCATCATGCGTGCATTTTTCAATGGGCGTGCAGCCTCCCGGGTCGGGAGCCGCCGCGCCAAGGGATCCTTGTATCCCAAAGCCATCCTTTTTTTGTGCCTCCTGTTCAGTGCAGGAACCACCTGGAGCCAGTCCACCGCCTGGATCGACTCCCAACACCACCACTTCCACACCATCCCCGCCACCGGCACCAAAGTCTTGGGCGAAACCTTTGACCTCGTCATTGACCTGGGCGACGCCACCCAACGAGCGGAAGGCGTCCTCGGACTCGACCTGGACATTGCCGTCGACGGGGCCCAGCCCGTCGGGGTTCCCCCCGCAGCCAACATCATCTCGTCCTGGCTGCTGGACCCCAACGATTCCCTCACCGCCCAATGGGGCAACGATACCCTCCATGTCTGGGGAGTACGGAGCGATTCGGCAGGGACCGACGGGAATGGAGAAGTGGTCCGCTTCACCTTCAAAGTGACCGACACGGAAATCGACCTGTCCAGCTACCAGTTGGGCGGCGGAGGCCTCGTCCTCGTCGACAATGTGGACATGAAGCAAAACAATTTCATGTCCCCGGCCCAGGTGAACACTTCTCTTTCCGAGCGGGCCCGGCAGTTGCTGGTCTCGCCCAGCCCCGCCCACGAAACGGCTCATATCCGGCAGCCAGCGGACGGGGACATGTACCACGAGTTGTTGGATGAATGGGGACGCGTCGTTTGGGAATCCGAACGGCCAGCACCTGCGGAGGCGATCGTCGATGTGACGCAATTGCCGTCCGGCATCTACTACCTCCGCAGCATCGACTTACAAGGTACACAAGCCGTGATGAAGCCACTCATCGTGCGTTAACGCACGTCATGGTACGTTCTTTTCCGATTGGGGCCCCGGACGCGGCGGCTCCAATTGGTGTTTCGAAGAAATATGTACGCTCAGAACCCGGCCAATCCCATTATTTTCCCAATTGAAACAAACGATCATCAAGGACAGGGTCGATTTGCTCTCGGACGGTCAGAAAAAAGGTGTGTAGATAGGCGGTACGGAATGTATTGGCCTGATTATCAGCAATAAGATCGAGTGTGTTTTCGTATTGGTGTTGAATTGTGATATTATAAGGCCAATTGTAGGGGGAACCGGCCGGGTTCCGGCCGATGTTAATGGGATCAACTAACTAAAATGATGTGCGATAATGGACAAGAAAGCCAAGGAAAAACTGATTAAAAAGTACAACAGATTAATCAACCGAATAACGGAGGGCAATCTCCAGCTACAAGCAGACAACCAACTGAAGGGACTAATTGCTAGAAAACGCTCCCTTGAATTCAAATTTTTCAAGGGAGAGGAGTTTAGGTCCAGCGGCAATTACGGAAACCTTGAAAAAAAGGGAATCTTTGGACCTGAAAACTGGCAGCGAGCTTCTCAAATGGCAGAACCTCTTGGGGCGCAGAAGTATTCTGTGCTCATGGTGTCAAACAGGGATAGTTCAATTCCAAATGGGCTATTGAGCCGAATCCAGGAATCGGGACTAAGTTCAGGCCAATTTTTGGCGAACCTCTCCCGACTTGAAGCCATCTCTTTCTCGGGTGTCTTGTTGAGACGAGGGACGGAACATTTCGTATTGACCTCCGGCCATGCTTTTCCCAATGGTACAGCCCCCCAGGACTATTTCTATTTCGTTGAGGTCACCACGATTCCGTCTCCCCTGCCAGTGCAAGTGCGTGTATTGAGGGGAACCTCGCTTGAAAAGGTTAGTTACGGAGGCTACGGGAAACTTGACTATGCCATTGTTAAGGTAGAGTGCTATGAATCTGGAGAAAATTGCTCATTGGGTTTAGGAGATGGTTACAATTCCAAATTGTCGCCAGCAACAATCCCGGATACGGAGTCCAATCTAGATTGCTTTTCCCATCCCCTTGGCTTTCAATTGTTGTATGAGAGAAGGCCTCACCGGCCCTTCCATCCCTGGAACGATAATTACAAAGATGACTTGACCCATTCTTATTTCCATTGCTACCTAGATGTCGCCGAGGGGTGTTCCGGGGCTCCGGTATGGGACAAAAGTGGCAACCTCTTGGGGATCGTTTCCTCCGCCGGCAACCTATTGTCCTCGCTCATCAATAATTCTCCATTAGAAAGTCAGGGAAAACTATCATGGAACCGCTTGGAAACGATTTACAACGGAACCCAGGTGGTGAGGTGGTCGGAGATTCAAAAAGAGTGGGAAGAAAAGGACAGAGGACTTGAGCCTGTTCCAAGGGGTACGGTAATCGACTTTCCACCCGGTCACTCCATCCAAGTCAACCATGAAAGGGCCTATTTCATGGACAATGGGACTTATACCAATGCTGATCCCATTTCCCTGAGCTCCCCGGTTACCCTTTTTATCATTAACAACAAGCTCAGGTACGAACAGAACCATACCCTTGAAAATTACTGCAAAGATGCAAGCCCCGGATCCCCCCGCCCCATCATCGGGGAGGTTTACTGGCCCTTTGAATGGTTGATCCAGGACAAAAAGCTGGAAATCTGTTGGAGTCGCCGATTTCCCCATCCATCCCCGATTCCCTTGGGACAGGAAGTCGCGATTCTCGGCGGGATCGGGACCACCGACATCATCGACGAATTACCGGACATTGTAGGGAAAAAGATGAATGTCTGTTGGTTGATCGAGGGTTCACCAATTGAAATCACTGCTGTACCGCGTCGCCAAGCCATCCGCATCCGCTACTTCGAAGGCATCACCGACGTCTTCCGACGTCAACTCCCCTGACCGGGCCCGACTCAATTCGAAGAACCCTCCCCCGTCATCTTCACCTTCCGCCCCGGCAACTGACCGTAGGCATCCATGTCCGGGGTGATGCCCCGCCGCGAAAAGACCCACAGGATTGGGTACCGCAGCTTCATTTTGGGGACGGGCGCAAATCCATCGGTGAAATAGATCAGCGCGTCGGGGTTGAATTGGGTATTGGCCCACGTGAGGGGGGCGTCGTATTTCGTGCCGCCACGGCCCTCGATGGATTCGGGGGAACGGCCGCGGTAGGGGTAGATCGAACGGATATCCGTATCGCATTCGACCACGACGACCTCGGCCCCGCGCTTCCAGATGTGGTAGATTTCGGAGAAAAAGGACTTGATTTCCTGCGGAGAAATGGACGCCGACGTGTCGATCACGACCGCGAGTTTCTGCCGCCGCCGGATCTTGATGCCCGGCGTGGTGCCGTAGCGTTTGCTGGGGCGCCTAACGGTATTGCGGAGGTAGGTGCGGCTACTGCTCTCGGTAAACAAACGCAGCACCCGCCGCCAATTCACCTGGGGCCGGCCTTTCGGCTGGAAATTTTCCAGGTAGGCCCGCAGCTTCCCGGGGATATCGCCCCAGCCCTTTACATTGGCCCGGTCGACGGTGTTCATGATGCTTTGGTCCACCGATTGCTCCAACACCTCTTTCATCGCCTGTGGCAATTGATCGATCTCCTCCCAGGTATCGTGTTTGCCCTGCCATTCATTGTCCTCCTCCAACAGCTGCTTCAGGACCTCCCACGAATCGCTTCCTTTGCCCCCATGTTGCCCATCTCCTCCGCTCGCTCCGGCTTGCCCACTGCTTTCTCCATCCTCATTGCCATCCTGTCCTTCCCCGTCCATCTTCAAATCGTACAGCTTCACCAACTCCTCATAATAGTACTCGGCCTCGCGCTCAGGTTCCAGGTCCATGTCCGCAAACAGGCCCAGATGCACCCGACTTTCGGGCAGGCGATTGGCGCGGACATACTGGTTGACCACCAGGTCACAGGCAATATTGTAGATGCGCTTGTGCTTGATGTGCTTGCCGCGGAAGATGTGCTTGAAGACGACGTGGAGGATTTCGTGCTTGATCAACCCCTTCCGCAAGTCGACGGTTGGCAGCTCGTGCGTCCAGAATTGCGGGTTGATGTGGAGCTTGACCTGCGTCCCGGCGGGGCCGACCGACATGGTTTGGATGCCGGAATGGACTTCTTTGAGGAGACCGGAGAAAAAATGACCGTAGAAGGGCTCATCCACGACCAATCCGCAGGTGGCCCCGGTGAGTTCATCGAGAATCTGATAGGTAGGCTTGACCGGTTTCGTCTCGGACATATTTATTTCCAAACGCCTCCTGACTTCAGCAGGATCATGGCGATTTCAGGGATGGCGACCAGTTTCTTGTGGCTGGGATTGCCGGAAGCGGTCAGGTCCTTGGCCATTTGGAGGCGGAGTTCGTTGGTAAGGAAATCGAGTTGGAGGAACTTGCCGACGTTGTCGAATGCTTTGCCGTTCAGTTCAATATTCTTGACAATGAGGTGGTTGACGAGGCGGGTGCAAATGACGGATAAAATGTCGACGCGGCGCGTCTCTCCGACCACCTGGCTCCGCAACGGGGCTTCAATCTCCGCGGTGAAGTCGTCCGTTTCGAGGATTTCTTCGGGGGAAATGAGGCGGGACAGCTTGTTGGAGACAAAGGAAATGAAACTCGTGACGGTCATTTCATCCAGGGACGCATCGCCCAGCATTTTCACCAGCCCGACATCGCCTTCCAGGTCTTCGATGGAGCGAATGCTTTCGAAGAATTGGGTCAGGGTCCGGGGCGTGGTCCGCTCGCCGGAAACCGTTTCGGGGTAGGTCAGGACAAAGTTGATCCCGCGCGGGTCCACCTCATTTTTCTCCGCCCACAAGGCCCACAGCTGCGGATCAAAGATCATGGTGATGTGCATCATCCGCGTCAGCATCGCGAAGTCCATCGGTGTGACCGAGTAGTCACCCCCGTCGGGGTTGGCCGTCAGAACAATCTGCCAACCGGGAGGCAAGCTCCACGACACCAGCTCGTAGTTCTGCAACAGCTGCATGATTCCCCGCAAAATGCGGTCGTCGGCGCGGTTCACATCGTCGATCAGGAGGATGCCCGGTCCCGGTTCGGTCGGGGCCCACTCCGGCGGTGCAAAGACCGTTTGCTCCATGCCATCTTCGCCCGGCTTGATCCGCGGCATCCCCACCAGGTCGCCCATCTCCTCGAACTGCGCCGGCGCGATATAGGCGAACTGGTAGCCCTGGGATTCGGCCACCTGCTGCACCAGGTCGGTTTTTCCGATCCCGTGCGATCCCCAGATACAGATCGGGGTCTTGGGACGCCCCGCGGCTTCTGCCTGGGCGTTCATGGATATGCTGTGGTTCAGGAACCGCTCGACCTCTCCACTGTCGCACCGGGTCCCGTAGTAGATATAATTGTGCTCTTCAGCCATGGCCGACAAAGTTCGGCAAACGCAGTGATTGTACCAACCCATGAACGGGAATGCTTTTCCCTTCCCCGAAGAGATTGAACTAAACCGGTTGGTCGTAGTATAACCTCGGTTGGTCTGTGACCAACCGACTGCGGTCCCAGAGTAACCGCGGTTACTCTCAGGACAACCGATTGCGGTCTGAGACCAGCCGCGGTTACTCCCGATGCAACCGACTGCGGTCTGGGACTAACCGCGGTTACTCCCAGCGCAACTGACTGCGGTCTGGGACCAGCCGCGGTTAATCCCGATGCAGCCGACTGCGGTCCGTGACCAACCGAGGTTACTCCCAAGACAACCGACTGCGGTTCGTGACCAATCGAGGTTACCCCCGAACCAACCCATTGCGGTCCCGGACCGCAACTCCCAAACAAATAGCCCCGCCGATGGGGCGAGGCTGTCATAGCTAAAGTCTCAATCCGGTGTCACTGGCCGATCAACGCCCGCGCTTTTTCGAGGCCTTGGCCTTGGGATTGAACTCGAGGCACTTTTGAATCCAAAATTCCAGGTCTTCATACGCAGGGATTCCCTCCGGTTGTACATGGACATAGCCCTTCATTTCCCGATCTCCCTGCCTGATCACCTTGGTCCCGGTTCTTTCCAGCAGGGATGCCCTTTCTGCCGGATCAATCCGGCACAACAAGCCCCCGTTCAGGCCCCCGAAGCACAATTTCTCCTCCACCATAAAGGTCGTTCCGCCCATCATCTTCTTTTCTTCCCAAACAACGCCATTGGCCGTTAGGATGGTCCGGGCCCATTCGTAATACAAGTCCTGCATGGTTCGATTCGGTTGGGGAAAATCAGCCTAATGGAAAGAAGAACTGCTCCTGCACAATTTTGCCATCCTCCACCTGAAAGACACAGATTTCTTCATCCGTCCGTCTCCCCTGTCCCTTAAAAGTAACGTCCATTTTCATGGAGGCGGTGAAGTGATTGCCCGCTGCAATGGGCCCTTCGATTTCAAGGCCGTGAAATTCCTCGACCATTTCCTCCCACTGCTTCCCTTTCATCCGGAGTCCCTCAATGCCTTCGACCCGCTGGGGACCTTGTTGAAAACCTTCCATTTCCAGGCTGACGCAATGGTCAGCGTAGAGTTCGTTCAGGGCTTGGCTCCATTGTCCGGCCTGGCAGTATTCGGCCCATTTTACTGCGACTTCTTGGGTTGTCATAAGATTTTGAGTGTATTGTTGTAAGTGTATGGAGCAAAGATAGAGGGGGCTTGTGTCAGAATGCGTCAGGGGTATTCTTCAATTTCTTCGCACGCAGCAAAAAACTCTCCCAAATCAAAGTTCCGGTCCTCAAACCTTTCTTCCAGCAGCTTGAAGTGAAGGATGCGGTCCAGTCGGAAGGACCGGAAATCGTCCCGCAACCGGCACCAACCAATGACAATCCATTTCTCATTGATGGAATAGATGGCGAGCGGCTCGATTTTCCGAAACGAAGGTTCCTTTCCTTCCGCCACGTACCCAATGTCGATGACCCGAAAATTGGTGATGGCCATTTGGATATAGGACAAAGAGCTGGATTTGAATTCATCGGAACGGCGTTTGAAAACGGCCATTTTGCTGTCCAGCAATTCTCCCTGGGTCCGGAGCGAGCCCCTGAACACGGACTTGATCTTCTCCAGCGTCCGCCCAAAATGCTTGATCAGAGAATCGTCGTTGGTTTTGGCGATCAACTGCTCGGCGGTGATCAGCGCGTTCACCTCCATCTCATCGAATATGATCGGCGCCACCATATAGCCGTCCATGATCGAATAGCCCCGGCCCTCGATGGTGATGATCGGGACGCCCGACCCTTCCAGTTTTCTAATGTCCCGGTAAATGGTCCGCAGACTGACCCCAAACCGATCCGCCAATTCCGGCCCGGTGACAATCCGTTTTGATTTCAGCAGGGTCAGGATGGCCAACAATCTCGAGAGGTGGTTCATGTTTTTGGGGTGAAAATAAGGAGAATGGGTGACGTAATCTGTCAGGGGTACTGTTTTATGGATTGAGTGGTTGGGAGAATAGGAATGGAAACGAGAGCAATAAAGTCCCCATTGCGTTCAGGGAGGGGGAACCTGGGAGGAACCTGGACCTGAGATTTGGCAGTTGAAATTCATTCCCTCTCCCCTCCGATTTTTGTAAGTTTGTCTCATATCAGATCGCTATGAAAAAGATTCTTGTCGCCAACCGGGGGGAAATTGCGCTGCGCGTCATGCGGAGCATCCGGGAAATGGGCCTGCAATGCGTGGCCGTCTATTCCGAAGCCGACCGCTTGTCGCCCCACGTGCGCTTCGCCGACCAGGCTTTCCTGTTGGGGCCGCCTCCCTCCAACCAGAGCTATCTCCTGGGTGACAAGATCATCGAGCTCTGCCTCGAACACAATATTGATGCGATCCATCCCGGCTACGGCTTCCTCTCTGAGAATTCGGCCTTCGCCCGCAAGGTCTCTGAAGCGGGCCTGACTTTCATTGGTCCTTCGCCGGAAGCGATGGACCTGATGGGTTCCAAACTCGCTGCCAAAGCTGCCGTCATGGACTTTGGCGTACCCCTGGTGCCCGGTACCGCCGAGGCCATTACCGATGTTGCGGCCGCGAAAGTGATCGCCGCCGAGATTGGTTTTCCCGTCCTCATCAAAGCCAGTGCCGGAGGTGGGGGAAAGGGCATGCGGATCGTGGAGAAATTGGAAGACTTTGAAGAACAAATGGACCGGGCGGTCAGCGAAGCCGAAAGCTCTTTTGGCGATGGCCGGGTCTTCATCGAGAAATACGTCGGCTCGCCCCGTCACATCGAAATCCAGGTGATCGGCGACCAGCACGGCAATATCGTCCACCTTTTCGAGCGCGAATGCTCCGTCCAACGCCGTCACCAAAAGGTGGTCGAAGAAGCGCCTTCCAGTGTGCTGACCCCGGAACTCCGCGCCAAAATGGGCGAGGCCGCCATCAATGTGGCCAAGGCCTGCCAGTACTACAATGCCGGCACCGTCGAGTTCCTGTTGGACGAAACGCTCAACTTCTACTTCCTGGAAATGAATACCCGTCTCCAGGTCGAGCACCCCGTCACCGAACTCATCACCGGCGTGGACCTCGTCAAGGAACAGGTGCGGGTGGCCATGGGCGAACCCCTGCGCTTTTCCCAGGACGACCTCGCGATCAACGGCCACGCCGTCGAGATCCGGGTCTACGCCGAGGACCCCACGAACAATTTCCTCCCCGACATCGGGAATCTCCAGGTCTACCGCCGTCCCCAGGGCCACGGCATCCGCGTCGACGATGGCTTCGAAGAAGGCATGGACATTCCGATCTACTACGACCCGATGATCGCGAAGTTGATCGTGCACGCGGACACCCGTGAAACTGCGATGGACAAGATGATCCGCGCGATCGACGAGTATGAGATTGTGGGCCTGGAGACGACGCTCGGCTTTTGCCGCTACGTGATGGGCCACGAGGCGTTCCGCAGCGGGAATTTTGACACGCACTTCGTGAAGCAGCACTTCCGTCCGGAGGTCCTGGCGCAGGCATTGAGTGGGGACGAGGAAATTGTGGCGGCGGTGGTGGCAGCGCAGGTGTTCGGCGACGCGGCCGGGAAGGCCGCTGGCCCGGTGGGCGTCCCGTCGGCTGGCGGGAGCAACTGGAAGCGGAACCGGACGTGAGCCCGGCTGAACAATGGCTTTTCTCTGCTGTTAATAGGAAAAACAATACCCCATGGACATCCACCACTCCGAAAAAGCCCCCGAACCCGTCGGCAATTATCCCCACGCGCGTCGCGTGGGCAACCTCCTCTTCCTGAGCGGCATCGGGCCGCGGGAACGCGGCACCAAGGTCATCCCCGGCGTCACCCTCGACGAGGACGGGAACATCCTCTCCTACGACATCGAAGCCCAAACCCGTTCGGTCTTCGAAAACGTACGGACAGTGGTGGAAGGAGCCGGCTCTTCCTGGGACAAAATCGTGGACGTGACCGTCTTCCTCACCAACATGAAGGACGATTTCAAGACCTACAACCGCTTGTGGGCCGAATATTTCCATACCGATCCCCCGTGCCGCACGACCGTGGAAATCCTTTCCCTGCCCACTCCGATTGCCATTGAGCTGAAGGTACTGGCGACAATTTGAAATAATTGGTTGACTTTCAGTCAAGTATTCGCTACTTTGCAGGTAGCGAAACTTATAGACTATGGAAAAAACACGTCAGTCAAGCGCAGCGCCTCAACAGCGTTTGCAAGCCAATGGCACCAACAGTATGATGCCCCCTGCCATGCAAATGAAGACCAGCGGCGGCAAAAAAGGTGGTGGCGGAACCAGCACTTCTACCTCCATTACCGTTAAAAGAAACCACATTCACCTTTCCGGGGATGACAAGTACGGTCACTGGTGGACCGAATTGGGCACCGACGAAAGCTACGGTTGGTGGCCGAAGAATCCGGTTGGATTGACGGAAACCCTCGGTGGAACCGAAGGTGAATTGAATGGCCAGACCAGCTTTGGTGGTACGCCCACCAAGGATCCTCACCACGGCGACGCGGGTGAAGAAGTTTTCAAAGTGGTCATCAAGAATGGCAAGACCGAAGATGAAGTGAAGCAAGAGATGCGCGACTTTGCCAATGCTTATTCCGGCGAATGGCGCTGGACCTTTGGTGCGGGCCAGAACTGCCACACCTTCCAGAATGCCATGTTGAAAAACTCCGGTGTAGATCTTGAAAAAGCATAAATTACGATACCTCAAAGCCCTGCCTTTCCTGGCAGGGCTTTTTTTATTTTCTTGCAAAATGTCTGTACCTGCGTCTCCTTCTGAGCCGGTTACCCGCTATTTCCTCACCTGGTCAGGGTATGCGATGCCCCGTGTCCCTGAAAACGAGGTCTCCAAAGAGGAAGCCCAGCAAAACCGCTCCTATTACATCGCGACTTACGAAGAGGATCGCCTGATCACCTTCGAGAAAATGCTGGATGGAGAGCGCATGTGGTTCGACACCTATGAATATTGGGATGAAACTGCCATCCTCAAGACCCGTACCCTGACCCGGGAAGACGGGAGTACCACCCTCCAACGCTTTGATGAAAAGGGTAAAATCATCAAAGACGCCGAATAAATGCCACTTGTGATCCCCGTGATACATCCGTCCCCCGACGGATGTGGATAGCGCGTTGAAAAACGGCAATAAATTTCTGAACTTGACGCTGTGGAGTACTCTTTTCAATTGAGCAAGCGCCTGCTGATCTTCGGATTGGGCTGGCTGATGATGCTGGGGAGCTGGGGAGTGGGCACCGTCCAGGCCCAGGACTGTCGGATGAAGCCCAGCCAATTGCGGCCGATCATCGATCGTTACAATCCGTTTTTTACCGACCACACCTGGGACAACCGGAGCAAAACCGAAACCGCCCGCCTGGACCCGTACCGCCTGCTGGTCATCCGGCAGAAGGCCTGTTTGCGCCACCACGTCCTGTTCTCCATGCACATCGAACCCACCAATGTGCAGAACAACGACCGCTTCTGGATCACCGAGATGTTGGTCATGATGAAGAGGGTCTATTTCAGCACTCCCGAATACCTTGACTACAAGAAGGCCTTCGAAAAGGAATTCATTCGCCAGTTCCTTGCCTACGGACTCAACAAAACTTTTACCTTCCCCATCAACGACCGGAGCTTCATTTGTTTGATTGAGCACGGAGATTGGGGGGCAAAACTCAGGTTGGAGTCGGTCAAATTCATCCTCAAGGAGAATGTGAAACAGCCCGGGATCTCACGGGAAGAAGACGACGGTTGGTTCAAGGGCAAATGAAATGAACAAGCAGTCCATCGTATTCTGGATGGCCATCTTGGCCACCTTGCTGTACAGCAGCCATTGGATTGCCGAGTACTACGAACATCCCCAAGCCCGCCTCCTGAAATTCGCCGCATTGTTCCCCTTCCTCGTCGGTCTTATCTTTTTCATCCTCGATTGGCGGGACCGCAACCACCAGGACCATGAATGAATCCCCTCCCCGGCGACTCCTGTACCAGAAATTGGGCCTCAAACCCAATATGAAAGCCTGCTTTTGGGATTCCCCTTCCGACTATTTCGACACCCTTCTAACCGAATTGCCCCATCCCCTGGACATCACCGATGAGCTGGCCGAAGCTCCATTTGACTTCATCCAGGCCTTCATCACCCAGGATTCAGTTTTAGAAGAATTGTTTCCCCGTCTCCGTTCCGCCATCCACCCTAAAGGTGCGATCTGGATCAGCTGGCCCAAGAAATCGGCCCCCATCAGCGCGGACATTTCGCTCCAGGACATCCGGGCCGCCGCCCGGGAATTGAACCTGGCCGAGTCGAAAATGTGCTCCCTCAGTGCCACCTGGTCGGCGGCCCGCTTCACGTTTCCCAAAAACTCTCCCAAATAGATAGCCCCCTCTCCAAGAAGGAAAGGGGGCCGTATCTGAAAAAGCCAATTTAAAATCAGTACTTCACGACCTGTCTCGTCAGGATGCGTCCTTTGTACACCAATTGAACGGCATAAGAGCCATTGGCGTAGCGTCCGAGGTCGATGCGTTCCTTGATGCCGTGGGCCTGGGTCCGGAGTTCGCGCCGCAACAGCACGTGACCAGCCATGTCCACCACCATCAATTCGACGTCTTCCCCGATCGGGAGGTTTTCACCTGCGAAGACCAGTTCCACATTGTGAGGCGTCGGGTTCGGATAAACAGAGAACTGCATCCAGCCGAGAATCTCATCTTCAATGGAGTCGATCAGCGTGTCTTCCACCACCACAATGGTGGTGCAGGAGGTAGCGTTGCCCGAAGGATCTTCCACGGTCAACGTGACGGTATTTTGACCCAGATCAGCCGCCGAGAAGGAACTCGGTGATGCAATCAGGGTGTCAATCCCACAGTTGTCAAAGGAGCCGCCATCGATGTCGGCCCCGGTCAGGGTCGCCGTACCCATCGCATCCAGGAAGATGGTGTCCTGAGAACACACCGCGGTCGGGGCCGAGGTATCGGCAATGGTGACCACTGCCATACAGGAATCGACCAGGCCTTCGTCATCGACCACCGTCAGGGTGACCGAATCCACGCCAACATCATCGCAGTCATACAGCTGATCTTCGAAAATCAGGCTGTCGATACCGCAATTGTCGGTAGAGCCGCCATCGACATCCGCCAGGGTCACTTGCCCCATGCCATTCGCATCGAGGAAGACCGTCGGGTTCAGGCAGACCGCTTCGGGAGCAAGCGTATCTTCGACCGAAATCGAAGCGATACAGGAATCCATATTGCCCGACGCATCCCAAACCATCAGGGTAGACGTATGGGAATCAATGTCGGAGCAATCGAAGAGGTCAGGCGTCACTGTCAATGAATCTACACTGCAATTGTCCGAACTGCCACCGTCAACATCCGAGGGGAGCAGGAACGCATCCCCGTTCGCGTCGAGGTAAATGGTCGCATCCACACAAACGGCTAGCGGAGCGATCGTATCGACGACCTCTACGAGACCGGTACAGCTGCCCATATTGCCACTGGTATCGAAGACCATCAAGGTCACCGCGACACTGCCCAAATCAGCACATCCAAAGGAAGACTGGCTCAGGCTGTCGGCCACGACCGCGCAGTTGTCGCTGCTACCGCCGTTGAGATCGGCACTGGTAATGCTGGCACTTCCGGTAGAATCCAGGAAGACCGTATCATTCAGGCAGATCACCGTCGGAGCGATGCTGTCGACCACCGTCACCACTGCAACGCAGGAATCAGTGTTTCCACTGTCATCGGTCACCGTCAGGGTCACATTGTTCGCGCCCAGGTCCCCGCAACCAAAGCTGCTGACACTGATGCTGCTCGAAGCAACGGAGCAGTTATCACCGCTGCCTCCATCGATGTCCGAGGCGGAGACACTGGCCGCTCCCAGGCTATCCAGGGCGACTGTAATCGAGTTACAAACGGCCGAAGGCGCAATGGTATCCAGAACCGTCACCGTGGCGGTGCAGGTATCCGTATTCCCACTGGGATCAGTCGCGGTCAGGACCACCGACTGGGCACCCAGCGAGGCGCAATCGAAGCTGCTGCTGTCAATGGCTATGCTGCTCACCGAACAATTGTCGGTGGAGCCGCCGTCCACATCACTCGCAACGATGGAAGCGCTGCCAGCCGCATCCAGGAAGATGCTGATGTCCTGGCAGACCGCCGTGGGAGGCGTGGAGTCTTGCACGGTGACCGTTGCGGAGCACATATCGCTGTTGCCCGAGCCGTCGACCACCGTCAGGATGACGGTATTGGCGCCGGTCTCATTGCAATCAAAGCTGGTGCTGTCCACGCTGGTACTGGCAATGGAACAATTGTCCGTGGAACCTCCGTCTACATCGGAAGCAGTAATGGAAGCGGATCCACTTCCGTCGAGGAAGATGGTGACGTCCTGGCAAACCGCGGCCGGCGAAGTGGTGTCTTCCACTGTGACAGTGGCCGAACAGGTGGCACTGTTGTTGGAGCCGTCGGTGACGGTCAGGTTCACAGTATTGGTTCCGAGTTCTGCACAGTCAAAGCTGGTGGAATCAACGGCCAGGCTCACCGTGCTACAATTGTCAGAGGAACCTCCGTCCACATCAGCGGCGGTAATGCTCGCTACTCCCGACCCATCCAACTGAATGGTAATATTCTGGCAGACGGCCGTCGGAGCCGTGCTGTCCACAACGGTTACCGTGCCGGTACAAGAGCTTGCATTTCCGCTGGGATCCGTTGCCGTCAGGGTCACGGTATTGGAGCCCGTATTGGCGCAGGAGAATGCAGAACTGTCAATGGAGGTGGTAAATGAGCAATTGTCGGAGCTGCCGCCGTCGACATCTGCCGCAGTAATGGAAGCCGCCCCGGAGCCATCGAGGTAGACGGTGAGGTCCTGGCAAACCGCTGAAGGCGGAATGGTATCCTGGACGGTAACCGTCGCGGTACAGGTGCTGCTATTGCCCGAGCCGTCCGTAGCCGTCAGGGTGACGGTATTGGCGCCGGTCTCATTGCAATCGAAGCTGGTGCTGTCGACGCTGGTGCTGGCCACCGAACAATTGTCGGTGGAGCCCCCGTCCACATCAGCGGCGGTAATCGTCGCTGATCCATTGCTGTTCAAATAGAGCGTAATGTCCTGGCAGACCGCCGTCGGCGAAGTGGTGTCTTCCACGGTGACGTTGGCCGAACAAGTGGCACTGTTGTTGGAGCCGTCGGTGACGGTCAAGGTCACGCTATTGGATCCAATATTGGCGCAGGTGAAACTGGTGGTGCTGGCCGCGAGGCTGACACTGGAGCAGTTGTCACTGGAGCCGCCATCAATGTCGGCGGCAACAATCGTGGCATTGCCCGATCCATCCAATTGGAGGGTGACGTCCTGGCAAACGGCCGTAGGAGCCGTAGAATCCGAGACAGTGACCGTGGCCGTACAGGTGCTGACGTTATTGCTGGCATCGGTGACAGTGAGGGTCACCGAGTTGCTGCCAGTGTTCGCGCAGGAGAAGCTCGACGTATTGATGGCCGTGCTGAAGGTACAATTGTCGGAGCTGCCGCCGTCGACATCCGCCGCAGTAATGGAAGCTGCTCCTGAGCCGTCGAGGTAAACGGTGAGGTCCTGGCAAACCGCTGAAGGCGGGATGGTATCCTGGACGGTAACCGTCGCAGTACAGGTGCTGCTATTGCCCGAGCCATCCGTAGCCGTCAGGGTGACGGTATTGGCGCCGGTCTCATTGCAATCGAAGCTGGTGCTGTCGACGCTGGTGCTGGCCACCGAACAATTGTCGGTGGAGCCCCCGTCCACATCAGCGGCGGTAATCGTCGCTGATCCATTGCTGTTCAAATAGAGCGTAATGTCCTGGCAGACCGCCGTCGGAGCGGTGACATCTTCCACGGTTACGTTGGCCGAACAGGTGGCACTGTTGTTGGAGCCGTCGGTGACGGTCAGGGTCACGTTATTGGATCCAATATTGGCGCAGGTGAAACTGGTCGTGCTGGCCGCGAGGCTGACACTGGAACAGTTGTCACTGGAGCCGCCATCAATGTCGGCGGCTACAATCGTGGCGTTGCCAGATCCATCCAATTGAACGGTGATGTCCTGGCAAAC
>CAWUKT010000065.1:0-40620 GCA_963923035.1 uncultured bacterium
CGCCACCGCGGTAACCGCCGCCGCCACCACCACGGTAGCCGCCGCCTCCGCCGCCGCGGTAACCACCGCCGCCGCCACGATCTTCTCTTGCGCGTGCCTTGTTAACAACAATAGTACGGCCGTCCAGCTCAGAACCATTCAGCTCTTCGATAGCCTGTTCGGCTTCTTCGTCGTTGGACATTTCGACAAAGCCGAAACCTTTAGAACGACCATTTTCACGGTCAATGATAATTTTAGCCGAGGATACTTCCCCGAACTCTTCAAAAGTCTCCCGCAAGGTGTACTCATCAGTACTGTAGGAGAGTTTGCCTACAAAAATATTCATACAAGTATAATTAGATATCCAAATCGGATGTCACCGGAGTGATTGAGGTGACGCTTGAATTCTCTTCGATACCGATTTGAACAGAAGAATCGCCGATAAAAACCCGTCGGTGATATGCAAGGATAGGCGAAAAGGAGGAGAATAAAAACTGATCTTCGTAAATTTCTTCCAGATAGGGACTCAGGGGCTGGAAAGGGTATCTTTTTCCATTTATGGATAAAATAAGAAATATAAATCTAGTTGATAGACAGATTTATTGGGTTCATCCAACGACTTTTCCCCTTGGTCAAATCGCACCTAATTGCTCCGCTGAGACGGGCCGGATTCTAGATTTTTTTTGTAAATTGACTCCGCTCAATCATGTGGGCTGTCACCTTTATAAACGTAAAATGGAGATTAAAAAGAAAGTCTTCCTGGTAGAGGACGACGAGATTTTTACATTTCTGGTACAGACCCGGCTGTCAACTATGAGCGGAGTAGAGTTGGAGGCATTTGGAATGGGCCAACCGATGCTGGACCGGTTGGGCGAAAAGCCAGATGTTGTTTTTCTTGATTATTCATTGCCGGTAATGGATGGTCTTGAAGTTTTGAAAAATATCAAATCCACCTCCCCCGATACCCGCGTGGTAATGCTTTCCGGTCTGGAATGGGACCAGGTCATCAACGAATGCCTGGATGCGGGTGCCGAAGCATTCATCCAGAAAGACAGCAAGGTCGCCCAGAAGGTCCACGAAAAGTTGGCCGAGATGTTTCCAGAGTTGTCCTGACGGGCAACTTCTTCTCTCAGGGAAGTTTGCTTTATTCCTAAGTGCTTCCCAAATTGAGAGTAAGAGGACGTTCAAATATTTAGATAGCAGAACGGATTTTAAATTGCAATCAATCACCTAGACCCGTGGAGGGGAAATGCAAAACCTAAAAGTATTCTTAGTCGAGGACGACGAAATCTATTCCATGGTCCTGGCCCAACGGCTCAAGGTATTCGGCAATTTCTTTGTCTCTACCTTCGCGACCGGGGAAGCGGCTTTGGAGCACCTCAAGCAGCACGCCAACATTGACGTGGTGATCCTCGACTATGATCTTCCGGGCATCAGCGGCCTGGAAACCCTCCGCGAAATCCAAAAAATGCAGCACCAAGCCAAGGTCTTGTTCCTCTCCGGCATTGAAAAGGAAGACATCATTCAGGCTTGTAAAGATGCTGGTGCCCATGAGTTTATCGTGAAGGACAAAGATGTTTCCAACAAGGTCTACATCGCGATTTCCCGCATCATGGAGGAAGACAGCAAGAAGAAGAAGAAAGGATTTCTGGGCGGGCTCTTCAAAAAATTACGCGACTGACGTCGCGTAATCTCATCTCCTTAATATGTTTCTCTGATTATAGGTTCAGGAACCGAATCAGGTTCTCGTATTGTTCCTGGTAATCCTGGATTTGCTCGGCGTCAAAGACGACCCGGGAAATGGTGTATTCGAAGCGCTCAAAGGTCGCGATGACGCGGCTCAGTTCCCGGATGTTCAATTTGATGATGACCAACAACCGCGCCGGATTCGGAGCGTTCATGATCGCCAAGGTGAGAATCTTGGCGTCGTTGTTCTCACAGATCCGGGCAATCTCGCTCAGGTGGTAGGAATTCTGAGCCACCTCCAGGATGATGATGCCACCGGGTTCCCGCACATTGAAAATCTCGCTCGCGTATTCGATCAGGTCCGACTTGGAGACCACGCCGAGGTAATGGTTGTCCCGGGAAGCCAAAACGGGCAGGAGGTCCAATTTCAGGGTCGACATGACGCGCATCACCTCAAAGATGTGCGCATCTTCGTAGACATAGGTTTTTTCGGGAAGGGACAAACGGACATTGCCGATGGGATTCGAAGGATCATCGATGTCGAGGAGGTCTTCTTCCGCCACCAAACCCAGTAGTTCTTTGTTGTTGACGACTGGGAGCTGACTGACTTTGAACTCACCCATCCAATCCAATACCCGGCTGGCAGTATCCGAGGTCTTGAGCGAAGGAACTGTATCTGAAATTAAATCTAAGGCAACCATAATGAGCTATACCGGCTCCTGAAGGGGATATACCCGGTGCAAGAACCGCGTAAGATATACATTGAACTGCTCTGGTTGCTCCATCATCGCGGCATGGCCACACTTGTCGATGAAATGGAGCTCCGAGTTGGGGAGCAGCTTGTGAAATTCGTGGGCGACATTGGCAGGAGTGATGTTGTCATTGAGCCCCCACACCAAAAGTACGGGAATCTTGACCTTGTGGATTTCCTGAGCCAAATTTTGTCGCTGGGCAGCCCGGGCCACCCGCACCACACGCAAGGCTTTGTAATTATCATTTACAATCTCAAAGACCTCATCCACCAATTCCTTGGTGGCAGTTTTGGGATCGTAGAAGGTAAATTCCACCCGCTCTTTGATATAGGGATAGTTTCCACGGCGGGGAAAGGTGCTTCCCATCCCCGATTCGAAGAGACCAGACGACCCGGTGAGGACCAGGCCCTCGACCCGTTCGGGGTTTTGCAGCGCAAAAACCAAGGCAATATGGCCTCCAAGGCTATTTCCCAGTGCGATACATTTATCAATGCCTTTGTACCGCATAAATTCTTCGGTAAATGTCGCCAGCCCTTCAACGGAGGGCTTCACATTCGTCTTGGCATAAATGGGTAGCAGGGGGATCAAAATCCGATAGTGGTCCCGGAAAGAATTGATAACATGTTCCCAGTTGCTGAGGGCTCCGAACAAGCCGTGCAACAGCAACAAAGTAGGCCCATTTCCCTCCTCTACATATTCGTAGCCGCCATCTTGTTTGATTTCAATTTTCATTCAAAGAAGTAAATATTTCTTTTCCTTGGATGGCTCCCAGCTTTGGTTCCAGTGACGTTAACCAGTTGGCCAGGAGCAAATCTCCCGATTCTGTCAAGATCGACTCCGGGTGGAATTGTACTCCGGCAAAACTAATCAATTTGTGGCATAATCCCATGATTTCACCGGCTTCCGTGCGGGCAGTCACCTGAATCTCATCGGGAACCGTTTCGGAGGAAAGGAGAAGTGAATGGTAACGCATGACACGCATCGGCGAGGAAATCCCCTCGAACAATCCCTTTCCATCGTGGTGAATCCAGCTGGTTTTGCCGTGGACCGGCGCCTCCGCATGGACCAATTCCATCCCAAACATTTCCCCCAACAACTGATGCCCCAAACAAACCCCCAGGATCGGAATCTTCCCGACGGCCGCCTTCACCAAAGGAATGGAGATCCCGCTGTCGGCCGGTCTTCCCGGCCCCGGCGAAATCAAGATGCCCTTGGGTTTCAGCGCCAGGACCTCTTCCACCTGCACCGCGTCGTTGCGGTAGACTTCCACGGGGAACGGCCCTCGCCGGACCAGGTCCACCAGGTTCCAGGTAAAGGAGTCGTAGTTGTCGATGACAACGATCATTCTTCGCCGGCTGCCTCCTCCACCGGCGCCCGGTCATCGACGGGCATCCGCTCCAGCATCAGGATCACTTCCTGGATATAATTCGTGAAGTCCTGCCAGCCCCCTTCGGTTTGGGTATTCCACCAATGGAGGCGAATCGATTGGCGCATCCCTCCCCACACCGCGAGCTCGTAGTAGGTCCCCGTCTTGGGCGGGAGCTCCATCGGCGGAATGAACATCGGAAAGCTCACACTGGTGATCTTCTGGTGGATGCCCATCAAGGCATCTCCCAGGACCCGGACCTTCTGGTAGCCACTCAGCACCGGGTGGGGGCCATCGCCCCAACGGGCATCGGTGACGCCAACGGCCCAGCCCGGACCATCCAGGAAGGAAAACTCCCATGCTTTGCCGGCCCCATCGGTCGGCAATTTGATGATCTGGAGGCGGCGGGTGCCCGGCCCCAAGACGTCAATGTCTATGTCGGGGTCCCGATCCAGTTCGGTTACATCAATGTCTTCCATCATTTGGTCCTGCATAGCGGTGCTGGGTTGAATTCGTGGGTTTTGAGTGGGAAAGAATTCCGAGGTACGAAAATAGCATAAAATCTGAATCGGGGGGATTTTAATGGGGAGGGAAATGGTGGATGCCAATCAATCTCGGAAACAGGATTAGGGGTCTATTCCAAAACAAAGAAAATTACAATTTTTCATTATTTTATATGTTTCATCAACAATCATCCGCAATCAACCCATATATTCAACAAATTATCACAAAATCAGACTTAAAACTAAAACCTTTTAATAGAGCCGAGCGTACAATAGATTAAGTAGGGCCCTAACCAGCCTAATGACAACCGTTCTTTTGTGAATCAATGAATGTTTGGATAAACCTTTAAGTTACAATGACACCCAAAAACCCGAAACCGCCATTTGAACTCGTTGCCTATTCAGAGCACGATGTCCCTCTTGATGCTAAATATGTAGAACGGATGTTCGTTCTTCACGGCAAGAACAATAGCTCAATTGCCAGGAAGTACAAATTCTCTCAAACGTTTACAATCCAGGGCTCATTTCTCCCCGACTACTTCATGGTCAATTCCGAGCTCAGCGAATTTGACCTTGATCCGGAAAGCATCGAAGTGGATTACTCTTCGGACAAGAATAAAGTAACCGTTTCCGGCGTTGTCCGCCTTGACCCTAAGGTTACTGATGGTTTCGTCATGATTCTCTGCGGAATTATGATTGTGATCGACCCGGCCGCCTGATCAGGTAGCCCCCAATTGGCCCGCTGAGCGGGCCTTTTGATATTGGAACCCTATCCATTCCTGAAAAGGTGTCCGCCGCATTCCCTCCAACTCCGCCAGCATTTCCACCGTAGGCTCCTCCGAACTTCTCACCAACCTCCCCAACCAGTTCAGGCAATTGATGTAATAGCGTCGACTTGTCTCTGAAAACAACTCCTGCCGCGACACCCACATCCGATCCTTGTGGACCAATCCGAGAATATATTCCACCTCCTCCTCCGCTTCCCAGGCAATCGCGACAAAGGTCAAACGCCGGTGCAATTCCAGGTAAACGTCCCCCACATTGTCCGGCAAGAGCCGCCGCGCCAAGCCATATTTTCCCTCCCGAAACGCCAGCACTGCTTTGAAAAAAGCCCCCGCCGTCTCCCGGTTTGATGCGCCCAGATACCCCATCATTTCCTCCAACAAATCCCGCGTCCCGTCAATCCCCTTCACCGACAAGGTCACAAAGAACAAGTTCAGCGCGTGCGGCACCGGCAATTCCCGCTTGTCCTTGACTAATAATATCCCTTTCCGCACCCCCAACCAATACAGCGCACAGAGATGGGGCCGCTCCAAGCCCTTCGAACTCAACAGCAAATAATGGTTCAGGAACATCGTGTACAGCTCGAAATAGGTATGAGAGGGAAATTCATGGTAGCATTCCAAAAAGGCCTCCACCGCCTCGCCCATTCCCGGAATTGCTTCCCGGGGAGTCAGGAAGCTCTCCAGCAGAAAGTAGTAGAGCCGAAACGAATGGATGGTCAACAGCTCCGGATCGGCTTCGATTTTTCCCTTCCAGCCTTCCAGTTCCGCCCGCTTGAATTGGCCGTCGAACAGCCGGGAAGCACTGACCTCCAGGCATAGCAAATGGATCCGCTCCAGCATGGTCTGACGCTCCTTTGCTGTTTGAATTTCCACCAGACGGGGAATTTTCTGGTGGACAAAATTGCCGTTTTGGTGGATCAGGCGGTGGTATTCGAATTGGGAGTGGTGGAAAAAATAGGCGGGGGGACGAAAGGTCAAATTCTCGAAAGACCGCTTGTAGCGGTTCAGCACTCGGGCGCCCTCCGTCCGGGCGTCGCGGTAATTCAATTCCTTGATGAGGTGGGGATACTTCGCCAGGGGACTCTTCTCCAGCGAAACCAACGTGAGGTAGTCGTAAATGGCCTTCCGCAGCTTGGTGTGGAGGCGATAACGACGGGAAGCATCCGTCGGGCCGGGTACGGGATCGCGGGACCAGAGGCGATCCACCTCTGGAGACAATTCTGCCGCCATCCGCTCCCCAAACATGAAGGCCAGAAACCGCTTGAGCTTCTCCAGTTCGGTGGCTTTAAACGATTGTACCAATTCAACGATGCCGATTTCTCGGTTCGCAGGCATAAAGACTCCCCATTTTAGTGTGTTGATCCTTTCGGCAGACTGAATATAGCTAAAAAATGAACTCAGAGGAGGATTGGACCGCGAAATCAATCCACCCATCTCTACGATTTTTCAATTGCTTCCCCTTCGATTTCCCCTTGCCCACCGACAATTTCTCCGGTTGATCCAGGATTCAGACCTTCCCCAACCATATTCTCACAACATAAATATGCGAAGTCGAAAACAATTCCCTACATTTACTTCTTGATCAGATAAAGTTTACCCACACTATGTCTCCCACTTCGACCAAAGCCAGCCCCAGCAATTCCAGCTCCGTCCAGCGTATGGATGGACAGGCCCTGCAAATGCAGCGCTCCGCTGCTCCCCCGCCTTTCCAATTCAGGTCCCATTCCGGGGCTTCGGCCGGGACCAAATCCACGGACAGCTGCCCGCCCGGAGCCTATGTCAACAACGGTTACCAGGATAGCGTAGCGGGAGTGAACGTGAACCCCACCCTCAAGAGCAATGTGATGGACTTCTGCTGCTACATCCTCAACAACGGCCTCGCCGAGGGCAATATCCTCTGGAATTCCGGCGCGCGGGATCCCCGCGAAGCCCACCGCTGGTCCACCGCATTCGGAATCCGCCAGGGCGACATCTCGATCAGCACCCTGCGCAACCTCACCAACAGCCGGGGAGAACGGGGCCGGGACGAAGACGGCAACCTGTGGTACGATCCGAGCTGGGCCGGAGGCGATACCGGAGTTCCCTACTGGCCATTTGACAACCGGAATGAGGAAGACTTGGTGCGGCAAAATGCAGAAGGCATCTGGAGTGGGGCGCTGGCCCACGAAGGCTATCCAGCCGGCTCCCTGGAGCGCCGGCCCAACCACAATGGCGTTCCGATGAGCAACCACTGTATTGGAGAAGCCATCGACCTGACCATCGATTGGACCGGTGGATTCCTCGGCCGGGGCGGCGATCCCTGGAGCGACGAAGCCAATGCAGCGGTCGCCAGATTCAACCTGAAACGTCCCTTCGGACCCGATACCGACTACCCCGAACACTGGCATTTCGAACCCGCCTGATATATTTCCCCAAAACCGGCCCCCAATTGGACGAAATCGCTTTTCGTCCCCGCTCCTCTTTGCCCATTCTCCCCACCCTAACACAACATCAACAACATATTATCCCGCTGATAAATAGCCGCTTGGTTACTGCCCTATCCCCCACACCTTTTTAAAGAAAATTTAACCCCGCCCAAACAAATTCCTAAAACCCGTTGGCTTTCTTTGGATAAAACCGGCCACACCTATGCAAGGAACCCGAATCCTCATCGCCGACGACGAGCGCGACATTTTGGAAATGTTGGAATACACCCTTTCCAAAGAAGGGTACTCCGTCGTCAAGGCCCTCGATGGTGAAGAAACCATCCAACGGGCGGAAACCTTTTCCCCCGACATCATCCTCCTGGACATCATGATGCCCAAAATGGACGGGATCGAGGTCTGCCGCACGCTCCGCTCCAAGCCCCAGTTTGACAATACCATCATCATGATCCTCACCGCCCGCGGAGAGGAATATTCGGAAGTCGCCGGTTTTGACGCTGGCGCCGACGATTACGTCACCAAGCCCGTCAAGCTCCGTTCCCTACTCCGACGATTGGGCGCCCTCCAACGCCGGGGCCACAAGGCCGAGCCCGACATGCTCTCCATTCCGCCGCTCACCATCGACCGCGAGAAATACCTCCTCACCCTCTCCGACGAGGAGATCAAACTCCCCCGGAAAGAATTCGAATTGCTCTACCTCCTGGCCTCCAACAAAAACAAAGTGGTGACCCGGGAGCGCATTTTCGAGGCGATTTGGGGAAAAGACGTGATTGTGGTGGACCGCACCATCGACGTCCACATCCGCCGCCTGCGCAAGAAAATCGGCAAGCAGTATATCCAGACCGTCAAAGGCGTCGGCTACAAATTCGTCGAAGACAGCGGCAACTGAGCCCAATCCACACCCTTTGGATAACAATTTCTCCCATTTGGAGTCGAAAGAATACATCTTTCGCACAAATACTTCCAAAATGGGTCAGGATACCACCAAAGTCGCACCACAAATTCACGAAAGCTGGAAAACGGCCCTGGCCGATGAATTCCAGAAACCCTATTTCCACGCCCTGAAAGGCTTTTTGTTGGCCGAGAAAAAAGCTGGCCACCGGATTTTCCCGCCCGGAAAATTCATCTTCAACGCCTTCGACAGCACGCCCTTCGACCAGGTCAAGGTCGTCGTCCTCGGTCAGGATCCCTACCACGGTCCCGGCCAGGCCCACGGACTTTGCTTCTCCGTCCAGCACGGCGTTCGGACGCCCCCGTCGCTCCAGAACATTTACAAGGAATTGAAGGAAGATGTCGGATTTACGCCCCCTGCACACGGCTACCTCCAGTCGTGGGCGAACCAGGGCGTATTGCTCCTCAACGCAATCCTGACCGTCCGGGCCCACCAGGCCGCGTCGCACCGCAATAAAGGCTGGGAACTCTTCACCGACGCCGCCATCCACAAGCTCAACCACGAACGGGAAGGCCTCGTCTTCATGCTCTGGGGCGGATTTGCCAAGAAAAAGGCCGTCATGATCAACCCCCAAAAGCACCTCATCCTCAAGGCCGCCCACCCTTCGCCCCTCTCCGCCCACAACGGCTGGTTCGGCACCAAACATTTCTCCCAAGCCAACGCCTACCTCACCCAACAAGGCAAAGAGCCGATCAATTGGCAGGTGTAGGGATTTAGGGCGTCTTCCGGCCACTTCACAGGGCCGGAACCAGGTGCTCCCCAGTCAGTCTCGGTTCCGAGGACTTCCAACAATCGGTCCGCCCCTTGACGCCATTTCGATCCGAAGATCAAAAAAATGTGCAAATCTGAAGTGGACATTCCGACCAAATTTCAGATTTGCACATCACTGGAAGGGGAATATTTCCCTGCTACTTCTTACCCGGCTGCTCCTTCTCGTACGCGTCGATGATCTTCTTGACCAGGCGGTGGCGCACCACGTCACTGGTCGTCAGGCGAATCATGTCAATGCCATCGATCTTGTTCAGGAGGCGGACGGCCTGGTGCAGGCCGGAACGCTGGTTGCGGGGCAGGTCAATCTGGCTGTCGTCGCCCGTGACGATGATCTTGCCGCCTTTTCCAAGGCGGGTCAGGAACATTTTGAATTGGTTTTCGGTCGCATTCTGCGCCTCGTCGAGGATCACATAGCAATTGCTCAGGGTGCGGCCCCGCATATACGCCAAGGGCGCGATTTCAATGATATTGCGATCGAGGTAGTTCTGGAGCTTCTCGAAGTGGATCATGTCTTCGAGGGCGTCGTAGAGTGGCCGCAGGTACGGATCCACCTTCTCTTTGAGGTCACCGGGCAGGAAGCCCAGGTTTTCGCCCGCCTCCACGGCGGGGCGGACCAGGAAGATTTTCTTCACCTGCTTTTCCTTCAGCGCCCGCACCGCAATCGCCACGCCCATATAGGTCTTGCCGGTACCGGCCGGTCCCAGGGCGAAAATGATGTCATTCTTCCGCGCCGAATGCAAAATGCGCCGTTGGCCCGCGGTGCGGGCCCGGATCACAGTCCCCCGGGCGCCATGCAGGACAAAATCGTCCAGCGATTCGCCTCCGACTTCGCCATTCCCCGACTGTTTTTCCGATCCATTTATCTGCATCAATTCTCCAAACCGCTCCTCCGAAATGCCTCCCCGCTGCCGAATCTCATCCAACAGACCCGACACCGTCCCAATGGCCGGCTGAAGGGACTTCTCGGTCCCCTTCAACTTGAGTTCATTTCCCCGCGCCACAAAGATGACCTCGGGATATCGCCGTTTCAATTGTTCAAAGCGTTTGTTGTTGACGCCAAATAATTCGAGCGGGCTGATTTCCTCTAAAATGAAACTGTGTTTCGTCAAATTATTAATTCAGTAAGGTTGTGATTGTGGATTACTTTCCCATCTAATCCTTCAAAATTACATAATAATTCGGAAATTTTCGTGGAGATGGCCATCATTACCCTTACCACCGACCTGGGCTACCGGGATCACTATGCGGCTTCCCTGAAGGGGACCCTTTACTCCCTGAATTCGGGTGCGACGGTGGTGGACATTACCCACGGCATCTCGCCCTTCAACATCCTCGAAGCGGCCTTTATCCTGAAAAGCGCATTTCACAAATTTCCGCCGGGCAGCATTCACCTGATCGGGGTCGATGCCGAAGGAACGGCCCGCACGGATTGTATCGTGATGGCGTACGAAGGCCATTTTTTTGTGGGTCCGGACAATGGGGTGATGAGCCTGATCAAGGAAGGGAAGCGGGTAGAATGCGCGCTGATCGATCCGGAAAAATTACCGCCGCTGAGTGCCGGCCGTTCGTTTCTGGCGCAGCGTCGCCTCGCGCCGATTGCGACCCAGCTCGCGCTGGGTTTCGGGCTGGAGGACATCGGCCCGCCGCATGACATGCGGGAATCGCTCTGGGGCGAGCCCGTTTTCATCGGGAACTCCCTCCGCGGCACGATTCTGCACATCGACCACTTCGGCAATGCCATCACCAATATTCGCCGGGACGTCTTCATGCGGCACAAGGAAGGGAAGTCCTTCGAGATTTTCATCCGCAACCTGCGGATGCAGCGGATTGTGACCAGCTACGGAGATGTCTCCCGGGGCGACTCGCTGGCCATTTTCTCCGAAAATGACCACCTCGAAATCGCCATTCGGGAAGGCTCCGCCGCGCAATTGTTGGGCCTGAAGGTCCAGGACATGCTCACCATAGAATTTCGCGGATGATCAAGCGCATTGTCAGAATGGAATTTCAGCCGGACCGGGTCGACGACTTCCTGGCCATTTTCGATGCTTCCAAAGCCCAAATTCGCCATTTCCCCGGCGTCCATTCCCTCGAACTGCTCCGCGACAAAGGCCAGCCCAACGTCTTCTATACCCTGAGCGAATGGGAAAGTGAAGAGGCGCTGAATGCCTACCGCCACAGCGAGCTTTTCGGCCAGGTTTGGCCCCAAACCAAAGCCCTGTTTGCCGGGAAGCCCCTGGCCTATTCCCTCGTCAGCGAGATGACAATCGAATGAGGTAACACTATCTCTTACCTGTCAAAGAAAGATTATTCCCCGATTCCCCTTCGCACTGGGACCTGATTTTCATATCTTATTTATGGAATAATTGCCGCTTCTTCATCTTTTGGTAAACATCCTCTTATGTTACGGAATGCAGTTCTACTTACCTTTTTGACCCTTTGCACCTTTGGAACGACGGTGGTGGCACAGGGCACTGTGAAGAAAAAAGCCAATCCCGTCAGCTACAAAAACGTGCTCTGGAGCGGCCAGGTCGCCCAGTTCTCATTTGAGGATTTGGGGGAACGAAAAATCCTGGGGAGTAAGAAAATGAGCTTTTTTGCGTCCGAAAAGGTAGAAATGAACTTCCGCATCAAGATCAAACCGGATGGCAGCGTCGCCTACGTTTCCCCGCCCCGTTGTACCGCCGAGCACTACGAATATCGCAAGGGCGGAACTTCAGCTTTGTACAGCTATCAATTTTCCCCCGATCCCCAATCCGATTCCGACCAGTGGGTCTCCGTCCTCATGACCGTCGGTGAATGATCAATCCGCCGGCTCAATCGTCGCGGACATACTCCCCTTACATTTCGGCATCCTCCAATCCATTCCGTAACCGTGAATCTGGTCCCGCTTGAGTTCCGCCCGGTCCTTGTGCGTCGTGTCCACAATCACCCGTCCCGCAGCATCCACTTCGCACGCCATTTTATAGGCCTTGTCCGCCGAATGGCCAAACACATCCATCAGCATCTCAATCACATAATCGTAGGTATGCTCATCGTCGTCGAGCAGGACCACATGGTACTGCGGCACCAGGAGCGTTACGACTTCGGCCAGCACCTGCTCCGCAATATCGGGCAGCGGATCGGCCTCAAATAAGATGCGTTGGAAACTCACAGCACAAAGATGTCGGTTTTTGAGAAAATAAAGGAACCAGATTCGGGAAAATGTTGGAATTGCAAAAAATCCGATGGGTGGGCTCCACTTTTTTGCTCCCAAACGGCCAAAACTCGGCCCGTAGAAGGCCTCGTTCTGGGGGGCAGATGAGTTTTTAGGAGCAAATGGCAGCTCAATTTGAACCGAAATGGACAAACTAAAGTGCCTGCGTTTAGTTTTTTAAGTGTATCAATTTACCCTGTTTAAAGTCACCTTTCATGTCTCACCAACACGAAACTCCTGCCCATCAATCCACTGCCCAACTGGCGGTGGATGGCGGAAAAACAGCTTCCGCCCCTACCTTTCAGCTCAAGGCCTCTGCTGCCCAGCCGGTCCAAGCCAAATCGTCCCGCGGCCCCATTCAACGCCAAACGGCCGTTCAACCTCCGGGACAAGAGTTCCAGGACTTCATGTACCACCTCCATGTCCTTGAGCAAGCGGCCATCAACGATGGCTGGGGCTTCAACCAGCGGTTGATGGCCTTCCGGAAAATCTATTACGATGGCATGGCGTGGGACATCATCATCCCGGCAGGAGAAAATGTCGCCGATCGGCCTCCGTCCTGGCAAAACAATCCGAATGCCCAGGCCTCGCTGGCCTGGATGCGCCAGAACCAGAACAAAGAAATCCAGATCAATGGCGTTCCCGTGGACATTCACCACGTCTTTGCCGGGCTGGACGCCCGGCAGAACCCCTCCAATGTGGACGCTGTCTTCGCCAATCTGAGCCGGAATGTGGAAGCGGCTACCTATGTGGGCGACCTGGGGTCGGTCGTAGGCGAATATTTCGTAGAAGCCGGCGATGACATTTCATTTGCCCAGTTCGCGAACCACTACAACCAGTCCATCGGTCGGCGGGCTTGGACCAATTTTGGGGAAGCCGACATCAACTCGGACGTCGATGCCTACGCCATCAACCTGAACACTTCCCTGACCCTTCACCAGAACCTCTACAATTACTACAACGTCGCCTCGCAGGGACAAGGCTATACCAAGCGTTTCACCAATTTCGCCCGCCGGACGGGCCTCATTGATGGCGCCAACAAGCTGATCCAGGCCCGGGTCGACGAATTGAGAAATTCCGTCTTCATCGCCTGCCAGATGTACCTTGCGGGCGAAGGCTACCGCAATTACCGCAACGACAACGCGGAAGGTCCCCATGCCATGTGGTTCCAACACTCTTTTGACACCACCCCGGGCAACAGTTGGATCCCCTCGTTCCGCTACGCCTTCAACAATGTCGTGCGGTGGGTCGTGGACCTCTTCGTCGAGGACATCATGAACCGCATCAAAAACGAGTAGATTTTCCCTTTTTCTACTTCCTGGCCAATAAAAAACCGCCCCCAGTCGCAGATGGGGGCGGTGTAAGAAAGACGTAATTTAGAAAAAGAGCTGCTAATAAATATCGGTATGGTCAATCCACGTTATCGTGGAGAAAACTATTGTTGTCACTGATCCGGAACCGTTCCTCATCCACATCTTCAAAGCTCATCCGGCTCAGTTTCCGTCGTTCATCGTTTTTTTTTTGCTCCTCCTCTTCGTCCAACTTCACTTTCTTCCGCAGGTAAGCCGGAATATCTTCCATGCCCTTCAGTGAATCCGGGTTGTGGTAATCATATTCCTTGGAACGCAATTTCCGCATCCGTTCTTCCCGCTCACGCTCCTTCATCGCCGTACGGTCGATCACCGGCTCTTCCACCCGGGGCTTTTCGTACACGGTCTCTTCCTCTTCGACCTGCTCCTTGAAGTCCTCAAACAGCGAAGCCTGACGGGACTCAACGGGAGTCTCTTCGTAGGTATTGGATTCCAGTGTGAATTCCTCCATGCTGGACGAAATGCTGAAATCGCTGAGGCTGGTCTCAACGGAAGTCCGGATTTCAGGCTCCTTTTGCTCCGGCTCGACGTAGAACCGCTGCGGCTCGGGCTGCTCGGTGTTCAGAACCGTCCGCTGGGGCTGGGGTTCTGCCTGCCGAAAGGTCCGCTTTTCATTGTCGAACCCCGTGGCGATGACGGTGACGCTCAGGTGATCTTCCATGTCCTCGTCGTAGACGGTACCGAAGATGATGTCGGCATCGTCGCCAGCTGCTTCCTGGATGTGCTCCACAATCGTCGTGGTCTCGTCCAGGCGCAGGGAATCAGCGGCCGCGGAGATATTGACCAGGATTCCCCGGGAACCGAAGATGTTGACGTTGTTGAGGAGGGGGGAGGAAATGGCATCCTCGGCGGCGCGGATGGCGCGGTCTTCGCCGGTATAAGTTGCCGATCCCATCAATGCCGTACCGCCATCCTTCATGATGGTGTTCACGTCGGCAAAGTCCACGTTGATATAGCCTTCGCGGGTGATGATCTCTGCGATGCCTTTGGCGGCGTCGCACAGGACCGTATCGGCCTCTTCGAAGGCTTGTTTCATGGTAACGTTCTGGCCGAAAATCTCGGTCAGGTTGTCGTTGTTGATCGTAATGATCGTGTCGACATTCTTCTGCAACTCACCGATGCCGTTGAGTGCCTGGCCCATCCGCTTCTTGCCTTCGAAACGGAACGGGGTCGTGACGATGGCCACGGTCAGAATCCCCATTTCCTTGGCGAGGCCAGCGATGACCGGTGCGGCGCCCGTTCCGGTGCCGCCGCCCATACCCGCCGTCACGAAGACCATCTTCGTGTTCGCGCTGAGGATACTGCGAATGTCTTCGATGCTTTCGAGGGCCGACATGCGGCCCAGCTCGGGATTCGCGCCGGCACCCAAACCTTCGGTTTGGCTCGTACCCAGGCGAATCTTGTTGGGAATGGGGCTCATTTCGAGGGCCTGGACATCGGTATTGCATACCACAAAGTCCACCCCTTTGATCCCCTTGTCGAACATGTTATTGACGGCGTTGCCGCCGCCCCCACCAACCCCGATCACCTTGATGATCGAGTTTTGGTTCTTCGGCATTTGAAATTCAATTGACATAATAGCAAAAACTCCTTTCTGTGATTTGAGATCCGTCTTTCATGCGGGACTCGAAAAAATCTATAATCCTATTCTAATGGTGTTTATTCAATGAAATCTCCGGTATTGCTCATGGTGCTTTCGAACCAATCCTTGATCCGGTAGATAAAGCTGGTTTGCGGCTTTTCCTTGCCTGCGTTGTCCTTGCGACGGCGGCGAATGACTTCTTCTTCGACGACATTCTCGGTGCCGTCGTAGGTAGAGGTATTGAGGCCGTTGATCACGAGGCCAGCGCCTGTGGCGTACATCGGGCTGTTGATTTCGTCCACGAGGCCGCTGGCGAGGTGTTCCGCCGGCAAGCCCAGACGGGTGTCGATGCCCGTGATGAACTCGATCAATTGCTTGGTATGGGCCAACATGGAGCCACCGCCGGTGACGACGATGCCACCTACGAGCTTTTTCTCGTAGCCACTGTGCTTGATTTCCGCCGCTACGAATTCGATGATCTCCTCCATCCGGCTTTGGATGATCTGGGCCAGGGTCTTCCGACGGATTTCCTTCGGTGCTCGTCCCTGAAGACCAGAAATGGTGATGATCTCGTCTTCTTTGATTTCGGTGGCGAGGGAGGAACCAAACCGCAACTTGAGCAATTCAGCCTGGCGACGCATCACCTGGCAGCCTTGCTTGATGTCTTCGGTGACAATGTTGCCGCCGAAGGGGATCACCGCCGTATGGCGGATGATATTGTCTTCGAAAATCGCCAGGTCGGTGGTACCACCACCAATGTCCACGAGGCAAACGCCCGCTTCCATTTCTTCATCGGTGAGGACAGATGCCGATGAAGCGAGGGGTTCGAGGACCAATTCCCGGGCTTCCAGGCCAGCTTTCCGCACACACTTGTAGATGTTGTTGGCGGCAGTGGTTTGGCCGGTGACGATGTGGAAGTTGCCTTCCAGGCGTACGCCTGACATGCCGACCGGATCTTTGATGCCGACCTGGTTGTCGACGGTATACTCCTGCGGCAAGACGTGGATGATCTCGGTGCCGGGAGGCGTCGCGATTTTGAACATATCGTCGTGCAGGCGCTTGACGTCGGTCGTGCTGATCTCCAGGTCAGGATTGTTCAGGGTGATGATGCCCTTGTGCTGCATCGAGCGGATATGCTCGCCTGCAATCCCAACGTGGACCACGTTGATGTCGACGCCAGATTGCTTTTCGGCTTCGGTGACAGCCTTACGAATGGCTTCCACGGTCTTGTCGATGTTCACCACCACGCCCCGGCTGACCCCATCCGACTCGGCTTTTCCAAAGCCCAGGATGTTGACCTTCCCGAATTCATTTTTCTTACCGACAATGGCACACACCTTCGTGGTACCAATGTCCAATCCTACGACGATTTTTTCAGTGCTCATTTTGGTCCTCGTTTTGTCTTATTCTTTGTCCGCTTTCCCCTCTCAGGTCCGGCGGGTAGTTTCATTTTTTCTGGGCCACAACCTGACCCTTGTATTTTAAGCTGACCTGCTGGTACTTCTCCCAACCGATCTTGTTCAATACCTTTTCGTAAAAGAGCTTCAGGTTCGAAAACTTCTGCTCAATGCGAACGGGCGGTCCGAATTCCACCACAATGTCGCCCACTTCCGGGTGGAGGATCAGGTCGCCATCGGCTTCCAGCACCACCTCCGAAAATTGGACGCGCCAGTAGTCATCCTGATCGATGAACTGGAGGAACTCCTGGATTTCGGACAATTGAGGGTTGGCAAAAGAGTCCCGGGGCAAAAGGGGCTCGTATTCCAATCCTCGGACCAGGAGGGTATTGGCGGCGTAGTTGGTGGACAAATCCAGCTTCTGAAAGGACTTGTCCAGGTAAAAGCCGCTGCCGTCTTCGAACATGATGCGGGCCAGGGGCTTCCGCAGTTCCAATTCGACGACCAGATCACCGGTCAATTCGGCATAGGCTTCAACCTCCTTGACATAAGGATTTCCCGCCAGGGCCGCTTCGATCTCCGCGATTTTCAACTCGCCGCGGGGAATTTCCGACAAGGGTCGGCCATGCACCTCGCGCACCACTTCTTCCAGGTCTTTTTTCTGGAGAAAGTGATTGTTCTCCTCATTGCGAAGTTCGGGACGAAAATCACTGACGGGCAGTGATTTTTGCCGGGCTACACCAAGACCGACAATCGTCCACGCCACCACAATGACACCCAGGTAGATCGCTATTTTCCGAATCGCTTTTTTCATATCACCAGGCTTTCACCTCCTCCACGACGTTTGCGACCTGCGTATCGATGTCCCCCGCCCCAATGGTCATCACCAAGGCGGGTGTGGTGCGGAACGCCTTCAATTGTTCTACGATTTCATCGCGCTTGCACCGGACCTTCTTTTCCACTTCCAAACGCTCAAAAATCAATTCACTGGACACTCCCGGAATGGGTTCCTCCCGCGCGGGGTAGATGTCCACCAAAATGACCTCGTCCGCAATGGACAGCGCATCGGCGAATCCCTCGTGGAAATCCTGGGTCCGGCTGTACAGGTGGGGCTGGAAAATGGCAATAATCTTCCGGTCCTGACCGTACTGGCTCCGAACCGCCGACAATACCGCCCGAATTTCTTCGGGATGGTGGGCGTAATCGTCAATGACGACGACTTTCTCGGATTGCAGACGCTCTTCAAAGCGCCGCTTCACCCCTTTCGCCGATTGGAGAACTTCCCGCAGGGTATCCCCGGAAAGCCCCAGAATCTGCCCGATGTACAACGCCGCCAACGCATTCTCCAGGTTGTATTTCCCGGGGAAATTGAGGGCGAAATCGGAAGCATGGCCTTCAGGAAAATGAAAATCGAACTTCATTTCCCGGGCTTCCTGCTGGGCATTGGCCGCGTGGACCGCACCTTCGGTGGCTCCGTAGTCCAGGACGCGCACCCCTTCCAGGTCCATGCGCGGCAATTGGGACTGCACCAGGAGGGTTCCTCCGGGCTTGACCCGGTGCGCGAATTCCCGGAAGGTCTGACGCAACTCCTCGGGAGTTCCGTAGATGTCCAGGTGATCGGGGTCCATACTGGTAATCACCGCGATTTCGGGGGTGAGGTGAAGGAAAGAACGGTCGAACTCGTCTGCTTCGACGACCATCCAATCGGATTCGCCGTAGACGAAATTCGTATTGAAATTGCGGCTGATGCCGCCAATGAATGCCGTCACGTCGATGCCGCCCTGCTTGAGCAGGTAGGTCACGAGGCCCGTCGTCGTCGTCTTGCCGTGCGTCCCCGCAATGGCAATGGTCCGGTAGCTCCGGGACAGCAGTCCGAGGAACTCGGCGCGCTTCATGAGCGGCAATTGCCGCTCGCGGACCGCCACCAGCTCGGCGTGCGTGGCCGGGACGGCGGGCGTGTAGATCACCAGATCTACCCCGTCGAGCTTCGTGACATCGGCTTCGTAGTAGACCTCAATCCCTTCGTCTTGCAAGCGGCCGGTCAGGACCGTAGCCGTACGGTCATAGCCCGTCACCCGAATCCCCTTGAAATGGAGGAAGCGAGCAATGGCGCTCATGCCGATGCCGCCAATGCCGATGAAGTGGACGCTATGGAGGTCTTCCAGTTTCATGTTTTATTCTCTTCCGCCCATTTCAGCACCTCCAGTGCAATTTCATTGGCGGAGTCGTGTTTTTTGATCGCTTGAATCCCGCGTTGCAGGTTGTGAAAGCGGTTTTTATCCCCCAGCACTTCGATGACTGTGGGAACCAATTGCTCCAGGGCGTCGACATCCTTGACCATGACCGCGGCGTTCTTGTCCACGAGGGACTGCGCGTTCTTGGTTTGGTGGTCTTCCGCCACATTCGGCGACGGCATGAGGACCGCCACTTTGTTGAGCATGATCAGCTCGGAAATGGTCGATGCACCCGCCCGGGTCACGACCAGATCGGCCATCGCGTAGGCGCCGCCCATGTCTTCGATAAAAGGTGCCAATTTCAGGCCGGGATGCTGCCGGATACGGGGCTTCAGTTCCTCATAGTAGCGTTTGCCGCACTGCCACAAGATTTGGATGTCCGCCGCCAACAGCTTTTGGACGCCTTCTTCCCAGGCCTTGTTGACGGCGCGGGCCCCGAGGGATCCGCCCAGGCTCAGGACGATGGGCTTGTTGGGGTTGAAGCGGTAGTGCTTGATGGCTTTTTCCCGCTCCCCTGTTTTCAAAGAGCCACGGACAGGGTTTCCGGTCACCCGGGTCTTGTCCGCGTATTTTTCAAAGTGCTTCACCGCCCCTTCCAGGCCACACAGGATGGCCTTGGCGTGGGGAGCGAGCCACTGGTTGGTCTTGCCGGGGAGCGCGTTCTGCTCCGTGACGATGAGGGGAACCCCCAATTTCGCTGCGGCCCGGCCGACCGGGCCACTCGCGTATCCGCCGACGCCGACGACGGCGTCGGGCTGAAAGTCCTTGACGATTTTCCGGGCCTGCTGAAGCGAAGCGAAGAGCTTGAACGGGAAGGCCAGGTTCTTCAGGATATTCCGGAAGGTCAGGCGGCGCATGATCCCGCTGATGGTCACCCCTTCGATGGTATAGCCATGCTTGGGAACCACGGTCATTTCCATACCTCCATTTGCCCCCACAAACAGCAACTCGATATCCGGTCGCAGCCGCTTCAATTCATTCGCAATGGAGATCGCCGGGAAGATATGTCCTCCGGTACCGCCTCCGGTGATGATGACTTTCGTTTGACTCATGTTGCCAGCGCGCCTCCTAATTTTTTCTCCTCCAATGCCGTTCTGCTCACACTCAAAATCACGCCCAATGCAAATCCCGAGAACAGGATCGAGGTTCCCCCCATCGATAGCATCGGCAGTGGAAGTCCTGTCACCGGGAATATTCCCACGACGACGCACATGTTCGCGAGGGCCTGGAACACCAACAGGAATGCCAATCCCGCCGCCAGCAAGGCCCCGAAGGTCTTGCTCATGGTCACAATTCCCACCGCTCGGAAGAGGAGTACGAGGTAGAGGAGCAATACAACAACTGCCCCCACAGTACCCATTTCCTCCGTGATCAATGCGTAAATCATGTCCGACGTGCCGTTCGCGAGGTAGCTCCGTTGGGTCGATTTTCCCGGTCCCTTCCCTACTGCTCCCCCATTGGCCATGGCCGCGTAGGCTTGCTTGACCTGGGGTTCGGGCTGGTAATTCGGGTCGGTCCAGCTGGCATAGTAATCCTGCCAGCGGTGCTGCCAGGTCGCCGCCCGGTCCGATACCTGAAAGAGGAGGAGCAGAGAAATGATCCCCACACCGACCAAGCCTCCGAGGTATTTCAGCGAAACACCGGCCACAAACAGCATGACCAGGGCCGTCGCAAACAGCAACGAAGCGGTACTCAGGTCCTGAGGCGCGATCAACAAGCAAATGAGCGTAATCCAGAACATCGCGGGCAAAAAACCCTTGCGGAAGTCCCGGATCACCTCTTGCTTTTGGGTCAGGATTTTCGCCAGGTAAATCATCAGGGAGACCTTGGCCATGTCAGACGGCTGGAAGGAAATGCCCCCAATGCTGATCCAGCGCGCGGCATCGTACTTTTCTTCCCCTAAGAACAATGTGAATACGAGGACGGGGATGGTCAGGTAGAGGAAAATGTCGCTGAATCGGGCAAAAATCCGGTAGTCGAAGCGGTGCACCACGTACATGACGAGGAAACCGGCTGCGAGGAGGAGGAAGTGTTTGAGCAAATAGTATTCGGAAGAATGGTACTTGGCGAGCACGGGAGATCCAGCTCCGGTGTACACGCCGAGCAAACTGACCATAGCGATCAGGAAGACCACCAGCCAGATGATCTTGTCGCCCTGAATTCTATGGAGAATGAAGTTTAACATGCTTCCAAATTGCGTCTATCGCTTATAGTTGTTTGACGATGGCCTTGAATTGGCGGCCACGTTCTTCGTAGTTGTCGAACAGGTCGAAGCTGGCGCAGGCGGGGCTGAGCAGCACACTGTCGCCGTCGTCGGCGAGGTGGTAGCCCATCTTGACGGCCTCGTCCATGCTCTTGGTGTTCACGATCATGTCCACCTTCCGGCTAAACGCCTGGTGGATCTTCAGGACATCCTCACCCAAGGCGACGATGTACTTGACCTTTTTCTCCACCAAGGGCATCAACAGGCTGTAATCATTGCCCTTGTCGATGCCGCCGGCGATCCAGATGATCGGCCGGTTGATGCTTTCAAGGGCGTACCAGGAACTGTTAACGTTGGTGGCCTTGGAATCGTTGATGAATTCCACCCCGCGGACATTGGCCACCTTCTCGAGGCGGTGTTCCAGTCCTTCAAAGTCGCTGAACGCTTCCCGGATATTGGACTTGCGCAGCCCAAGAATACGTCCGGAAATGGCCGCGGCCATTGAATTGTACATGTTGTGACGCCCCTGAAGGGTCATCGATTCGATTGAGAAGGCCGTACTGTCCAAGTTCATCGTGAGCTGTATTGCTTCGTTTTCTACCCAGGCGACAGCTTCCCCGCGGGGTTCGTAGCTGAAGCCATAAAGTTTGGCTTTGAGATTGTATTCCGGGAGGAGTTCCATCGTCACTGCGTCGTCCATGCAGTAGATGAGGTGATCGTCCTCCGTCTGGTTTTCAGTAATCCGGAACTTCGCCTGGGCATAGCGCCGGAATTCATAGTTGTATCGGTCCAGGTGGTCCTCGGTGATGTTGGTCAGGACCGCAATGTGCGGCCGAAAATCAACGATGTCATCGAGTTGGAAACTGCTGACCTCGACCACGTAGTGGTCGTGGGGGTCCGTGGCCACGGCGCGGGCGAAACTATCGCCGATGTTGCCGACCAGGGCCGCATGGAGTCCGCCTTTGCGGAACACGTGGTGGATCAGCTTCGCGACCGTCGATTTGCCGTTGCTACCCGTCACGGCCACGATGTGGCTGTCGGTATGCCGGAAGGCAAATTCCACTTCGCTGATCAGCTCGGTTCTTGTTTCCCGAATCCGCTTCACAATCGGCGCTTTTTCAGGAATCCCCGGGCTTTTCACCACCAAATCAGCTTCCAGTATCTTGGCCTCGGTATGGCCTCCTTCTTCAAAATCGATCCCCGCCTGCTCCAATTCGCTTTTGAAATCAGCGCGAATCGTTCCGTAGTCGGAGACCCAGAGTTCGTAGCCTTTTTGTTGAGCCAGGAGGGCCGCTCCGACCCCACTTTCCCCGGCTCCAAGTACCGCTACCCGCATTTAGCGCAGCTTCAGGGTAATAAAGGCCAGTACCGCCAGCAAAATGGCCACGATCCAGAAGCGCACCACGATCTTGATCTCGTGCATGCCTTTCTTCTCGTAGTGGTGGTGCAGCGGCGCCATCTTGAAGATTCGCCGGCCCTCACCGTACTTCCGCTTGGTGTACTTGAAATAGGAGACCTGAACGATCACTGAGAGCGATTCAATGAGGAAAATCCCACAGAAAATCGGAATCAGGAGTTCTTTTTTGACCATCATCGCCAGCACGCCAATGGCTCCGCCCAGCATCAATGACCCGGTATCGCCCATGAATACCTGGGCGGGGTGGGTATTGTACCAGAGGAAGCCTACGCAGGCCCCGATGAGGGCAGCGCAGTAAATCGTCAGCTCGGCAGCATTGGGGATGTAGCTGATGTTGAGATAGTCGGAAAAAATGACGTTGCCGGAGACATAGGCGAAAATGAGCAGGACGACGGCCGCTACGGCTGTGGTCCCGGCGGCCAACCCATCGAGTCCATCGGTGAGGTTGACGCCGTTCGACACGGCCGTCACGATGAAGATCACGATCAGCACATAGATCAATTTGCCTACTATTCCGCCGTCCTCTTCCCAAAAGGCCAACCTGGAATAATTGAACACATAACTTTTAAAGAACGGGACGTTGGTTTTCGTCTCGAAGCTCGGGTCGCGCTGTCCATTGAGCGCTTCCCAAACCGGCGCCAACTGGGCTTCCGGGACCTCGATCGTGAAAGGCAGGGTCCGAACAATGCCGGCCGCGTCTTCCACCCGCCGCTCCACCTGGTAGGTTTGAGCAGTGGCAAAAGTGGTCAAGGTATCGTAGGCCTTGCCGTCTACCGCGATGAGACGATCGCCTTTCTCGAACCCAACGGATTCGAGGTATTCATTCACCACGAGGGTGCCATTGTCATTGATCCGGCCTTCAGGACCGGAGAAATCGGGATGGAAGACCATGGTAAAGCCGACAATGCAGCCCAGGCCCACTTGACCCACGATTTTGAATTTCCCCTTCAATCCCGCCTTGTTCTTCCGGAAGACCTTGATATAGTCGTCGGCAAAGCCAATCAGGAACATCCAGGCCGTCGCCAGCAGGATCAGAAGCACGTACGCGTTGCCGAGGTCCCCCCACAGCAGGGTGGGGATCATGATGGCCAGGAAGATGATGATACCGCCCATCGTCGGGGTTCCGGCCTTCTTCTTGTGGCTTTCCGGACCTTCTTTGCGAATGGTTTCCCCAATCAGCTTGCTGCGCAGGTAGTTGATGATGCGCTTGCCGATGAGGAGGGAAATGATGAGTGAAAAAATGATGGCCATGGCCGCCCGGAAGGACAGGTATTTAAACACGCCAAAGCCAGGGAGGTCCCCCGCCGCATCATTGAGCCATTCAAAAAAGGAGTACAACATCAGTGCTCCAGGGTTTTAAAGGTTTCTTGCAGTATATCCCGGTCATCAAAGGGGTGACGTACCCCCATGATTTCCTGGTAAGTCTCGTGGCCCTTTCCGGCTACGAGAACGATGTCATGTTCATCCGCCAACTGGCAGGCCGTCTGGATGGCAGCCCGGCGGTCGGCATTGCGAAGGACTTTGCGCTTCGCCGTGATCGGCACTCCGGCTTCCATGTCGTCGAGGATCGCATTGGGATCTTCGGTGCGGGGATTGTCGGAGGTCAAAATGACCTGATCGCTCAGGTTGGCGGCGATTTCGGCCATGACCGGCCGCTTGGCCTTGTCGCGGTCGCCGCCGCAACCCACTACTGTGATGATCCGGCCGCCTCCGCTTTGGATGTCGCGGATGGTTTGGAGGACGTTTTTCAACGCGTCCGGGGTGTGGGCATAGTCCACAATCGCCGTCCGGCGCTGGTCGGGGCTTTTGACCGTTTGGAATCGGCCATTCACACCTTCGATCCGGCTCAGCACCAGCAGAATTTCATCCTTGTCCTCGCCCAATTCCACCGCTGTCCCATAGACGGCGAGGAGGTTGTAGGCGTTGAAGGAGCCAATCAGGCGGAACCAGGCCTGCTGATCGTCCATTTCGAGCTGAAGCCCTTCGAAGGTATTTTCCAGCAAGCGACCCTTGAAATCCGCCATCCGGTTGATGGCGTAGGTCAGGCGGCGCGCGGAAGTATTTTGGAGCATGACCGCTCCGTTTTTGTCGTCGGTATTGGTAAGGGCGAATGCGGAGCCGGGCAGGCCGTCGAAGAGCATCTTTTTCGCGGCGATGTAGTCGCGGAAAGTGCCGTGGTAATCGAGGTGGTCGTGGGTGATGTTGGTGAAAACGGCCCCGGTGAAGTCCACGCCCGCGACGCGGTATTGGTGGAGGGCATGGCTGCTCACTTCCATGAAGACATGGGTGCAACCCGCATCCGCCATCCGGCGGAACAGGCTCTGAATGGCCTTGGCGTCCGGCGTGGTATGGGTCGCGGGCAATACATCTTCCCCGATCTGCACTAGCACGGTTGAAATCAGGCCGCTTTTCCGCCCCAGCTCGGAGAACAATTCGAACAGCAGCGTCGCCGTGGTCGTTTTTCCATTTGTCCCCGTAATCCCCACCACCGACAATTCCTCCGAAGGATTTCCGTAGAAATTCGCCGCGATGTGGCCGAGGGCCAATCCCGAATTCCGGACCTTGACCCAGGTGACATTTTCCGCCAACTCCTCCGGCATCTCCTCACAAACGACCGCCACTGCACCCTGCTCCACGGCCTTTCCAATGAAGGCGTGGCCATCCACCTGCGTTCCCCGCTGGGCGATGAACAAAGTTCCGGCCGTCACCGCCCGGGAATCGAAGAAAAAGTCTTCGATCTCCACGGAAAGATTGCCGCGAACCTCCTCAATGGGAGCCTTGTACAGTATGTCTTGGAGCGTCGGCATGTATCTCAAGCAGGAGGGCTCCAGCCCTCAACAGTTATCTCAATTCAGTTCAAGGTCAATGGTCTTTTGGTCTTCGATCCGGGTTCCCGGAATCAAGGATTGCCGCACGACTTTGCCGTGGCCTTTGGGCCGGACCCGCATGCCCAAGCCTTCCAGCAGGGCAATCGCATCACGGGCCGTCATGCCCGTCACGTTCGGGACTTTGCCGATTTCGACGGCGGCCGGGGTGAATTCTACCACCCCGTTATTTTCGCGGACCTGGACGTAGGTGCCCTCCGCTTCGCGGGGGGATTGGTCCGAAAGATTTCGGTAGACGCGCCCGGCATTTTCCTGGTGGACCACCCGGGTCAACGGCATGGCACCGGCTTCAGCCGTCTCAGGATCGAACCATGGAATCATTTCCAGATCCACGGCATTGACCTGATGGGCAATGTTTTTGAATATCGGCGCCGCAACGTTGCCTCCGTAGTAGGCCCCGTTTTGGGGTTCGTCGATGATGATGTAGCAGGTATAGCGGGGATCGTCCGCGGGGAAATAGCCGCAGAAGCTGGCCTGGTAGACCCGGCCGTAAGTCTGGAGCGAGTCTTGGTATTTCTGCGCGGTTCCCGTTTTGCCCGCCAGCAACAATTCTTCCTGGTAGATATTTTTCGCCGTTCCTTCTTCAACCACCCCTTCCATCATCTTCCGTACAATGGCCAGCGAACGCGGCGAACCGATTTGCCGGAGGGCCTGGGGCTCGAATTTGTGGAGGACCTTGCTCCCCTGACGGATTTCGTTGACCAGGATCGGTTCCATATAGGTGCCTCCGTTGGCGACGGCGTTGTAGAAAGCGCAAATCTGGAGCGGAGTCAGCTGGGTATTGTAGCCAATGGACATCCACGGCAGGGTGGTTCCGTTCCAGTTGTCGGCGTCGTCGGGCTGGGTGATGATGGGAAATGGCTCTCCAACGATGTGTTCGCGGGGCATCACCTTGTCTTCCAGGCCAAAGGTCCGCAGGTGGTTGAACCACTTCTTCATGTTCGGGCCCTTGCCGTAGTAGCGGGTCACGAGTTTGGAGATGGCTACGTTGCTGGAGTGGACAAATGCGTCGTAGACGGAGATGTCGCCCATCGCAATGTGGTCGCGCATCTCGCGGTCGTAGTATTGCTCTACGCCATTGCCCGTCGCCACCATTTCCTGCGGATCGACCAGCCCATCTTCCAACAGCGCCAGCATCGACGCCAATTTGAAGGTGGAGCCCGGCTCGTTCCGGTGGGCCACCGCGCGGTTTTCGTTCTCGGGGTAGTTCGCCATCGCCCGGATCTTTCCGGTCTCGGTCTCCATCAGGATGGCCACGCCATACTTGGCTTTGTGGTACTTGACCGCACTTTCGAGTTCGTTGTGGACGATGTCCTGCATTTCCACGCTGAGCGTGGTGATGACATCGGCACCATCTTCGTCTTCGCGGTAGATGGTGAGCGGCTTCTCGATATTACCCGGCAGGCGCTGCACGAGGCGCACGCCATCCTGCCCCTTCAGGTAGTCGTGGAACGCAAATTCCAGGCCGCGGAGCGGCACGGTGTCGCGGTCCCGGTCCATCAGGCCGAGGGTGATCCGGGCCAGGTTGCCAAAGGGATAATGGCGGCGGTTGTTGATCTTGTCGTCGCGGATCAGGCCACCGCGGTACGGCGATTCCCGCAAAATGGGCCAGGTGCACAGCTCATTGTAGGTTTCGTAATCGACCAAACGCTTGACGACCCGCAGGTACTGGCGGGTCGGGTCGTCGAATCCATTTTGCAGTTTGTCGTGGAAGTAATCGGGGCCAAACTGACCCTCGCCGAATTCATCGGCGAGCAATTCGGTGAGGGAATCGAGCTGGACTTCGAAGCTGTCGGCTTCGGTGTCGACGCGGGACGGATCGATGGAGACCCAGAAAAACGGAGTGCTTTCCGCCAGGATATCGCCTTCAGCAGAAATGAAGCTGCCGCGCGAAGCCTTGTAGGTCCGCTCATACATGCGGCTGGCCTGCACCTCCTCGCTCCACTTGGGACCGTTGATGTACTGGATATTGATGAGGCGGACCAGGATCAATACCGACAGCAGCGCCACCATCCCGAAGAGAAGGTAGACGCGCTTCAATATTTTTTCTGAGACTTTCTGGCTCATGGTTCACGCTTCAGTTTGAAAACATTTCTGGTCTCGACTTTCAGTCCGAGGGAGTCGGCCACCGCTTCCACGGCGGGCTTACGGGTGGTCGCGCTCAGGCGCGCATCGATCGTTTTGTATTCGGCTTTGGCGACTTCTACCGCCTTTTTGAGTTCATCTTCCCGGCGGACCTGCTTCTCGGCCACGTGGGAATTCCAGATGTAGAAGAGGCCCACCACCACCAAAAAAGCGGTGTAGCGGATATAGCGCCGGACTTTTTGACTGGCAATGATCCCCCTGGGGCTCATCGGCTGGTCAGCGACAGAATCCTCGGTGGTTGCTATGCGGTTCTCATTCTCCATCTACACAGTTGGTCAAACGTGCTCAGCGACACGCAGGCGGGCACTTCGGGCCCGGGAATTCTCTATTATTTCGGTTTCAGAAGGCTTGATCGCCTTTCTTGCAATGATCTTCCAAGGTGAAAGGGACTTTCCGTAGAGGTCCCTTTGGTCTTCGTTGGCGAGGTTGCCGGTGCGGAAAAAATTCTTGACGCGGCGGTCTTCCAACGAGTGGTAGGCAATGATGACAAAACGCCCGCCGGGTCGGATCAACTTATTTCCGGCAACCAGCAGGCTCTCGAGGGCATCGAGTTCACCATTGACTTCGATGCGGATGGCCTGGTACACGAGGGTCAGGATTTTGGTCAGGTTCTTGGCGGAAACGGCATCGGCAACGGCGGCTTTCAGGTCGGCGGTCCGCTGAAGCGGCCGGTCCCGGCGAAAGCGCACGATGGCGGCAGCAATGGCGCCAGCGTTGCGGATGTCGGCGTAGTCGCGGAGGAGGTTCCGAAGCTCAGCTTCGGAGTAGTCGTTGAGCACTTCCTGCGCGGACAGCTCGGCGTCCTGGTTCATGCGCATGTCCAACGGCGCATCGAACCGAAACGAGAACCCGCGTTCGGGTTCATCGATCTGATGGGAAGAGATGCCGAGGTCGGCAAGAATCCCATCAACCTGATCGATTTCCAGGTCATCCAATATCTTTTCAATGAACTTGAAGTCCGATCGGACCAGCTCCAAACGTGGATCTGCTATTTTGTTGTGGTGGGCATCCGCATCGCGGTCAAATGCAATCAATCTTCCTGATTCTGAGAGCCGCTCCAAAATGAGCTGGCTATGCCCTCCACCACCAAATGTTACATCCACATAGGTTCCGCCTGGGCGGATATTCAGCATATCAATGCTTTCTTGCAGCAATACGGGCCGGTGGTACTCACTTGCCTGCTCCATCTCCTTCTCCTCCCATCACTTCCTCAGACAATTCCTCCATGTCCCACTTGTCACTCTCCAGCCACTTGTCATAGACTTCCTTGTCCCAGATTTCGATGCGGTCGAAGGAGGCCACCAATACCAGCTCTTTCTTGATGGAGGCATGCCCCATGAGCTGCTTGGGTACAAGGACCCGCGAACTCCCATCAAGCTCCAATGGCTTTGCGCCATTCATGAATTTTCGCGCGAAGGCCCGGTTGCGGGCGGAGTACTGGTTGCGCGCGTAAATCTTTTCGAGCTCGGCCTCCCACACTTTCAGCGGATAGAGGACCAGGCAGTCGTCCAATCCCCGGTTGATCACAAAATCCTTCCCCTCACCTTCGGGCAATTGCTTCTTGAGCCCGGAGGGAAGCGCAAACCTTCCCTTCGAGTCAATCTTGCATTCAAATTCACCGAAGATTGGCCTCATCGTATTGTGATAGAGATCGTAACTGATTCAAAAGTAGGAAAAATCCACCATTTTATCCCACTTTCTACCACTTTGCTCCACTTTTTGTGGAAAACTTTCATTCGAAAGGGTTTAAAATCAGCCCTAGAGGGCATTAGAGAATGATTTTGAATTCCCAGTTTTTCTCAAAAATATTTTCTCAGGTTGCAATAAAAGGAAGGAAAACCAAAGTTAAAATCGGATAAATGTGGATATAGATGGGGAATGTATAGTAAAGTGGAGGAAAGTGGGAGAAATCGATGGGCGGTGGGAGGAAGTGGGGGAAATGGGAAAATGTGCAAATATGAAAATTGGGGAAATAGGGAAATCGACCGCGGCGCGAATTGGCACATTTGCATATTCCCTTCATTTTCACCTTTACCTTGGCTTCACTTTCCCCAATGTCCACCTGCGTCAAGGATCGGAGGAGCTTGTCTGAGCTCATCCCGGGCGGATGCTTCCGGGATAGCGAGTCCGGAGAGTCTGCCGGGGACATTGGTCCCCGGGACGCCCTCTTCCTTCATTGCACGGTCTGGAAAAATCCATTAATTTGCTGACTATGGATCAACATACGGCCAACTACATTGTGAAGTATTTCCCGCGGCTCATGTCAATGGAAGAGCGGGCGGCTTGGTGGCACCATTTTGCGATGAGTAAGATCGAACAGGTTCCGAATGGGATGGAAGGCAGTGAAGCGGAGACCTGGCGCCAAGGCAAGGTGAGTTTTTACCGTGAGCAAGGGCTGCTGTCGAGTGATCCATCGGTGACGGAACTGCTGAGTGATGGCTACGATGCGTTCATCCAACGGACGGCGGAGCGCATCCACGCTGAGGAATCGGAGGAGGTGTTTTACAACAATTGCCCTTCGTGTGGCGCGCTGGCCCGGACGCCGCAGAGCAAGCAGTGCCGGCATTGTGGCCACAGCTGGCACGAGACGGTGGCAGCGACGTTCCGACACAAGGCCACGCATATCCACAACCTGAAGCCGGGATTCCTGATTTTTGAGGGGATCGTGGAAAAGGGGGAAATTGCAGAGGGCCAATTGGTTGACCTGACCTATTACGGGGTGAACCTGAAGGCGGAAATCGACGAAGTGCGGGACATGGGGGATCGCACCCAATTTGATTTTCCGATTGCGGATTCGGAGCTGCGGAAGGTCCTGGTGCAGGCAGGCACGAACATTGAACCGATCAATATCGAACGCTGAGACCCGCTCCCGCGGGCTTCAATCGGACAAGTCCTCAAATATGATTTTGGCATCGGCCCAGATTTCGTCCAGGGCCACCAGACGGCGGCCCAACCACGGGAACATCTCGGACCAGTATTGGTCTTCGTACAGGTTCCACCCGCGGCGCTCGGTGTAAATCCGGGCAATTTCCTTACCGGTTTCGAGAAAATAGCGGGGCTCCCAGACCCACTCCTCTTCCAGGCTGGATTCCAGCAGCATTTTCAATTCTTCGAATTGTTGGTAGAATAGTTCCCGGATGCCGGGATCGGGATGCTGGATCTCGATGCCGATCGAGGTCAGGCGGTTGTCGGCGTGGAGCCGGAAAAAGACATGGGGAACGCCGGTCTTGTAATTCAACCATTTCTGCTTGGGGCCGCGCGCACTTCGAAATTGCTGCATGTAGCGCCCAAACGAAGTCCAAAAGCGCTTCCGCAGTGCCTTCGCCTCTTCCTTTCCGTACATCAGTCTTCGGCTTCGGTCGTTTCCTCTTCGGTCTCCTGGGTGGTTTCGGAACCTCCCTCGGTGGAATCATCGTCGTCGATGTCCTCTTCCATCTCGGCGGCCGCTCCCTGGGGAAGGGCGGCACCCGCCTCCATCACCACAAATTCCACCCGGCGGTTCAGGTAATTCAATTTTTGCTTCTCGGCGCCGCTGGGATTGGTCACCAACAATTCATCTGAACCCCGGAATTCGATGCCCAAACGTCCTTCATCAACCCCAAAAGTGCCCAGGAGAATCCGGCGAACTTCTTCGGCGCGGCGACGGCTCAGGTCCATGTTGGCGGCTTCCGAGCCCACCGCATCGGTATGGCCTACTATGACCATCCGCACATCGGGATTGGCCTTGAGGAGGCGGGAAACACGGAGGAGATCGGGGTAAAAATCCTGCTTGACGTCGCTCCGGCCCAGGTCAAAATGGATCATGGGCAAGGGATTGTCCAGGCTCAGGCCGGCACCACCGGTGCCCCGAATCTCAACCCCTTTGGGGTCGACCTGGGCGCCCTCACGGGTATCTGGTTCCTGGTCGTACACGTCGACGACACCGTCGCGGTCGCGGTCAGTGGCCATCCCTCCTTCATCGGTCTTGTTGCCCTTCGGTGAGAAGGGTTCCTTGTCGATGTAATCGGGCACGCCGTCCTGGTCGCTGTCCAAGGCCCGGCCTTTGACGTCCACCACGACACCGCGGGGCGTTTCGGGCTCCAGGTCCTGGAGATCTGGCACGCCATCGTCGTCCGCGTCTTCGAGGTCACCCGAATTGATCCGCTTCAGGTTACGAATGTCATTCATCGGCGTTTTGAGCGGATTCGACCACCAGAGGGCTTCCTCCCGGTTCTTGCCGAAGCGGAAATTGATGCCGAAGGTCGAGAAATGGTGGAAATCGGTGCGGGAAGACGGGGTCAGGGTCTCCTCCCAACGCTGGCCATCGAGGAGGTCATCGTTGGTGAAGGTCATGCGGTGTTCGAGGGAAATGTCTACGGCCTCGCTCATCTTGAAGGCAATGCCCGCCCCAAATTGAATGGTGGGCAGAACCGTCCGGTTCGCAAACCGGGGCTTGGAGGTGAAATATTCGGCTTCGGTTTCGTAATCGCCATCCTGGACATTGCGCAGCGCGTTCAGGATGTCCTGGCGGTTGGAAAAGGAATCGTCGGTGGGGACACCGGAGTAATCGTACAACGCGCCATCTTCGTCCAGCGCGTCCAGGTAAGTGCCATACAGCATCAGGCCGGGGCCACCGAAGAAATAGGCGGACACCATGGGCTCACGTTGGGAAAAGGAAATGTTGCCGAGGTTGAGGACGCCGTGGAAGCCAAAGTCCCAGTAGCGCATGCGGTAGTTGTAGAACACGAAGGGGTAGGAGCTGTTGCCGTAGTTGGCGTCGGAATTGTTGGTGCCGTTGAGGCCTTCGTTGTTGAGAAAGCCACCCGCGGGTTGCCAATTTTGGCCGGAGGCGTAGCCGGTGGAGATTTGGCCGCGGAGGGAAACCAGGTGGCCCAATGCCTTGCGGACATTTATGCCGATGCCGAGCCCTCGCTCGGAGCGCACATCGCCGGAGACGAATGAAAGTCCCTTCTGAACGCCCACGGACCACTTGTTGCGACGGGGCGGGGGAAATGCCTCGGCGTGCCGCTCATAGAGCGCCTGGCGCACCTTGAACTTGTCCCGCAGGGCAAATGTATCCTGTGCACTATCAGCCGTATTTACCTGGCCCCATCCTGCAACTCCTATTCCACAAAACAGAACGGTCCAGAAAATACCGTAAACCAACGTTTTATTCATCGCGATCCATCGTTTCCGTACAAAGAGCTACCAATATAATGTTTACGGATGGAAGGTGGGCAATAATTCAGAATTGCAAGGCCATTTTCCCACTTTCTGAATGGGCTTTGGAAACAAACCGACAGAAAAAACCGCCTTCCCTTTCGGGAAGACGGCTACAGGAATGTATGTGTGAGTCCTTAGGACTTACAGATCAAATTTGATGCCCTGGGCCAGGGGCAATTCGCTGGACCAATTCAGGGTATTGGTCTGGCGGCGCATATAGGCCTTCCAGGAATCGGAACCGCTTTCGCGGCCTCCACCGGTATCCTTTTCACCCCCAAATGCACCTCCGATTTCCGCGCCACTGGTCCCGATGTTGACATTCGCGATGCCGCAGTCGGATCCCTGGTGGCTCAGGAACAGTTCGGTTTCCCGCATATTGTTGGAGAAAATCGAGGAACTGAGTCCTTGGGCGACACCATTCTGAAGGCCAATGGCCTCTTCAATGGTGCTGTACTTCAAGAGGTACAGGATCGGCGCAAAGGTCTCTTCCTGAACGGATTCGTAGTGGTTTTCCGCTTCGACGATGGCCGGGACGACGTAGGTTCCCGTCTCATAGCCGGGGCCAGAGAGGACTTCGCCGCCGAAGACCAGGTTGCCACCTTCTTCCTGAACGACTTTCAGGCGGTGCTGCATGTTGTTGACGGCATCCGTGTCGATGAGCGGGCCGATCAGCGTTTCGGGGCTGGTCGGATGGCCGATGCGGTCACGGAGGGAGCCGTAGGCGTTGACGATATTGTCGCGGACCTTCTCGTAGATGCTGTCGTGGATGATGAGGCGGCGGGTTGAGGTACAGCGCTGGCCGCAAGTTCCGACGGAGCCGAAGATGATGCCGGGCAGGGCCAGGCGCAGGTCGGCGTCGGGGGTCAGGATGATGGCGTTGTTGCCACCCAATTCCAGCAAGTACTTGCCGAGGCGCTTCGCTACCGTTTCGGCCACGGCCTTCCCCATCCGGGTCGAGCCGGTCGCGGACACCATGGCCACCCGACGGTCGCCGGACATCAGCTGGCCGACCTCACGGTCGCCCACGATCATCGAGAAGACACCTTCCGGCACGTCATTGGCCTTCAGGACGTCCTGGATGATCTTGTGACAGGCCACAGCCGTCAGCGGCGTCTTTTCGGAGGGCTTCCAGACGCATACGTCACCACATACGGCCGCGATCATCGCGTTCCAGGACCAGACGGCCACCGGGAAGTTGAAGGCGGAAATGATGCCGACGATGCCCAGCGGATGCCACTGCTCGTACATGCGGTGCATGGGACGCTCGGAGTGCATGGTCAAGCCATACAGCTGGCGGGACAAGCCGACGGCGAAGTCGCAGATGTCGATCATTTCCTGCACTTCCCCCAGGCCTTCCTGGTAGATTTTGCCCATCTCCGTAGAGACCAGCGTGCCCAATTGCTCCTTGTATTCCCGCAGCGCTTCACCAATCTGGCGAACGACTTCACCCCGCTTGGGAGCCGGCCACATCCGCCACTCGATAAAAGCGGCTTCGGCCTTCTCGATGACGTGGTTGTACTCATCCGCACCTGCCAGCTGAACGGAGCCCAGGAGGCTGCCATCCGCCGGAGACAGGACATTGTGGTAGTCGCCGCTGCCATGTCCGGATTCCAAACCGGTGAACCAGCAGGGATTTTTTTCCTCCAGGCCAAGGTCCTGAAGGTAATTTTGTGTTTTGACCAAGGTCATAAGCTATCTTCTTCCTTTATCTGAATGTATTCTCTTATTCGGCACCAGCAGCCGAGGCTTCGATGATCACACCGTCGGCCATGAAGGTGATTCGCTCTTCCGGCTCGGTGATCGCTTCAATTTCCTCTTCGGAAGCCTTGTTGTCTTCTGCCAGGTGCTTGAGCTCTTCCACGGAGACGATTTCGCGGTAGGCCCAACCTTCTACAACAGCTTCTTTATCGGTGGAGTTGATCGGAACAAAGAACCCGTAGTCTTTGAACTTGACGGTCATTTCTTTTTCCTCGGCGAGGGGCATGGTCATCCAGCAGCCTTTGGCCTGGCAAACGGCGGAGATGTTGCCGCGGTACTTGACCTGGATGCTGTCGCTGTCGGCCAACAGGGTGAGGAGATCGTCGGCACCAACGGCACCTTCGGCTTCGATGGGCGCGCCAAACGGACCTACGGCGTCGGCGGGGGGCAATTCAGCTCCTGCTTCGGCGATTTCTTCTTCGTTGGCTTCATCGGTATTGAGTTCGGGGGCGGCTTCGTTTTCGGCGACCTCAGTGGTCGTTTCGCCCTCGTTGGTGCTGGCCTGATCAGATTCGCAAGCGAACATGAACACGCTCAGAACGAGGAAAGCAGAGAAAATAAGTTGTTTCATAGTCGACATTGAATTTGAGGGCAAAGATACGAATAATGGGAGCAAAAAAGAACGGCGCCGAACCTTGATTGGGTCGGCGCCGTGCAGAAAACGGGAAGTAAATATCAATTGCAACCGAGGTCGGCCCGGCTGACGGGATCGCTGTTCGGGAAGCACTGCCCACTCGGCGTGGAGTACGGCACGTGGCGCTGAAGACGGTCGTCGTACAAGCCCGTTTCCAAGAACCGCACCAGATCAGCGACTTCATTCGCGCCCAGGTTCAGAGGCTGGAATTCCTGGGCCAGGTTGCTGACCGGAACATTCCGGTCCTGGGGCACTCCGGCATTCTTGTACTGGACCACGCTCTGCAAGGAAGAAAAGGTCGATCCGTGGCCATAGAAGCCCATGTCCCGGAGGTTGTACAGCTGCGGCACCTTGAAGGCGTACATGTCTTCCTGGTTGCCGGTGAATCCGCCCCGTCCCAGGTGCGCCTCGTGGGTAGGATCGCTCCCGATGATTTCTCCTCCGAGCAACGCATTCATCCCAATCGCGTGGAATTCATCGCTGTTCAGGGCCGGGCCATTGTGGCAGGTATAGCAACGGGCCTTGCCGAAGAAGAGAAGGGCACCATTCTTTTCCTGGTCGTCCATCGCATTGACATCGCCCCGGAGCCACTTCTGGAAGGGCGCCTGAGAGGCCAACAGGGTCCGTTCGTAGGCCGCAATCGCCAAACCAGCGTTCTCAGTGGTCACGCGCTGGGACTCGGGGATATTCGGGAAGGCATCCCGGAACAGCTGCCGGTAGGCAGGCACCCGTTGGAGCAGGTCGGGACCCACTTCCTGGCGGTGAACCGTCAGTCCGGCAATGGCCTGGGTTTCGGGCCCTTCGTAGCCCAAATTGTTGTTGGCGATGGGCGTGCCGTAGGCCCACAGATTTTCGGTGCCTGCATTCGGTCCCACTGCTCCAAACTGGCCATTCCAAAGGGATACTTTTTGGTAGGCCGCGTTCAAGGCGGTAGGGGTTCGGATGGGTTGCACGTCTATGGAGTCAAGGATGTAGTTGGGATCGGCCCGGCGGGCTTCGCCGAAGATGCCAAACCCGGAACCACCTTCCCCGATGCCCTGGACGCGGCCAGCACTGAAGGCCGCCTGGACGTGGTGGCAACTGGCACAGGAATAGGTTCCGGCGCCTTTGGACAGGCGGGGATTCGTGCCAAGAGCGGTTTCGTGGAACAGGAACTTACCCAATTCTACTTTTTCGCGGGTGATGGGATTGCGGGGATCGGCGGGGATGGACCGCAGATCGCCGTCGGTGGGAAGTTGGTAGTAGCCTCGGCCAGCGCCTCCGGAAGCGTCCCGCAGGGCTTGGTCCAACAGGGTGTCGATTTCCTCTTGAGGGTCAACCCGACAACCTGAAAAAATCAAAACAGCGCAAAGAGCTAGCCAGCCTCCTTTGATTGAGAAGCTTTTCATAATGTGTGTGATTAAACGGTACGACGAGGAGGCTCCTAAGAGCCGGTAGCTTGATACTACGTTACGGGATTCATTCAGGCAAGTTTTGGGCCAGAATGAAAATGATGATTGTTATCAGCAAAGAAAAGGGGGAGGGTAGGTTATAGGTCGAAGTTAAATCCGCGCTTGGTTAGTTCTTTATACGCCTCATTGTCAAATGAATACAGCTTTGCAGGTCGATGGGCAACCCCCTGTTGTCGTTCGTCCAGGCTCCGCAACAATCCCATGCCAAGAACTTTCTTCCGGAAGTTCCGGGTGTCCAATTCTGTCTCCAGAAGTGTCTCATATAGTGCCTGCAACTCCCGCAGGGTGAATTTCTCGGGCAGCAATTCAAAGCCAATGGGCCGACGGCGGACCCGTTCCTGGAGGCGGTCCAGGCTTCCCCGCAAGATTTCGTCGTGGTCAAAGGCCAACGGCGGCAGGGATTTGACATCGTACCAATCGGCTTGCTTGGCCCAGGAGGAGGCGCCAATGTTGAAAGATTCGATGTTGATGAGGGAATAATAGGCGATGGTAATGACGCGGCCGAAGGGGTGGCGATCGACCCGGCCGTAGGTGCTGACTTGTTCGAGGTAAACGTCAGAAAGGTTGGTGAGGTCCCGGAGAATGCGCTCGGCGGCGACATCCAGGTTCTCATCGGGGTAGACCAAATCGCCCGGGAGGGCAAAGTGGCCCAGGTAGGGCTCGGCTCCCCTTTCAATCAGCAATACCCGTAGTTGGTAGTTGTCAAAGCCAAATACCACACAGTCTACGGAAAACGCAGATTTAAAGAAGTCTTCAATTTCAATAGAATAATACGAGCCGGACATTTTTTCTCATGGATTGAACAGTAAAAGCAAGATATAGTTCAATCCACAAAATCCCAATTTCTTATTTCAAATGGAAGAAGAGGGGCAATTGAAACTGGCCCTCTTCCAACGAATAACCCCGCCGAGAGGCGGGGCATTCACTTTCAATTTTCCAAAGTTCAAGTTATCGTTCAATCTCGGTTTTCACCGTGTTCTTCCGTTTTTTGAAGTTGATCTCCACAAAGTCCTTGGAATCAACCGGGATGTCCATTTCCCGTTCGATGAGTTCCATGTATTTCCGGTGGGTCGACTTCGCCTGGCGCTTGCCATTGATAAAAAGTTCTTCGTTGTTGATTTTCAAGCGGAAGGACTCATTGTCGTCGGCCAATTCGTCGCGCTCCAAGGCGCGGCGAAGAGAGTTGACACCTCCGGCCAGCCGGGTGCCTTCTTCCCGTTCCCGGGCATCACGACGGCGTTCCTCGGCTTCTTCCTGGCGTTCCATGGCCCGCTCCATCGCATCCTGAGCCCGCTCCTGGGCCATTTCCGCCCGTTCCAACTCCCGCTCCATTTTCCGCATTTCCACTTCTACTTCCCGCTCAATTTTTTCGCCCAATCGTTCCATCTCCCGCTCCAAGCGTACGATTTCGCCTTCCTCAAACATCCGGGCAATTTCCACCCCGATTTCTTCTCCCATCCGTTCCATCTCTTCCGCAAATTCTTCCCACTGCTCTCCTTCTTCATTCCATTCCCGCGAGAATTTGTCTTCCATTCGCTCCCCAAACCGCTCGCCCCATTCTTCCATTGCTTCGCCAAACTCTTCCCACGTCTCACCATCAAAATGAACCTCGATCCGACTGCCCCACTCTTCCATTTCATCCTCGAAGTTTTCCCATTCGCCTTCTTCAAATTGCTCCTCAAAGCGCTCGCCCCACTCTTCCATTTCCTCTCCGTAGGCTTCCATTTCGGCCTCGTAACGCTTCATGGCTTCTTCGTCGTCTTCCATATTCGCGGGCGGAGCCGGAGGGGTGGGCATGCCCTTAAAGTCAATCTTGGGCAGGGCTGGCATCGGAGGGATTTTGCCGACGCGGGGCATATTCGGCATGTTCAGGGTGATATGACTCATTTGCGTGTTGCCCCCCGATTGGCGACGGATCACCAAGCGGTCCATTTCAGATTTGTATTGATCGAATTCCTCGCCAGAGACTTGCTGGCCATTCTTGGTGATGCTGGCGATGCTTCCATTGCTGTCGAATGAGACCTCGACATTCTCCCCGTCCATGACCATGATGATCTTGGTGATCGGGCTGTCCTGAGCGGTAGTGGGGAGGCTGGCAAAGAAGGTTTCGAAGTCAAAGTCGTCGTTCTCGCCATCGAAGAAATCAAAGGAAAACGCGTGAGCATCGGAGGATTCCTGGTCATTGGAGCCTTCGGAATCTCCATTTTCGTCGCCGGTATGCTGATCGCCATCCTCCCACTCTTCCAGCGGCGTTTGCTCCTCGGCGAATTGCAATTCAGGGGCAATCTCGCTCAGGAAGGGGATCGACGCCTTGATCTGGTCCTTGGAGGTGGTGGTGAGCATGAGGATGAGGAGCATGGTGAACAGCCCCAGGAACAGACCCCGGGTATAGCGCCGCTGCGTGGGCACTTCCGATCCGGTGATGCGCTGAATCCGCTCGAAGAGCTTGCCGCCATTGGCCCGGAGGGCCAGGCGAGGACGGTCGCTGCGGAAGACTTCCAGGTTGAGGAGGGCCCGGGCGTAGACCATGCTGTTGTTTTTGACGTCCAGGACGATCTGGTCGCAGGCATTTTCCCGCTCTTCCCGCACCATTTTGCTGACAAACCAGACGGCCGGATGGAAAAAGAGGAGGATTTCAGCCATGCTCTGGAGCACATTGACCAGGTAATCCCAGCGGCGAACGTGCGCCAATTCGTGGGTCAGGATGCACTCGACCTGCTCGGTCGTGAGTCCGCTGAGCAGCCCGACGGGCAGCAGCACCATCGGCTTGAAGACGCCGGCTACCAAGGGGCTGTCAATCAACCGGCTCTGCTTGAGCTGAACGCTCTGGCGGATGCCCATGCGGTCCATGAGTTGCTCGAAAAGGGCCTGGACTTCAGCGGGTACCTCGACGGTTTGGCGGCGACGGAGGCGCTGCACCTGGTAGAAGCCGCCGACGAAGCGCAGGGCAAAAAAGCTCGCTCCGATGCACCAGAGGCCGAAAATGAGGTGGGCGTACTGGTTGAAGAAGGCGGTGATCTGCTCCAGCAGGGTGGTTTCAGAGGTGGCCACCGGCAGGAAGCCGATGCCGCTCAGGGTCGATGCGAGTTCGGTCGCGGCGGGTTGGGCTGCGGCCGGTTCGAAGAGGTAGAAAAAGGTCCCGACGGGCAGGGCCAACATGAGGCCGAGGGCTCCCGTGGACAGTGCGTACCGCAGGCGGGCGTTCTTCCGCTGAACGAACAGCAGGGTGATCACCAGGAGGCCGGTGATGGCCGCCAACTGCCAAATGGAGTGCATCAGGGTCTCACCGATGGCAGCGGCGAGGTGCTGGGGTATGATAGATTCGAGGGATTTCATTGCTCTTGCTGGTTTTCAAGTTCATCGAGGTAGGCCCGGATTTGGCTGAGTTCTTCCGGGCTGGCCTTGTGGTTGCCCAGGGCCTGCATGACGAGCTGCATGGCCGATCCTTCAAACGTGCGCTCTACAAACCGGTCCAGCATGGCCTGCTGGGTTGCCGACTGGCTGATTTCAGCCTGGTAGATATGGGTCTTGCCCGATTTTTCCCGGGACAGCAGCCCCTTCTCGTGCATGATCTGCATGATCTTCAGCGTCGTGGTATAACCGACTTCCCGCTTCCGGCTCAATTCTTCATTGACCTGACGGACAGTCGAGGGACCATTCTTCCACAGGCTCTGCAAGACCTCATATTCTGACTCGGTGGGTTTGATGGGTTTCATAGTAGAAATATTTATTACGAAGCGCTTCGTATGCAAGTATATACGAAAGGGTTCGTATTAACAAGGGGCGGTGGGAGATTTTTCGAAAAAACAGCCTCCTCAGAGCGTACAGGCCACTTATTGCTCGATTTAATTTTCGGGTGGTCGTGGAGAAGTAGGGGGTAATCGAGTAGGAAGAAAACAGGAGGAGTGATTCTCCCGTTTCCTGTCCTCTCA
>CAWUKT010000066.1:0-39886 GCA_963923035.1 uncultured bacterium
CTGAGATTCAGTGGGTTTTAACGGGACACGTATGGGGGAGGGGGACCTCGAACCCGAATTAATTCGTCCTTTCCCTCCATCATCTCCCTTCCCCAGCCACTTCATTTACACCTTTGCCCGTTTGAATCCATTTCCCCATTGCTCTTATTCGTCCTTTCCCTCTACCATCTCCTTTCTCCAGCCACCTCATTCGCACCTTTGCCCATTGAATCCATTCCCAGATGACTCTCATTTCCCTTTCATTTGTCCTGCTGGCCCCATTTTCCGTATCTTATTTCCCATGCCCCTCCGAACCCTATTGTGTATCCTATCCCTGCTTGCCTTCGGCCTTTCCGCTTGCCAAACGGACCCAGACCGAACGGTCTCCGAACTTGACGAGGTGGTCACATGGGATACCTTGCCCGCTCCTCCGCCCGCTGCCCCGGACCTTGACCTGGACAGTTTGCTGTTTACCGGAGCCGAAGCTGCCGCCCTGGACCTCCTCGGCAACCGCTCCCGGGAACCCTTCGATACCAGCTTCGAATTCCTTCACCACGACAGCTTGCCCGCCGTCCAGGTGTCTCTTCAACGGGGCCACCTGACTGAGGAAGAGCATGTCTACGCCTATTTGCGCCGCCACATCCACCACCTTACCCATGTCAGCCTCTACCTGATGCAGCATCAGGAGTGGAAGCCGGTCCTCCTCCGCGAATTTGAGTACGCGTACTATACGGGTGATAGCATTTTTGATGTGAATGGCGATGGGAGCCCCGATTTCGTTCTCATGTCCTATCCGTCGTCGGGCTGTTGCCTGGCCAATGTCCACCATGTGTACCTCCACCTGCCGAATCAGGGCACCTTTACGCCGGAGTACGAGTTCATCAACCCGACTTTCTCCCCCGCCGAAAAGCTCGTACGGGGCGTCAATTACGGGCATCCGGGGATGACCGAGCTGTACAAGTACCGTTGGAATGGGCTGCGGGTAGATTCCCTGGAATGGATCCAGCCTTTTCCCCCTGAATCGAAAACCTATGTCCGTACGCGCCCGCCTTTTCTCCACCATCCCGAAAAAGGTTCACCTGTCCGATCAATTCCTTCGGAATATCGGCAAGTGAATGGATTCGATTGGTTTGTGGGCTTCTGACTCAGCAGCAACCGCCGCCGTCGTAGAAGAACGTGGAGTCCGTGATCACAATATCGTCCCGGCCCAGGTCGCCCAATTGGCCCGCCGTCTTGTCACAAACCGACAAGGGCTGGTTATAGAGCAGCGTATGGCCTTTTCCGTCATTGAAAAAGCCGCTCTGGCCAATGTAAATGGCGGATTTACCGGTGAAGATGCAGGGACCGTCCTCCGGCATGGGGTCTTTGATGGCGCAGACCTCGACCGATTCGATGAAGATGTTGACATCGGTATCGTAGTGGCCGGTATCGAGGATGCGGTAGGGACGCTTGGCGCGGACTTCGACGGTGCCAAAGCCGGCCTCGGTGATCAGGTTGAGGTAATCCTGAAGCGGAATGGAGCCGCTGAGGCACAGGGCCCGCAATTCCTCGTCTTCGACCAGTTGCGGGGGCATTTGCTGGTCGCAGACCGGATCGGAAAGGACCATGCGGCCTCGGGGCTTGAGCACTCGGTACATTTCGGCCAGGGCCTGCTTCAAATCGTCGACCTTGAAGATGTTAAAGAGGCAGTTCTGGGCAGCCACGTCTACGGTATTGTCCTCTACATTGAGGTTCAGCGCATCTCCGAGACGGAGATCGACAAATTCAGATTTGAACCAGTCGTTTTCGGCCTCCGCCTGGGTGAAATTGGTCCGGCTCGCTTCCAACATTTCCGGCACCGCATCGATCCCAATCACGCCGCCGGGACGACGGCTGAAGTAGGAGAATTGCAGCAGCTCCATGCCTCCGCCGACGCCGACGTAGAGGATGGTGGGATCGTCCACGAGGTCGCGGGGATTCACGGTACTGCCACAACCGTAGTTCATGTCGAGCATGATCTGCGGGATCGACAGCCCAGGCAATTGCCAGATGGGGGTAGTGGTACAACACAGGCCGACATCGGGCTTGAGGGCGGCTTCCCGATAGACGTCCTTGGTGGTAGTTAAATAAGTGTTGGACATGAAAAATGGATTTGCACAATGAATGAAGTAAGCTAATTGATTTACGCGACCTCTCCCCCACAGCTCGATCCTGCGCCGGCGGTACAGCCATAGCAGTGCTGGTTGACCACAATGGCCCGCGCCGCCAATTTGTCGGCGTCGAACTCGGAGATGTGCTTGGGCGCCTTGCCACCGACCTTCAAATCCAGCATTTGGTTGAAGTCACAGTCGTATAAATAGCCGTCCCAGCTGATTGAGATCGTATTGCGGCACATCACATTCGCGGCGGCCACCGGATTGAAAGCATTCACCAGCTCGTCCATGTACCGCTCGTAGTTGCCACTCGCGATGAGATAGTCGAGAAAACGGCTGATGGGCAGGTTGGTGATGGCAAAGAGCTGGTTGAATTCGATGTCAAAGTCGCGCTTCAGCGCTCGCTTGAACTCCATTTCCATGCTGCCCTGGTCGCCGGGCATCATCGCGCCAGTTGGGTTGTAGACCAGGTTCAGGGTCAGGCCGCTGCCCTCTTTGCCGTAGCCGACGGCGTTGAGCATCTTGAGCGCACGGATAGAGCGCTCAAAGACGCCGTCGCCGCGTTGGCGGTCGGTGCTGCGCGACTTGTAGGACGGCAGGGACGAGACCACTTCGATGCCGTGCTTTTTGAAGAAGTCGGGCAGGTCGTTGTATTTGGGGTTCGCGACGATGATCGTGAGGTTGCAGCGGACGATGACGTGGCGGTCCAGCTTCTTGATTTCCTCGACAAACCACCGGAAATCGGGATTCATCTCAGGCGCTCCCCCGGTGAGGTCAACGGTCTTGATGTCCGTTTTGGCCAGGGCGTCCAGGCATTGCTGCATGGTCTCCCGGGTCATGATCTCTTTGCGGTCGGGTCCAGCATCGACGTGGCAGTGCTTGCAGACCTGGTTGCACATCTTGCCCACATTGACCTGGAAGATCTCCAAGGGGGTTGGGCGGAGCGGGAAGAGGTCAATCTCGGCCAGCTTCTGGGAGAATGCGGGGAACTCCGCCTGGTTCTCGAGCACCTCAATCTGGGCTGCGGTGCTGTTGAGTGCGTGTCCCTGGGCCTTCAGGGACTTTGTTTTGGAAGCCATATAAAATGGATTGGGCTTACATCAAAATTTCGTTGGCCTTGTTCATCATCTGGACGCCGTGGACCAGAGATGCGCCGCCGCGGATGGCAGCTGCGACGTGAACGGCCTCCATGAGTTCGGGCTCCTCACAGCCGCGCTGGAGGGTGTCCTTGGTATAGGCGTCGATGCAGTAAGGGCATTGGATGGCGTGGGCCACGGCCAGGGCGATGAGGCTCTTCTCGCGGGCGGTGAGGGCACCTTCCTGAAAGACTTCGCCGTACCAGTCAAAGAATTTACCGGCCAGCTTGGGCTCGAAGTCTTTGATGTCGCCGAATTTTCCCAGGTCTTCGGGATTGTAATACGTATCGCTCATTGATCTTGTAATTTGATTGTCGAATATACATGGATTGGGGAAGTGTTGGGAGAATTGGGGCTGGAAAAGGGCGAGAATGTTCAAAAATAGACCTAAAAGGAAAAGCTCCCTACCCGACTTGGATAGGAAGCGCTGAAAAAGTCCTGAAATATGTGGTCGCTTTACATACGCTCTTCGGAGCGGAGTTCAGCGGGGAGTTCATTGATGGCGGTGACGTCGACCATTTCTTGTTGGTCGGTCTTGACCTTGGCCGTGTCGGAGAAGTGTCCGGTGCGGCAGGAAGTCATGGAGCCTACGAGCAAGGCGGCGGAAGCAAAGAGGGCGAAGGTGGTGGCGATCTTTTTGGTTTTCATTTTTCCTGAAGTTGATGTTGAAATGCTGTTGATGGTTGAATGTACGGGGGGTAGGGAAAACCGATGGGGAAAGGAAGTGGGCAGGGGGATAAAGGCAGTCAATGGAGGGAATTGGGCAGTGGAAAAATGGGTTGGGGCAAGCGGGCCAATTGGGCTAACTTGGGGTTTATTGACCTGACCAAACAATTATGAAACAGATTCCCTTTTTCCTTTTGATCGCCGTCCTGGCGTTTGGATGCGGCCGAAAAGCAAAGTCCAAGCTGGAGCGGAAAGGTTTTTCGGTGAGCCGGAGTGACTCCGGCGACGAGGATGACAAGCCCAAAGGGCTCAAGGCCGACTCCCTGATGTTCCCGACCCGGCCGGGCAATGTCCTCTTGACCGGCAATGAAGACCACCGGCTCGTGCCGGTCTTCAAGGTCAATGTCGATCCTGAAAACAAGCGCTTCTTTACCGGCAGCATCAGCTTCCACCGCGACTGGAAGGACTATGAGCCCGGCGACAATTGGAACCAAAATTTCCTCCCCGGACTCGCCGTCGCGAATGGCTATAACCTGGTCAACCTGACCCATGTCCACCTGCTCCCCATCTCTCAACGGCGCCTGTTTCCCCAACCCGTCCTCATTTGGAACGTCTATTACCCCGCTCCCACCGCCGATAGCCTCAAGGGCCAACCCATTCTCCGGGACTACTACCTCGTTTCCTGTTACGACGAGGACACGAACGAAGACGGCTATATCAACAGCTCCGACCTGCGCCGCTTTTACCACTTCAACAAGGACGGCGAGGAACAGGGGACGCTGGTTCCCAAGGACTATTCGGTGATGAGCTGCACCTACGACCGCGCCAACGACGCGCTCTATATCAAGGCCCGCCACGACGACAACAGAAACGGCCAGATGGATCCATTGGAGCGCATCGACATCTTCCTGGTGTACCTGGTCCTGCCGACGGAGGGCCAGCTGGTGTACAACTGAGCCGGAACGGATTTTTGCCCGGTGACCGGGGAACTTCATGGAAGCGGGAACCCACTTGGAGGTGAGTTCCCGCTTGTTTTTTCCCGTCCCAACCGAGGAAAAGCCCCACTCCGAAGAGGGGGCTGCGATCAAATGGGTCCATAGACAGTTGCCCAATAAAAAAACTGTGGTTCGCCGTTTATTCCTGCAATTGCATCTCTACCACTTCGAGCTTGTCGCTTTTACAAGCTCCAATCGCGATGACATCGGACATGTAGCCCTCCTCCAGACTGCGGATTGAGCTGAGGGTTCCGACGAGGAAGAGCTTTCCATTTTCGTAGACCCCGTTCCAGGTATCCTGGAATGAGATTTCATTGCCCGTCGCGGGGTCCAATCCCGCATAATAGGCTCCAAACTGGAAGGTGAACGTGGAATTGTTCCCCTGGGAAAGGAGTTGAAATCGGCCCGAAGAGCTTTGGGAAATGGGGGTCCAACGACTGACGTCCCACATTGAGTTTTGGTAGGCACCCGAGACGGTACCTGTTTCGGCATTGGAGCTGCCGATGGAAATCTCAATCTTCGCTCCGGTGCTTACCTGGCCCAAATAGCGGCCATTGAGGGGTTTCGTGCTTTGCGCAATGGGAGATGGGTAGGAATTGGAATTCATGGTGTTGGGGGTTGGGTTAAATGGATGAATGAAAATTCGAATTGGAAGGGCTCAGGGGTCGATGAGGAGTTCGCCGACGATGACCGGACTGGCATGGGCAGTTTCCTGTTTCAGGCGCAGGCCAAGTCCGACGTAGTCTTCGCCGTCTTTGTGGGTCATTCTGAATTGATTCCATTCAATGGAGTCCCAGGATTTCTTGTCGTACAGGCCCTTGCTTCGGTGCCAGTAGGTAGCATCGGCCCAAAAGTCTCCCGTCGTACCCTCAAACTGTACTTTCAGTTGGTACTCCGCCCCTTTCCATACGTCCACGATCTTGTTGTTTCGGAGGAAATAGACTTCGATCCAGAGCAAGAGGGAACCTTCTGCTTCCGTATTGATTCTCAGCAAGGGATTGAAGCAGCACTTTTTGCAGCGGGCCCAATCTTCCCATGCGTACCAGCCACCGCGGTTGGCACTGATGGCCAAGGCGGCCTTGACATCGTGGCCGAGCTGGGCTCGGCGGGTTTCGATGAGGTTGTCTGGGTCCTCCAATACGGCGTTGAGGATCCAGGGGTGTTGGGGGGCGGTTTCTGAATGGTTTGGGCTGGAATTGGAGTCCCAGGTAAGGGAATTCATCGGAACGAGGCACTCAGTTCCGGTGTGTTCGCAGGTCGTCGGGATTTGTAAATGATTTGCCATAAGTCAAGTGATTTTAAATGGTTGATCGTATGGCACAATGATAGGACCGCCCTCCTCGCTTAGAAAGCCATCTTTCCCCAATTCCTATCTGTTTCATCTCTTCTCATTTCCCATTTTCCGTCTCAAATTCTATCTTCCATTTGTTTATTCTCCTCCATTCCTATCACTTTCAACCTGCAATGGATCACCTCGGCCAGCTCATCTTTTCGCTTTCCAAAGAGGAAAAAGCCCGCTTCACCCGGTACTCCACCATGCTGGCCGGGAAGCGACAGGATCACCTCAGCACCCTTTACCAGCATATCCTGAAGGAACAACAAAAGGGTCGGATGAATTGGAAGGCCCGGCTCCCCTCCCACCTCGTCCCTCGGATCGATCTCTATTCCAGTCGCTTGATGGCCCGTATCCTGGAAAGCCAGCGGGAACGGCTGCCCACGCAATCGGTGGAGGCCAAGGTCCGGTCTCTCCTCTCCGAGATCGATTATCTGTACCGCAAAAAGCTGCTCGATCTCTGTCGCCGCAAGCTCAGGCAGGCCAAGAAGCTGGCCCGGAGCTATGCCATCGAATCGCTGCTGATGGATGTGCTCAAATGGGAATACAAGCTGCTCCTCTACGCTCCCAAGGCCAATCGGGATGTGGAATACCAACGGATTCAGGCCGAGGTGGAGGCCGGCCAACAACGCCTGCGCGACCAATGGACGCTCCGCAACCTGGAAGAACAGACCCTGTCGCTGGCCCGGCGCGAGACCCGCATCCGAACCCCTGAGGTCCGGCAATCCTTTCTGGACATCCTCGCCCATCCATTGTTGGAGCTCCCGATTCCACCGGACAATTTTCCGGTTTGGCATACCGCCCACCTCATTCGGGGCGTCTACCAGACCTGCCTCGGGGACTATTCCACTGCCATCGAATGGCTGCGCCCCCTGTTCGAGGCCTGGGAAGGCTGCCCGAAGCACATCGTCCATGAACCCCAGACCTTTCTCCGGGTTTGCAATGCCTTCCTGGGTTGCATGGTCTTCTCCGAGGCCCATTTTGAGGAGCTGTCCACCCTCTTCGAGCGGATTCGGAAGCAAGCGAAGTTGTCTCCCGACATGCAATTGGAGTTTGAACAGCTCTCCTACTACCAGGAATTGCTCTTTTCCATCAATTACCTCCTCGGCGCGCCCCTTCGGGCCCTATTGAACAAGGCCGGAGCCTGGCTGAACGAGAACGAAGCGCATATCAATTCGGCGCGGAAAACCGTCCTGCAATACAACCTGACCATTGGGGCGTTCTGCCTGGGAGATCTTCGTCTGGCCCGGCACTGGAACAACCGGCTGCTGGAAGAACGAAAGGAGCGCCTCGATATCGCCGACTTTGCCCGTATCTTTCAGATGATTCTATTGTTTGAGCAAGGGGAAAACGACCTGAATGAGTACCTGTCCCGCTCCGCCTACCGCTTCTTCAAGCGGACGCAAAAGCTGGAAGACTTCGAGCGGACCATCATCCGGGCCATCGACGCCGTGAGCGGGAATGCTCCTCCCGGTACGCTCCAGGATGTTTTTCGGGGCGTCCAGGCCAGCCTGGAGTCCCTCGCCCGCCGTCCCGGCGAACGGAATCCCATTGGTCTGAGCATTGTCTCAGTTTGGGTGCAGGGAAAAATGGAAGGGCGTTCGGTAGCCGCCATCATGGCGGAGAATGCGCAGAACTTGCGGGATGGGTGATTTAACTGGAGGGTATCTCCGGTGATTTCAGAACATTGGTCCGCCATTTCCCCTCCTCCTTCCCAAATGTGAACCGAGAACTACCAGTTGTGAATGATCTGGTGATTTAGTCTCCCCAATACCTGAGTTTGGGACCTATCAATCATTTCAATCATAACTAACCCATGAAAAAAAGTATTCGATTTTCAATTTGTGCCCTGTTCCTGCTCATTTGGGGCGGTGCCCACATGGAGGCCCAGACCTTCAATGTCCTGCACGAAATGTTCCCGGTCAGCAATCCCTCGTCTCCGGATGCGACCCGCGGATTTGATGTGATCGAGGCCACCAACGGCGACATCGTGGTCGGCGGCAAGGTCGGTCAAAGCGGCGATTATGGCTTGCTATTGGCCAGCTTCAATTCGGATGGCACCCTCAAATGGAGCAAGGCAATCAATCCTTTTGGCTCGGCCAATATCGTCTATGAAGTCCGGAGCATTTGCGAAATCCTCGATCCCTCCGCCCCCGGCTATGCCATTGTGGGGCAGGCCCAGAAGCCCAACGGCAACAATACGGGGGTGATCGTCACCACCGATTTGGCCGGCAATGTGGTCCACAGCTTCCGCAACCCCACCGGAGATGACTACTCCGATGTCATTTTTGCCCACGGCTATGTCTACGCCCTCGGCAATTATATCTCCTCCGGCACCAATGGTCCTTTCTCGGACATGATCCTGACCCGCCTCGAGCCGGTCAGTGGTGCATTGTTCAACATCGTCGACCAAAGCTCTCTGAGATCAGCTGCGGGCAGCACCGAAGCCGTCGCTCTGGAAGCCGCCCCCAATGGTCAGATCTACCTGCTGGGCGATCTCTACGATGTGGTCCAGGCCAAAAACTTCGTCTATGCGAGCCGTTACAATCCCAGCACCCTGGCGATTGAAGCCGCTGAGATCTTTAAGTTCAAGGAAAAGCCAGCCGGGAGTCCGTGGATCAACCATGCGGGCCGACCGGAAGACATGTGTGTGTCCCACGGAGGCAACCTGATGATTCTGTGCCAGGTGGGGGGCGAAGACGCCTACAACTTGCTGGAAATTGATTTGAGCCTGGGGGTGATCGACGATTGGAAGGACTTGGTGGCGACTTCGGGCGCCCTCTCGGCCCGGGGACGTCATATTGAGGCGATTAGCGGAAGCCGCTATCTGATTGCGGGCGTGGTGGAACGGTTTTATACCGGCCCCGGCGGCCCCACGGCCCAGAAGGATGGATTCATGCACCTCTGGGACGCAGGCTTTGCCACCGGAACGGCCCGTGATTTTGGCCAGCCCTATTTCTGGGACGCCACCGATGACCTCTGGTCCGCCGTTGAAGCCGCCAATGGCGAGTACATCGGCACGGGCCGTCTCCTGACACCTAGCGGATCCAACGATTACCTCCGCCTGACTCGCATCGACAATGTTCCCACCCTCAATTGTGATGACCAGACGAACATCTCCATGGCGAGCACCTATACGACGGTCCACACGATTACCCGGACGCCCCGCTATGCTGCTGCCCAGCCCTTGCTCACCAACGACACGACCACTGCGGCCCGCTCCAGCCATCTGCTGGAGGAGTGCACCGAGGGCGCCAATTATATGCCGCCCGTTCCGAAGCGCAGTGGTACGGTATCCCCCGAAGCTACCTCGGCATGGCTCTACCCCAACCCAAGCCAGGGCCAGGTGTCGCTGGTCAGTGATTTTGAGGGAGAAGTGCTGATCTATGATCTGAATGGCCGTCTTATGCACCGTGCCGCTGTCACCGAAGGTGAGCAGCCAGTTGACTTGACCGAATTGCCTGCCGGGGTGTACATGGTTCGTTTGCAGGGAGTGGAAGGAGAACAGAAAACGCAGCGGATTGTCCTGACCGATTGATTTCCGGTCACTCACCACCGTTCAAACCTATTTCACAGCCCCAGGGAGCGCACTCTTTTGCGTTCCCTGGGTTTTCATTTTCCCACCCTCACATCATCCCCAACTGTTGCAGGCGCTCGTACAGGACGGCTTTGCGGTTCCGCGCAATGGGCAATTCTTCGCCATTGGCCATGGTTACCCGACCGTTCTTGGTATTGTGAAAGGCTTGGAGGTGGCGGAGATTGATGAGGTAAGATTGGTGGATGCGGAGAAATGCAATCGGGTCCAGCAGGCCTTCGTAGTGCCCGATGCGCTTGCTGACCAGGATGGACGGATCGCTCTGAAAATGAAAATGGGTATAGCTGCCATCGGCTTTGAGGTACATGATCCGGTTTACTTCGGCGAAGGCAAATCCGTCCCGGCGGGGCAGAGCGATCTTGTTGATTTCCCGCCGCCGGATATTCTCCCGCAACAATTGTAACTGTTGGTCGAATGACGATTCCACCTGCGTGGCGCGCCGAACCGCCTGTTTCAATTCCTGGATGTCGATGGGCTTGCAAAGGTAATCGACGGCGGCATAGCGGAATGCCCGGAGGGCATAATGGTCGAAGGCCGTACAAAAAACCACTTTGAACGGCACCGGATCAAATTGGTCCAGGATGTCAAATCCGCTCCCCGGCCGCAATTCCACATCCAGAAAGACCAAACGGGGTTGGTGGAGCCGTATTTGGGATACGGCTTCCCTGACCGAGGCGGCCTCTCCCACCTGTGTCAATTCCGGACAGTATTCCTCGATCATCCGCGCCAGGGAATTGCGGCCCGAGGGCTCGTCGTCCACGATCAGGACAGGGGTTCTTTTGAGGGTTGTTGGGGTCATAAAATGGGGAGCTTGAGGGTAATTTGGGTACCCAATGGTTGTTGGTGGTGGTTGTAGAGGTCTTGGATTTCCAGGGGGAAATGCGTCTGGAAGCGTTCGCTGAGGATGTCGAGCCGCTCCCGGGTCAGTTCGAGGCCCCGGGAGACGTGGGGTTGGCCGGCAGCCGGAGGGTACTGGGCGGCGGCCACCCGGCCCACTCCGTTGTCCCGGACGGTACAGGTCAATTCCGAGCCGGACTGGGTCAGGGAGATCCGGACCCATCCCTGCCGGAAACCACGGGGGAACCCGTGCCGGATCGCATTCTCCAACAATGGCTGCAGTACCATCGTCGGTATCGCAGTTTGGTCGGGATCGATATTGGCCCCCATCTCCCATTCCAAGGTGATCGGTTCCTCCAAACGGGCGTTCTCCAGACTCAGGTAAAGATTCAGGAAATCCATTTCTTCCCGTAGTGAAATCCCCGGCACCCGCACCAGCTCCATGACCCGCCGGATCAGCCGGGCAATTCGGGCCAGTACCTGGTTAGCAGCCAGGGCATCGCCGTGGAGGATATGCTCCTGGACCACATTCATCACGTTGAAGATGAAATGCGGGTTCATTTGGGCCTGAAGGGCCTGCTGTTGGGTTTCCTGGAGGCGCAGCTTGAGTTCGAGCCACCGCCGTGACTCTTTCCAGCGCCACCACACGAAGCCGCCTATGATTGCCAACAGCAAAACTCCCAGGGGCACCTGGAAAGTCCAGCGTTGGTACCACTTCTCATGGATGGTGAAGGGAATGATCAGGGTCTCTTCGCTGGATTCGCCGCGGGGAAGGAGGGTCGCGCATTCGAGCTGGTATTGGCCGGGAGAAAGGTTGAAGAAACGGATGACCGGATTTTCAGCAATCCGGAAGGCGTCATCGGCTCCCAGTAGCCGGTATTGGTAGGCGAGGCCGGCGGGGCGGGCCGGGAGAATCGTCCGCAGGTGAAAGGCGATCTCATTTTCCTCCGCCTCCAAAGAGATGGCCCTTTCAAATGTCCTTTCTTCACCGGCCACTTCCACCTTTTTCAGAATTGGTCCGGGCAATTTTTCCGTCCAGTCCATCCGATTCATGTCCATCGCGATCAATCCCCGATTGGTTCCCACGTAGATGAAATTGTCGGCCTCCAGGACCGAAAGGTATTCCCGGGCGGCCACTGATTGCAGGATTTGCAGGGGCTCCGGCTGCCATTCCTGCGGAGGGCGCTGAATCGTGCGGATCAGGTCCACTCCCGCATTGGTCGCCACCCAATAGCGGCCCGCAGTTCCCCGGGCAATGGCCTGGATATAATCGCCCGAAAGGCCATTCTCAGCATCAAAATGCCTGCTTTGGCTCCCGTTTTCATAGAAAAGACCCTTGTTTTCGGTCCCCGTCCACACTCCGCCACCCGGACCGCGCGCCAACCGGGTCACCAGGCGCGCAGGCCCACTGGCATTGCGCAGGAGGGAATCGCCCACCTGCCGGGCCCAGATGCCCTTGGAATTGGCGGCGCGAATTTGGCCTTCCTCCCGGACCAGCAGGGCATACGCGCCCTGGGGCAGTTCGTATTCGATGTGACGGGCATAGAAGGGCAAGGAGGGTACAATGGCGGGAACCTGTCCCCCGTGGTCGCGCGGGGTAATTTCGGCCAAGGTTGCGGCCTTGAGCTTCAGGATCGCGGCCGAGCCTCCCATCCAGAGGGTTCCATCCGAATGGGGATCCAGGGATTTGATTTCCGGGATGGGAAAGGAATAGACAGTCTCGGGGTTCGGGAAGCAATGGAGGCCATTGGCTCCGGCGACCCAGACCCGGCCTGATCCATCGCAGTGGATGTGGCGGATGCGCCGGGAGTGGGCCTTGAAGGGTTCAAATTCAATGGTATTGATCTCGTTCCCCTTTAGGATGGCGATGTTCCCATTGTCAAAGCCCAACCAAATACTTCCAGTGCTGTCCTGGGCGAGGGCGGTTACTTTTTTTCCCGGCAAGCCCTCTTCATCCCCCCATTCCCAGGTCGCAGTGACGGGAGCTCTCACGAGCAAGAGGCCATTCTCCGGGGTCGAAATCCACAGGTTGTTCCTCCGATCAAAGGCAAGCGTCATGACCCGCAACTCCGCCCACAAGTCATGGCGCACCTGGTAGTTTTCCCCTCGGTTCAACAAGGTGATCCCCTGCCCATCTGTTCCCCACAGGTTTCCTTCCTGGTCCACCCACCATTTCTCCTGACTCAAATCCCCGGATTCTTTGGGCACCTGAATCTTCTCCCAACTCCCATCCTCCGGCCGAAAGTGTAGCAAGCCAATGTCTTTTCCCGACACCAAAAATCGTCCCTCAAAACTCGGAATGGCCCTCAATTGCACAACCGAATCCGGAACCGGACCCGGAAATGGAATCAGGGTGGTGTCCTCCCTCTTCACCGACCACACCCCCGCCGGGGTCAGCCACCACTCAAGGCCTCTCTGATCCTCCAATGCGTACTGGAGTTGGTAGCTTCGCTTCAGGTCATCCCTCATTTGGACCTGGCGCCCGAATTCAAATTGGTAGAGGTGGTGAGAGGAAAAAATCCAGGCCTTTCCGCCCTTCAGAGGCGCGATTCGCCGAATAGTTTCGTCAGGAGCAAGGTTCAGGCCCAAGACAGGAAAGACCTTGTTGCGGTGGATGAATACCGGGGGCACCTTGTGTCCAATGGCCCAGACCTGTCCATCCTGGTCCGAAACGCAATTGAGGATTTCGTTGCTGAACAGGCCTTCCTCCACCGTGAAATAGTCAATGGTGGATCCATCGTAGCGGCCCAAGCCCCGGGGACTGGCCAGCCAAAGCCATCCGTTTTCGTCTTCGCTGACTCCATAAATGAAGGTCCCCCGGAGGCCGCTTTGGGGACTTAGCTGCTGGTAAGGCAAGCGGGAAGATTGGGGCAATTGGGCGATGGTGAAGGGACGCTCCGAAACGGAACAAATGAGCAAAGCAATTGTAAAGCGGAGCCAATACGTCACGGAGTTGATTTGTTTGAGGTTGTATTAAAGATAAGGAAAATCGAGAAAATCCAGGCCCTTTTTCAGGGGTCATTTCACACAAAAACCCCCGGCTTCAGGGTGAAACCGGGGGTTTTTCAATGCGACGAAGCGTCGCTAAGGTTTACAGCTCAAACTTGCCCACTGCGTTCTCGCAGCCTTCCCAGTTGATCTGGATATTGGACGGGTCGGTGAGCAGCTCTTCCGGCGGCAATACGTCCGGGTAGCCTTTCCAGCCGGCCGTGGGGCCGTAGAAGTTGCCGGGCTGGGCCTCGGGGTCCATGCAGGCCCGGATGATGCCGGTCGCACCGTCTTCAGCCGTTTGGGCCTGGGTCATGAGGCCGCTGTTTTTCTCCATGCCGCCATCTTCGGCCGTCGTCACCTGCAATTGGGTGAGGGCGAGGCCGGGATGGGCCAGCAGGGGCAGCACATTGGTGACATTCGCCGCGGCCAATTTTTCCTGGAGACCATAGGTGAAGTTCGCGTTGGCGAGCTTGGTTTGGTGGTAACGCTCCCAACGGGGACCGCGGAAGTTGTGGCTTTCCTCGTCGGTGCCGTCGCCGCCGAGGTTGCCGCCATTCGGGCCGAAGTATTCCGCCTTGAGGGGACCGCCGAGGCGGGCCATGGAGGAATGGTTGACAATGCGGGCCTGGGGGCTCTTCTTCATCAAGGGGTAGAGCTCCTTGGTGAGGAGGAAATGGGAAATGACGTTGGTCTGCATCTGGACGTCGTAGCCGTCGGCGGTCGCCTGGTCCTTGAGGGCCATGACGCCAGCGTTGTTGACGAGGACGTCGACGACCTCATAGTTGGCCTTGATCTGCTCTACGGCGCCGTTGACGCTGTCGAAGTTTTGGAGGTCGCAGGGGACAAAATCGAATTTGCCTTCGGGGACTTCCTGCTGGAGCCGCTGGAGCGAATCGTTGGCGCGGCTGCTTTCGCGGTTGAGGAGGATGACGGAGGCTCCCTTGCGGGCGATCTCCCGGGCGCAGACGTAGCCGGTGCCGCTGGTGGTGCCGGTGATGGCGACGACCTTGCCGGTCATGTCCTGGCCGTGTGCTTGCAATACGGTGTCGAGGTGTTCAGTTTCGATTTGGGGCATTGTTCGAAGTTCTGTTTTGATTGGAGTTCAATTGAATATTTGATAAAACTAAAGAAACGTGGGGATTTTCCGGGGACAATCCACGGCCTTCTTTTTCACTTCCCTCCTCCCCCCAAAAAGAATCCCCCCTCACCGGATGGATGAGGGGGGTATTCAATGGGATTAACTTTTAATTATCCACCGACGCCAACTACGCCAATCCCTACAGGGACGACAGGGCGGATCTTGGTGGTATGGCAATAGCAGACGATCAAAGCGGTACGGCGGCAATCACCTTCAGCGAGGTACCACTGACCGTCGATCTTGATGGTGAATTCGCAATCACCCGAGCAACCGAAGATATAGGGGCAGTTGGAATCAGACTGGTCTTCCACCTCACCTGCTATCGTAGGATTGTACAATACATCAATCACGGGGCTCATGATAGACTGGTCGGCCGGCACACCGCGGCCCATGACGTTGCCGCTGGACATTGGGAAGGGCAGGTCACCCTCCAGAATAGACTCGGACAGATCGGCATAAGCCTCCAAACCAATATTGGATTGGATATTGTTGCCTTCGATCTTGGCGCGGTTGACATTGAATTCGAAGTCACCCAAGTCGTACTTCACCGGACCATTCTTGATGATGTCGTTGTAGGTGGGTACGTCGGGGAAAACGATCCGCAGGTCCAGGTCATTCTTCTGACTGATATTGATGATGACCTCGCCGTATTGGTTCTTCGAAAAGGGCGTGTTTTCATCGATTTCAATGATGGGAGCGGGAGCCGTGGAAACCACTTCGCGGGCTTCGGGGATGGTCTCGTCACCGGCCGTACTGATGGACTCAGGTTGACAGGAGGTCAGGACCATAAATAGCATAAGTGACAGCATAGAAAGCTGGGCAGCAAATTTTTTCATTGTGATTTTAAATTAGGGGTAATACGTGTAAAGTTGATTCAGCTGATTCATTATGAATATAACATTTTGACCTTATTAAGTCAATAGCGCTTTTACCATTCATCAACTCCATTTACCCAAACCACAGCCAACAAAGACCCAAAACCCTCTTTTTAAACCATTTAGCTTACAAGCGATAGGGCGTTTTGATTTTTTTACAACTTTACAAAATAGCCCCAAAAGACTACCCTAGCCCACTCCACCAAAACACCTATTATTGCCAAATCTTCCTTCCGCAACCCTTTTTTCCACTCTTCCCTTTTTCCCCCAATTGAACATCCTCCTGCAAAATCAATTCCCGCACCCGAAGGCCCTGGACCCGGATTTTCTACCGGCCCCAAAGGAACCTCCACCTTTTTGTATATTTTCACTGCTGCTACCCACGACCACTTCACGAATGACATTCTATGGTGACCAATGCCCAACTCCACTACGCCCTCATCAAGAGAATCATTGACCAGGGATTTGCTCCTTCCAATCCGGAATTGGCTGAATCGCTGGGGGTTACAGAAGGGGAAATCGAAGCCGGATTGTACCAATTGCAGGAGTACCACGGGGTCGTCCTGCATCCGCACGCGCCGCAGATCTGGGTCATTCATCCGTTTTCGCTCTCTCCCACCAATTTCTACGTCGAATCCCGGTCGGGAGCATGGTGGGGAAATTGTGCGTGGTGCTCCTTGGGAGTGGCGGCACTGATCGGGGAAGATTGCACCATCCGTACTACGCTGGGGGCGGAAGGAAAGCCCCTCACCCTCCACATCGTCGATGGTGAAATCCAGGGGACGAATCATTTCATCCACTTCCCGATCCCCATGCAAAACGCCTGGGACAATGTCATCTATACCTGCGCCAATATGCTGGTCTTTGAAAGCGCCACCCAGGTGGACGACTGGTGCGCCCGCCACCGGATTCCCCGCGGCGATCTTAAGCCCATTGCCAAGATTTGGGCGTTTTCTAAGCAGTGGTACGGGAATCACCTGAATCCCGAATGGGAGAAGTGGACCATGGAAGAGGCCAAGAATATGTTTGTCAAGTTTGGCCTGACGGATCCGATCTGGCAGTTGGAGGATTCGGGCGAACGGTTCTAAGCTCCCCCCAATACTCCCCCGCTGGCGGCGAATTTGGCATTGCTCCTCCCCTCCTCGTTTTTGTATATTCACTTCATTCATCCGGCCCCTCCTCTCCCTCCGGGAGCGCGGGTTCCTTTTTCCACTTCCAACTCAGCCCTTTACCATGGTCGCCACCGCCCTCCAAGCCTGGGAATCTTCCGGAACCTACCTCGAGATCGGTTCCTTCCGCCACCGCGTCTTCGTCAAGCAAATCGGCGATCCGGAGGCCCCCGCGGCCAAAACGTTGCTCCTCCTCCACGGCTTTCCCGAATCGTCCTATACCTACCACGCGGTCGTGGACGGCCTGCGGGACATCTTCGACCGGATTGTCCTGTTCGACTTCGTCGGCTTTGGCTGGAGCGACAAGCCGCTCGGCACCTATACCTATTCGTTGTTTGAACACGCCGACGTGGCGTTTGAGGTGTGGCAACAACTGGGCGTGACGGGCGGGCACCTGCTGGCCCATGACATGGGCGTCAGCGTGGCCACCGAAATCCTCGCGCGGCGGGAAAATGGCCTGTTGCCGGCGTGGTTTACCGACGATTTCCAGAGCCTCACCCTCACCAATGGCAGCCTCGTCTTTGAGCATGCCAAGCTGCGGATCACCCAGAAAATCCTGATCACGCGCATCGGAAAGTCCTTCAACAAGCTCACCAATTACAAATTGTTCCGGAACCAGATCCTGAGTGCCCACGGGAACCGGAAGCTGTCGGAGGAAGATATCCAGGTGCTCTGGGACGGGAATGTCCTCCAGGAGGGCCACCGGAAGATTTACCTGACGGTCCGCTACAACCTCGAACGGCAACGCTTCGAGCAGGCGCGCTGGCTGCCGGCCCTGGCCCGGACCGACCTGCCCCTGCACATTTGCTGGGGCGACAAGGACCAGGTGGCGCGGGTGGTCATGGCCCATCACCTGAAGGAAAAGGTCTGTCCGCAAGCGACGTTGACGATCATGAAAGGGCTGGGGCATTTCGGACAAATGGGCAGTCCGGAGCCGTGGTTGGAGGCGGTGGGGGCGTTTTATCGAAAAGAAACAGAATGAAAATAGCGGCCCCGAAGAGCCGCCATTTCGCTTTCCATCTTTCTGTTTAGCCTTCTACGGGGTAATTCGTGGTCACTCCATTCTTCGTGATGGACGTCACGACGTACATCATCTTCCAGCACTCGGAGGGCGTCACTTCGGGGTCGGGAATCATAGCCTCCTGAAGCGAATAATCCGACGTGGCACAGGCTGCTCGCAATTCCTTGATCCACTGGGAATTGGCTTTGAGCAAGTATACCCGGAAGGTGATGGCCTGGTAACCGCTTTCGGAGATGACACCTGCCGCCGTTGAGTTGATTCCGAAGGAAAACTTAGAAGATTCTGCTGAGGCATTGGTCGTGGAGATTTCCGTTTTGAATCCCGCCATAACCGTCGCGCCTCCGCCCATAAAACCGCCTCCTGCTCCCACGAGCGCCTCTCCCTCAATGGTCAGTGAAGTCTGACGGTCCGTTTCATTGGTGATCCCGGCCTCGAGGGCCCAATTTCCACCGCTTGCCGCCCAGGTATATTCGAGGTAAGGACGGTTTCGGATGGTCACCGCATTCGGATCCACCATCTCCAGGACATAATTCCCCCCCGAGAAAACCCCATGTTCGCGCATCCGTGCCGTCCAGCTTTCGGGAGTATACGCTTCCGGCTTGCCCTGGATGGACCCGCCCCCAGGACTGGTCAACATGGGATAGGTTTGCTGGGCATTCTGGACCACCGTACGGATATAGCTGCCTTGGGTCGCAGAATCTGTGGGCGTCTCTTCCGTCCCGATATAATATTCAGCCGCAATTTCCTCGTACACAATATTCGAGGTAATGGCCACTCCATTCGACTTGACTTCCAGCACGCCGTCTCTCAATACCGTGCTGTCAAAGGTGAGCGTACTCGCAATGAACCCGGTCACCGTATCCCGACCTACCATTCCAATATTGGCAAACATGGATATTGCCCAGGCAGGACCAGCCCCGATGTCCGGCGGCGTGCCTTCGGACTTGAAGCCCACCCCGACACTCACATCGAATTCATCGATCAAAATCCCCTCTTCCCGGTTTCCGTAAAAAATGGAGGTCTCGCCCTTTTCATTCAACAAGACATCCGCGGGCAAGGGAGCGGGACCGTCGATATACCCTTCCACCATTACCTGCTTCGATCCTGTCGTCAAATCCACACTGCTTTTGTTCGGGACAATGCGGAAATGACAGGCTTTGGATTGGGACATCAGGACATAATCGTACTGGTGATTCGTCGTTTCCCGCCACTTCAACTGGACCGCACACCGATCGAAGTATACCAATTGCTCCGGTCCTTCCGAGGCGACCTCTTCGGTGGCCAGGGCAGCGGGAAAGGCAAATACCGAAGGGGTGCAAATTTCCCCTTTGTTGCCGGCGGGTTCCGGTTCAAGGAATTTAAAAATTCTGCTCTCACTGCTGTCAAGGGCCTGATCGGTCCGCAACACACAGAAAGCTCCGCCAAATACCGGCGCCAGCCAACTCCAGATGAGCCTTCCCCCCGGATCTTTGGTGAGGCTATTGCGCCACGAATTGGGGACACTCATCAGATCTTCTTTAAGTTTGCCCGGGACCATCAGCAACTCGCTGATGGGTTTTCCTTTGAACAATTGGTGCCCCCATTTTTCCGGGTCGGGCACCAATTCCAAAGCGATCCCATAGGCCTTCGGGGCTTCGTCTCCCCCCTCTTTTCCAGCATTGGCGATGCAGAAAAGGTAGGTCTCGGGCGAGACGCCCGGAGAGTATACCTCACAGTTGAGTTGGCCGGAGAAGGTGAGTCCGGCGGCGGGCAACAGCTCATCGGCTTCTTTTTCGGTGCTGTAAGCGGCGGTCCAGGTGCCCTCAGAATCGGAAGGATTGAGGTTGAATTCGGAGAAATGAATGGTATTGGAAGCGACGTCGATGCTGGAAAGGACACAGACTGGAACCCATTGGCCATTGCTGCCCTCGCCAGAATCCAGGGATCGCTGAACCAGCGTCACATCAAATGCTGAGTCTCCATAGCTGTGCTGCCCCGGAGCCGGAACAATGGGATTGCCATGGTGGTCCTGGAGAATGAAATGCTGGTCCGCCCACTTGACCCCGGTGACATCCAGGTCCCCAAACCGGGCGAACATTCTGATACTACCCTCGTGGTGCTTGGCCCAAAAGAGGACGATCTGGGTGCCCAAATCGACCAATACCGGCCGAAAAGAGGTCTTGGAATCCAGTTCAAGGGTCTCGGAGCTATCCGGATCCATGCGGTTGATGAGATGGGCTTCCATTTTCCGCGGGGCAGGAACCCCGCGGGAAACCGGAGCTTCTACCAATAACAATTGGTTGCCGGGGAGCTCAATCGCATTGGAAAGGTTCGGGTAGCGCTTGTTCTCTTTCTCGCTGGAAGCAAGCTGGTCAAGGTCGGTTGAGTAGGTGTTCGTTTCCATAACTTTAATTGATTTTTCGTCAAATGATATGTCCCAAGAACGCCCGGTCAGACCTCCACAGAAAACCAATTCATATCCATTTTTTGCAGCTCTATACTCCTACTATTTTCTCTTTTCCCAACTATTGAACCATTACTGACTCACTTATTTGCTTTTCTACACTCTCTCATTTCCCCCTTGTCTCCTCCCCTTTTCCCTTTCATTCCTTTCGGGGTAGGGTAAATCCTGCTCAGCCCGTCTTCAAGACATAACCACAAATCTCCAAACGGAAAACGCTATGAAGACGAGCTTCCCCCAAATATTGATTTTACTGGCTTTCATCGCCGTGGTGAGCATTTGCGGACGGGACGAAATGGATGAGATGGACGAAATTGAATTTATCTACAACGGCACGACGCAATTTTCAGAGGCCGACATGGCCATTTTGAGCCAGACCCTGAACCTGTCCACCAACCCTTTCAATTATGCCCGGCCGAACCTTCCCCGCAATTTTACGGAAGAGGAAATGCTGGACATGGACAATACACCGGCGACCAATCCAGTGACCGACATTGGGGCGACGTTGGGGCGGGTCCTCTTTTACGACAAGCATTTATCCGCCAACAATACCATCTCCTGCGCTTCCTGCCACCAACAAGCCCACGGGTTTTCTGATCCCGATCGCTTCAGCACCGGCTTTGAAGGCGGCAAGACCAAACGGAACTCGATGACCTTGATCAATACGCGGTATTTTGCCCGGGGAAATATGGGCTGGGGAGAAAAATCGGCGACTCTGGAAGAGTTTGTCCTGACTCCGATTGAAGACCACGTCGAGATGGGGATGAGCATGGGGGAGCTGGAAAATAAACTCCGCCAAACCGACTACTATCCGGTCCTGTTCCGGAATGCCTTCGGCGACGAGACCATCACCGCCGACCGCATCTCCAAGGCGCTCGCCCAATTTGTACGGGCCATCATTTCCTTCGATTCCAAATTCGACCAGGGCGTGGCCCAGGCGGGCTTCCCCGAACTCGGCGAAGGCATGCCCCTCCTGCCCAACCTCACCGCCCAGGAGCGCATCGGCCAGGACATCTTTTTCAATGGCCGCAGCGGCGCCACCTGCCAATACTGCCACGGCACGCCCAACCTCGTGATCGACACGGCCCGGAACAATGGCCTGGACCTGGTATACGCGGACAAGGGAAAAGGAGAAATCTCCGGCATTGCCACCCAGGTGGCGACCTTCAAGGCACCTTCCCTGCGAAACATTGCCCAGACTGCGCCCTATATGCACGATGGCCGATTTGCGACGCTCGAAGAGGTAGTGGACCATTACAGCGACAATGTCCAATCCCACCGCAACCTGCATTTTCGCCTGAGTACCATCGACGACGGCCCATTGGGCAGTCCGCCCATGAAATTGAACCTGACGCAGTCCGAAAAAAACGCCTTGGTGGCCTTCCTCAAGACCTTTACTGATCCAGGCATTGCGACGGAAGAAAAATACAGCGATCCATTCATCTGACGCCACCCAAGAAACACAACCCATACTTTCAGGCAGGTGCAAGGGGCCAGGTCAGCGACATGCTACCCGGCCCCATCTTTTTACCTACTGCTTCAAGAATTTCTCCACCTGTACCTGGCCTCCGGCCTCAATTTGGATGAAATACATCCCCGAGGCCCATTTCTCCAGATTCAAAACCAACTGTTCCCTTCCATTGGGCGAGGCCTGGAACACCACGCGGCCCGAAATCGCATGGACCACTTCGATCCGCTGGGTGCCCGCGGGAAGATGCGCCAAAGTCACCCGGTCACCGGCCGGATTGGGAAATACGCGGATTGAATTGGGCTCCGCTTCCTTCGCCTCCAGCGTTGACTTGGGATTCACAGTCTTCACAAGGGTGATGTGGTCGATGTTCACGCCGCCTGCGGTGACCGCAATGGCGTAGTTCGCCGTGCCCGGCAAAGCAACATTGGAGACCTTGACATCGGTAAAGCTGTCCCAGCCACCCGTATTCGGGGACTGGACCGTAGCATAGGTCATGCCGCCGCCTGCCCGTTCAAAGACGAAAGCGCCCTGGCCAGACGCCGAGGCCACCCGAAAGGTGACATCGTAGGTGCCCGGCCCGTCGGGCAAGGTGATCGGCTCATACGTCATCCAGTCACCGGGATCCAGGTACGACACATAGCTCACGCCATTGGAAGTACTCGTCACCACGCCCCCCGATTGCACGGTATGGTCCTCAGCCTCGACCTGCACCGTGGTGACCGGCACTTTCTTGTTCAATTCGATATAGTCAATGTTGACGCCGCCGGCCGTCACGGCAATCGCGTAGTCCCCGCTTCCGGGCAGGTTCACATTGGGGACGGTGACCTCCGTGAAATTGTCCCAGCCGCCGGTATTCGGGGACTGGACCGTCGCGTAGGTCGTGCCGCCTCCTGCCTTCTCGAACAAAAATGCGCCCTGGCCGCTGGCAGACGCCATCCGAAAGGTGATGTCGTACTCGCCGGGGCCATCCGGCAGGGAAATCGGCTGGTACGTCATCCAATCGCCGGGATCCAGGTACGACACATAGGTCGCGCCATTGGAAGTCGTGGTCACCACACCGCCCGATTGGAGGTTGAAATTTTCGGCCTCCACCCGGTTGTTGGCCGGAGCGGCCTTTTTGTAATAGCGTACGTAGTCGACGACCATGCTCACGTCGACGGCCTGAGGATTGGGCGGGTCCCCGGCCAGGGTTCCTCCAATGGCCACATTGAGGATGACATGGAAAGGCTGCTGGAATTCCAGCTTGTCGGGATCGGAGATGGATTGGGTGCCGAATGGAACGCCATCAAACAGGTAGATCAATTGGGTGGCGGTCTTTTCCACGCTGTAGGTGTGGTATTGGTCCCAGGTGGGTACAAAGCCAGCGTAAGAAGTGATGTAGTGCCAGCCGTAGGCATCGTGGTTGCCATCGCCGTCGTTGTCGGGGACCGGATTGTAGTGGATGGTACTGATAAGATCGAGGTTGGAAACGGCCTCCATGATGTCGATTTCACCGCAATTGGGCCAGCCGGAGCCACCGTCAATCTTGAAGGGGGAAATATTGGGGTCTTTGTAGCTTTCGCCCAGCGACCAGAAAGCGGCAAAGTTGTGGTCGGCGGGGTCAAAGTTCACAAATTTGATTCGGGCTTCGAGGATGCCTTCCCCGTAAGTCCTTTTACCCGCGGTGTGGATCCGGGCCGATTCGATCCGGTTGTCCTGGGCATCCCAAACCGCCTGGATCGTCAATTCTCCGTTGGCGACTGTGGCCCGGTCCGTCGTGTAGATTTGCTCCTCGCTATTGCCCCAACCACAATTGGGACAGCCATTGCCGAGGTCATAGTTCCAAATGGCCGGATTGAGGCTGTTCCCATTGAATTCATCCGACCAATCGAGGGTATAGCCGGGATATTGGGAAAAAACAGGGCATGGGAGAGTCAGCAGCGCCATCAGGCCTGCAAAGAGGGTATATTTCATGTCGTTTAGAATTGAGTTATTGTATAATCTACAATTATGTTTTCCGATTGCAATAGCAAAGCGCCGGTAAATCTGACGTACCCATTGTACTTGCACCCTTTCCCTCAATTTTTCGACCTTACACCTTCCCAAACGACCTACCCATGGAGATATCCTATTCCGAAGGCCCGCCCCAAGACCTCAATTCACTGCTTGCCCTCTATGAGAATGCCGGCTGGAAAGCCTATACCCGCGCTCCCGATCAATTGCGCCTGGCCGTGCAGCAATCGCAGTTTGCATTGAAAGCGTTGGCGGACAACCAATTGGTGGGCTTGATTCGGGTCGTGGGAGATGGCGTGACCATCGTGTACATCCAGGACATTCTGGTGCATACCGATTTTCAACGGAGGGGGATTGGGAAGGCGTTGATGGAACAAACCCTCGACCAATTCAAACATTGTAGGCAGAAGGTCCTACTGACGGATGACAATCCCATGACGCGGGGTTTCTACGAAGCCTTGGGCTTCGCGTCTTGTGACCAGGGGAGTTTGGTGGCGTTTGTGAGAATGGGAAAATGAACAAGGGATGTTGAGGTCCGGTCAATTGTGGACGGGAAAATTGAGGACGAACTCCGTTCCCTTGCCGACTTCGCTGCGCACGTCGATGGAACCATTGAGCTGGGCGACGAGCAGATGCACAATGTACAGGCCCAGTCCCGTGGAGCTTTCTCCGGCCGTGGGCCGGGGACTCAGGCGCGAAAATTTGCGGAACAATTTTGGCAACTCGTCCGTGGGAATCCCGGGACCTTGGTCGATGATCTTTACCTCGACATGATTGGGACCGGTATCCATCTGAAGATGGATGTTGGAGGCCGGAGGCGAAAACTTGATGGCGTTGGAAAGCAAATTGCCCAGGATGCGGTCGAGGGAATCCTTGTAATTCCCAATCTGGACGGACTCAGGGACCTCAGAAGCCTGAATCGTGGTCGACTTGCGGGCGGCAATCGGTTCAAAATTTTCCACCACCCGCTGAATCACCCCTTCCAATTGAACCGGGACCAAGGCCTTGGATTCTTTTTGCTCCAATTCCACAATCGACTCCAACTCCGAGATCAGCGTCCCGCCCTGCTGAATCGCCTTGTTCATCTTGTCCACAAACAACTGGTGCGTCGGACCGATGAGTTGGGCGTCCTGCATGGCTGCAATCAGAGCGCCCACCTGGCTCAGGGGCGACTTCAGGTCGTGCGCCACAATGCCCATAAGGGCATCCTTTTCGCTGTTGGCCTCCACCAATTGTTGATTGAGGCGGCGCATCCGACGAAAGAGGAAGAACAAGATCAGGGCCACGACCAGGAGAATAGTCACAATCACCGTGGAGACGACCAGAATCCCGGTTTGACGCTGCTCAAACAAAGCATTCTCCGATTTCAACGTGGCATTCTCAGCCTCTTTGATGTCGGTTTCGTACTGAATGGTCAGTTCTTCAATCGTGGTCGCCTGCTCCTGGCTCAACAAACTGTCCCGGTTTTTCACCTGAAGTTTGAGCAACTCAAAAGCGCGTTCATAATCCTCCTCTCCGCGGGCAATCTTGAGGTCAAGATCCAGAAATTGGCGCTCTACCATATAGTCTTCGATGGTTCCCGCCCGATCCCGGGCCGCTGCGTAGAATTGCCGGGCCTCCACGTAATTCTTCATGAAGACATAGTGCTCGATCAAGCCAAAATATCCCCACAGAATATAGGTTTCCAACTGAGAGGCTTCGGCAAATTCGAGGCATTTGTTGTAGTAAAAACGCGACGAGTCAGGCTGCTCAAGTTCCTGAAAGATATCTCCGAGGCTGAAGTACTGGAAAGCCATTTCGGCGGGAGTCCCGTGGGGTTCCATCAGCGCAATGGACCGGCGGGAATACCTCAGACTGGACGCATTGTTTTTCAGCGCGGCTTCGCAATTCGCAATCCCCGACAGCGCCTTGGAGGCGCCCAACGAGTCATTGATTTCCATGGAATGCCCGTAGGACTGCTGGTAGGACTCGATGGCAACATCAAACTTGTTGACCGAATAGTACACATTGGCGAGGGCCCGCTCGGTTATGGCCAGGGGAGCTAAATCATCGTGACCGTCGAGGAATCGAATCGTGGCCAACAATACCCGCTGGCCTTCCTCGAATTTACCTATGGTCCGGTACAGATCTCCCAATCGCCCCAATGCCATCCCGGTCATCGAGGTATCCTCAATGGCCAGGGCCAACTGAGCCGACTGGATCAAAAGGGGCTCGGCTTGGGACAAATTAGAACCGTAATACATGCCCGAACCCTGGGTAAACAGGGACTTGGCCCAGGCACCGGTATCATTTTGGGTTTCAAAATATATTGCGAGGTCGCCAGCCACCTGGCTCAGGGAATCGGGAGCGGTTCGAATCGCGGCTATAACCCGCTCCAAATGGGCGTATTTCCGGCTCATTTCGGTCAACTCTGCATTTTCCCCTGCCTCCCGCAACGAATCACCGGTCTTGGCGGACAGCCCGCCCGCCACCAGTACCCATAGCAGCATCCATCCACCTTTGAAAATGGGATTCTGGAAAAATGAGACTTGATACTTAGCTGTCCAGTGAGACCTATCGTTCATGGTCGTCGATTGAACTTATATCTATCAAAATCTCCGCATTAATCAAAGGTCTTTTGTAAAAACGGCAACGATCCTTGAATTCATTGCTCCGAATCCTTTCCCCTACTCCCTCCTACTGCTTCACCAACCGGAAAGATTGCCGTTTCGCCTCCCCTACAACCGTCAAAATGTACATGCCCGCCGGGAGATGGTCCATTGAGATCTCCCCCATTTCTTCCCTGGCCTCGATGAGCTGTCCACTGGCATTGTACAGCAGAAGCGTCTCTCCGCCTTGCAATCCTGCCACCTAAATCCGGTCCTGTACCGGATTGGGATAGACGCTGTAATTGGCGGTCAAGGGTTCGTCGAGAGAAGTGGCTACCGAGCAACTCGCGGGGATGGAATCGGTGGAATAATAATCGGAACAGGTATTGCAGAACAGGCTCTTGAAAAAGCAACTCGCGCGGGCAGCGCGGAAGACGGCCCCGTCTGGCCCCAGGAAGACGCCGTGGCCGCCATCGGGATCCACCGTCAACTCAGAACAGATTCCATTGCTGATCAAAGCATTGTGAAGGGTACGGGACCCAACCAGGCCATTGGAACCCGTATCGATGCCCACCGTTCCGTCCAATTCGCCGTGGAACGCGACCATGGGAATCATCTCCGAAGGTTGGTTCAATCCGGCATAAACGCCGCCCCAATTGTTGAAGAAGCCCTTGATGTCGAAGGTATTGGTCAGGTTATTGGAAGACGTATCCAGGCTGCCCAATACCCCTTCGATGCCCGGCACGATCGAGTCCCATTCCGCCTGACTTGCATAAATGAGCTTGTGGGCCGCAATGGCCCCAGCGCTGCTCCCGCCAATGAAGACCCAATTGGTGTCGATTCCGAAGGTATTGGCCTGGCTGATGACGTAGCGCAAGGCGGCGTGGGCATCCTGGTGGGCGCGGTAAATGGCATAGTCCTGGTCGCTGGGATCGAGGGTGTCCCAACCCAGGCGGTAATTGATGCTGAATGCCACGTAGCCGCGCCGGGCCAGGGCCACGCATTCCGCCCGGCGGTCCGTCTTGTTGCCCGACAAAAAGCCACCGCCGTGGATCATGATCACGGCCGGCCGAAGGCTGAGTGCATCTACTCCCTGATCGGGATAAAAAGCATCCAGCAGCAGGGTATCCAAATTGCCCTGGTAATCGAGGGCCTGCCCGTATTCCAGGTCGATGTCAAAATCGATTTCGGCTTGGGTGAAGTATTCCACTTCGGTAAAGCGGTCGTCGGCCGTACAAAATTGGGCGGGGAGTTGAAGGGCCAAACAGGTGAACAGGAACAGAGCGGGGAAGAATTTCATGTGGTTTTTTAGGGTTGGTCGAATGAAAAGGACAATGGTTTAATCTACTCGAATGTAAATTCAAATTAAACCGTTTCGTGGCCCCCTGTCAACCAAATCGGTCCTTTCTCCAGCTTCCCTAATGCAAAAAAAGTTACCTATCTCCGTTTGTGTTTTTTCTTCAATTTGCTGGTATGCGCTTCCGAAAAACATCGGTCCTTGCTCTTCTATTGTTCAGCTTTGCCTTTGGGCTACTGAAGGGCCAAACGCGACTCTCTGCCAACGTTGAAACCAATCTCAGCTATGAAGATGGGGTATACAGTGGTGTCGGAATCGGGATTCAGATACGGCAAATCGAGTTCATTCCCGCCCTGCTCATGGGCGAAGGATCCGGAGGCAAATTGGAATTTCGCTACTACCCCAAATTGCCCGCTGCCGACCGCCTGCGTCCCTATTTCGCCCTTCAACAGGTCCTGTTCCGCCGGGTCGATGCCTGCATCAACAATTCCTGCCCCTTCCTTTTCTACCAATTTCTCCCCGGGGCGGGTACGAACATCCGAGTTTTCAAGGACTTCCACCTGTACGGAAGTCTCTCCTGTGGGGTCAAGAAACGACAAGAACGATCCCTGGCCAGCGATTTCATCTTAGGTATTGGAGGGCGTTATGAATTTTAAATTGTGGGTCACGCTTTTTTGGGTAGTCGCCGGGACCTCCCTCTCCGCCCAACAGGAATCCAACCGGATCACCTCTCCCGAATCCAGGCACCGACGCTTCGTAGGGGTTCGGACCACCCCGATTTCCACGACCGATATCCTCACGGTTTCGGTAGAGCTGGGATATTCCCTCGGCAAACGGTTTCAGATCATGGCCGGTCCCTTGTTTTTTGGGACGGACTACGAACGGGGCAGCTCTGCATTCAACCGCCCCAATGTTCTGCACGGTGGATTTGTGGGCACCCGGATATGGTGGCGGGGGTTGCCGGATACTGGATGGGCCTACTTCGGCAGCGGAGAAGTTCAATTGACACGGCTCAACTTGGATGTGCTGATAGGGCCTCCGCTCACAGAGCGGTACATCCTCAGACCCGAAATCGGCAATGGATTCGGGCACTTCTCCCAAAATGGTCTCTATTTCATTTTCCAGGCCAACTTTGGAACGGGCATCCCGATCCGGACCAATATTGGCGGCGAGGTCACCGGGAACTTGCGACTGGCCGCCGGATTGAGGTTTTGATTTGCTTTCCCTCTCCCCTCAGCAAGAATTCCGCTTCAGCAGCCGGTATTCCCCTTCCTTCCTGAATTCACTCATCGTCATCCCGGCGTACCGCTTGAAGGTCTTCGAGAGGTGGCTGACATCGGTAAAATTCAATTCGGCGGCGATTTCGGAGAGGGTATAATCAGAATGCAGCAGGCGGATTTCCACGAGTTTCAGGCGGGCCTTGATGATGTATTCCCGCAGGGGCATGTGGACATTTTTTCGGAAAAATTCGCTGAGGTAAGTCGGAGAAAGGTGAAAGGTCTCGGCGAGGTGCTCGACGCGGAGCCGGTCGGATTCGGCGATGTGTTCGTTGATATAGGCGAGGAGTTGGGGGATGCGCTCATCTCCGCCTGCCGTCGCCGCCAGTTCGTAGAAGGGGCTTCGCTTGATGTTGCGGAGCAGGATTTCCAGGATGCCGATCATGAGGCTCCTGATCAATGGCACGGACCCTTGGCCGTGGTTCTGGTTTTCCTTCAAAATCAGGTCGACCAGGGTATGGATATGCTGCCGGTCCAATTCGCTGTCGACGATGTCTCCCGGCATCTGGTTGTAATTCGAGAGGATATACGCGGCCTCGCGGAACCAATCGGCGTGGGGGGAACTGTTGCGGGGACCGGATTGGAAAAAGGCGGAGGTAAATTTCAGGAAAACGAAGCGGGTGGTGGAATCAATGGCAAAGGAATGGCAATTCAAAGGGGGCAATAAAAACAGACTTCCTTCTGAATAGGGATACTCGTTGTAATTGATGCACTGGGTCCCACGGCCATTCTTGATGAGGACCAATTCGAAGAAATTGTTCCGGACGGGCCGCTGTCGCCAGCGCTCCAGCTCAATCTCTTGTATTTCGAAAGGTTGATATACCTCTACAATCGGCATTCCGGGGTCTTTCATACCCCAAAACTGCACCTTTTTCTCATTTCTCCCCCAAACCACCCTTCAAAAACCTTGATTTATACAATCATTTCCCTTTTTCCTACCCCTTCCTTTTCTCCCACAAGGCCCAACTTTGCTCCATCACAATTCAGACACCCCAATATCCGACCCTATGAAAGCAATTGTACTGGAAGCCACCGGCGGAGTCGAGCAACTCCAACTTCAAGAAATTCCGCGTCCCGAAATCCAGGCCCATGAGGTCCTGGTCGAGGTCAAGGTCATCGGCGTGAATCCGGTGGACTACAAGGTCCGCGCCAACGACGAGGTCCTGACCATGATCTACGGTCCGGAACGTCCCGCGATTTTGGGCTGGGACATCGCCGGCAACGTCGTAGCCAAAGGCGATGCGGTCCAGGACCTTGAGATCGGCGACCGGGTCTTCGGCATGGTCAATTTCGTGGGCGCAGGCAATGCCTACGCGGAATTCGTCGCGGCACCGGAAACGCATTTGGCCCGGATTCCCGACGGCGTATCCTTTGAAAATGCTGCCGCCAGTACCCTGGCGGCCCTGACCGCCTGGCAGGTCCTGCACGACAAAGTCACGGCCAACGACCGCGTGCTGATCCACGCGGGCTCGGGCGGCGTGGGCCACTTTGCCATTCAGATCGCCAAATCGCTCGGCGCCCATGTCATCACCACCACCTCAGCCAAAAACAAGGATTTCGTCCTGGCCCTCGGGGCGGATGAGTGCATCGACTACCGCACCCAGCGCTTCGAAGAGGAAGTCAGCGAGATTGATTTCGTCTTTGACATGTTCAATGGGGAGGTTCTCGCCAATTCGGTCAAGGTCATGCGAAATGGCGGAACCATCATTTCCATTCCCACCCCCGACTTTTCCGACGAAATCCAGACCGCAGCTCAACAAAAAGAGGTCCAGCTTGGATTCCACATGGTCCAATCCAGCCGCTCCGACATGCAAAAAATCGCGACGATGTTGGCGGGAGGCACGCTGAAACCGCATGTTTCCCAGACCTTTGCGTTTGAAGAGATGGTAAGTGCCCACCGCCAACTGGAAAGTGGGCGCACGGTGGGGAAAGTCGTCGTCGTGGTGTGAAAACGAAAACCAACCGTCTCCAAACAGGCATGAACCCCAACGAAACAACAGCTCCAAGCTCCACCGGTAAGCCCTTTGCGCCCATCAATCCGGCGTACAACCGGACATTTCGGGCCGGGGAGCTCAGTTTGGGCGTGGTGGTCCCGATTGAAAATTACGCGCAGAGCCCGATTCCGGCTCTGGACCAACACCTCGAACGGGCCCAACTCGTCGAGGAACTGGGTTTCGCAGCCCTTTGGCTGCGGGATGTGCCCTTGCAGGTCCCCTCCTTCGGGGACGCGGGGCAAACCTTTGATCCCTTTACCTACCTCGGATACCTTGCGGCTGGCACCCGGACCATCGGCCTGGGCATTTCGAGCATCGCCCTGCCGCTGCACCACCCGGTCCACGTGGCGAAATCCGCGGCGACCATCGACCAGCTGTCGCAGGGGCGGATGATTCTGGGCGTGGCCTCGGGGGACCGGCCGGATGAATATCCGGCGCTGGGCGTGGCGTTTGAGCAACGGGGCGAGCTGTTTCGGGAATCCTTTGCCTATATCCGGGCCGCCCAGAAACCGTATCCCCGGCTGGAATCCCAGCATTTCGGCCACCTGACCGGACGGGCCGACATTTTGCCGAAGCCTTTTGGAAAAAGGCTTCCTCTGCTGATCACCGGCTCCAGCCGGCAATCGATGGAATGGAACGCGCGCCACGGAGACGGCTGGATGAGTTATCCCCGCAATCTCCACCAACAACAAAGCATCCTCACCCAGTGGCGGGATTTGATTGACCAATACGCGGATTGGGGCAAGCCCTTTATGCAACCGCTCTATGTCGATCTCCATCCCGACGCGGATTACCAACCCCGGCCCATTCACCTGGGATTTCGAATTGGCGTCAACTATTTGGTCGCGTATTTGCAGGGGCTGAAGCAGATCGGCGTCAACCACGTCGCCCTGAACCTCCGCTTCAATTCGGCCCCGATTCCCCGGACCCTCGAAACCCTGGCCCGTCAAGTATTGCCCTTCTTCCCCACCTTTCAACCCACCACCGCATGAAAACGATTTTGATCACCGGTAGCACCGACGGCATCGGAAAGCTGGCCGCCCTTTCTCTGGCCCAAGCCGGACACCAATTGATTCTCCACGGAAGAAATCCGCAAAAGCTGGCCGCTACGGTCCAGGAGGTGACGTCTCAGACGGGGAATGCGAATGTTTCGGGTGTTCAGGCGGACTTTTCGAACCTGAGAGAAGTCCAGGAAATGGGTGCCCAGCTTCAACAAGAGGACGTGCAACTCGACGTCCTGATCAACAATGCCGGCGTGTTCAACAGCCCCGTTCAACGCAACGCCGATGGCCTCGACCTTCGGATGGTCGTCAATTATCTGGCGCCTTATCTGCTGACCAAGATGCTGGCCCCTGTGGTGCAAAACCGTCCCGGTTCACGCATCGTCAATTTGAGTTCAGCGGCCCAGGCTCCGGTGGCGTTGGCATTCCTGCGTGGCACGCAAGCGCTTTCGGCCCAATCGGCCTACGCCCAGAGTAAATTGGCCCTGACCATGTGGTCTTTCCACCTCGCCAACCAACTCCCGGGCACCTCAGTCGTGGCCGTGAATCCGGGTTCCCTCCTCAATACCAAGATGGTTCGGGAAGCCTACGGGCAATCCTGGTCCTCCGCCGACAAGGGCGCAAGCCTGCTGCATGACCTCGCGGTCGGCAGTGCATTCAATGGAATCAGCGGCGCCTATTTTGACAATGACCTTGGGAATCCCCGCGGCGATTGGGGCCGGGCGCATGCCGATGCCTACGATCCCGAGAAGATTCGGGCTTTGATTGTGGCGACAGAGGAGTTGTTGGGTGAGGTATTGGAGAAATAAGTCCCCTACTCTACCCACTTCGCCCAGCTGCTCTGCTCCTTCCCGACTTCGCGGAGGCCGCCCGGTACGATGCGGGCTTCGCGGGATTCCGCGTCTTCGGGGAACAGGAAAATGGTGCCGGCGATGATTTCGTTCGCGGGGATGTGCAGGTGGTATTTCAGGGCGGGGCCGCGGAGGGTGCCGCCGGTCGACCAGTAGTTGGGGATGTTGCGGGCAGTGGCGCCGAGGAGGACATTCTGGATGGCCGCGGAAGCGGCGGAGATGTGCTCCATGTTGCGGATATTGCCTTCGAAGGCCACTTCTTGCTTGCCGCCATCCGAATTGATTTCGGAAGGTTCCGGGAGCCAGGTCACGATGAACAGGGCTTCAGCCGCGTCCAGCATGTTTTTGATTTTGCCGCCGTCGATGCCCGAGCGGTCGTAGAAGCGGGAAGTAGCGCGGCATTTGTCGCGGTCCAGAACGTAGAAGCGGTAGGGCAAGGTGGAATTCAATTCTTCCTGGTCGGTGTACTGCTGGTGGGCGCGGTAATGGTACGGCGCGTGGGCCGCCAGGTCCAATAGTTCATCCAACAGGACTTTGAGTTCATCGGCACTGCCCTCCGTGGACCAGGGTTCAGGGGCGAGGATTTTTTGGGTTTTGCGTTTTTTGATGATGCGATCTATCTCCATGACTGCGAGGGGCTTGCGGTAATCAATATGGGTTGCAAACGGAAAAATGAACCATTTTCCGCTCTGACGATGCAATATTAGCCAAAATCACATTTATGACAGTGGCTCTTTGGTCCCCCTCGACAACTTCATTTCCTCGGCCCCCCTTCCTTTTCCGCCCCCCTGTTCCCATCTTTTGATGTCTAAGCATCATAATTCACTCCGATTGCCGCCCTATTCCTCCTCCCAAGACCCCTTTTCGCTCCCCACCCGCAGATGGCTCCTCCCCTCCAATAACATTTTCCTCTCCCGGTCCACCTTTCCCCCCTCCAACCCAACCGTTCCTCGAAATACGTGGGCCGTTCCACCGTTGGACTCCACAATTTTCCCCCAACAGTCCACCTTTCTAACTCTGAACTCCACGTTTCTCCCCCAGCAGTCCACCTTTCCACCTCCGGACCCAACGTTTCCACCAAATTGGTCCGACTTTCCACCAAAAACATGGAAAGTTGGGCCCGATTTGTCGAAACTTCTACCAGTAACACTCCCCTATCGGGCACGAACTGTAGAAACTTCTACACTTCAAGTCCAACTTTCCACCAAATTCATGGAACTTTCCACCGCCGACACGGAAGTTTCTACCAATCCTAACCAAGTTTCTACCATTTATAACCAACTGTCTACCATTTCGCTCCGTTAGGGAAATTTTTATTAGAAAAATCGAAGTAAAACGCGAAAACCTCTTCCCCAATGGTCAGCAATAATTGCCTACCATTATTATGGGCGCTGCAAGCCCATGCCTCAATCTCCATTCCCTCCCCACAGAATCAGTATATTCGCAGCATGAAACGACTCCTCCTCTCTTTTCTATTGATTCTCCCCCTCTTCCTCCTGGCCCAACAATCCGACCGCACCCTCTTTGTCTACGGCGGCCAGGTCAACCAGGAATTCATCCAGTACACCGCCGAACTCACCGGGAAGGAGCGTCCGCGCATCTGTTTTCTGCCCACAGCCACTGGCGACCGTGACCGCTACATCACGTTTTTCTACGAGCTGTGTACCGGCCTGGACGTCGAGCCCCATGTTCTCCGCGCATTTACCAGCTCCAACCGCCAAACCGAATCGTGGGAAGCGACCCTCACCAGCATGGACGCGATCATCGTCGGCGGCGGCAATACCCTCAATATGTTGGCCATTTGGAAGGCACAGGGCATCGATTTAGCGCTGCGGAAGGCCTACGACCAAGGGATCGTCATGGCGGGAGGAAGCGCGGGCTCCCTCTGCTGGTTCGATGCCGGGACGACCGATTCCCGCCCCGTCGAGCTGACCATTGTAGAGGGACTCGGCTATTTGCCCTTCAGCCACTGCCCCCATTACCACTCGGAGGCGTCCCGGAAGCCGCTTTACTTCGACAATATCCGCTCCGGGAAACTGGAAGCGGGCTATGCCTGTGACGACAATGCGGGCTTGGTGTTTGTGAATGAAGCATTGAAGCAGGGGGTCGCGACGGACAAGGAAAGCGAGTCGTATTTTGTGGAGTTGAAAAAGGGAAAAGTGGTGGAAACGAAAATCAAATCGACCCTAATTGAATAGAAAAAGCGGGGGTTACCGGGGGCAAAAGGCGAAGCCCAAGCGTTTCCGCCCGGGCTCCCTGGGATCACGAAGTCCACTTTTTCCCGGCCCAACTCCTTGCAGAAAGGCCCGGTCGCGGGTGATCAGGTGAGTTTTTGCAGCAGCAACTCGGCCACCAATTCGGAGGAGGCCGGATTTTGTCCCGTCACCAACAAACCATCTTCCTGGGCATAAGGCCCCCAATCCGGTCCCTTGGAGTAAATCCCGCCATTTTCAGCCAGCATGTCCTCTACCGAAAAGGGCACGATCTCGGTGAACTGAACCGCTTCCTCTTCGGAATTGGAGTAGGCCGTGACCTTCTTGCCTTCGACCAACGGATTCCCGTCGGGGGCCTTGGTGTGCCGGAACACGGCGGGGCCGTGGCAAACCGACGCCACCGGCTTGTTGTGGCGGATAAAGGATTCGATCAGGGCGATGGAATCGGCATCGTTGGCGAGGTCCCACAACGGGCCGTAGCCACCGGAGTAGAAAACGGCATCGTAATCAGACTGGTCGACCGTGGCCAAGGGGACGGTCTGCGCCAAAACGGCCTGGGCCGCGTCATCTTCGTTGAAGCGGGTCGTGGAAGGCGTTTGGAAATCGGGCAGCTCGCTCTTGGGATCGACCGGGGGCTGACCGCCTTTTGGTGAGGCGAGGGTCAATTCCGCACCGTGGTCCTTGAAGAAATAGTAGGGGGCGGCGAATTCTTCCAGCCAAAAACCTGTTTTCTGTCCGGTATCACCCAATTCGTCGTGGCTGGTAAGTACCAAAAGTATTTTTGTCATCTTTCCTGTGGTGTATGATGTGTGAAGGATGGCGCGTGGGCTGGCGGTGGCTCCCGGGTGACAACACAACCGCCCAAAAGCGCCGAATTCGATTTGCAACAATATTATGCCAATCGGATCGGGGAAAAATTGATGTATGGTAAGAAAGGATTAGCGGGCCAGTTCTTTGCGGATGCGGCTGAGACTTTCCGCCGTGATGCCCAGGTAGGAGGCGATGTGGTAATTTTTGACCTTCATTTCGATGTTGGGATAGGTCTGGACAAAGGACAAATAGCGCTCCTTGGCCGTCTGGGCGAGGTAACCGAGGGTTCTTCTCTGGTGGGCAATGAAGCGCCGTTCCAGCTTTTTCCGAAAATAAGTTTCCAGCAGAGGAATCGCCTCGTAAAGCTCTTCCATCTTCTTCCGACGCAGCTTGTAGATCGTCGCCGCCTCAATGCACTCAATGTTCATGAGGGCCTCGTCGCCGGTGAACAGGGCCGTATAATCGCTGATCCACCAGCCCTTGATGGCGAATTGGAGGGTATGGTCCTTGCCCGCATCGTCAATGAAATAGGTCCGCAAACAACCGCTGTACACAAAATGGGTATCCAGCACGGTGTCCCCGCTGTTGATCAGGGTTTGCCCTTTCTTCAGCCGGATTTCACGGAGTGCCTCCCCAATCGTTTCGAGTTCGCCCGGGGTGAGGCTGGAATGGCTGAATATGTCGTGCAGGATGGAGGTTTCCATACGGGTGATTTACCCCTTCAAATTACAATATCCGCGGGGAATGCCGAACCCTATTTTCCCTCCACTACCACCGCAAACCCGATGTGGATATTCCCCGTCTCCTTGTCCACGAACAACCTGCGGGCCTCGGAAGTGCCATGACAGGTGGTAGGAGAACAAAACAGGGAGCCACCGGCCAGCCGGATGGAATCTCCTTCGGTCGTCGCGGTGATTTCCCAGACATTGCCGAGGGTATTGACCTGGTCCAGCTCGGAAATCGGACCATTGTAATTGGTGATGACTTTCCGCTCGTCGGCGGCGATCAGCTCCCAGTATTCTGCGTAGCTCGGCAAGCGGGTGCCCGACCAATTGCAATAGGCCTCGGCATCGTTGTAGCTGACCTGGGTGACGGGGAACTGGTCCGATGTCGGCGGGTTCAAGCCGTCGGGCCGTCGCCACGTCGCATTTTCCACTACGGCCCACCGGAACACATCTTGCTGGACAAAGGACCAGCCGTAACGCTCCGCATCGGTGACGTAATTCGTGGCTTCCACAAAAGACCTGAACGCGGCGTGGGAGACCGGCTTGAGTTCGAGAGTCGACGAGGTTTGGGAGGAATTCGGAGAACAAGCGGTCAGAAAAATGGTCCCCCAGAGAATGATCCAGTGGTGCCATTTTCCCGAAATCCTATGTTTCTTCAGCTGTTCCAATGCCTTCGAATTTGACTCAATTTGCTCCATTTTCCAATCCTCTCCCGGCTTCTTTTGTCCAAGCGGGTCCGATTGCCCATTTTCCCCTTCCCTCTCCCCCCTCCTGCCCATCCTCCGCATTTCAGTTGTTCCTTTCCTCTCCGGCGGGTAAATTTCTCCTCCAAATACGCGTGATGAAACACAGCCCTTCGACCGGTTTGAACTTGATGTGGGTGGCCATTCTGCTGGTCATTGCGGGTTGCTATCCCCTGTCGACGGGTTCGAAGCAATGGCGGATCGAATGGGATGAAACGTTGTGGGCGGGAAAAAGGGCCTATTTGAATGCGGCTGAACCCACATCAAAAGAACGGCCCAATATCCTGCTGATCGTCTGTGACGATCTCGGAAAATATGAGGTGTCCGCCTACGGCGCGGAGCATATCCAAACCCCCAATATCGACCAACTCGGCGCGGAAGGCGTCATTTTTGAGTCGGGCTACGTGACTTCGCCGACCTGTGCGCCGTCTCGGGCCGGCATGATGACCGGCCGCGTCCAAAACCGCTGCGGCTTCGAGACCCAAGCCAATGAGGTCTACCCCAAGAACCGCTTCACTTACCTGATGGGCAAGCGGGTCATCCGCGACGGTGAATTCAACATTGCCACGCCGCCCCGCTACCCCCGCACGCCCCAAATCCGTCGCCAAGGCCTCCCTCCTTCCGAAATCAACCTCGCCGAAGCCCTTCAACCGCTGGGCTACCATACGGGCATCGTCGGCAAATGGCACATGGGCCGCGCCCCCGAACTCATCCCCGCCAACCGCGGATTTGATTACCACTACGGCTTTCTCGGCGCCTCCACCTGGTATACCCCCGAGCGCGAATGGCCCGGCATCGTGAACCATGAGCAGGACATATACAGTTCGCGGTACCAATGGAAAAAGGGCCGGAAAGGCAGTGGCGGGATCACGGAACAGGGGCAGGAACTGCGGGAAGAGGACTATTTGACCTTCGCGATCAAGGACAAGGCCATTCAGTACATGGAAAAGCACCAGGAGGAGCCCTTTTTCCTGCTCTGCGCCTTCAATGCGCCCCATGTTCCCTTCCAGGCCCCCCAAGAATACGTCGACCGTTTTGCCCATGTCGAGGACCTGAACAAGCGGGTGTATTACGGGATGATTGCGGCCCTGGACGACGCTGTCGGAGAGTTGAACCAGGCCGTGAAAGACCTTGGTCTGGAAGAGAACACACTGATTTATTTCATCAGCGACAACGGCGGCGCGACCTATACGGGCGCGACCGACAATGGCCCGCTGAAAGGCGGGAAGTTCACGCATTTTGAGGGCGGGATCAGCGTTCCGTTCATGCTGAAATGGAAGGACCGGATTGCCGCTGGCCAGCGCTACCCCCATCCCGTCTCAGCGACGGATATTTTTCCTACTTCCCTGCGCAGCGCCCAGGGCCAGCTTCCCTCCGACCGTCCTTACGACGGCGTGGATCTGCTGCCTTTCCTGACCGACGCCGAACAAGAGGCCCGTCCCCATCCCAAGTTGTACTGGCGGGCGGATCATATTTGGGCCCTGCGGGACGGCGATTACAAATTGGTGTTGAGCGTGCGGGATGGCTGGGCGGAAATGTACGACCTGGCGCGGGACCGGTCGGAGACGGTCAATTTGAAGGCGCAACTGCCCGACTTGTTCGAGCGGCTGGTGCAGCAGCACGAACGGTGGCAAGAGACCACTCTGCCGGAGCGGTATTTGTGGCCGCGGCTGGTCGATTATAAGTTTTGGATCGAGGGGAAGACTTATTTTTTCCCTTCCTGACCGAAAAGGGTTTATTTTTCATTTCCCCAACCCCCTACCCGCATGAAACCCATCACCTTCCCCGACTTTTCCCGACCGGATTTTCCTTCCTTTCTAAAGATGGCCCTGGAACTGTGGCCGGATTATGAGGAGGAGGAATTGGAAAAATTGTTGCAGACCACGGTCGAGGAACAAAAATACCGCGTCATCATGGCCCGCCGGGAAGATGGAACCCATATTGGTTTTGCCATGTTCTCCATCCGAACCGACTACGTGGAAGGCGCGAAACAGTCTCCAACAGGCTATTTAGAAGGCATATTTGTTGCTCCGGAGCACCGCAACCAAGGCATTGCGCGGGAACTCTTGCGGATTGGAGAAGGGTGGTGCAAGGAAAAGGGTTGTACGCAAATGGGTTCGGATACCTGGTTGACGAATACGGCCTCGCGTGAGTTCCATCAGAAAATTGGATTCTGGGAAGAGGAAGAAACCGTGCATTTTTTGAAGGATATTGAGTAGGGAAAATAGATGGGTAAATTGATTCGAATGTCGACCAAATAACAAACTTTGTTATATTTCGTTATGGCAACAAAAAGGATAACCCCATGAATGTATCCCTCACTCCCGAATTGGAAGCCTTGGTGCAGGCCAAGGTCGCTACCGGATTGTACAACAATGCCAGCGAGGTCATCCGCGAGGCCTTGCGTTTGTTGATTGAAAAGGACGAAACCAAGGCCCTGCGCCGCCAATTGCTGGAGCGGGAACTTTCCTTGGGGATCAATGCCCTGGACAATGGTCAGTTCGCAAGCAGAAGTCTCGGCGATATCCGTCAGGAGATTCTGAATAACCAGGAATAGACCGGTTTTCCTGACTTCGTCGATTTTTCTGGCTTCTCTCCAAAACCGGCGATTACGATA
>CAWUKT010000067.1:0-39415 GCA_963923035.1 uncultured bacterium
CAAAAACAGAGGGTTAAATAAATTGATTTGTGCACGCGTTTTTACACAGTCTCCCCGACACGGAACTTTCTACAAAAACTAACCAAGTTTCCACCAATTCCGTCCAACCGTCTACCAATTATATCCAACCTTAAAGTAATTTTTGTCTTGACCGAAGTTTTTAGCTCAAAAATAGCCCTTATTATAAATGATTTGCGATCCATTTAGTCACAAATAATTGCCCCAACCCAAATCCCCACTCCATTTTCCCGCTCCCTTCCTCCCACTCCATTTTCCCTTCATTCCCCTCCCTTTTTCCCCTCCGATTCCGACTTCCTCCTTTCCCGTCCGTCAAATGGTGAAAAAATGCCCCAAATATCCCCGAAAAGGTCCGCATTTGTTGATAACAAAGCCCCTCCACAGTGTCCTTTTGCTTAAATTTGCGTGTTATTGAAGTGAATTTTTAACGATAGAACCAATTTCAAATGGCATCTGGAGGAAGAATAGTCAACCGGGGCATTGAAGAGGAGATGAAGTCGGCTTACATCGATTATTCGATGTCAGTCATCGTGTCGAGGGCCTTGCCCGATGTCCGGGATGGACTCAAGCCGGTTCACCGGCGCGTACTGTATGGCATGACCGAACTCGGTCTCGGTGCCAGCCGGCCTTATAAAAAATCTGCCCGTATCGTCGGGGAAGTATTGGGTAAGTATCACCCCCACGGCGATACCGCCGTGTACGACGCCATGGTCCGCATGGCCCAGTGGTGGTCCCTGCGCTACCCCCTCGTCGATGGACAGGGCAACTTTGGCTCCATTGACGGCGACAACCCCGCCGCCATGCGTTATACGGAGGCCCGCCTCCGCCGCATCGCGGAAGAAATGCTCGCCGACATCGACAAAGACACCGTCGATTTCCGGCCCAACTTTGACGAGTCCCTCAAGGAACCGTCCGTATTGCCCGCCAAAATCCCCAACCTCCTCATCAACGGAGCGTCGGGTATCGCGGTCGGGATGGCCACCAACATGGCTCCCCACAACCTGTCCGAGGTCGTGGACGCCTGCATCGCCTATATCGAGGCCCACCTCGAAGGCCGGGAACTCGAAACCCAGGAACTCACCCAGTACGTCAAGGCCCCGGATTTCCCCACCGGCGGAACCGTTTATGGCTTTGAAGGCGTATTGAAAGCCTACGAAACCGGCCGCGGCCGGGTCGTGCTCCGTTCCAAAGCAGAGATCCAGGAAAACAAACAGGGTCGGGAGCGGATCGTCATCACCGAGATTCCCTACCAGGTCAACAAGGAAACCCTCCTCAAGAAGACCGCCGACCTGATCAACGACAAGAAAATCGAAGGCGTCTCCGCCATGCACGATTATTCCGATCGGAAGGGCATGGAGATCGTCTTTGAAATCAAGCGGGATGCGATGGCCTCCGTGGTCCTGAACAACCTGTTCAAGTATACCTATTTCCAGACCACCTTCGGCATCAACAATGTCTGCCTGGTCAAGGGGCGTCCGATGACCCTGAACCTGCACGACATGATCAAGTACTATATCGAGCACCGCCACGAAGTGGTGACCCGCCGGACCCAGTACTTGCTCCGCGAAGCCGAGCGCCGGGCGCATATCCTGGAAGGATTGCTGATCGCCCTCGACAATATCGACGAGGTGATCGCTCTGATTCGCGCCTCCCGCAGCCCCGAAGAAGCACGGACGGGCCTGATGGATCGTTTCTCATTGTCCGAAATCCAGGCCAAAGCGATCCTCGACATGCGTTTGCAGCGCCTCACCGGACTGGAACGCGACAAGATCAAGGCCGAGTACGACCAGTTGATGGAGACCATCGCCGACTACAAGGACATCCTCAGCAGCGAGGTCCGTCGGATGGGCATCATCAAGGACGAGTTGGCGGAGATGAAGGAAAAGTACGGCGACGACCGTCGTTCGGCCATCGAATACACGACCGCCGACCTCAGCCTCGAGGACATCATCGCCAACGAGGAGGTCATCATTACCATCTCCCACGAAGGCTATATCAAGCGGACGCTCACCTCTGAAATCCGTCGCCAGCACCGCGGCGGCCGGGGAGCGAAGGGTGCGGGAACCAAGGATTCGGACTTCATCGAGCACCTGTTCACCGCCTGGACCCACAACTATATGCTTTTCTTCACCGAGAAAGGCCGTTGTTATTGGTTGAAGGTGTACGAAATTCCCACCGGCAGTCGTTCATCCAAAGGACGGGCAATCCAGAACCTGATCCAGATCGACAAAGACGACAAGATCAAGGCCTTTATTACGGTTCCTTCGCTGAGCGATGAAGATGTACTGCAAAACAGCTCCATCATCATGTGTACCAAGAAGGGCATTGTGAAAAAGACCCTTCTGAAGGCTTATAGCCGTCCCCGCGTCACCGGCATCAACGCCATCAACATCAACGAAGGCGATGAATTGCTGGAAGCGCGTCTGGTTTCAGTGGGTGACCACGTCGTATTGGGCGCCAAGTCCGGCCGCGCGATCCGATTTGAGGAGGACCAGGTCCGCAACATGGGCCGTACCTCGACCGGGGTTCGGGGCATCTCCCTCGCGGGAGAGAGCGACGAAGTGGTTGGCATGGTTATTGCCCCTGAAGGAGGGAAGGGAGTGAATTTGCTGGTGGTTTCTGAAAAGGGCTACGGCAAGCAGACTCCCATGAACGACGCTGAGACAGGAGAACATATCTACCGGATTACGAACCGGGGCGGAAAAGGGGTCAAGACCCTGAACGTCACAGGTAAAACCGGGGAGTTGGTTTCCTTGAAAGCAATTGAGAACGATTCCGAGGACCTGATGATCATCACCCGGAACGGCATTACGATCCGTATGTCGCTGTCGGATATCGCTGAGCTCGGACGGGACACCCAAGGGGTGCGCCTGATCCGGATTACCGAGAAGGACGAAATCGCAGCAGTGACGAAAGTGGCTGAGTACGAAGAGGAAGTAGAAGAGGTGGAAGGCGAAGTCACGGAAGGGGAAATTGCCGAAGAAAGTAGTGATGAATAGAAAAATCCCGTATTTTCGGGGCAAATCGGACAAAAAGTTAATCGCAATGAAGAAAATCTTCTTACCCGTTTTTATCCTGTTGATGTTGGGGGTGGGAACCCAGGTGCAAGCCCAGGACTTTAAGATCACCACGGGCGTGGTGGACTACAATAACCAGGACTTCGCCGATGCCATCGAGGCGCTGACCGAAGGCCTCTCCGATGTCTCCCAACTCAAGGAAAAGAACGTACCCAAAGGATTCTATTACCGGGGTCTCGCCCGCAAAATGTACATGCGTCAGCTTGGCGGAAAGGTGGCCCAGGGTGGTTCCTTGAGCGAAGATGAAGAGAGTGCCATGGAGACCATCGTCATCGATGCCTATACGGACTTCCAGAATGCGAAGAAGTACGACGATGGCAAGTGGACGAAGAAAATCGACGTGGAAATGCAGCAGATGAATGTCATGATCCTGCAAGCAGGCTTGGGCATTCTGAATGGCACCTTTGGGGGCGACCTGTCAGATGCTGAGAAGAAGGAAGCCTACTCCGAGACCATCAAGTACATGGACCTCGTGACCGAAGGCCAACCCGATAACTATATGGGCTATGACCTGCGGGCGCAGGCCGAGTTGGCATTGGGCGACAGCGCCAGTGCCCTCAAGGATTTCAACATGGCGGCCCAGAAGTTTGACGCGAATCCGCCCCAGCGGCCGGACATGCTCGCTTCTTATACTTACTACCGCAAGGCCCTGATCGAGCGGTACTTCTCCAAGGACATCGACGCGGCCCTCGCTTCGCTGGACAAGGGCAAGCAGACCCTTGCCCGGGAATGGGAACGCATCCAAAAGAACAAGGAAAAGTATACGCCTCAGCAGTGGGGAGCCGTTCAGAAGCAGCACGATGGTGCCCGCGAAGACCTCAGCAAATTTGAGCTGGACCTCCTCCTCAACTCTCCCGGCAAGCTCCAGCAAGCCATTGGCAAGTTCGAGACGGCTGTCGAAGAAGAGCCCGACAACTATATCCTCCACGTAGCATTTGCCCAGTTGTTGGAGAAAGTGGATATGGTCAAGGCCGAGGAAATGTACAAAATCGCTGCTCAGGTTGATCCTTCCAAGAGCATTGCCTGGTTCAACCTGGGCGCACTCTACGTCAACCAGGGTGTGGCCAAGTACACCGAAGCCAATGAAATCGAAGATGATTTCGAATCGGCCAAGGCCCTCCAGGCCCAGGGTGACAAGCTCTACGAAAAGGCCCTCGGCCCGCTCGAAAAAGCCTTTGAAATTGACAAGTGCGACCGCAATACGCTGAACGCCCTCAAGAACATTGCCATCAACCTCAGCGCCAAAGATGAGGAAGGCTACGAGGAAAAGTTCACCGCACTGTACAAGAAATACACGGACGCTGAGAAGGCCTGCAAATAATTCTCCGCGACCTCAACCTACAACGGAGTCCCCCACGGGCTCCGTTTTTTTATTTCCCCCTCCCTCCTTTTTTTTCCCGACGAAATCAAATAATTTGCGTCGCAACCTCAAAAAACAAAGGCATGATGCGCATTTTTTTCTTTCTCCTCCTGCTCACAGGGCTGAGCTTCACCGCCCAGGCCCAGGTCCCCGGCGGCGGCAAGGGAGGCGGACATTATACCGTAGGTGAACTGGACAAACTCGGCAAGCTCGAACTGACCCGCATCTACGTCGACCAGGTCAACAAGCTCACTCTTTTGTTGCCCTACGTTCCCTTCAACCAGAAAGGCGACGCGGTTTCCCTCTCCGACATGGGAATCCCCAGCACCAAAGACAACAACGGAGCGATCAAATCCCTCGACAACAGTGGCGGCAGCCACAACGAAACCATGGATGAGACCCTCAACAATATCATCCCCTACGCGGACAAGGCGGACATCATCAAGTCCATTTTGTTCCTCCAAAACTTCATTGAGAAAATAGAAGCGGGCATTTAAGCGCCTCTTCTCACGATAAAGGGACGGCTTTCCGGCAGGGAAGCCGTTTTTTTATTCCCCTTGCTCTACATCCCCCTCGAATCGTATCTGATAATTGGAAAAAAAGAAGATATTGCGGCCTCAGTATTTAAAACCAAAACACGACTCGATTCACTTAGTATGAGAATTAAAGCTACTCTCCTCTTGGGGGCCTTGTTGGTCCTGTTTTCTTCTTGCTTATTCAGTCAAAATACCGTGGGGGTCCTCTCTTTTGATGGCGCCCAAGCATTTCCGGGCTATAACCTGCTCTATCCGTTCAACCAGGGCTCGGTGTACCTGCTGGACAATTGCGGGCGGGTGGTCCATTCCTGGCCGGATACGGCGGGTGTCGTGCCGGGCAATACGGTTTACCTGAACCCTGACGGTTCCATCCTCAAGACCAAGCGGGACCTCGTCCTGAGCGATGACCCCATCGCCATCGGGGGCAGCCAGGGCGAATTCCTGGAAATTCGGGATTGGGACAACAATGTCACCTGGTCCTATAAGCTGAACGACTCCACCGCCCGCCTGCACCACGATGCGGTGCCCATGGCCAATGGCAATGTCCTCGCCATTGCCTGGGAACGCCTGACGGGCCCGCAGGCCATTGCGCTGGGCCGGGATACGAGCCTGCTCAAGGACGGCGAATTGTGGCCGGACATGATCCTGGAGATCGAGCCGCTGGCGAACAACGGTTTCAATATTGTGTGGGAATGGCACGCCAAGGACCACCTGATCCAGGACTACGACGCCAACGCGCCCGATTTTGGGGTGGTCGGCGATCATCCGGAACGGATCGACCTGAACTACGTAGGGGTGGATCCCGGCGAAGCCGATTGGCTCCACTTCAACGGCATGGACTACAACGATGAATTGGACCTGATTGCGATCAGCGTGCCGGAATTCAATGAAATCTGGATCATTGACCACAGCACCACGACGGCGGAATCGGCTTCCAGCAGTGGCGGCCAGGCCGGAAAGGGCGGCGACCTCCTCTTCCGGTGGGGCAATCCCCTAGCCTACGACGCGGGCGATTCCACCGATATCCAGCTTTGGTACCAGCACAATGTCCATTGGATCAACGATGAAATCCCCACGTCCAATCCCAACTACAACAAGCTGATGCTCTTCAGCAACCGCCACCCGGGCGACAGCTCCTCGGTGCAGATCATCAATCCGACCTTTGATCCCCAGACCTCTACCTTCGGCTTCTCCAACGGCACCTTTGAGCCGGCGGCCCCCGATTACATCTACAAATCGGACGAAATCTATTCCAATATCCTCTCCAGCGGCCAACTGCTGGCCAATGGCAATATTTTGATTGGGGTGGGACGGCCCGGCTATTCCCGCGAAATCACCCCGACCGGCGACGTGGTCTGGGAGTATGAAAATCCGATCGTGCAGGGCAATGCCGCTACCCAGGGAGATGTCCCCAGCCTTTCCTCCAACATGATGTTCCGGATGAAGCGCTACTCGATGGGCTACGCTGCATTTGCCAACCGGCCCCTCAGCCCCGGCTCCGTGCTCGAAATCAACGGCGATACGGCCCTCTGTGCCCAGCTGGCCCTGTCTCTGCCCCTGGAGACCGACCCCAACTGGACCTTGTACCCCAATCCCAACTCCGGAACTTTCCGGATCGGTCGCCAGAGCCCCGCTCCGGCGGAACTGAAGGTCATGGACCTCATCGGACGGGTGCAGTACACCGAAGTGGTCCGGGGATTTGAACCCGAAATCACTCTTCCGACGCTTCCGGCCGGGATGTACCTGGTAGAAATGGAAGGCAAAAGCAGTCGAATTCTGCTGAAATAAAGCCTTCTGCGGCTCTCAAAAAGCGAAATCTCACTGGGGTTTCGCTTTTTTTAGGTATTGGTGCAACCCTTCTCTCCCGGCATCGGTCTTTCCAATACTAACCGTTCCGAAAACACCATCTTTTTTGCAGACGAGAGTCGGGCTTTGCGAGAAGTCCGATTTTTTTGTGGGGTAAATGGGGGAATGCTAAACGGCGGGGAAAATGAGGGAGAAAGTGGATCTTTTTCCCAATTCCGATTCGACCTGGATTTCCGCGTGGATCTTTTCGGACAGGGCCTTCACAATCGACAGGCCCAGACCGGTGGAGCTTTCGCCGTCGGTGGGTTGGGGACTGAGTTTGCTGAACTTCTGGAAGAGTTGTTCTTGGTCGGCCGGACTGAGACCGGGACCGGTATCGCGTACGTGGACCTCGATTTGTCCTGCTTTTTCTTCGGTCCACAGCTCCACCTGGTCACCCGAAGTCGAGAATTTCAGGGCGTTCGAGAGGAAATTGGCGAGGATGCGCTCGGTGATCTGGGCATCGGAGTGGACGGTCACGGGGGGCACGGAGCCCAGGGTCAGGGCGATCTTCTTCTTGTCGGCCTGGGCCTGAAATTCCTCCATGAGGCCATGGAGCATCGGGGCGACTTCGGTCGACGTCATGTGGATGTCCATCTGATCGGATTCGATCTGCGCCAATTGCAGCAATTGGGAGACCATTTCGGTACTGTTGCGGATCGTCTGGTCGATTTTGGACAGGAGCTGGTTGCGGAGCGGGGCCGGGGTCGCCGGATCCCGGGCCATGTCGAGGAGGCCGCCCATCGCATTGAGGGGGGACTTGAGGTCGTGGGCCATCAAATGGATCCACATGTCTTTTTCCTTCAGCAACTCGTCCAACTGGTGGTTATTGGCTTCCAAGCGGGCCGCCACCTGGGAGATTTTCCGGTTTTTGAGGAACAGCAAAATGCCCAAACCTACCAGCAGGCCCAAAATGGTGATGGAACTGATGATCCACAGTCGCTGGTTCTCATTTGCCTTCTCCAGAATCTCAAACTCAGCCCAGGCCTTCTGATTTTCGGATTGTTGCTGGAGCAATTCTACCTGAGCCGAAGTCATCCCTTCTTCAATGACTTTCTCCAAGGAATCTGCCTGCTGGTAAGCTCGGTAGACCTTTTCCGCATCCCCTTTCAAGGTATACAACTCCATCATTTGAAGGAGACATTCCAGGTGCCACCGGGTCATCGACTCCCGGATGGCCAGGTCTGCCAACGTATCCAGGTGGTTCAGGGCCGCATCTACTCCTTCGGTTGCTAGCAGAATCTCTCCCACCGCCATCCCTTTTTCCAACGCCCCCACCAAGCCCAAATCCTTAGGCTTCGGTACCCTCTCAAAATACTTCCACGCCATCTCAGGTTCCTTGAGGCTAGCGTAGGCCAATCCCATGTTGTGGATGACGATGTTTTCCCCCCGGCCAAAGCCCTGCTCCGTAAAGATTTGAAGGGCTCCTTCATAGTGGGACAGCGCTTCTTGCGGTTGTTCCCGCAACCGCGTCACCTCCCCCAGCATATTGTAGGCCCAGCCTTCGAGGATGGTATCCGAAGCCAGTTGCGCGTAGTACAGGCTGGAATCGGCAAATGTCTGTGCAGTTTCGAATTCTTCGAAGTACAGGTAAATGGTGGACATCCGAAAATGCCCGTATACGATGTTGCGGTGAACTTTCGCTTTGCGGGCTTGCTCTAGTCCTTTGCTGGCAAGCTCCAATCCCTTCTGGTAAAAACCGATCTGGGTATAGGTATCGGCCAATTCCAGCAAGGCTTCGGCCTCAACTTCAGACAGGCCCGAACTCCGGGCCGTCGCCAACATCTCATTGAGCACCTCAATCCGCACATAAGGCTCTCCCCGGTATCCATCTGCGAGGTCGTGCAGTGCCTCCGTTTTCTCTTCCGACGACATCTGCTCGAATCCCTCCGGATAGTCCAATGCAGACTCCGGTTCCTGGCCAAAGCTCCAAACGGGAACCATGGCCAAACACCACCAAAGAAGAATTCGAAATGTTTTCAAGGTCAATAATTGATTGATCGAAGCTGTGCCTAAACTTTACTTCCAAAATACGTAAGTCTGCCCTGAAAATCGCTTTCATTTTGGGTTCTTGTCTTCCGGGATTCCTTTGGGAAGTGGTCTTTTAGGGAGGGGGACGAAAAAAATGGAGTGGCGGTGTGGAATGGGAATGGGAAATGCACCCTATGGGTGTAAACAAATGATACAGCTATGAAAAAGACAAGCATCCTGACCGCACTGATGATTCTGCTGATGACCGGGGGCCTGCTGTCCGCCCAGACGCCGCTCCGCGGCAAGGTGGCGCCGGTGGCGGCCGTTTCCGCTTCCACGCCCCATATCCAGCCCATCCTGAAATTTAGGGACCAGTTCGCCGGAAAATGGATGCTGAACGGGTACGATGAGGCCACGGGTACCCTGACCTTTCAGCGTCCTCCCCGCGAGAAATTCAATTGGGGCAGCTACCTCTACTTTGAAGGCGAGCAATTCGCCGAGGGATATTCGGCCCCCTGCGGCAACGATTCGAATATCCACCGCAACGAGGGCGACTGGGAATACGATTTCCGGACGAAGGTCTTCCGCACCTCGATCCCCTTCTACCTGACTTATACAAAGGCTTACGTCCAGGAAAGGTCAGCCGACAAGCTGGTCCTGGTGGTGGCCCGTTAAACTTGAATCTGTTTGTACATGGTGAGGCCGGTCGGAGCAATTCCGGCCGGCCTGTTTTTGTTGTGGGGGGAATGCCCACGGCGATTCCTCCTTCGGTGTTAGCAGGGCTCGCTTCGGATGCGGCCGACATTGACCACCGGGTAGTAGGTGGTACACGGTGTCGAACCCGTCACGAACTGGCCTTTGATGACCACTTCATCGCCCACGGTGTAGGAACTGGGCAGGTTCACCAGGTTGTAGCGGGTGAAGGTATTGCAAACGGTGATCTCAGCACAGGCCCCAGTCTTGGTGATCTGTCCCTTGACGATGATGCCGGGAGGGCTCGCGGCTTCATCGGGAATCGGGTTTGCTTCGCTCATGCCCATACCGAGCCCAAACAGGGCCACGAGGCCCAGGAGTGCCAAAAACTTTTTCATACGTTTTAAAAATTAGAGGTGATTAAAAAATTGTAGTCAAATGAAAAACTTTAGCAGGGAAAATATTGGATTTTTCCAATCTGAACCACTGGGTCATCGGTGAGACAAATGGAAATATTGCTGGCCCAAGTCCCTTTGAGCCATACTTCATCTCCCACTGAATAAGAAATAGGAAGCCCCATCAGGGTGATACTGCTGCCTCCACCACAAGGAACCAACTCCGCGCATGCACCAGTTGAAATAATCGTGCCTTTCAAAGAAACAACAGTGGTATTGAGCTCTTCCTCGGGAGCCGAGCTCATCTCGCTCATGCTCATACCGAGCCCAAACAGGGCCACGAGGCCCAGGAGCGCCAAAAACTTTTTCATACGTTTTAATTGTTAGGGGTGATAATGTGATTTTTAACGGATAAAAGATACTCCGTATTTGAAGCCCAAACAACCCCATTTCCTGTCTTAGGCCCCATAAAAGACGTTTATTTTCCCCATTTCATTACATCCTTCCACCACCTCCAACTTCGAACGGGTCACTTCTTCTTGCCCCTCCTAAAAAGTCCAGCCGGCCGAAACACTTCCGACCGGCTGGTTTGATGAAGATCAACAGCTGACAAAAATCGGATGGATACCGATCATTGACATTTTTTCAAGGCAATCTTGCCGATCTTGACGGTGCGGGCATTGAAAATACATACCGTCGGGCCCGTGAAGATCTTGCCCTTGAGAATGACTTCGTCTCCCACCGAATAGGTCGCGGGAAGGTTGATCAAATTGACGAGGAAACCGCCGTTGCAGGTGACCAAGCGCGCGCAAGGGCCCGTGGCAACAATCTTGCCGGAAACCTGTACAATGGGGCTCTGGAGAGCTTCTTCGGGGGCTGGGCTTGATTCGCTCATGCCCATGCCAAATCCTACCAGGGCCACCAGGCCCAGGACTGCCAAAAACTTTTTCATACGTTTTACGAATTAGGGGTGATCAATTGATTTGGGGAGTAAAAACTGTCCTCAACAGGGGTTGAGACGGATTTTGCCAATTTTGACGGTGCGGAAATTGGCAGCGCAAATGGTGGGAGCCGAGCCCAGCTTGCCTTTGAGTTCCACTTCATCGCCCACAGAATAGCTGGCGGGCAATCCGATGAGATTGATGGTAAATCCACCCACGCAAGTCACCAACTGGGCACAAGCGCCGGTAGAGATGATCTTACCCTGAACCAGGACAATGGGGGATTGCAATGCTTCGTCGGGCGCGGAATTCATTTCGCTCATGCCCATTCCAAATCCTACCAAGGCCACGAGGCCCAGGACTGCCAAAAACTTTTTCATACGTTTTAAAAATTAGGGGTGATAAACTGATCTTTAATGTCATTTAAGATACGTTACAATGGCCTGTTTGTCAAACTCCTCTTCCCTTTTCTCCCCTCCTCTTTTTCATTGAAACGCCCGCATTTTCCCTCTCCCATTCCCTCTAAATCCTTTCCGAACGGAACTAAATCGTTTATTGAATGGGGTCGGCAAACCCAACCATCCGCGACAAAAGCAACAATTGCCCCCGGTAGATAGTCTTCAATTGGTAGTATGTTACACCGTCCTTTTATATTTTTGGACTCAATGAGGAATTCCACACGATCTACTCCTATGAAATTGTACGCAGTACCATTGTTGATTGTCCTTACGTTGGGCATGTTTACCAGCAGCTGGGCCCAGACTCCCGGCAACTACAACATCAATTCTTTCAAGCAACTCAAGGAAGAGTTGCCGACTCCCAACGTCTACCGGACTGCTTCCGGCGCTCCTGGCCACGAATACTACCAGCAGAAGGCCGACTACGTGATGGACATCAAGCTCGATGACGAGCGGCAGATCATCACCGGTGAGGAAACCATTACCTATACCAACAATTCTCCCGACGATCTGGAATACCTCTGGGTTCAGCTGGACCAGAACATGCGCGCCAAGGATTCCGATACCCGTAAAATCCAGACGGGCAATATGGAAATGGCCCAAAATCCCTGGGGATTTGGCCGCCTCCACAACGAATTCGACGGCGGATTCAAACTCGAATTTGTCAAGGATGCCAAAGGCGCCGACCTCCGCTATACCGTCAACAAGACGATGATGCGCATCGACCTCCAGGAGTCGCTCAAGTCCGGCGAGTCCTATTCCTTCCGCATCCGCTGGTGGTACAATATCAACAACCGCGCTGAAATCGGCGGCCGCTCCGGCTACGAGTATTTCGAAGAAGAAGACAATTACCTCTACACCATTGCCCAGTTCTTCCCCCGCATGGCCGTCTACAATGAAGTAGAAGGCTGGCAGAACAAGCAATTCCTCGGCCGGGGCGAGTTCACCCTGCCATTCGGCGACTACAAGGTCAACCTGACCGTTCCCTCCGACCACATCGTCGGCGCCACCGGCGAGCTCCAGAATGCGAGCTCGGTCCTGACCAGCGAGCAGCGGGCCCGGTTCCGCAAGGCCCAAAAGTCGATGGATGAGCCGGTGATGATCGTAACGGAAGAGGAAGCAGTGGAAAAATCCGGAAAGAAGGAAAAAGGCACCAAAACCTGGACCTTCGAAGCTGAAAATGTGCGGGACTTCGCCTTTTGCAGCTCCAAAAAATTCATCTGGGACGCGATGGCCGTCAAATTTGGCGACCGCACCGTGATGGCCATGAGCTACTACCCCAAGGAAGGCAATCCCCTCTGGGAGCGCTATTCCACCAAGGTCGTCGCCCATACCGTCAAGGTCTACTCCAAGTTCACCATCGACTACCCCTACCCCGTTGCCATTTCCGTCCACACCAACAATATCGGGATGGAATATCCCATGATCTGCTTCAACGGCGGACGCCCCGAATCGGATGGCACCTACTCTGAGCGCACCAAATACGGCATGATCTCCGTGATCATCCACGAAGTGGGCCACAACTTCTTCCCCATGATCATCAACTCGGACGAGCGCCAGTGGACCTGGATGGACGAGGGCTTGAACACCTTCGTACAGTACCTCACCGAGAAGGAATGGGACCGCGATTACCCGTCGCGCCGGGGGCCCGCCTACAAAATCACCGATTACATGGGCGGCGACAAGGAGCGGATTTCTCCGATCATGACCAACTCCGAATCCGTCTACCAATTCGGCAACAACGCTTACGGCAAGCCCGCCACGGGCCTCAATATCCTCCGCGAGACCGTCATGGGCCGCGAATTGTTTGACCACGCCTTCAAGACCTACTGCTCTCGCTGGGCCTTCAAGCACCCGACCCCGGCCGATTTCTTCCGCAGCATGGAAGACGCCAGCGCGGTGGACCTCGATTGGTTCTGGCGGAACTGGTTCTATACCAACCGTTCGGTGGACCTGTCACTGGACGCTGTCCAGTGGTACCGCATGGACGATGGCGATCCCGAGAAGGCCATGGCCGAGAAGAAAAAGGAAGACATGGAAGGGCAAGGCATTGGCGCCATTCGCAACAAGACGGCCATCAAGGAGTCCTATATCGAGCGGGACACGAGCCTCGTCGATTTCTACAACCGCCGCGATCCCTACGCTGTCACCCCGATGGACCAGATGCGCCGCGAGCAGTACCTGGAAATGCTGGATGACAATGAGAAGGAAGTGATGGGCAAAAATTACAACTACTACGAGTTGGCGCTGAGCAATCCGGGTGGTTTCCCCATGCCGGTCATCCTGAAATTCGATTTCACCGATGGCACCAGCCTCATCGAACGCATCCCCGCCGAGATCTGGCGCTTTGATTCCAAGGAAGTCACCAAGGTCTTCTTCTACGAAAAGGAAGTCGCCAACGTCACCCTTGATCCCTACCGCGAAACGGCCGACGTCGATACCGACAACAACTACTGGCCGCCCCGCACCAAGCCGACCCGTTTCCAGCTGTACAAGCAGGAACGTCGCTCCCGTCCGAATCCTATGCAGCAGCAACGCCGTATGCAAGAAGGAAGCAACGAATAATTTCGGCGGATGACAGATCAAAAACGTCTACAACAACACAATGGGTGGGGAGCGGCACAACGCTTCCTGCCCATTGTGGCATTGGTCCTGTTGGTTTGGGGCAGCATTTCCCCCCTCCGGGCCAGTTCTCCCCTCCCCCACGACTTCCACGTCACGGTCACCCGCATTGACTACAATGCCGCCAACCGCTCCCTGGAAGTTGCCATCAAGATCTTTTCCGATGACATCGAGCAGTCGCTCGAAGTCATCGGAGGCCCCCGGCTCCACCTCGGCAGCGAACGGGAATACGCCCAAACCGATTCCTTGTTGGAAGTCTATTTGCACAACCGGCTTTCCCTGTCGGTCAATGGGCAGGACCGGGACTTTGAGTTTGTGGGAAAAGAAGTCGAAATGGATGTGACCTGGTGCTATATCGAGTTCACCGGCGTGGAGCCGGTGGAGACCCTGACCCTCCGGAATCAGATTCTTTTTGAACTTTTTGACGACCAATCTAACCTCGTCCACCTCTTTATTGGTGAAAAAGAGGCCAGTATGCTCCTCCACAAGGGATTTCGCGAAGATACCGCCCAATTTTAGCCCAACCATTTCCCCCTTGGTTTACGTAGACAAGCAGAAACGCAAAATCTATGAGAAAAACTATTTGGTTGGCTTTGATGCTACTGGTTGGGTTCGGGGTGCAAAAGGCCCAGGCCCAATACACGACGGGAATCGGAATCCGCGGGGCTTATGGTCCCGGAATTGCCCTCAAACACCATATAGCTTCGGATGTCGCCGTGGAAGGCATCCTCTCCTCCTGGTGGCGCGGTGTGGTCATCACCGGCTTGTACGAAAAGCATTTTCCTGCCCTCGGCATCGACAATCTACGTTGGTACATCGGCGGGGGTGGACACCTCGGATTCTGGTCGGACGGCCGCCGGACGTATCCCTGGTTCGAAGAAGGACAAGGAGGCGTGGCCATTGGATTGGATGGCATCGGGGGGATCGAATATACCCTGCCCGACTTGCCGATCAACTTTTCGGCGGATTGGAAGCCCGCATTCAATCTGGTGGGCTATACCGGCTTCTGGGTGAACGACGCTGCGCTATCGGTGCGGTTCGTGTTCTAGGAGTTGGAAAAAAGGAATTTCAGTGGGCGGTCCGGGAAAGGGGCCGCCCATTTTTATTGGGTGGGGAGGAGAAAGCAGGGGAATGAAAATAACAAACCCCACGCAGCACGAGCTCCGTGGGGTTTGAAATGGGCCGAAGGCCAGGAATTACATCGCCTTGTCGATCGCCTTTTTGATCTTCTTCTTCGACGGAACACCCGCCAGGGTAGCCACTTTTTGGCCTTTCCGGAAGACAAGCAGCGTCGGCAATGCCGCCACACCGTGCTTGGTGCCGCTGGTGTTTTGCTCGACGTTCATCTTACCAATGATCGCCGTGTCGCCGTATTCCTGGGCTACATCCTCCACAATGGGGGATATCATTTTGCAGGGACCACACCAGGTCGCCCAAAAATCAACCAGGACGGGCTTGTCCGATTGGATGATCTCATCAAAGTTGGCGTCCGTAATTTCCAGGACGAGGCTATTCTCACTCATAGTGTTTGGGATTAATAATCATTGTTTTAACGTAACCTGCATGTTCATTGTTTCAAGGGTCTTGAGCAACTCCGAGCTGGGCTCGATGAGTACCCGTCGGCTGCTCAGGCTGACCGATGAACGAATCTCAGGATCGATAATATTGAAATCAAGGGTACGATCTCCCTTGTGTTCTCTAAAGAGGGTCTCTAGCTCTTCAATGAAGCTCGAGTTGATGCGGTTCAGGGCAATGTTCACCGTGATGCCCCGCGTCATTTTCTTGAAGGTATCTTCCAGGAACTTGATGTCCTTGACCTTGAGTTCGAAGGCATTGGGGTCGCGGAAGGAAGGCAAATAGGAGGCGGTGACAAACAACATCGAGTTCATCTCCACGTAGGGCTTGAACTTGGCGTAGTCCTCTCCGAACAAAGCCAATTCGACCGAACCTGTGAAGTCTTCCACCGAGAAGGACGCGTAGCGATTGCCCCGCTTGGTCATGCCCTCGCGCAGCTTCGTGACGATCCCCGCAATTTTGACTTCCTTGCCCCTGAAATCATCCAGGCGCTTGATCTGGCCGGTCACAAAGCTGCTGATTTCCAGCTTGAACTCGTCCAGTGGGTGGCCGGAAAGGTAAAACCCGATCACTTCCTTCTCAAAGTTCAACCGCTGCATGAGCGTCCATTCCTCCGCATCCGGGATGCGGGGCTCGGTGAGCGAGGAAGCTCCCCCCATGTCCCCAAACAGGCTGGTTTGGCTGCTGTTCTTGGCGGCCTGGTATTTGTTGCCGTAGCTAACCGCCCGCTCCAACACATTGTTCGCATTTTCGATGGGCGCAAAGTATTCCGCCCGCTTCACCTCAAAGTCATCCAGGGCCCCTGAATACGCCAACTGTTCCATGGTCTTGCGGTTCAGGGTTCCGGCGGGGATGCGGCGGGTCATGTCAAATATATCCTTGTAGGTCCCATCCGACTTCCGCTCTTTGATCAGCTCCTCCACAACGCCCCGGCCCACACCTTTGATGGCTTCCAAGCCGAAGCGGATATGGCCTTCGGCGTTGACCGAGAACAAGCGGTGGCTGTCGTTCACGGACGGACGCAGCACCTGGATGCCCATCCGTTGGCACTCCTCAATGAAGAACGTGATCTTCGAAATGTCGCTCACGTTGTGGGTGAGGACGGCGGCCATGTATTCCGCGGGGAAATGGGCCTTGAGGAAGGCAGTCCGGAACGCCAAAATGGAGTAAGCCGCCGCGTGGGACTTGTTGAAACCATAGGAAGCAAACTTCTCCATGGTGTCAAACACTTTGGTTGCGTTTTCCTCCGACACTCCATTTTCCTTGGCCCCATCCACAAAGCGCACCCGCTCCTTCTTCATCACATCGTGCTTCTTCTTTCCCATCGCCCGCCGCAACAAATCCGCTTGCCCCAGGCTGTAATTGGCCATTTTCTGGGCCACCTGCATGATCTGCTCCTGGTAAACCATGATCCCGTAGGTATTGGACAGGATATCTTTGAGCATCTCGTGGGGGTAAACCGTCTCTTCGCGCCCGTGCTTACGGTTGACAAAGGTCGGGATATTGTCCATCGGACCCGGACGGTACAGGGCGTTCATCGCAATCAGGTCCTCAATATTCGTCGGCTTGAGCTGACGCAGGTATTTCCGCATCCCGTCGGACTCAAACTGGAACGTGGCAACCGTTTCGCCCCGCTGGTACAATTCGTAAGTCTTCTCGTCGGTGATGTCAATTTCTTCCGGCTCGATTTCCACGCCGTGGTTTTCCTTCACCAAACCCACACAGGTCTTGATGATGGACAAGGTTTTCAGCCCCAGGAAGTCCATCTTCAACAGGCCCGCCATCTCGGCCATCGGCCCATCGTACTGGGTCACAAAGGACTTGTCCTTCGCCGTCGCAATCGGGACGAGGTTCGTGATGTTTTCGGGGGCAATGATCACCGCACAGGCGTGAACCCCGGTATGGCGAGCCGTCCCTTCGAGGGTCTTGGCGAAGCGCATCATCCGGCGGATATCGTTGTTGTTGCTGTCGAATTCAGACTGGAGGTCCCGACAATGGTCGGGATTGTGGTCGGGGGTCAACGCCTTCTTGAAGGACATCCCCGGCTTGTCCGGTACATATTTTGCGATGCGGTTCACCTCGGAAAGGGGAATCCCCAGGGTCCGTCCCACGTCCCGCAGCGCCGTTTTCGCGCCCATGGTTCCGTAGGTAATCACCTGGCTCACCGAGTTCCGGCCGTATTCTTCGACCACATAATCGATCACTTCCTGCCGCCCCTCATCGTCAAAGTCGATGTCGATATCCGGTGGGCTGACCCGGTCCGGATTGAGGAAACGTTCGAAGAGCAATTGGTAACGGAGGGGGTCGACGTTGATGATCCCCAAAGCGTAGGCCACCACAGATCCTGCGGCCGATCCCCGGCCTGGCCCTACATATACGCCCCGCTCGCGGGCGACCGTGGTAAAGGACTGGACAATGAGGAAGTAGCCGGCATAGCCCATCCGCTTCATGATCTTCAACTCATAGTCGATCCGATCGGTGATTTCAGAGGTCAGCTCACCGTATCTTTTCCGCGCGCCAATCAGGGTCAGGTGGCGGAGGTAATCGTCCATGTCGACGAACTGGTCGGGCACCTTGAAGTTGGGCAGGAGCATGTCCCCCACCAGGTTCATCTCAAAGGTGCACTTCTCCGCGAGTTCGACGGTATAGTCGAGGGATTGGGGGACGTCGTGGAAAAGGGTCCGCATCTCGTCCGGGGTTTTGAAATAGAACTCCGGGTTGAGGTTGCCGCGGTCGTCGGTGAAGCGGAACCGCTTGGGGTCGTTGTAATCGGATGCGGTTTGAAGGGCCAGGAGCAGATCGTGGGCCTCGGAGTCTTCGCGGTTGACGTAGTGGACGTCGTTGGTGGCGATGACTTTGAGCTGGTGCTTGGTCGCCCAACGAAGCAGGACTTCGTTGCAGCGCTCCATGTCACCGAGGTTGTGGCGCTGGATTTCGACGTAGTAATCCTCCCGACCAAATACGTCCAGGTACCACATCAGGACCTTTTCCGCCTCTTCCTCGCTCCTGTCGATAATGGCCCGGTTGATTTCCGAGGCCAGGCAGCAGGTCGACGCGATCAGGCCTTCCGAATGCTGCCGGAGCATCTCGCGGGAAATCCGCGGCTTGTAGTAGTAGCCATCGGTATAGCCAAAGGAGCAGAGGATGCACAGGTTTTTGTAGCCGATCTCGTTTTTGGCCCAGAGGATTTGGTGGAAATTCGGATTGCTCTTCCGGTCCTTCTCCGTGACGTCGTGGGCTGTGATGTAAAATTCGCAGCCTACGATGGGCTTGAGTCCTTTTTTCCGAGCCGCCAACACAAACTTCGGGACTCCATACATGTTGCCGTGGTCGGTGATGGCCACGTGGGACATGTTGAGGCTGGCCGCTTTTTCGGTGATGTCCGAAATTTTGGCGGCCCCATCGAGGAGGCTGAATTCGGTGTGGTTGTGAAGGTGGACGAAATCGGGCATTAAATTCCTGGTTTGAATCTGTAAATATACAGAGACCGGGCTGCATCCGTCACCCTGCAATTTCCACAGGGGAAAATTTTTCGTTGATAAATGCTCCCCGAGCCGGTTGACTTATTGACCCGCCGGGTGGGGGCGATATTGCATGGGGAAGGGGTAAAAATTGCTTTTGTTGGAAGGCCCAAATATGAAATTGATCAGTCTTTTTTCCCAATTCCGATCCCCAAGAACATAAACGGGGATTTATCTGAATAGATTTAGGGGAATGAAAGATGCCGAATGTATTATATAGGACAGTTATCGGAAGGCATTTTTGGAATCGCTCCCAATTGGCTATTTTTCATCACTGGTACCACTGTATGTTCTGGAAAAAATTCTCTAAATGAAAAAGTATTTACTCTCTCTTCTGTTCCTGGCTGCTGCCTGGGGTCTCTCAGCGCAACCGGCGAATCTTAATGTGAATCTGGCAGGCCAGTTGTCCAATCCTGGCGACCTCAACGACTGTTGGGGCTGGGTGGACAACCAGGGCAAAGAATACGCCATTGTGGGCATTCAGTCCGGTGGCGTAGGCATCATCGACATTTCCAATTCCTCCAACCCTCAGCTTGTACTGTCCATTCCCGGCGTTCCTTCGCTCTGGCGGGACATGAAGCACTGGGGCAATTATGTGTACGTCGTCAATGACGACGGTGGCGCAGGAGGAAATGGCTTGCTCATTATCGACATGAGCGGCGCTCCGAACAATATCCAATACAAAGACACTGTGATCAGCGGGATGACCGTGGCCCACAACATCTACATCGACGATGGCTATGCCTATTGCGTCGGTGCTGACAACAACCCCGGCATCAATATCCTGGACCTCTCCGATCCCTGGTTCCCAACCCAGGTCGGTCAGTACACCGCCACCTACGTCCACGACATCTATGTGCGCAATGACACGGCCTACTCCTCTGAACTCGGCGTCGGTCTGACCATCATCGACGTCACGACCAAATCCAATCCCCAAATCATTGGGAACCGGACCTACGTCGACAACTTCACCCACAATGCATGGCTGTCCGACGATGGCAATACCTGCTTCACCACGGACGAGATTGCCCGCGGCTATCTTTACGCATGGGACGTTTCCGATCCCGGCAACATCGGCTACCTCGACCGCATCCGGTCCAGCCTCTCCAATGGCGAAGCCATTCCCCACAATACCCACGTCCTCAACGACTACCTCGTCACTTCCTACTACCGGGACGGCCTGAACATCGTCGATGCCCAGCGCCCCCACAACCTCGTGGAAGTCGGATACTACGATACTTCTCCCCTGGACAATTCCGGCTTTGATGGCAACTGGGGCGCATTCCCCTTCTTCCCCTCCGGAAAAATCCTCGCCTCTGATATGCAGGGCGGAACCTTCATCTTCGACGTGACGTTCGTACGGGCGTGCTACCTGGAAGGTGAAGTCACCGATAAAGTCACCGGCCTCATCATCCCCGGCGCGGACGTCACCGTCCAAAACCAGACCTGGGACGCAGAAACCGATAACAATGGCTTCTACGCCACCGGTACCCCGACTCCGGGCACCTACTCCGTGACGTATTCGGCCTTCGGGTACATGGACACCACTATTTCCGTGACCCTCACCAATGGCCAACTGGAAATCCGGGACATTCCGCTGACTCCGGCCAGCGACTATTCCCTGAGCCTCAACGTACTGGAAGTTGGCACCAACAATCCAATCGCCAATGCCGAGGTCCTTTTCCTCGCCCCGAACGGTCCCACCCTGGCCTATACCGCCAACGTAGCGGGCCAGGTCAACGATCCGAACTTCATTTCGGCCAATTACAGCGTGATTGCCGGAAAATGGGGCTGGGTAACTAAGGAAGTGGCTTACAGTGGCAACTCCAACAACCCGTCCCTGACCATTTTCCTCGAGCCCGGCTACTACGACGACTTCGCGCTCGATTTCAACTGGGCCACGGCAGCGACGGCTTCTTCCGGTTTCTGGGAATTGGACGAGCCCTTCGGCACGACCGATTGGCAGGGAACCCAATCCCATCCGGAATTCGATTGGGCGACGGACATCAGCGACCAGTGCTACTCCACCGGTAACGGTGGCGGCGGCGTCGGCAACGATGACATCGACGCCGGTGAAGTGATCCTGACCTCGCCTTCCATGGACCTCAGCAACTACCAGGACCCCGTCCTGAGCTACCGCCGCTGGTTCTTCAACGAAGGCGGCCAGGGAGCGACGAACGATACCTTTGCCATCGAAATCGACAATGGCATCACCCGCGTTCGCTTGAATACCATCACGGGCACCGAAAACTTCTGGCGCCTGGATACCTTCACCATTTCCAACTTCATTGCTCCGACCAACAACGTCAAGGTGATCTTCCGCGCCGGTGACTATTTCGACGGCCACATCGTAGAAGCCGCAGTCGACCTGTTTGAAGTGACCGACCGCGTCATCACCCGGAACGACGAACCCCAGGTCCTGCAAACCAAGTTGGAAATCTATCCCAACCCGGTTGGAAGCACGGCTACGGTCCGCTTCGATGCCCATCCGGCTGAAGCAGGCGACCTCCGATTCGAATTGCGCGATATGATGGGACGGAAATTGTCCGGACGCAGCTTGGTCGGTAACGCCGGTAGCTTCTTCCTGGACACCAACCTGCCTGCCGGGGTCTACTTCGGCTCGATCATGAATGGAGAGGAAGTCCTCCAGACCGTTCGGATCGTGAAATAGCGTACTTTTCCCAAGAGAATATCCATCGGGCCGCTCCAGAGTGGCCCGATTTTTTTATTTTCAAAATAAAAAGACATGGCTTTCAGTGAATTTCTCGCCGACCGGGTGCGTCAACGTCTCTCCCACCTGCCCCATGTGGAGGAAAAGAAAATGATGGGTGGATTGGTCTTTATGGTCAATGAAAAGATGTGTTGTGGGGTCGATATGGATAAAAAAACGAATCTGGACCGGTTAATGGTGAGGATTGGAAAAGAAGCGTACGAGGAGGCGTTGGAGAGAAAAGGCAGCGGGGAAATGGACTTTACCGGCACCTCCATGCGGGGCTTCATTTTTGTCTCGCCCGAAGGATTTGACATGGATGAAGACCTGGACTTTTGGATTGAGAAGGCGCTGGCTTTCAACAAAGAGGCGAAAAAGAGCCCGCCGAAAAAGCGAAAAAAGAAATCCTGATACAAAAACAAACGGCTCCCCACAGATGAGGAGCCGTTTTCATTTTACTCTGTTTGCAATTACTTGCTCAGTTCCGCAAAGTACTTGTGGAACAAGGGAATGGTCTCAATCCCTTTGAAGTAATTGAAGACGCCGTAGTGCTCATTGGGGGAGTGGATCGCATCGCTGTCGAGTCCAAATCCCATGAGGACCGTATTCGCTTTGAGGACCTCGGCGAAGAGGGCCACAATCGGAATGGAGCCGCCTTCGCGGGTCGGAATGGGCTCCTTGCCGAAGGTTTCCTTCATGGCTTTGCTGGCAGCGCGGAATCCCACCGAATCAATCGGTGTCATCGCAGGTTCGCCGCCGTGGTGCGGCGTCACTTTTACCTTGACGCTCGGAGGAGCGATCGCGTTGAAGTGATTCTGGAACAACTCGGTGATTTTTTCCGAGCTCTGGTTCGGCACCAAGCGCATGGAAATCTTTGCGTAGGCCTTGGAAGGCAGTACGGTTTTGGCGCCTTCGCCAATGTATCCGCCCCACATGCCGTTGACGTCGAGGGTCGGCCGGATGGAAGTCTGCTCAGTCGCAGAGTAACCGGCCTCGCCGCGGGTCTGGGCGATGTCGAGGTCTTTGCAATATTCTTCGTAATCGAAAGGACGGTCCGCCAATTTGGCCCGCTCCTCATCGCTCAGCTCGAGGACGTCGTCGTAGAAGCCGGGGATGTTGATCCGGCGGTCCTCATCCTTGAGGGACGTGATCATCTCGGCAAGGACATTGATCGGATTGTCCACGGCACCGCCGTAGACGCCGGAGTGCAGGTCGCGGTTCGGGCCGGTCACTTCTACTTCCACGTAGCTCATGCCGCGCAGCCCGACCGTGAGGGAGGGCGTTTCATTGGCGATCATGGAGGTATCGGAAATGAGAATGATGTCGCACGAAAGGCGCTCTTCATTCTCCCGAACAAAGATTTCGAGGTTGTCACTGCCGATTTCCTCTTCGCCTTCGATGAGGAACTTGACGTTGCAGGGATAGTCGCCGCCCAAGTCATTCAGGATTTCCATGGCCTTGACGTGCATGTACATCTGGCCTTTGTCGTCGCAGGAACCACGGGCGAAGATCGCGCCTTCGGGATGGAGCTCGGTGGCTTTGATCACCGGCTCAAAGGGCGGGCTGGTCCAGAGATCCAGGGGATCCGGCGGCTGGACGTCGTAGTGACCATATACGAGGATGGTCGGACGGTCAGCGCGCTGTTTTGTTTCAGCGTACACAATCGGATAGCCAGCTGTGGGGCAAATTTCCACCACCGGCAAGCCCAGCGCCTCGAGGCGCCCCTTGACGTGGGTGGCACAATTCAGGACATCTTCCTTGAAAGCAGGATCGGCACTCACACTCGGGATCCGTAGCAATTCCAAAAGTTCCTCCAAAAACTGGTCTTTCTTTGCAGCGAGGAGTTCTTGAATGTTTTCCATTCGAAATATATAAGGTATTTGCAGGGTCAAAAATGGTTTAAGCGAGAGGCAAAAATACGATTCCGGGGCCAGAATCGTAAATTTTTCCTTGATCTGGGCCAAAAAGGCGGTTCAGCTGACCATTCTTCCCTTTTTCCTGTCCCTCATTCTCCCATCACTCCCATTCCGCAATCCAAAAACCCGGTCTCGATTGGTACAAATGGGTTTTCAGGTTCTTCCGGACCACTATATTGTGGGTCCGGACCCAGAGGAAAACGTAGGGTTGGGCATCATAAATCTTCGTTTGGATGGCCTTCGAAAGCGCCAATCGGGCTCCCGGGTCCATCAACTGATCGTAGTGCTCGATGAGGGCGTCAGTTTCGTCGGTTCCAAAGCCCACAAAATTCGCTCCGCCGCCCCAGTTCTCGGAGTGCCAGATCTGGCGGTAGGTATCTTCGTTGGGATCGGAGACCCACGCGCCGACGTAGAGGTCAAAGTCGCCCAACTCGAGGCGCTTCAGGTAAGCATCCAGCTCCAGCGCCTGAATGGTCACCAGAATGCCCAACTGCTTCGCATTTTCCTGCAAATGTTCCGCGATGCGCTTCCGTTGAGGGGCATTGTCGTTGTAAATCAATTCCGCCACAAACTGGACCTGCTCCCCATTGATTTCTTTGTCCAACAACCCATTTCCGTCCGTATCCGCCCAGCCATCGTCCGCCAGGAGCTGGCGGGCTTTCTCCATGTCAAAACTGATCATCCCCAAGTCCTGGTTCCGGTATTCGGGCTTGTGGGTGGGATAATCGGCCGCGAGGCGTTCGCCCATGCCATAGTTCACGCGGGCCTGGAGCAGGTCCACATTCACAAGGTGCGCGATGGCTTTCCGGACGGAGGATGACTCCAAGAGCGGGGGCCGCTGGCGGGCGCTGCCCTGCATGTTCATCCCGATGTATTCGTAGGCCGGGCCCGGAACCGACTGGAAATCGTAGTGGTCGGCGAGGCTGGGAATTTCGCTCAACTCAAAAAAGAGGGAAGCATGGATGGACGTCACGAGGTCCACCCGCTTGTTGAACAGGCCGGAGCGGGTTTCGGAATCGGCCGCGGTGAGGAATACAATTTGGTTCGCATTCTGCTGGAAGAAGGCATTCGGAGGACTGACCAATTTCCGGCCCCAGAACTTTTTGTTGGCTTCCATCACGATTTTCTTCCCCCGCTCCCAATTGGACAGCAGGTAAGGGCCACTGACCGCCTCGGGGTTGTAGGTCGTGAAGGAATGGGCAAAGGCATTGATGCGGCGGGCCACATTCCGGGCGGCATCGCTGTATTCGGGCGCCAATCCTTCCTTTTGTTGGAATGCCGCCACCGAAATGCTGCCCAGCACATCCTCCGGGTCGATGAGGTCGCGGGCCATGATGGGAAAGTCGCTGGTGATCCGCAATCCCTGGGGACTGGGCTGCTTGAGGGCGATGCGCAGGGTCGCCTCGTCGATTGCCTCCGCCGACGCGATGTCGGTGTACTGAGAGCGGTCGTGTTCGTTGTCGGTGAAGGGGTTCAGGCGGAGTTTGAGGGAAAACAGGACATCGGATGCTTTGATGCGCTTGCCGGAATTGAAACGCGCCTGTTCGTGGATGGTATAGGTATAAACCGTCAAATCCTCGGAGACCTGCGGGAGTTCTCCGGCGATCAAGGGTACAAATTCACCCGTGGATTTGTCCGTCCCCAACAACGAAAAGTACAGGTACTCTCCCATGTAAGAGCCTGTCGATGAGAAATTTGTGAATGGATTCAAGGATCCCGGCGCCGAAGGTTCTGCCACCGTCACCACTTCGAGCCCCTGGGCCCGGACCATTCCCATACTCCAAAACAAGGCTACCAGCCAATACAATGTTGGGTTGATTCTGAACTTCATCTCCGTATTTTTTCCTTACACTACCTGAGCTATGTATAGAAGGTAGAAAAAAAATTGTCCAGGAATGCTATCAGGTAAGATTGCAAGGGATTTTCACCAAATAAGATTCCGTGCCCTTCCCCACGACCAAACTTTCTAGGGAACTCGTCTTCAAAAAGCAGTGTTACCGAAATGAATTGGTAAAGGGAGAAAACCTAATTTTCGTTCTTCTTAAAGTTATTCGTTCTTCTTAATTAACCCGGGTAGCTCCCGTCGAACTCGCTTCCTTATTTTTCTGCGCCGGGAACGAGTTTGAGCGGGAGTTCCCATTTTTGGGGTTTTCCATTCCGACTCCTGATCAAGACCATTAAAAATTTGAAATCAGGCCTAGAAAGTCTCAAATTGTGGATATGATCAAAGCTGTGATTCCTGTCGCGGGTGCAGGTACGAAACTTCGGCCGCATACGCATACCCAACCCAAACCGCTGATCCCGGTCGCGGGCAAGCCCATCCTCGGCCACATCGTTGAGAGTTTGTTGGAAGCGGGGATTCAGGACTTTGTCTTTGTGATTGGGTACCTGGGGGAGAAAATCGAGGAGTATGTGCGGGCCAGTTACGGGGAGAAGATCAATGCCGAATTTGTGGTCCAGTCGCCCCGTGAGGGGCTGGGACACGCCATCTGGATGGCCCGCGAGGCCTACGGCGAAGCCGATGAGCTGCTGATCGTCCTCGGGGACACCATCTTTGATGTCAATTTCAATGCCTTGCTCGAATCGCCTTTTACCACCGTCGGCGTCCAGGTCGTCGAAGATCCCCGCAATTTTGGGGTGGCGCTGCTGGATGAGCAGGGAAAAGTGGCCAGTGTCAAAGAAAAACCACGGATTCCCAAAAGCAACCTCGCGCTGGTCGGCATCTATCTGATCCGCGAAGTCTCCGCCCTCATCAATGCCCTCAATACCCTCGTCGAGAACAATGAGCGGGACAGCCGGGGAGAATTCCACCTCACCGATGGTCTGATGAAGATGATCGAGGCCGATGTCGAAATCCGGACCCACCTCGTCGACAACTGGTTTGATTGTGGGCGACGAGACATGCTGCTCAAAACCAATCGCTTGATGCTCGAACGCCGGACGACGACTCCCGAATACGAGTTTCCCAATACCGTCATCCTTCCCCCCGTGCACATCGCCGACTCGGTGACCATCGAAAATTCTATCATTGGTCCGAATGTCGCCATAGCGGAGCACGCCCAAATCCGCAATTCCATCGTCCAGAACTCGATTCTTGGCGCGTACAGCCAGCTCGATGCCATTGTCCTCGACTTTTCGGTCATCGGCAACGATGCCGCCCTCAAAGGCAAGAGCCACAGCGTCAACATTGGCGACAATACGGAAATCGATTTCAACGCCTGACTTGATGGAATTTCCCTTCAACCGAATTACCGAACTCTTTGGCATCCAATACCCGTTGATCCAGGCCGGCATGGTCTGGTGCTCCGGTTGGGAGTTGGCGGCCGCCGTCTCCAACGCGGGCGGCCTCGGGCTCATCGGATCGGGATCGATGGATGCGGAAACCCTCCGCATCCACATCCGCAAGTGCAAGGCAGCGACCGATCGCCCCTTTGGGGTGAACGTGCCCTTGCTCTATCGGCATGTTGCCGATAACCTCAAGGTCGTCGTCGAAGAAAAGGTGCCCATCGTGTTTTCGTCGGCGGGAAGCCCCAAGAAATTCACACCCCTGCTCCAGGACCACGGCATCAAGGTGGTCCACGTCGTCTCCAATGTCCGCTTCGCGGAAAAGGTGGCCCAGGCGGGTTGCGATGCCGTCGTGGCCGAAGGATTTGAGGCCGGTGGCCACAATGGGCGGGAGGAGATCACGACCCTGTGCCTGATTCCGCAGGTGCGGGCGGCGGTGGATCTCCCCGTGCTCGCGGCCGGGGGCATTGCCTCGGGTGCTGCCATGCTGGCGGCCATGGCGCTGGGCGCGGATGGCGTGCAGATTGGGTCCCGCTTCGTGGCCTCGGAGGAGTCGTCGGCGCATCCGGTGTACAAGGACAAGGTCGTGGAGACCGGACCGGATGGGACCATACTGGCCATGAAGGCTTTGACGCCGGTGCGGCTGATCAAGAACAAATTTTACGAGGAAATCCGGGGCCTGGAAGCTGAGGGCGCCGATGGCGATGCCCTACGGGCCCATTTGGGGCGGGGACGCTCCCGGCGGGGGATGTTCGAAGGGGACATGGAAAACGGGGAATTGGAAATCGGACAAATTGCGGGAGCCATCGACAAAGTGCTCCCGGCCGGAGATATCGTCCGGGAAATCATTCAGGAATACCGACAATTGAAACAACTCATCCAAACAGGAGGCCCATTTTGATTCCGAAAAAAGGATTTGTGTACCATTTGGTTCCGCCGGAGGTGTGGGAAAAGGCCCTGATGGAAGGCCACTATCGGCCAGCTTCGTTGAAGTCCGAAGGATTTGTGCACCTGAGTACGGAAGATCAGGTGCCCGAAAGCGCCCAAATTCATTTGGGGAGCCATCCCGAGCTGGTTGTGCTGCGGCTGCCCATAAAATGGATCAAGGACAAAGTCAAATGGGAAGAAGGGCGAAACGAAGAACTGTTTCCCCACCTCTACGGCCCCCTGAAGCTCCATTTCGTCGAAACCACCCTGGTCCTGGAACGCCAGGACGACGGCACTTTCATCTGGCAATCTTAATTTACCCGAATATGACCACCGTTTCTCTGACCTACCTAGGCACCGACCTCCAATTCACGGCCCATGCTCCTCACGGAGTCGACTATACCATCGACGGCGACGCCAAGATTGGCCCCTCTCCTATGGTCATGCTGCTGCACTCGCTGGTGAGCTGCTCGGCCATCGACGTCGTGCATATCCTGAAGAAGATGCGGCTCCCGCTGGACAGCCTGCGGGTGGAGGTGGACGGGACGCGGGAAGATGGCGCGGGCGCGCGGAAATGGACCGACATGCACATGCGGTTCTATTTGGAAGGCGAGATTCCGCCCGTCAAGGCCCAACGGGCGGCGGATTTGTCCATTGAAAAGTATTGCTCGGCATACCGTCAGTTGGAGAGTACGGCGAACATCACCTATGAAGTCACGCTGAATGGGGAAAAGGTCGGCTGAAAAGGCTTACCAGACCATGATATAATTTTCCAACTCCACCGTCTTGAAGCAGTTTTCATTGACGAAAACCGTGACTTTGACCTCGTACACGCCAGGATTTTCGTAGCGCTTGACCGGTTCCTTTTCCTGGCTGGTGGTGCCGTCGCCAAAGTCCCAGAGGAAACGTTCGCCCTTGTTGCAGATGGCCTTGAGCTTGAAATTCTTGTCGGTATAGGCGGTATTGTCGGTCAGGGAAGTATAAATCTTCACATCCGTATCGTCGCAGGTGGTTTCGTCGATGCGCAGCAGCCACCAATCGTTTTGCCGGTCGGTTGTGCCGTTGTTGGAGAAATTGTTCCGCTTGACGCCAAGCGCATAGTAGACGCCGGGGCTGTATTCCACAATGTCCAATCCCCGCTCATCGTCACGTCCCCCAAAGGTATTCGTCCAAATCACATCCCCGCGGGCATTCAACCGAAATACCCAGAAATCCTCGCCGCCTTTGATGTATTTGTTCGTCAGGTTGATGTACTTCGAATAGCCGGTCATCACAAAACCGCCGTCGGAGGTCTCCACCAAGGAAGTCGCGTACTCGTCCATGCGGTCGCCGAAAATCCGTTCGTAGATTTTCCGGCCATCTGAGGTCAGCTTCAGGAACCAAAACTGTTTTCCCTTCCGCTCCGACTCGAAATTCCCACACAATGCAATCCTTCCGTCGCTGGTTTCGATGGCCTTGGTGAAAAAATCCTCCAATTTCCCGCTGTAAATCCGTTGCCAGATTACCTTTCCATCCTTGTTCATTCTCCCGGCCCAACCATCACCATTCTGCCGCCGCGCCGTGCCGTCGATGTCCTCCGAATTGGTATAGCCTGCGAAAATATAGTCGCCATTCCGGCAGGCATCCAGGGAATAGGCCCAGTCGTGTTTGCTTCCCCCAAGGGTAAATCCGCCCCATTTCCCGCCAATTTCATTGATTTTCAGGCACCAAAGGTTTGTCATCAACAATTCGGTCTCCACGTCGAAGTTGCTGGAAGCCGAAGCGCCGGCCACCATATACTCCGGCCAGGTTTCCGACCGCGCAATGGCGTAGGCCTGGTCCACATCCAATCCGCCGTAGGTCTTCAGCCATTCGATTTCCCCGGCTTTGGTGACTTTTCCGATGAAATAATCGCCCTGGTACTCCTCCTGGCCTTTCTCGGGATGGGTAATGAAGGAATTGGTGATGCCAACAAAAATGATCCCGCTGTCGGGGGTGACGACCATGTCCCGCAATTCATCGCATCCACTCCCCCCAAACTGGCGGTCCCAAATCTGGCGGCCGTTGGTGTCGACCTTGATGATATACAGGTCCGAGCAATCGCTGGCGCCATTTCCCGTGCCGATATTCCCGCCAATGAACAGGTTGCCATCCGGAGCTTTGATGATCCGTTGGGGCAAATCCTCGTAAGGGGTGCCGAAAAACTTCTGCCAACGCAAGGTTGGGAATGATTGGGCGAGGGCCGTGCTGGAGAGCAAAAACCATCCCAGGAACAAGACGGATCCAATTATGGAGCGGGAATACATCTCGGCTAAATTACAGAATTCGCGGGGGCCTCAGAGAGGAGTTGTTCACACAGTTCCTGTGCCCTTTCCAGGCAAGAAGGCACTGAAATTCCGTGGGTCCAATTGCCTGCCAGCCAGATTTTTTGCTCGACCAGCCGGGGCAGACCGGCGTGGGCGTCCAGGATGTCCGGATCGTACTGCGGAATGGCCCGGGGCCAACGCACGATGTGGGTCATGACCGGGTCGGCTTCAATGCGCAAAAAGCGTCGGTAGTCGCCCTTGACCAGCTTTTTGAGGCCGTTATCGGTGAGTTGGGCACGTTCGGGGGTGCGGGCGCCGCCGACAAAGGTGGTGAGCAGTATTTGATCAGAAGGGCAGCGGTTCGGGAAAATGGTGGATGAAAAAATGGTCCCCAGGGTCCCGGAGTCTTCCAAATGGTTGTGGAGCGCACCGAACCCATCCAGCGGATGGGGCACGTCGGAGCGCCGATAGGCGGACTGCACCACCGATACCGGTGGATAATTCACCCTGGCCAGCGCCGCACTCATTTCCCCATCAACACTCCCCAAAACACCCGCCAAGGTCTCGGCCGGTAAGGCCAGGACGACTTTTTCCGCCGCTACCTTTTCCGCCCCAAGTTCCAAATGCCATTTCCCATTCTCTTTCTCCAAGCCCTCCAACTTCGCTCCCAACTGCAAGCGGTCCCCCAATTGCTGTCCCATTGCCTCCGCCATCTGTCCCAGCCCTTTCCGCAACGAAAAAACACCCTTGAATTCGGACTTCTTTCGGCCTTTGAAAAAGCCCTTGAGCACTGAGCCGTATTCCCGTTCCCACTTTTTGATCTGGGGAAATGCTTTTGCGACCAACAGGGCCTTGGGATCGCCCGCGTAGATGCCCGAAATGAAGGGTGCCACGAGGTAATCCACGACATCGTCGCCAAAACGGCGCCGGAAAAACGCATCGATGGTCTCGCCCGGAATGTCCTCGGGAGACAAACGGCGCTCTTTGAGGATGCGGCGGACAGTTTTGAAGGAAAAAAAGGAGCCAAACAACAGCGAAATGGGGCCCGACGGAGTCGCCCGGTAGGCACCATTTTTCAGGACGTAGCGTTTTTTCGCTGCGGGCGCGGTGTACATCACCTCGTCGAGGAGGTTCAGGTCCTGGAGCAGACCGTGAAAATCCGCATTCATGCGGATGGAATTTGGACCGGTCTCGAGTACGTAGCCATCCCGTTCCAGGGTGCGGATATTCCCACCGACGTGGTCGTTGGCTTCGTACAACCGGAAATCAATCCCTTTTTCTTGGAGCAGGTGGCCCAGGTACAAACCGGTAATGCCAGCGCCTACGATGGCAATCATGAGTCTTGGAATTTCTGGCGCACAACTTCCAGGGCGGCGTCGGGGAGCAAACCTTCCGGATCGCGCCCGTACTTGATGACTTCCCGTACCAAAGTCGAAGAAATATCGGAATAGCTGCTCTCCGCGACGAGGTAAACGGTCTCGATTTCCTCGTTGAGGTACTTGTTCACGATGGCGATGGGCCGCTCGTAGGCAAGGTCACGGCCATCCCGCAAACCCCGCAACAAGAAGCGGGCGCCCTGGGTCCGGGCAAAGTCCACTGTCAGGGTATTGTATACCGCCACCTCAATCCGCTCCTCGCCGGCAAAGGACAATTCCAGCATCCGCCGCCGTTCTTCCAGGCTGAACATGTACTTCTTGGCGCTATTTTCTCCCAGCGCCACGATGATCTTGTCAAACAACTGAATGCCCCGCTCGACGATTTCTACGTGGCCGCGGGTGACAGGATCAAAAGACCCGGGGAAGAGCGCAATCCGTGGTGTTGTCATAGAGGAAAATTACACCCTCTGGCGTTCATTTTCAATCCTCTCCCTCAATACGCCAACAAATCGGCCAGCGCGTCGTGGAGGCGCACCCGACCGAGGAATTGATCTTCGAGGTTTTTGTTGAAAGGAACGGGGGTATCGAGCGAAGCCACCCGCTTCACGGGCCCGTCGAGGAATTCAAACAGGTCTTCGGCCACATAGGCAGCGATTTCGGCCCCGATTCCCAGGGTCATCGTATCCTCGTGGACAATCAGGCATTTCCCCGTCTTCTTCACGCTCTCGGCCACCGCTTCGCGGTCCCACGGCAACAAAGTCCGCAGGTCGATCAACTCGATACTTGCATCCGGGAACGCGGAAATGACTTCCTGCGCCCAATGCACGCCCCAGCCATAGGAAACAATGGTGAGGTCTTCGCCCGTTTGGACCCTTGCTGCCTTTCCGAGGGGCAGGCGGTAGTATTCCTCGGGCACCGGGCCGGAATTGCTGCGGTAGAGGACTTTGTGTTCGAAGAAAATGACCGGGTTGGGCTCCGAAATGGAAGCGGTCAACAGGCCTTTTGCGTCGTAGGGGTTGCTGGGATAAACCAATTTGAGGCCGGGTACCTTCGCAAACCAGCCTTCATTGCTTTGGGAGTGGAAGGGGCCCGCAGCAACGCCAGCGCCGGTGGGCATCCGGACGGTCACCTGAACCGGATGGTTCCAGCGGTATTTGGTCTTGGCGAGGTTGTTTACGATCTGGTTGAAGCCGCAGGAAACGAAGTCGGCGAACTGCATTTCGACCACGGAGGGACGGCCCCGCAGGGAAAGGCCCAGTCCGGAGCCGATGATGGCGCTTTCGCAGATCGGCGTATTGCGGATGCGGTCCCGCCCAAATTCTTCGACGAAGCCTTCGGTTACTTTGAATACGCCGCCGTATTCGGCGACGTCCTGGCCCATGACGACGAGACTGTCGTCGGCTTGCAGTGCCTGCTGGAGGCCTTCTCTTACGGCATCCACAAAGCGCAAGGGGCGCTCCCCGGGGGCCGGTGCCGCCGGGAACACCTCGTTCTGAGGCGCGTAGACATCGCCCAACTCGTAAGAGAGGTTAGGGGTAATGTCTTCGAAGGCGTAGGCCTGGTCAAGGCCATCGTTGATCAGGGCCTTGAACTCTTTGCGGGTCTCATTGATCATGGCCTCATCCAGAATCCCTTCCTTGACCAGGAAAGATTCAAAGTTGATGACCGGATCCTTTTTGCCCCACTTCTCAAACAACTCCAGCGGAACGTACTTGGTGCCGGAAGCCTCTTCGTGCCCGCGCATCCGGAAGGTCAGGGCTTCCAGGAGCACCGGCTTGCGGTCCTTCCGCATCTGGGCAGAAATTTCTTTGATCTTTTGGTGGACGGCGAGGACATTGTTGCCGTCGACCTGGTGGCCTTCAATCCCGTAACCAATGGCCTTGTCGAGGAATTGGGCGCAGTTGAATTGTTCGCGGGAAGGGGTGCTGAGTCCATAGCCGTTGTTTTCGACGAGGAAAATGACGGGGAGGTCCCAGACGGATGCGACGTTGAGGGCTTCGTGGAAATCGCCCTCGGAAGCGCCGCCATCGCCGGAAAAGACGAGGGAAATCAGGTCGTCCTGATCGAGATTGGACGCCAGGGAGATGCCATTCGCGACGGGAAGCATCGCGCCGAGGTGGGAGATCATCCCAATGATGCGGTGCTCAGGTGCGCCGAAGTGGAAGGAGCGGTCGCGGCCCCGGGTGAAGCCTTCGGCCTTACCCTGCCACTGGGCGAACAACTGCGGCAAAGGAACTTGCCGCGTGGTGAAGACACCGAGGTTTCGGTGGAGCGGGAGGATATAATCTTCCGATTGCAATGCCATCGCTGCCCCGACGGCAATGCCTTCCTGCCCAATTCCGGAAAACCACTTGCTGATTTTCCCCGAACGCAACAAAACCAGCATCTTTTCTTCGATCATCCGCGGCAAAAGAAGGGCGCGGTAGAACTTGAGCAAGTCTTCATCTCTGTACCCTTCACGCTGATAATCAATATTGAACAGCTCTTGTCGTTTCTTCGTAGCCGTTTTTCCCATAGTAACTTGAATTGTGATGGCAAATTAGCCTAAAAGAAAAGTCCTCCACAAATGGAGGACTTAATTTTTATACTTTCTATGTCGCCCGGAGGCGGTTGTGATCACTGATTTTCAGCGGGACCATTCTGGAGGGCGGGCTGACCGGCCGGCGGGGCAACGGTTTGAGTGGTCTGCTGACCGCCAAAACCGGTAAGGAGGTTGCCCAAGGAATCTTCCTGGGCGACGGTACCGCCGGAAGAGAAAATGGTCGCCATGAAGCAAATGACCATTACCCCGGTGATGAGGTACCAGGTAACTTTCTCAATGTCCTGGGTAGCCCGACGGTTCCCGATCATATTGGTCAGGTTGCTGGCGCCAAAGGTGCTGCTCAATCCACCGCCTTTGCTGTTTTGAATCACAACGACGAGGATCAACAAGAGGGATGCCAGGATGGCCAATATTGCGAAAATGATGTTCATTTCTTCAGCTTTTGAATTAGATCGTCAAAGTACGCCTTTTTTGCTGGAAATTTCAAGGCGAGTTTGCGGTAGATTTCGATGGCCTTGGAGGTATTCCCCTGCATGGCGTGAATTATGCCCAAGGTTTCGGTGATCCATTCGTCGTCTTCCTGCGTGCTGTCCTTGGAAAGGTCCACTTTCGGCGCTTTGCCGGAGGGTTGACGGGTAATGGTGGGCTCTTCCTCAATGAATTTGCTGATGAGTTCACCGGTGCGGTTGGCTGCACTCACTGAGGGCGCGGCTGGGCGGACCTTCTCATCGAGAATCTTTTCGTCCAGGTCATCGGTGGTGATAGACAGGTCGATGGGCCGGAAATCAAATTCCAGGCCGGACTTGGCCTCGGATTTCGCGGGCTGGGGTAATTTGCCTTGGAAGTATTCTTCCAGCTGCTCGGGGGTGACCAGGATTTCGAGGCGTCGGTCCTTGTCTTCAATGATGAGTTCATTGAAGGGGATTTCGGGCGAAATCGGTGCCGACAACGCCACGTATTCGCGCGGCAGCGCGGTATCGATCTCGGAGCTGTCCTCCGATTCCACCTCATCGAGGAAGGTGAAGTTGCTGAACGCACCGATGCGGTACGAGTCTTCGACTGTATCCTTGGAACCAGCCGCCGGGCTGGTCTCGGCCGGTTTAGAGGTCGCGGCTGTTTTCTCTGTCGGAACGGAGTTGGGAGCTACTTTTTTCGGAGTTTCACCCTTTTTCACGGCTCCATTGACCTGTTCAGCGGCTTTCTTGGACTCGACGGGAGCAGTTTTCTTCTCAAGAGCTTGCTTGGCCGGCTCAGATTTGGCTTCTACTTTCTTAACTGGAGCGGCCTCTTTTGTCGACGCTGTTTTTGCTTCCGTCTCTTTATTCGGTGCCGCTTCTTTCGGAGATGAGGTTTTCGCTTCTACTTTATCGCCGGATGTGTCCTTTTTCGCCCGAGTGGATTTCGCTTCGGTCTTTTTATTCGCAGCAACTTCCTTCGGCGGTTCGGGTTTTGCTTCCGCTTTTTTCGCAGGAGCGGCCTCTTTCGCGGGCTGCGCTTTGGCTTCGGCCTCCTTTTGAAGAGCGGGGGATGCCTTGGCTTCTTTTGCCGGCTCAGCCGGAACCTTGATCGCCGACCGGATTTCCTCCAGTTTGCCCTTGTGGCGCCCCGTCTTGATCTTCAATTGGGTTTGCAGGTACCAATTCGTCTTGCCCACCGCCGGTCCCAAGGGATTGGCGGGCGGGGTCTCCTTTTTCCCACCTTCACCCGCATCGCTTAAAGTCTTGGCCTCGGTTTGGGGCTTGGACTCTTCCTTGTTCGCCGCTTTGGCTTGGGGAACTGGCTGGGGGTTGGTTTCGGTTGTGGTTGGTTCTGTCGTTTCTTGCTTCGCCTCCACCGCCGGTTTTTCCTTCGCTTCCTCCTTCTTCGGGGTCGGTTCAGACGCTTTTTTCTCCACGACCGGCTTTTCCTCCGCTCCTGTCTTCGCTACCAAGCCTTCGGAGAGCATGTACTGCTGAAAGAGGAGGCGGTTGGCGGAAAATGCGGCCCCACTGAGCAAACGACGGTTCTTTTGAGGCGCGTCAGAGCGAGCAGATTGGCGGGCCAGGATGGTATGGGGCAATGAGAAATAGGGAAATTGTTCGAGTTGGGATTCCAACCATTCGACTTCCTGGGGGCTGAGGGACTGTTGCCGGGCCTGTTGATAGAGATGGAGAATGTCAACCTGCACGGTGTAAAGTTAATGTTTTTTTAAGGAAGGAACCAGCTACTGCGTTTCCGAGGAGAAAAGAATCCAAATGAATCCTGTCCATTTCCACTAAATGCTTAATGACAGGGACACTATACCCGCATTTCCCCCGCCATCCATTCCACGTACGCCTCACTCCCACCCACAATCGGCAGCGTCAGGATCGCCGGCACCTCGTAGCTGTGCAATTCCTGGACCCGTGCGACCAACTCCTCGTTGAGGGCCATGTGGCTTTTGAGAATAAGGACCGTTTCTGAATCTTCCTGCATTTTCCCTTCCCACTTGTAAATCGATACCATTTGCGGCATGATATTCGCACAGGCCGCCAACTGATCTTCTACCACCGCCCGCCCAATTTTGCGGGCCTCTTCCTGATTTTTGCAGGTGATGTAAACGAAAGTGGGTTTCATGGGTTTATTATTTGCCGGAAGATAATGAATTTCGAAGGGAACCATTGTACCGACCATCTATGAAAGAAGTATCCGAGAAAGTCCGTCACCTCCGCACCGATTACATCCAAGGCGAATTGGACGCCGCCAGTGTCGCCGCCGATCCCATCCAGCAATTTGGTCGTTGGATGGACGCAGCGGTGGCCGCCCAGCAGATCGAGCCGAATGCCATGACGCTCGCGACTGTAGACAGCGACGGCCAGCCGTCGGCCCGGATCGTATTGCTGCGGGGCTTTGACGCCCGCGGATTCGTGTTCTACACGAACTATACCAGCCAAAAAGGCCAGGAAATCGCCGCCACCGGCAAGGCCAGCCTGTGCTTCTTCTGGCCCGACCTCGAGCGCCAGGTCCGCATCGCCGGCCGGGTCGAGCAATTGCCGGCCGAGGAGTCGGATGCCTATTTCCAGAGCCGGCCCCGTCAGAGCCGGATTGGCGCGTGGTCCTCGCCCCAAAGCCAGGAACTGGGCGACCGCAGCGAACTGGAGGCCCAGGTCGCCACGCATTCCGAGCGCTTTGCCGAAGGAGATATTCCCCGCCCGGATTTTTGGGGTGGCTACGTGGTGATCCCTCACAAAATTGAATTCTGGCAGGGCCGGGCCAGCCGCCTCCACGACCGCGTCGCCTATTTCCACGACGGCGACGACTGGCGCATCACCCGACTCGCTCCTTAATCCATTTCCCATGTCCCACTCCTTTTCCTCCACACTCCGCTCCCCTTCTGGTTGGGGCAATCTCCTGATCGTTCCGACTGAAATCGCGCTGGAATTCAAAGCCCATCACGGCCACCGGACCATTGTCACGGTGAATGACCGCTATTCCTGGCATGCCGCGCTGATGTTCCACGGCGAATTCGGGCACTATATCATGATGAGCAAGGACAAGCTGAAAAAGCTCGATTTGGAGCCGGATGAAGGGGTGGAAGTCCAGCTGGAACCGGATACCAGCAAATACGGGGCGGAATTGCCGGAAGAATTTGAGGCGGTATTGGATACCGATCCCGAGGGGCAACGGGCGTTCGAAGGGTTGACGGACGGGGCCAAACGGAGCCTCATCTTCATGGTGTCCCGCTACAAGACCACCGATGGCCGGATTGAAAAGGCCTTGGACCTGTTGGAAAAGCTGAAAATGGGGATCACCGACCGGAAAATTCTCAGCAAAAAGGGGCTGTAAAACGCAAACAGGCCACCCAAGGGTGGCCTGCCGTATATCTTGGAGTCGGAGTGATCAGTAACCACCGCCGCCGCCCAGCTGGCTGGGATCCTGGATGGTATAGCCATCGGGAACTTCGGTGCTGAACATGTCCTTGGACATTTTCTTCGTGCTGACATCAGAAGCCGTCATCCGCATTTTCATGCCGTCCTGATCGACCAGCATTTCCAGCGGAAAGCCTTCGATACCCTGGTAGGAATAATCGCTGGACTTGTTGTCCACGACGATGTCCTTGGTGTACCAGATTTCAACTTCATCATTGCTGTCATCCGACTTGACGAAGGCCTGGTGGCAGGTATAACCGGCAATCTTCTTGGTTTTTCCAGTTTCACGAACGTCCGGCGTGCTTTCGGTTTCCGCACTGGCAAACTCTTCTTCCCCCATCACAGTCGCCATTTTCATGCCCATCATGTCCATCAGGGCAACTCCTTTTTTGGTGGCGTCATCGGCGACGACGACCATGTCCATCATGGACATGTGCATTTCGACGCGGGCTGCTTTGTCCTGGAAGGCGAGGGTCATGGTCATGTCCTTCATCATCGCAGCTGCCATCGGATCCGTTTCGCCCGCGTCAATGATTTCGACGTCATAATCGACCTTGCATTGCTTGGTGGTCTGGGCATTTGCCTGAAGGCCAAAGAGGAGCAGCAGGGCCAACAGGGGGAAAAATTGTTTCTTCATTGTGATATGCTTAGGAATGTGTGTGGGGCAAATATACATGATTTTGAGGGAGGAACGCGGAGAAAGTAAACGGAACGGGTTCCCGGCAAGGTCAATCGGGTTCCAGGTCGACCGCCGGGAGCGGAAAGCATTCCACCCAAAAAAGTCAGCCCGGATCGCCCAGGCTGACTTTTCCTCGAATAAAATCCCTGCTACTCTTTTTCCTCATCCTCCGAAGTTGTCCGCCGTCGCTGCGCCCGACCAGAAGTTTCATGCCACGCCTCGTGGGGCAAGTGCTGGGGACGGTCTTGGGACTCGTGCCATGCCTCGTGGGGCAGGTGCTGCTGATTGGGGTCATGGGGATTGTCCTGTTGGGGATCCTGGATATCATCTTCGTCGATCATAGGATTGGTATTTTGAAGTGAAAAATTAATTGATTCGTTGGTGTAAAGGTGGGGGAAGAGGGCAAGAATTAATATAACACTTTTCGGCGATTGTTAACGGGAAATGGGGGAGGTGAAAATTGAGGGAATGGGGAAATGGGCAAATTAGAACATGTGGGAATATGCAAATTTTGGAAATAGGAAAAGGAGGAACCAGCATCATGGCCAAGGGGAGCTTTCGTGGATTTGCTTCTACGAAACGAGATGGGAAAAGGGGATCGAATGGGAGCAAAATAATCTTTCGCGAATTGGGGCTTGGGGTGGAGAAATGCAATGTCGAAGGAGGCGACTCTCAAATATTGGTGGGCAAGCCCAGCGTTGAGCTGGGCGGGGCCAGCGCCGAGGTGGGCAAGCCCAGCCTTGAGCTGCATGCGCCCAACAGGGTAGGTGGGGCAGCCCGGCCTTGCGCCGGGCGG